>NZ_BAAAFP010000001.1:0-770721 GCF_039523595.1 Alteraurantiacibacter aestuarii
GGCGGCGGAGGCGGCGGAGGCGGAGGCGGCGGGGGCGGAGGAGGCGGCGGCGGCGGCGGCGGAGGAGGCGGAGGCGGCGGTGCCACCGGCTCGGAACCACCGAAGTTGTAGATCAGGCTTACCAGCGCAGAGTGCGTTGCCAGATCAAACTTCGCCGAACGGCCAGCAGTATCGGTAACCGTGAAATTGCCGGTGTTGAGATACTTGTACTTGATGCCAACGTCGAAGTTCTTGGAGGCCGGAATACGCAGAGCAGCAATGCCCTGCCATGACCATGCGTGGTCCTGCGAATCAATGAAACCAGGGCCGGTGGAAGCGATAGAGGTTTCGCCGCTCATCCAGGTGTGGCCGAAACCGCCACCTACAGAGAAGCCGATGCTGTCATCGCCACCAAAGTCGACCAGGGCATTTGCCATCACGGAGGTGAGACGGGTCTCACCACCGGCAGCGAATACACCAGTGCGAAGAACGCCGGCACGGTTGGCAATTTCGCCACCGGTTACGCCGACAACCGTCGAAGACAGCTGCTCAGGATTGAATTCCTTGTAGGAACCTTCAATTTCCGTGCGGACCGGGCCGAAGTCATAGCCAAGAACGCCAGCGGCTTCCCAGCCAGTGTCGCTTTCAACCAGAACTGCGTCAGGTGTGCCGTTGATGTCGATATTATAGCTGTTAGGGAAAACAGCGCCACCATCGACGCCGAAATATCCCTGGCCGTCTCGTGCCATTGCAGGCGCCGCAAGTGCGGTAGCCGCAACGCCGAGGCAGAGCGCAAACTTTCTCATATTTACTTCCCCTTTGAACCTACTGAACACGTCATAATTGCAGCCGCATTCTCTGGCAACCGCAAGAAACGTTAGAAGCCTTATCATTTTGTGATGCGGTATGTCCGCAATCAACTCCTGTCGAAAGGTTGAACTCCTCTGTGGTTCCCGAGAAACGGCCTTTTCCGCCGGTTTTCCCAATAAACTGACCGATTTGCATGCGCCTTGTGGTAAATATGTAACAGGCCGAAGGACTTAGCTGCCAGAAGGCCTGTTCGCACAATTCTGGCTTCAGAATCAGCTGTCTCGTCAACTTGCGGTCGGACTGCAGCCTCTCAAAGCGCCAATTCGCCCGTTTCGCCGGTGCGAATCCTGACCACTTCGGGAAGGTCGAGAACGAAGATCTTGCCATCTCCGATGGACCCGGTGCCGGCCGCCTGGCGAATGGTCTCCACGATCCGCGGTGCCATCTCATCGCTGGTGGCAATTTCCAGCCGGACCTTGGGCAGCATGTTCACTGCATATTCTGCGCCGCGATAGATTTCCGTCTGGCCCTTCTGCCGGCCAAATCCCTTCGCCTCTGTAGCGGTCAGTCCGGCGACGCCTATAGCGGAGAGGGCTTCGCGAACCACTTCCAGCTTGAACGGCTTGATCACCGCAATCACCAGCTTCATTGCAACTTCCCCTTAAGATCAGAAACAGGCCGCGCGGCCCTCTTGCTTCACACCTGTATAATGGACCTGCCTGCTCTGCTGGCAACAAAAAAGGGCCGGAGCGACTGGCTCCGGCCCAAAGTTTGTACGTTCGCAGGAGGAACGTGGGGAGGCGGGGTCAGGGGGAGAGGAGGAGAAGTCCTGCCCCCGCCAAACTTGTGATCAGTTGTAGGCGCGCTCTCCGTGCTCGGAGATGTCGAGGCCTTCGACCTCGGCTTCTTCCGAAACCCTGAGACCGATGACTGCCTTGACGATCAGGCCGACAATCAGCGTACCGATGGCTGCCCATGCAATGGCAACAACCACCGCAACAACCTGGATACCGACCTGAGCCATCATGCTTTCAGCAGATCCGTTACCCGGACCGCCCCACAGCGTGTTGACGAAGCCGGTGCCGATGGCGCCGACGATGCCGCCGATGCCGTGGATGCCGAAGGCGTCGAGCGAGTCATCATACCCCAGTGCAGGCTTGAGCTTGGCAACTGCGAAGTAGCAGATCACCGAAGCCACGATGCCCAGCACAACGGCGCCGAACGGGCCCGAGTTGCCGGCAGCAGGCGTCACCGCAACCAGACCGGCGATGATGCCCGAGCAGAAGCCCAGTGCCGAACCCTTGTGGCCAGCCAGCTTTTCAGTGACCATCCACGCCAGACCACCGGCCGCAGTTGCGACGAAGGTGTTGATCATGGCGAGGCCAGCAAAACCGTCGGCTTCCAGCTCGGAACCGGCGTTGAAGCCGAACCAGCCAACCCACAGCAGGCCCGTGCCGATCATCGTCATGACCATCGAGTGCGGAGGCATCTGCTCATCGGGATAGCCCTTGCGCTTGCCCAGCAGGTAGGCGAGCACCAGGCCGGATACACCGGCGTTGATGTGAACCACCGTACCACCGGCAAAGTCCAGGGCGCCCATTTCGAACAGCAGACCGCCGCCGGCCCACACCATGTGAGCGATCGGGAAGTAGACAACCGTAAGCCACAGCACCGTGAACAGCATGGTGGCGCTGAACTTCATGCGTTCGGCCGTTGCACCCAGAACCAGCGCGGCAGTGATTGCAGCAAAGGTCATCTGGAAGCTGACGAACACATATTCGCTGATCACTTCGTCAGAGAAGGTCGCAGCGGTCGAGTCCGGCGTAACTGAGGAGAGGAAGTAGGCGCCAGTGCTGAAGAACTGGCCCATGAAGCCTTCGATCGCAGTCGGACCGAATGCCAGCGAGTAACCCCACATGATCCACACCAGCATCGCCAGAGCGGCGGTGGCGCCGATCTGGGTCATGGTGGAAAGCATGTTCTTGGAACGGGTCAGACCGCCATAGAACAGGGCCAGGCCGGGCAGGATCATCATCATGACCAACACGGTGGCGGTCATCATCCAGGCATTATTGCCCGGGTTGGCGACGGCAGGTGCAGCCTCTGCAGCTTCCTGTGCGAAGGCGGCGGTTGCCACCAACGTGGAAGCGCCGAAGGCACCGACGCCGCAAATCAGTTTGCGGATCATTGTATTACCCCTTTGTCCAGATTCGCTTATCACAGCGCGGTCTCATCGGTTTCGCCGGTGCGGATCCGCGTGGTCGACGCGAGGTCGAGAACGAAGATCTTGCCGTCACCGATGCTTTCCGTGCTGGCGGTTTGCTGGATGCATTCGACGACCTTGGGCATAAGTTCGTCGCTCACGGCGATTTCGAGCTTAACCTTGGGGAGCATGTTCACCGAATATTCGGCACCGCGATAAATCTCGGTCTGTCCCTTTTGCCGGCCGAAGCCCTTGACTTCGGACACTGTCATGCCCGCCACGCCGAGCCCGCCGAGCGCCTCACGCACTTCGTCAAGCTTGAATGGTTTGATTATGGCGATGATGAATTTCATCACTGACCCCTATTGCTTTACCGGTCAAAAACCCGGCCAAGGGTCACCAATGCAAAGGCCGTGCCAGTTGCAAGTTTCGGACTGTTTACATGCCGTTAACGATTATGACAGCACCCCAGCCCCCGCCAGCAAGCCCGAATCTTGTGCAGCTGCCTGATTTTTAGGCAGTCAGTTCCAGCTCGGCGCGGACGGGCAGGTGGTCTGATGCGCTGACTGCCAGGGCGCTGTGGTAAACATGTGTTTCGTGGCAGTGCCAGTGGGGTGAATGGACGATCCGGTCGAGCGGGGCGAGCGGGTTGCTGCCGGGGAAACTGCGACCGGGTGCCAGCACCGACCAGGAATCGCCAAACGATCGTAAAGCTCCCCCGCGGGCAGACCATTCGTTCAGGTCACCCAGGATCACGCTCGGCGTATCGTCCAGCGCCATAGCCTCGCACACGGTTTCAATCTGCTTGCGGCGCAGCACGCCGGAAAGGTCCAGGTGCATGCCTACCACATCGAATTCCCGTCCTTCCAGTGAAAGCCGGGCATGCACCGCCCCGCGCGGTTCCAGCGAAGGAAGATGGATCGGCGCGGCATCGACGATATCAATGCCCCGGCGCGCCAGAATGGTGTTGCCGTGCCAGCCCATGCTGCGTGGACGCATGCGCAGCGGGACGATCTGCCAGTGCTGTTCCTCAACCATCCGGCGCGGCAGCACCGCCGCACGGGTGCCGAAGCGCAGGTCAACCTCCTGCAAGGCGACCACATCGGCATCAAGCTCATGCAGCACGCGCAGGATGCGATCGGCATCGCGCCTGCGATCCAGCCCGACGGCCTTGTGAATATTATAGCTGGCGAATTTCAGGCGCATTCGTTTGGCTTAGTCCGAGGTTTCCGCCGTGTCCCCGGCGATATAGCGATCCGTCGGCCTGGTCGGCAGGCCGTCTATGCTTTCGCGGCGGCGCTTGTGCTTGCCCGCCCATTCGCGCGGATCGGAGCGGGCGTGATATTTCACCAGCGTATCGCGCTCCTTCTCCAGCGCCATCAGCGGCACGCCGTACCCGCAGGAGGTCTGCACGCTCTGCACCTTGATATCGAAGATCTGCCGCGTTCCGGGAAGCAGGGTGAAATGGGCGGCAAGCTCATCCCAGTTGCGCTCCCACGGCAGCACAGGTTCGCCGTGGCCATAGATGCGCAGGATCTGCGCCGGCTGCTGGAAATTGCAGAACATGATGGTGATGCGCCCGTCGGCCAGCAGGTGGGCGTTGGTCTCATTCCCCGATCCGCCAAGGTCGAGCCATGCCACGCGGTCGGGCGACAGGATGCGGAAGGCGTCATAGCCCTTGGGGCTGAGGTTGATCCGCGCGCCCTGCGCAGCGGTGGCCACGAAGAACACCGGCTGCCGGGCAATCATCGCCATGTGCGGGGGCAGTAATGTGTCGGTGAATTCGGCCATCGCACAAAGTCTATTGGCGATGGGTCACGATGTCACCTCTCCTTGGTGGCGGAAAATACCAGATCGGGGTTCTTTTCCTGCTGGTAGTTAACGTCCCACGGCGATCTGGCCATGAACACGAGGTCCCCGTCGCGGTCCTTCGCCAGGTTCGGACGGTTGAATTCCTCGAAAGTCTTGAGCGCCGCATCGCTGCCCTTGATCCAGCGCGCGGTGGCAAAGGGAGAGGCTTCCAGCATCGCTTCCACCTTATATTCGGCGGACAGGCGCGAGATCAACACTTCCAGCTGCAATTGCCCGACCACGCCGACAATCCACTGCGCGCCGATTTCAGGATAGAACACCTGAATCACGCCTTCTTCGGAAAGATCGTCCAGCGCCTTGCGCAGCTGCTTGGTCTTGGTCGGATCCACCAGTTGCACCCGGCGCAGGATTTCCGGCGCGAAATTGGGCAGGCCGGTGAAGCGGATGTCGTTCTTCTCGCTCAGCGTATCGCCCACACGCAAGGTGCCATGGTTGGGGATGCCGATGATGTCGCCCGCCTCAGCCGTGTCGGCAATCTCGCGGTCCTGCGCGAAAAACAGGATCGGCGAATGGATGGCGATCGGCTTGCCCAGCCCCGAAGGGATCAGCTTCATGCCGCGTTTGAACGTGCCCGACACCTGCCGCATGAAAGCGATGCGGTCGCGGTGGTTGGGGTCCATGTTCGCCTGCACCTTGAAGATGAAGCCGGTCACCTCGTCCCGGTCAGGGCTGATCTGTTCCTCCCCGGCTGGCTGCGGGCGCGGCGGCGGCGCATATCTGGCAATCGCGTCAATCAGATCGACCACGCCGAAGTTCTTCAGCGCCGATCCGAAATAGACCGGGGTCAGATCGCCGTTGCGATAGGCTTCCAGGTCAAATGCGGGATAGCCGATCTGCGCCAGCTCGGCCTCTTCGGCCCATTGTTCGGGAAGCACCGGCTTTTCATCGATTGTGCCGAGGAATTCCTTGCTCGGCCCTTCCGGGCGCGCGACATTGCCGGTGGCGAAGTCCAGAATGCCTTCAAACTGCCCGCCCATGCCCACGGGGAAGGTTTGCGGGCTGACATCCAGCGCCAGCATCTCGGCAATCTCGTCCAGCAGTTCGAACACCGGGCGGCCCTCGCGGTCCACCTTGTTGACGAAGGTGATGATCGGCACGCTGCGCAGTCGGCAGACCTCGAACAATTTGCGCGTCTGCGGCTCAATACCCTTGGCCGCATCGATCACCATGATCGCCGAATCGACTGCGGTCAGCGTGCGATAGGTGTCTTCGGAAAAGTCTTCATGGCCCGGCGTATCGAGCAGATTGAAGGTGATGCCGTCGCGCTCGAACGTCATGACCGAACTGGTGACCGAGATGCCGCGCTGCTGCTCGATCTTCATCCAGTCAGAGCGCGCACGCCGCGCCTGCCCGCGCGCCTTGACCTCACCGGCAAGATGGATCGCGCCGCCTTGCAGCAGCAGCTTTTCGGTCAGCGTGGTCTTACCCGCGTCAGGGTGCGAGATAATGGCGAAGGTACGCCGGGAGTTATGCGGACTGGACATGTCTGGTCAGGCGGCGATCAGCCGCGCAGCTCCCCGCCCAGCTTGGCAGCAGCAGCCACTATTTTCTCGGAGATCGCCTTGATCTCCTCATCCTTGTAGCTTTTCTCACCCGGCTGGAGGGTCACTTCCACGGCGAGCGACTTCTGTCCCTCGGGCACGCCCTGGCCTGCGAACAGGTCGAAGATCCGCGCATCGACGATATTGGCCCAGGGCAAATCCCGCCCGGCGCCCTTGACCGCGCGCAGCAGATCGCCCGCCGGAAGAGCCTGAGGCACCAGGAAGGCGAAATCGCGCGTCACGGCCTGCAGGGCTGGCGGCGCATAATGGGTGCGGGCAAATGCCGCAGCCTTCCTGGCCGGGATCGCATCGAGGAAAATCTCCACTGCCACCACCGGGCCATCCACATCGAAGGCGGCCAGAGTGGCGGGATGCAGCGTGCCGAACCGCGCCAGCACCTTCTTGGGGCCAAGCCGCAAGGTGGCGGACTGGCCGGGATGGAACTGGTCGCCTGAACCATCCATTACCATCAGATTGGCGACGGGGGCTCCGGCCTCTTCCAGCAGGGCCAGCGCCTCTGCCTTGGCATCGAAGGCATCGAAATTCGCGGCCTTGCCAGCGGCCCAGCCGCGCGGCGTCTTCTCGCCCGCCAGCACCACGCCCAGCGTCGGGCGTTCACCGCTCATCCCGCCCTCGCCGCGCAGATAGGACCGGCCAATCTCGAACAGGCGCAGGCTGGTGGCTCCGCGATCGAGGTTGCGCTTTGCGGCGGACAGCAATCCGGGAATGAGCGAGGGGCGCATGGCCTTCATGTCCTCGCTGATCGGATTGTCGAGAATCCACAGGCCACCGTTGCCGCTGGCGAAATGCTCGGCCTCGGCTGGCGGGAGGAAGGACCAGGTGATCGCTTCGTTGAGGCCGCGCCCGGCAGCGGCGCGGCGCAATTTGCGTTCCAGCACCTGTGCCGGAGTGGCGGTTGGCCGGGCCACGCCGACATTGCCTGTCAGTGGCACGCTTTGGACATGCTCCAGCCCGTGGATGCGGACCACTTCTTCCACGATATCGGCAGCGCCTTCCACATCGTGGCGGCGCAGCGGCACTGTGACCTGCCAGTCATCGGACACGGTGAAATCCAGCGCGGCAAGGATCTGGCGCTGCTCCGCCTCATCCACCTGCACACCGCCCAGCCGGGCGCTGAGCGCGGGATCATAGGCGATGATTTTCGGCGCGCTGGGGGCAGAGCCTGCCCGCACCACATCGGACGCCTCACCGCCGCACAGGCGCAGGATCAGCGAGGTCAGGCCTTCCAGCCCGCCATCCAGCCATGCCGGGTCCACGCCGCGCTCAAACCGCGTGCGCGCATCGGTGGCAAGGCCCAGCTTGCGACCGGTAACGCCGATCTGCTCCGGGTTGAAATAGGCGATCTCCAGCAGCACGTCCGTGGTGCCATCGGTCACGCTGGAATGCTCACCGCCCATGATGCCGGCAATATCGTGCACGCCATTGTCATCGGCGATCACGGTCATGCTGGGATCGAGCGTGTAGGTCTTCTCGTTCAGCGCCAGAACCTGTTCGCCATCCCTGGCTCGCCGCGCGACGACGGCGCCGGTCAGCCTGGCCAGATCATAGACGTGCGCCGGACGCCCGAAGGCCAGCATCATGTAATTGGTAATGTCGACCAGCGCGCTGATCGGTCGCTGTCCCGCCGAAATCAGCCGCTGCTGCATCCACTCGGGGCTGGCACCATTGGTCACTCCGCGAATGACGCGGCCATAGAATGCCGGACAGCCCTCAGCGTCATCGGTGCGGATTTCTACCGGACAGGGAAAGCTGCCGGGCGTCACATCGTCCCGCAGCGGCTTGAGCGTTCCCAGCCCAGCTGCCGCCAGATCGCGCGCAACGCCGTAAACGCCCATGCAGTCCGGACGATTGGGAGTGATCGCCACGTCGAAGATCGGGCTGGCGCCGTGATAGGTGGCAAAGTCCTGTCCCACCGGAGCATCGGCGGGCAGCTCGATGATCCCCTCGTGATCGTCGCCCAGTTCCAGCTCCCGCGTGGAGCACATCATGCCGTTGCTCTCCACGCCGCGGATGGCGTTCTTGCGCAACTGCATGCCATTGGCAGGCACCACCGCGCCGGCCAGGCCGAGCACGCCCTTCATCCCCGCGCGCGCATTGGGCGCACCGCAGACGACCTGCACCGGATCGCCTTCGCCGGTATCGACGGTGAGCACCTGCAGCTTGTCCGCATCGGGATGCGGCCCTGCGGTCAGCACTTCGGCCACGCGGAAGCCTGCCAGCTTTTCAGCCGGGTCCTCAAGACCTTCCACCTCAATGCCGATGGCGTTCAGCCGGGCAGAGATCTCCGCCACCGAAGCCTGGGTTTCGAGGAAGTATTTCAGCCATTCGAAAGAGAACTTCATGAGCGCGCTCCCACACCGCCCGAGAGCGTCGGCTGGTCAAAGGCGGAGAAGCCGTAATGCTGCAACCAGCGGACATCGCCATCAAAGAAGGCGCGCAGATCGTCCATGCCGTATTTCAGCATGGCCAGCCGGTCCACGCCCACGCCAAAGGCAAAGCCCTGCCATTCGTTGGGGTCCAGCCCGCTCATTTCCAGCACGCGGGCGTTGACCATGCCGCTGCCGAGCAGCTCCATCCAGCCATGACCTGCCGCATCGCCGCTACCGCCCAGCACCCGCTTGCCGTCAACGATGGCAAAGCCGACGTCGACTTCCACCGATGGTTCGGTGAAGGGGAAATAGGACGGGCGCAGCCGCAGCACGATATCGTCGGTTTCGAAAAAGGCCTTGAGGAAGGTCTCCAGCGTCCATTTGAGGTGGCCAAGATGGATGCCCTTGTCGATCACCAGACCTTCCACCTGATGGAACATCGGCGTGTGCGTGGCGTCGCTGTCGCTGCGATAGACGCGGCCCGGCGCGATGATGCGCACGGGCGCACCTTCGGCCAGCATCGTGCGCACCTGAACCGGGCTTGTGTGCGTCCTCAGCAGCATTCTGCCCCCTTTGGGGGCGGTGTCGGGGAAATAGAATGTGTCATGCATCGCCCGCGCCGGATGGCTTTCAGGCATGTTGAGCGCGGTGAAGTTGTACCAGTCGTCCTCAACCTCCGGGCCGGTGGCGACGGCGAAGCCCAGATCGGCGAAAATCTCCGCCAGCTCATCCATCACCTGGCTGACCGGGTGGACAGAGCCACGCGGCGCATCGGGTGCAGGCAGGGTCAGGTCGAGCCGTTCCGAAGCCAGCCGCACCTCAAGCTCCGCCGCTTCCAGCACGGATTTGCGCTGCGCCAGCGCATCGGTGACGGACTGGCGCAGGGCCTGAATGGCCGGAGCCTGCGCCTGTCGTTCGTCCGGGCTCATCTTGCCAAGCGTCTTGAGCAGGGCAGAAACGCTCCCCTGCTTGCCAAGGAATTCGACCCGCAAGGCCTCAAGCGTTGTCAGGTCTTGCGCGGCAGCGATGCGCGCCTGGGCGTCATTATGGATGGTTTCGAGTTCGGACATGATCTTCGATTATTCGTGAAAGGGCGGAATTCGTGAAAATTGGGCTGGCGCGCCTGTTAGCGGCCCCAGCCCTGACGCCCAAGCCCTAATCTGACCATCAGGTCTTCGTGGAGTAGCGCAGCACCGTGGGCATGTCCGTCTGGGGCACCACGCCCTGATCGGCCATGCGCTGTGCCATGATGCGGTCAAGGATGGGGTGCGGTGTATCGGCATATTCGCTGGGCGTCATGCCCATGAAGCTGCGAAAGTCGCGCACGAAATGGGCCTGATCGAAATATTGCCCGTCCAGCGCATTGCTCCAGTTGCCTTTCGGTTCCAGCATGTAGCGCGCCAGACTGCGCAGGAAGCGCTGGCGGCGCAGCAGCAGCTTGGGTGGAAATCCGAAGTAGCGGCTGCACATCCTCTCCAGCGTGCGGCGCCCCGTCTCCAGCCTGTCCGCCAGCATCGTGACATCGGCAATTTCGGGATCGCGCAGGGCGTGCTGGCAAGCCAGAATCTTGTCCTGACCGGGAACCGGGCGATGATCCTGCTCCAGCAGGTGGTTGTTGATGCGCCGCGCGGTATCATCGGAATCGGGCGATGCGGTGCGGACCACCTCAAGGATGGGAGCAAACACCTCAAACGCCGCACTCGTGCGCGCATCAACTATCCGGTCAGCCAGGTCTGCGGCGGGCACCGGCACATATTTTGCCCAGCCAACGGGTTGCAGACCCAGCCCCCAGATGCGTGACTCGCGCAGGCCGAACTTGATGGCCCTGCTGGTTGGTCCGCTGGCAACAAACGGCCAGGTCGGCTGGACTTCGTCAGGGCAGACAGATGCGACAGGCTCCACGCCGCTTTCGGTGAAGCGCATGGTCGCCCATTCAGGATGCAGCCGGTCTTCGATCAGCACATCGTCAGCGCAGGTGATGGTAAACGAGTAGAGCGCGGTAAAATACGGCTGCAACTCCTCCGACAAGCGGAAAAACTGCACGTCTATTGCGAATTGATCCGGCATTTTGCGACCCAGCCCCAAACTATCATCGAATCCGCAGACTGACGCTGTCTTGTAATTCGATTGCGCTGCTTTGTAACAGTGAGAGCCCTTGAAGTCCAAAAACTTGCTCTATGCATATGACAATATCGTTTTGGTTATGACAAGTCCTGTTAGGTCGGTTCCGGACCATTGCCATTGATGCCCGCGTTCATCGAAATGCTGCTGGCGCGCCTTTTTGGCGGCGCCGCCGTAATTGGGGGACACCATGAGCAAGAACAACATCACACTGACAGTAATGGCCGCAAGCCTGATCGCGCTGGCTGCCCAGCCCGCCGCAGCGGAAGACGAAGTGGAGCTGGCCCGCTGCGATGAAAGCCTCGGTTCGATCGCGCTGGTCGATGGCGCAGGCGCGGGCTGGAGCCAATGGAACCTTGGTTCTCCGCGCGCTCTGATCACCAAGCTGGCGACCGAGTCGGGCTGTTTCACGCCGCATGGCGGCGGCAATGAGCCGGCTCGCTACCTGGTCACCGCAGTGGCCGGAACCGAGGAGGAAGTGGACCAGGGCCTTAACCTGGCCGGGGCAGCGGCCAGAGAAGCGCTGATTCGCAGCGGTGCTGCTTCCAGCGTCCTTTCGCGCGTACCCTTTGGTGGCGCGGCTGCCGGCCTGCTGGGCGGTCTTGGCGGTCGCCGGCGCACAGTGGCTGCGGGCCTCACAGTGGTGAGCCCGTCCAATGGCCAGCCGCTTGCCGTGGGCAGTGGCTCCGTCAGTTCCTCATCGCTCAGCTTTGGCCGCTCTGGCGGATCATGGGCACGCGGCCTCGCCGAGGGCGCGGGCTATGCCGAAAGTCGGGACGGACAGAAGCTGACCGAGGCCTATATCATCGCCTTCAACCAGATCGTGGCGCAGCGTGCCGCGCTGGAAGCGGCGCCGGCGCCGGGTGCCAGCGCCGCAGCCGATGCGTCTCCTGCTGCCATCGCCGCAGTTGACACGGTCATGCGCTCAGGTCCCCTCGCCAGTGCAGCCGAGGTCCGCACCCTGCGGGCAGGCACAGAGCTGGCCCCGACAGGCAAGCGCGAAGGGCTGTGGATCGAGGCCGAGGACAATTTCGGCACCAAAGGCTGGGTCTCTGTAGAAGACCTGCAGTAAAGGTCCCCCGAAAGCACCCGGCGTACACGACCCTTCGCCGGGTGTTTGCGGGAAAAGGAAGGGCGCGGATGACCCAAATCATCCGCGCCCTTTTTTGCGTTCCGAATCTATCCCGCAGGATCAGGCCGGAAGTGCACCCTTGGCCTGCTTGATGATGAGGCCGAATGCTTCGCCCTCATTCATCGCCAGGTCGGCCATGACCTTGCGGTCCAGCTCAATCCCGGCCAGCTTCACGCCGTGCATGAACTGCGAATAGGTGAGGCCTTCGGCGCGCACCGCAGCGTTGATACGCTGGATCCACAGGGCGCGGAAATTGCGCTTCTTAACCTTGCGGTCGCGATAGGCGTACTGGCCGGCCTTTTCGACGGCCTGACGAGCAACGCGAATGGTATTCTTGCGGCGACCGCGAAAGCCCTTGGCCTGGTCCAGTATCCGCTTGTGCTTCTGGCGCGTGGTCACGCCGCGTTTAATGCGAGGCATATCTTATCTCCTGATAATGCGCAGCGATCTCAACCGAGACCGTAGGGGGCCCATTTCTTCACCGCAGCCGTATCGGCCTTGGAAAGAACCTTGGTCCCGCGTTGCTGGCGGATATACTTCGCATTGTGGCTGATCAGGCGGTGGCGCTTGCCAGCGACACCATGCTTGAGCTTGCCGGTGGCGGTGAGCTTGAAGCGCTTCTTAACGCCGCTCTTCGTCTTCAGCTTGGGCATTTTCGTCTCCCCTAAAAGGATATGGGTTCGAGAACACGTCCAACCAGCCCTGGCAGCCCTTACAGCCAGACCGGAAGATAATCACGTGTCAGTGAAGCGCGCGCAACTAGAGCCAATGCGCGCGAAAGGCAAGCGGGAGTTTCGCCATTGGCCGGCGGATCAATGCGCTGCGGCCATCGCCTCCAGCACATCTTCCAGCCGCGCGGGATCGCCCAGCGCCAGCACCTGCCCGTCCGATCCTGCGTGGAGCGGCTCGCCCCGCCAGTCGCTCATCACACCGCCGGCACCCTCCACCACCGGGACAAGCGCGGCATAGTCGTGAATCTTCAGGCCCGCCTCGCACACGATGTCGATATGGCCGGAGGCGAGGCAGGCGTAATTATAGCAGTCGCCGCCCATCACCATGCGCTTGTGATCGGTGCGGCTGGCCAGCGTCATGAAGGTGTGGCCCTGATGCTCATCGAAATAATGCGGGCCGGTGGTGGCCAGCGTGGCGCTGGCCAGTTCGCGGCAGCGGCGGGTGGAGACGACCTGGCCATTGAGCGTGGTGGCCTGCCCCATCACTCCCAGCCAGCGCTCCCCCAGCACCGGCTGGTCGATCATGCCCAGCACCGGAAAGCCTTCCACCAGCAGCGCGATCAGCGTGCCGAAGGTGGCGCGGCCAGCCAGGAAGGCAGTGGTGCCGTCGATCGGATCGAGCACCCACTGGCGGCCCGACTTGCCCGGCTCGATGCCGAACTCCTCGCCATGCACGCCGTCCTGCCCCGCTTCCGCCTTGAGGATACGGCGCATCGCTTCTTCGGCATTGCGATCGGCAATGGTGACAGGCGTGGCATCGTCCTTCGCCTCACTGTCCACCTGCGTGCGGAACAGCGGCAATATCTCCGCCCGCGCGGCATCGGCGAGGCGGTGGGCAAGTGCGATTTCGGCTTTGAGGTTCATTGCGGGGATTTCACTGATCTACCGGCACCATGGTCGGCTCGCCCTCATTGTGGACGCGAATGATGATGGCGCGCACGCCATCGGGGCCAGCGCGCGGCGTGTGCACCGCCTGCGCGGGGATGATGAAGGACTGGCCAGCCACCAGCGTCCCTTCGCCAAGATCGGCAACATCCACCTTCGCGCTGCCTTCGATCACGTAGAGATATTCCTCCCACGGATGATAATGGGTGGCGCCTACAGCGTCCGGCCCCAGCAGCAGATCCGTCACGATCAGCTCATGCCCCGGCGCAGCGCCGGGTTCACCGCGGAAAATCTCGTTGGAGCCGATGGGCGGGCGATATCCGCTTGCTTCTGGCTGCGGCACCGGTGCCTGTTCCTGCGAACAGGCGGTGAGTGCCATTGCCGCCAGGAAGATCGTGCGCATCGTCAGTCAAACAGGCTGGAGACCGAGCTTTCGTCGGCGATGCGGCGCACGGCCTCGCCCACCAGCGGGGCGATGGTGAGGACGCGGACCTTGGCAGAATCCCTGGCGGCATCGGTCGGCATGATGGTGTCCGTGATCACCAGTTCCTTCATGCAGGAGCCGTCAATCCGCGCCACAGCGCCGCCCGAAAGCACGCCGTGGGTGATATAGGCGGCCACGCTTTTGGCGCCCGCCGCCAGCAGGGCTTCGGCCGCATTGCACAGCGTGCCGCCCGAATCGATGATATCGTCGATCAGGATGCAGTTGCGGCCCTTCACATCGCCGATGATGTTCATCACTTCGGATTCGCCGGGCCGCTCACGGCGCTTGTCGACGATGGCCAGCGGCGCATTGTCGAGCCGCTTGGCCAGCGCGCGGGCGCGGACCACGCCGCCCACATCGGGGGACACGACCATCAGGTCATTCTCCCCATATCGCGCCTGGATATCGGCTGCCATCACCGGCGCGGCATAGAGATTGTCCGTCGGAATATCGAAGAAGCCCTGGATCTGTCCGGCGTGCAAATCGACCGACAGCACGCGGTCTGCGCCCGCCTCGGTAATCAGGTTCGCCACCAGCTTGGCCGAGATCGGCGTGCGCGGGCCGGGCTTGCGGTCCTGTCGGCCATAGCCGAAATAGGGCACCACGGCGGTGATCCGGCTGGCCGATGCGCGCCTCAGCGCATCGATGCAGATCAGCAGTTCCATCAGATTGTCATTGGCCGGAAAACTGGTCGACTGCAGGATGAAGACATCCTCGCCGCGCACGTTCTCATGGATCTCAACGAAGATTTCCTCATCCGCAAAGCGGCGCACGCTGGCATCGGTGAGCGGCACTTCGAGATAGGCCGCAATGGCGCGGGCAAGCGGCAGGTTGGCATTGCCGGACATGATTTTCATGGACTGGCCTTCTCCTGGCGCGCGTTCGGATTCGCTGGGGCAGGCTCTAGCCCAGCGTCATATGATTGCAACCTGCAGCTTGGGGCTAGATGGGGAAATGCGACAAACTTGGCCCCATGCAAGATCATTTCGCCCGATCATTTGGCCCCATCATCTGGCCCGGTGCTCGCCCTCTACCCAGCGCACCGTTCCCGATGAGGCGCGCATGACCACGCTCTGCGTCGTGATGATCGGCTCTCCATCGGGGCGGCGCACGCGCTTGACCCCGTTCAGCAGCGATCCGTCGGTCACGCCGGTGGCGGCAAAGATGCAATCCCCGCTGGCCAGGTCCTCCAGCGAATAGATGCGATCGAGCTGCTCTATCCCGCATGCCACGGCGCGGCGGCGCTCGTCATCATTGCGATAGATCAGCCGCCCCTGGAACTGACCGCCCACACAGCGCAGCGCGGCGGCGGCCAGCACGCCTTCAGGTGCGCCGCCAGACCCCATGTACAGGTCAATCGTGGTGTCAGGATCGGTGGTGGCGATCACCCCGGCAATGTCGCCATCGGGGATCAGCTGGATGCCGCAGCCGATCGCCCGCAATTGGCCGATCAGTTCGCCATGGCGCGGACGGTCGAGCACGCAGACCATCAGCTGGTCCGGCGCAACGCCCTTGGCCGCGGCCACGGCGGCGACATTTTCCTCCGCGCTCTTGTCCAGGTCGATCACGCCTGCGGGATAGCCCGGCCCCACGGCCAGCTTTTCCATATAGATGTCAGGCGCGTTAAGAAGGCAGCCCTTGCCGGCAATCGCCAGCACCGCCAGCGCATTGGCCCCGGCCTTGGCGGTAATGGTGGTGCCCTCCAGCGGATCGACGGCGATATCGACTTGCGGCGCACCCGGAGCGGCGGCACCCACTTTTTCGCCGATGAACAGCATGGGCGCATTGTCACGCTCCCCCTCGCCGATAACGACCGTGCCGTTGATGGGCACCAGATCGAATGCGGCGCGCATCGCCTCAACCGCTGCCTGGTCTGCCGCCTTCTCGTCACCCCTGCCAGACTGGCCGGAGGCGGCAATGGCGGCGGCCTCGGTCACGCGGACCATTTCGAGCGCCAGCACACGGTCAAGCGGGCTTTCAGCTGCCGGTGAAGCCTTGCCGGAAGATGCGGTGTTCATACGCAATTCACCCTCGAAACCGATGTTGCGCATCCGTTAGGCTGGGGGGTGCGCGATGTCGAGCGTGGCAGGACGGATATTGCTTGCAGGACTGGCCACTTCCTTGAGCGCGGCGGCGCGCGGGCAGGAGGCGGAGGTCCTGACCGCGGAGCAGGCGATCGAGAATTCGCGCGAATACTGGTCTGTCGAACCGGAAGATACCGACGATTGTGCCGATGCTCAGGCGGAAGATCCCGATGTCATCGTGGTCTGCCGCGATGTCGCCGATCCGGAACGCTACACGTTCGAACGCCCTCCACGGGCGGATGTCGAAGTGACCGGCAGCGGCGCTCCGCGGGCGCAGGACCCGGGCGGAATGCTGATGCCTTGCAGTGCCTACACCTTGTGCGTCGGCAAGCTGGGCAGGGTTCCGCCGCCTGCCGTGGTGACCGATTTCGATGCCCTGCCGGAAACGCCAGCCGGATCGGAAGCGGCGCGGCTGTATGGCGGGCCGACCGACGCCGACGACATCGCCGCTGCCACGCGCGCCGCTCAGCCGGTGCCGGAGCCGGTTGATACCGGTGCCCAGACCAAGGCCGGGCTGGAGGATGATGTCTATGGACCTTGAACGCAGGCCCTGAGCTGGCCCCATAAAGGCCCGCGACCTAGCCCAGCAGGCGCATCACCAGCGGCGGTTCAGACAGGCTGGGCGATCCGTCAAGCAGGTCCAGGGCAGCGCTCACCGCGCTTTCAGGCCCTTCATGGCTGACGATTGCCACCAGCACATCGCCGCCCTCCTCGGGATGGCCGTGCTGGATCATGCTTTCGATGGAAACACCCGCATCGCGCATGGCAGCGGTGATCTCTGCCAGAACGCCGGGGCGATCTGCCACCACGAAGCGCATATAGGCGCGGCTGACCCGGTGGCCCGGATCGGCCGGCGCGGCGCTTTGCAGGGCCGATACCGGCAGGGAGAACGGCGGGGCGACGCGGTCGCGGGCGATATCGATCAGGTCTGCAACCACGGCGCTGGCTGTGGGGCCATCGCCCGCACCGGCACCTTCGAACAGCAGGCGGCCGGCGAAGTTGCATTCGGCCACCACCGCGTTGGTCGGCCCGTCGACAGAGGCGAGCGGATGCTGCTTGGAGACGAGATAGGGCTGCACGCGCTGGAACAGGAAGCGCTCGCCGCCCTTGTCCTCGCAGTCGGCCACACCGATCAGGCGAATCACATAACCCAGCGCATCGGCCTGGGCGATATCGGCGGCGCGGATCTTGGTGATGCCGGAAATGTCGACTGCGGCAAAATCCAGCTGCGTGCCGAACGCCAGCGCGGCCAGGATGGCCAGCTTGTGCGCGGCGTCCACGCCTTCAATGTCAAAGGCGGGATCGGCCTCGGCATAGCCAAGGTCTTGCGCGTCCTTCAGCACATCGCCAAAATCGGCGCCGGTGCTCTCCATCTGGGAGAGGATGTAATTGCAGGTGCCGTTGAGGATGCCGTAAATTCCGTCGATCCGGTTGGCCGCGGCACCTTCGCCCAGCCCCTTGATCACCGGAATGCCGCCGGCCACGGCTGCTTCATATTTCAGCGCCACGCCCTTGCCCTCGGCCAATGCGGCCAGTTCCATGCCGTGATGGGCGATCATCGCCTTGTTGGCGGTGACCACCTGCTTGCCGCTGTTGAGCGCATTGCGGGCCAGCGCCAGCGCCGGGCCATCAGACCCGCCGACCAGTTCGACCACCGCGTCCACGTCGTCGCGCGCGGCCAGCGCGGTCATGTCATCTTCCCAGGCATAGGGTGACAGATCGATCCCGCGATCCTTGGTGCGATCACGGGCGCACACGGCCACCACCTGCAAGGCGCGGCCTGCACGCGCGGCGATAATGTCGCCATTGGCTTCCAGCAGGCGGATAACGCCCGCCCCAACCGTGCCAAGGCCCGCCAGAGCGATGCGAAGAGGTGCTGTCATAAATTCCCCCGGAAGAGTGCGTGTACTGCAATGAGCCTGATCTCAGGCGCGCCGCGTTAAAGCGCGCGATTGCGCTTGGCTAGGGGGATGCGCGCGCCAGCTTCAGTTATTGCGCACGCAGGGACCGAGCTGGCCCAGCACCATGCGATAATCCTCACGTGCCCGATCGCGTGATTCGCGGTCGCGCTGGATGAACGCGTCTTCGGGCAGGTCTGCCGGCAGGAAACAGGCCAGCGCATACCATTCCAGCGTCTGCGCCTGCGGCGGGCGCGCTGCCTGATCGACAATGTCGGTCCACGAAACACCCCATTGGGCCGTCATGCCGGGACGGCGGATTACCGAAAGCGACACCGGATCGCCGCTGCGCGTCTCAAGGAATATCTGCGTTTCCGATTCCCCCACCAGATTGCCGGGCACGGACATGGCCTCGCGCACGCCGGTGATCACGGGCGGGCGAGCACTCTCCGCCAGCTGGGTCAGCACCTGGCGCACGCGCTGTTCCAGCGCAGGCGTGGCAGGCTGCATGGCGCCCTGTCCGGCAAGATAGACCTGTCCCGGCCGCCCCTCCACCGAGCGGGCAAATATCAGGAACACCTGTTTCTTGAGCTTGGGCGCCCGGCCCCTGGCATCAGCCGGCAGATCGACCAGAAAGGCAAGCGATTCGCCAATTGCAATGCGCCCGCCCAACAGGGCCTGAGTTATCGATTCAGCATAGATGCGAACTTTGCCGGGAGCGACATCTGGCGCGCGTTCGGCTCTCAATGTTGCCTGATCATCGATTTGCACACGCGCCACGATATCCGCCGCCAGCGCCAGTTCCACCAGTTCCACATAGCTTGGCTCAATTGGCGCAGCCGGACCTGCAACGACCTGCGCCTGTGCCGGATTTGCCAGTGGCATCAAGGCCATAAGGGAAGCAAAAAGGGCAGTCGAAAGATTCGCCAAATTGGGGAATCGGTACAAAATCGGCATCGCAAGCTCCTGAAACGGAGAATCGGAAATGGCACATTTGATCGCCAGATACATGGTTTAGCCTGCGTTTATCCGGTGAATCAGTGCTTAACCGATAAAGCGTTTGCCCATGCGGAAGTGTGCCGTTAAGACCCGCCGGGAACGGACCTACCGACAAAATAATAGCGGGGGTCTGGCGTCTGGAAGGGCTTGGGATAGTCTTTCCAATATCCGCTCCCGATAAATCGGGACGGAAAATCTTCGATGCGGCAAACAGGGTTGGGCCTGTTTTATGCTGTTATGGCCGGGCTTGCCCTGGTGGATGAAAATGGAGTGATGGGACTGGATGGCTTACGCTGACCAAGAGATGAGCGGTAGTCGAGTTGTATCGATTATCATCGTTGCCCTGATCCACGTAGTGATCGGTTACGGACTGATAAGCGGACTCGCCATTTCGGCGATGAAGGAAGTTGTTCAGCGCGTGACCACCGTGGATATTGAGGAGCCTGAACCAGAGCCGGAGGAACCACCGCCGCCGCCGCCGGAACAAGATGTTTCGCCGCCGCCGCCGGTTGCGCCGGCGCCACCGATCAACGTGTCGGTCGCGCCTCCGCCAATCCGGACGCAAACGAATATTCCGCCTCCTGCACCTGTGATTCGGACGGTTCCGCCGCCCGCACCAGTGGTTGCGCCCCCGCCGCCTCCGGCGCCTTCGCAGGCCCGGGCTGCGCAGCGCGACAATTTCAATCGCTGGTCTTCACGTATCCAGGAAGCCTATCCCTCGCGCGCCGTACGCCGTGAGATTGAAGGCAACGTGGGTGTGAGTGTGACGATCGGACCCGATGGCCGCGTGCAGTCTTGCTCCGTGACTTCCTCAAGTGGTGAATCGATCCTCGATGAAGCCGCCTGCGAGGGCATGGAACGTTACGCGCGTTACGAGCCGGCGCTCGATGCCAGTGGCAATCCGACCTCCGGTCGCGATTCACTCACCATCGTTTACCGTCTCAGCTAATTTTCAGAATTTCAGTTATTCTCAAGAGAGGACTTTCGCATGCTTATTGAACTCCTGGCAGCTGGTGCTGCAGAGGCCCCGCAGAACCAGTTCGGCTTCATGGAAGCGATGGAACAGGGCGGCCCCGTCGCCTGGTCCATTCTTACCGTTCTTGTCATCCAGTCGGTTGGTTCGTTCTACATCCTGATCACCAAGTGGCTCGAGCAGAATAAGGTGATGAAGCAGTACCGCGCTGGCCGTCCTGCATTCTGGCGTGCAAGCACGCTGACCGAAGGCGCCACCAAGTTCGACAAGAACAGCGCATGGCGCCAGCTGGTTGACGATGCACACGCCGCTCAGGCGCAGAGTGCAAAGATGACCGACAATCTGGAATCGCATGACTGGCTGCACGGATCGCTGGCTCGTTCCGAGTCCGCCATCAACGGCAAGCTTGCCGGCGGCCTTCCCTTCTTGGCAACCACGGGTGCAACCGCACCGTTCGTTGGTCTGCTGGGTACGGTTATCGGTATCTACCGCGCTCTGATCAACATCGGCATCGCCGGTTCGGCATCGATCGACAAGGTTGCCGGTCCGGTTGGTGAAGCCCTGATCATGACCGCCATCGGTCTGCTCGTGGCTGTGCCTGCCGTGTTCGCCTACAACTTCCTGCAGAGCCGCAACAAGAAGATCGCTGCGATGCTCTCCGGTTTCTCGACCGAACTGCTGGCCAACATTTCTTCGAATGGCACTGTGAAGCCTGCGATGGCGGCTGCTCCGGCTGCAAAGGCAGCTCCTGCCGCTGCAAAGCCGGCTGGCGCACCGAAGGCCTGAAGCTGATACTCAAATGGGGGCGGGCGCAAACCAGCGCCCGCCTGCCCCTTGCAGCTTAATTTGAGATAGGACGAGAAACATGGCCATAGCGACTGGTGGAGACGGCGGCGACAAGCCGATGTCTGACATCAATACCACCCCGCTGGTGGACGTCATGCTGGTGCTGCTGATCATCTTCCTGATTGCAGTCCCGGTCGCCATTCAGACGGTCGAGAAACTTGAAGTTCCGATTATGGTTTCCATACCTTCGGACGACAAGGTCGAGAACCTGCTGCTTACCGTCACCACGACGGATGAAGCGGGTCGGACGCCGGGCACAATCAGGACTGATTATTCCGGTGCAACCCGTAATGGCGAATGCCGCGTGTACATCAACAACACAACGCTGGTCGATTCGGGCGAGCTGTATGACCAGGCGTTCGAAAAGCTGGACAACATCGTACAGCGTGCGGGCGGCCCTGAAGCCATTCGTGCACAACCGGAGCTCATTCCGCAGGTTCACATTCGCGGCGACGTGAATGCACCCTGGCGCTGTGTTGCCGGCACGATCTTTAATGTGCAGGCGGCGGGTTATCCAACTGTCGGCTTCATTTCCAATCCGGTCGATCCCAACGGCTAATCGCCGTCGATCCCGGATTAGATAGAACACGAGGAGTAAACACTCATGGCAATGTCAGGCGGAAGCGACGATGGCGAGCCGATGATGGAAATGAACACGACGCCGTTGATCGACGTCATGCTCGTTCTCCTCATCATGTTCATCATCACGATCCCGGTTGCGACCCACGCGATCAACATCGATCTTCCCTCGCCGGATCCGAATCCTCCGCCAGAGGACATGATCGATCCGGTCACGAACAAGATCGTTCTCACCCCCGGTGGTGAGATTCTGTGGAACGCAACACCGATCAATTCGAACGAACTGGTTCGCAATCTGCAGGAAACGCTCAACTTTCAGGTTGAGCCGGAACTGCAGTTCGAGCCGGAAGCAAACGCCAGCTACGAACTTTCGGCACGCGTGCTGAACATCATCAAGGGTTCTGGCGTCACCAAGTTCGGCTTCGTCGGAAACGAAAAATATCGCAGCTTCGGCAAGTAACGGCCCAAGCCAGTGAAACAGATCAAGGGGCGGGTTTTCCCGCCCCTTTTTCTTTGCCCGCAATCCATACGGTGGTCGTCAGCCGGCCCGGTGCCAGCCAGACCCGCAGGCCAGCTATGACATATCGGTGCAGATCATCGCGATGGTGGGCGGCGCTGGCCTGAGGAAATTCGCCTTTATCGGCAATGAGCAGTTTCGCAGCTTCGGACGGGATTAAAGCGGCATATCCCGTTCCATCGCCGCGCTGGCCAATGCCTCGGCCTCCAGCAGCAGTTCATCGTCCGCTGCCCCTTGCGGAACGGCTTCGCGGCCGATCATCACCATCACCGGAACGGCCAGCGGGCTGACACGCTCAAGCTGCACATGCTCAAGCCGCTCTGCCGCATGGTCCAGCAGATCGCCCAGCCGCTCTATGTCGGTCATGCGTGATCGGGCATCGGCCCAGGCCGCTTCGATCAGCACATGGCCGGGCTCATATTTGCGCAATACGTCATAGATCAGATCGGTCGAGAAGGTGACCTGGCGGCCGGTCTTGCGCTTGCCGGGATGCTGCCGCTCCACCAGTCCCGCAATCACCGCCACTTCGCGAAACGCGCGCCGCAGCAGGTAGGAATCCTGCACCCAGTCGATGAATTCCTCCTGCAGGATCGTGGGTGAAAGCAGTGCAGCAGGGTCCTCCACCGGCTTCAGGCCCCACACCGCCAGCGAGTAGTCATTGGCCACGAAGCCACCTGGCATCAGCCCCATGTCCTCCATCCGCTTGGTGACCAGCATGCCCAGCGACTGGTTCGCATTCCACCCGGTGAAGGTGTAATAGACGCTGTATTCACGGCCCCCGTGCGGGAAGCTTTCCACCAGCAGATTGTCCGGTCCGGGAAGCTGCGATCGCCAGTCCTGTACCTCCAGCCATTCGCGCACATCGTCGGGGAAACGTGCCCAGCCCGCCCGGTCCACCAGCAAGGCGCGAACGCGGCTGGCCAGATGGGTGGTGAGCGGCAGGCGCAGACCGCCATAGGACGGGATCATCGCCGCCTTCCTGCAGGCCCGCACCACCAGCTCCATGTCCCGCAGCTGCTCGACCTCAAGGTTGAGCCCGGCAAACTGGAAGGTGTCCCCCGGCGTGAGCGATGCGGCAAAGCGCTCCTCCACCTTGCCTAGCGACCGGCCATTGCGAAAGCGCACGCTGAGCATTTCACTATCGACGATGATGCCCGCGTTCATCCGGTGGCGCTGCGCCTGGTCTGGGTGAGTCAGCCGCCACACGCCGTGCCCGTCGCGCGTGATCCGCTTGAACTTGTCATAGGCGCGCAGGGCATATCCGCCGGTAGCGATGAAGCTGAGCACCCGCTCCCACACGCTTTGATCCACCCAGGAATAGGACAGACAGGCGCGCACGTCCGCCAGCAATTGCTGTTCATCGAATGGCGCGGCACAGGCGCAGGCCATCACGTGCTGCGCCAGCACATCAAGGCTGCCAGGGCGGAAATCCTCGCCGTCGCGCTGGCCTTCATCCACCGCGTCCTTGGCCGCCCACGCCTCGAGAAATTCAAAGCGGTTGCCCGGCACCAATAGCGCGCGGCTGGCCTGATCGAGCCTGTGATTGGCACGCCCGATCCGCTGGAGCAGACGCGATGATCCCTTGGGCGCGCCCATTTGCACCACCAGATCTATGTCACCCCAGTCGACCCCCAGGTCGAGGCTGGCGGTACACACCAGCGCGCGCAATTCCCCGCGCGCCATAGCCGCTTCCACCTTGCGCCGCGCCTCGGTGGATAGCGAGCCGTGGTGGATGCCGATGGGCAGGTTCTGCTCATTCGCCTCCCACAGTTTCTGGAAGATATATTCGGCCAGAAACCGCGTGTTGGTGAAGATCAGAGTGGTACGACATTCGCACACGCGGCGGTACAATTGGGGAATGGCCCAGATCGCCGCATGCCCGCCCCAGGGCACGCGCTCCTCTTCTGGCAGAAGGATTTCCACCTGTGCCGCAGCGCCCCGCTCACCCGCCACCAGCGCGACCGAATCCACATCGCCCCACGGCGCCAGCCATTCGCGAAAGGCCTCCGGATCGGCAACGGTGGCGGAAAGTCCCACGCGCTGCATATCGGGCGCAATCGCCTGTAAGCGCGACAGTGCGAGCGCCAGCAGATCCCCGCGTTTCTGCGTGGCGAAGGCGTGGATTTCGTCCACCACCACCCGCTTCAGCCCGGCAAACAACGCAAAACTCTCAGGGAAGCTGAGAAGCAGAGAGAGGCTCTCAGGAGTGGTCAAGAGGATCTGAGGCGGGCGGGAGCGCTGGCGGCGCTTGCGGTCCGATGGCGTATCCCCGCTGCGCGTCTCTATCCTGATATCCAGCCCCATATCGGCCACCGGGGTGAGCAGATTGCGCTGCACATCATGCGCCAGCGCCTTGAGCGGCGAGACATAGAGCGTGTGCAGGCCATCGGGCGGCGCCGCGCCATTCAGCACCGATGGGCAGAACGCCGCCAGCGTGGGCAGGAAGCCAGCAAGCGTCTTGCCGGCGCCGGTATCGGCCACCAGCATGGCATGCTTGCCGGCCTGCGATGCGGCCAGCATATCGGCCTGATGCTGGCGGACCCGCCAGCCGCGCCCGGCGAACCAGTCGGCAATTTCTTCAGGGACCTGCGCCGCAATCTCCACCATCGTTACAAGATGGCAGGCCGCCAGCGCATTTCCAGTGCCCTAATCCCGGATCGGCGCAATCCCTTCTGCCTGCGGCAGTTCATGCGCCGCCTCATGCTCGGCCACATTCTCTTCCGGAAAGCGCGCGAAGTAGATCACGACGGCAACCAGCGTCCAGATTCCGGCCAGCGTGTAATAGAACAATTGCGGATGGCCCTGCCCGGCCGTCATCGCGGCAAGGCTGGCCCCCAGAGGCCTGCCGAAATTGCCGACCGCCATATAGATGGTGAACTGCGTGGCGGCGACGGCGGGCGAGCACATGCGCATGCAGATGGGGATCATGGCGATGGCATAGAACAGGCCGACAAATTCGATGGCGCCGGCAAACCCCATCAGGAACCAGCTCTCGCTCCACAAGGATTGGCTCGCGCCCATGATGATCAGCAGGGCGATGCCGATGATCACCGCGATCAGCATGGATCGCTGCGCGCCAATCGCATCGATCAGCCAGCCGCCCACCACCAGCCCGACAACGCCGGTGGCCAGCCCAAGGGTGGAGGTGAAATTGGTATATTCGGTCAGCTTCCAGCCGCCCACGTCCTGGAACAGGATCGGGTGGAAGCTCTCAAACCCGCCCCACGGCAGGGACCGGAACAGCAGCACCGGGATCAGCATCAGGCTGAGCGGGACGATGATCGCCTTCACCGCATTCACCAGCAGCGGCCACCATGCCTCTACCTGGATATCCAGATTGCGCCTGTGGCTTTGCCCGTGGGTCCACGGCAGGCGGCGCTCCCCGCTGCGTTCGCGGATGATGATGCCATAAAGCATGACCACGCCCGGCACGACCGCGCCCACCATCAGGCAGGCGGATATGCCGGAAGCTGCCAGCAGCGCCCCGCCGCCAGCGGTGGTGGCGGCAATGCCCAGCAATTGCGCGCCGAACATGATGCCGCCGGCCTTTGCCCGCTCATCCTCCTCCATGATATCGACGGCAAGGCTGTCTATCCCCACGTCCTGGAAGGTGACCGCCATATTGGCGACAAAGCCAATGGCCGATAGCATCGCGATATCGGAATGTTCGGGTGCAATGACCGCGCCTGCCAGCAGAATCAGCACGATCAGCGCCTGCGCGCCGATGATCCACACGCGCCGCCGCCCCATCGGCAGGAAGGTATAGCGGTCAATCAGGAAGCCGTTGATCAGCTTGAGCGACCACGGCAGCGACGCCGTGGCCACAACCGCGCCGATTTCCCCCGTGCCCGCGCCATTGGCCGCCATCCATGTGGGAACGGCATAGAAGAACAGGCCGATGGGGAAGCCCTGGGTGAAATAGAACAGCAGCAGCGTCAGCAATCGCAGCGGCTTGCTGCGTGTCAGGATAAGCGCGGATTGCTCCGCCGGAATGCTGGCCATGTCTTGAACCCCCCTGTGAACGGGCGAGTATGCCGCAACTTGCGGATTTGTCTAACTGTCAAACAGGCGCAGCTGGCTGACCTGCGCCAGGTCCAGATCGATGGCGAACAGATCGGCCAGGGCGGCGCGCCATTCTTGCGCGTCCTGCAACTCGCGCCGCTCGGACTGGTCGCCCTGTGCGATGCTGAGCGATGTGCCGGACAGCGCCATGAAGCCCCCCGGCAGCACCCGGCTGACAATAGGCCCCAGCACAAAGCGCGATTGCGGCCAGGTGGCGGTCCAGTGATTGGCCTGATCCATATCCGCCTGCGCGACCGGTGCCAGATCGAAGCTGTATTGCGCCTGCCAGTCGCCATGTGGCTGCGCGCGGCCATCGGTGGTGGCGCGCGGGCCTGATCGTTCGAGTAGCCAGTCGCCGTCCGCCCGGCCGATATGGCGCAGGCGGTGGCGCGCACCATCCGGCGTGCGCGTTTCTGCACCGTCCGTCAGCGGCAGTGGCGGGACGTAGGAGCCGCCAAATCCGGCATCGGCAAGCCACTTTTCACCGCCAAGATCGGCCAGCAACAGCACATGCGTTCGCGGCGGGATCACATTATCGGGAATGGCCAGCCGGGGACGCGCCAGCAGCGGGCGGCTGGCAATCCCCATCAGCGCCAGCATATCTGCATAAAGCCGGTTCTGTTCAAAACAGTACCCGCCACGGCCCGCCGTCACCAGCTTGGCAAAGACATCGTCACTGCCGATCAGGATCGGACAGCCCAGCAGCACGTCCAGATTCTCGAACGTGATCGCCTGCCGGTGGGCCGATTGCAGCAGGGCAAGTCCCGCCGCATCGGCCCCCGGTACTTCGTCCAGCGCCAGTCTGGCGCAATAGGCGCCCAGCCGATCACCCATCGGACGGGTTAGTGCCCGGCTTGCGGGCCGCGCTTGAGGCCGGACAGGCTGAGCTGCTCGTCGATCTGCGCCATCAGGCGGGCGAGCCCTTCCTCACTGTTGCTCTCGGCACGGGCCACCAGCACGTCCTGCGTGTTGGATGCGCGCAGCAGCCACCAGCCATCGTCATTGGTGACGCGCACGCCATCGGTATCGTTGACGTCCGCGGTGGTCCTGGCCAGCCGCTCCTTCACTTCATCGATGGCGGCGAACTTGCGGCTTTCATCCACCTGGAAGCGCATTTCCGGCGTGTTGAGCATCTGCGGCATGTCGCTGCGAAGCTGGGTCACCGATTTGCCCAGCCGTGCAGACGCCGCGATCAGCCTGATTCCGGCATAAAGCGCATCGTCAAAACCATAATATGTGTCGGCGAAAAACACGTGTCCGCTCATTTCCCCGGCCAGCGGCGAATGAGTTTCCTTCATTTTGGATTTAATCAGCGAGTGGCCGGTCTTCCACATCAGCGGCTTGCCGCCGCACTCCGCAATATGATCGAACAGCGCGCGGCTGGCCTTCACATCGGCGATAATCGTCGCGCCCTTGCGCGTCTTGAGCAGATCTTCGGCATAGATCATCAGCAGCTGATCGCCCCAGATCACCCGTCCCTGGCCATCGATTGCGCCGATCCTGTCGCCATCCCCGTCGAATGCCACTCCGAAATCGAGGGATTTTACGGAGACAAGCTTCCGCAAATCCTCAAGATTTTCCTCAACAGTAGGATCAGGATGATGATTGGGAAATTCGCCATCGACTTCGGTAAACAGCAGATGATGCTCCCCGGGCAGGCGCGCGGCGAGCTTTTCCAGCGCGGGTCCGGCAGCACCGTTGCCGGCATCCCAGCCGACCTTGAGACCGGCCAGGACCTGGGGATCGATTCCATCGAGACCCTGGAGCAGGCGATCGATATAGGCGTCCATGATATCGACGCTCTCGACGCTGCCCGGCGCGGCATCGATCCAGTCTCCGGCCGCGGCCATCTTGCCCAGCAGGAGGATATCGGCGCCGAAGAACGGACGCCCGCGAAATACCATCTTGAAGCCATTGTAATTGGCGGGATTGTGGCTGCCAGTTATCTGAATGCCGCCATCCACCTCTTCGGCTGAGGCTTCTGCGTAATAGAGCATGGGCGTGGCGGCCATGCCGATCCGCCGGACATCGCAGCCGGTGGCCGTAAGCCCTTCGATCAGCGCCGCTTCCAGCATGGGTGAGCTGACCCGGCCATCATAGCCAACCGCCACCTTCTTGCCGCCATCGCGCTGCAACAGCGTGCCGAAGCCGCGCCCGATCGCGCGGGCATCTTCCACGCCCAGCGTCTCGCCGACAATACCGCGAATATCGTATTCACGAAGAACCGTGGGATTGAATGTGTGGGTCATTTTGGCTCCTGCTAATTGACCGATGCTAATTGATCGATGCTAATTGACCGATCGGCCGGGAAGTTCATCAAACAACAAATCACGCGCAGCATTGGCTTCGTGCACCTGTTCATTGGTGCCGCCCTTGTCTGGATGCACCATAGTGACCAATCGCTTGTGCGCTGCAACAATTTCTTCCCTGCCGGCGCCTGCTTCAACCCCCAGCAACCTGCGCGCCCGATAGATCGCAAGGCCGCGCGTGGATATTTTCTTTTCCCATGGCCAGCGCCCGGTGATCATCTTGAAGGCGATACAGCCAAGAGCGGCAAGGACGATCAGGCGCGTCATGGCTCAGGCCGCCTCGCTGGGTTGCAGCGCCAGTTCGGAGGGGCGGGCCGGCATGGGCAGTTTGAGATTGGCGACCAGCGCGCGCAATTCCTGCCGCGCAACCAGATGGCTGGTGCCCAGTTCGCCCAGATGCCCCTTGTCCAGCAGTGTCAGGCCGGACGGAAACAGCTCGCGGTACACCACGCGCTCCGACAGGCCGTGCGAAATGCGAAAGCCCACGCGCTTGGAAAGTTCTGTCAGCGCCTGATCGATGCGGCGCTGGTTGCGGGCATCGGTGTGGCCGGTGCGGTTGCGCACCACCACCCAGTCCATTTCCCGGCGCTGCTGCTCCACCGTGGCGCGGCTGCGCTTCAGACGTGCTTCCCAGATCAGCTCTGCATAAAAGCTCAGGCGGCGGACCTTGAAGGTTTCCGCATCGACCTGCCCGATCAGGTCGAAATCGACGAAGCTGTCGTTCATCGGCGTGACCAGCGTATCGGCCTCGGTGGCGACATGGCGGGCAAAGGGATCATCGCGTCCCGGCGTATCGAAGATGATGAAGTCCATGCCTTCACCCAGCCGCGCGACCTGTTGCTCCAGCTGGGCAATATCCTCGCCTTCGAACACGGCACACTGCGGGCCGGGCAGATCGATCTGGCGGCGCTCACGCGTTTCGGCGCGGTTTTCGCAATAGCGGTGCATGGTGCGCTGGCGGGTATCGAGATCGATCGCGGCGACCTTCGCGCCCTGATAGGCAAGCGCCACCGCCACATGCACGGCGGTGGTGGATTTGCCGGTCCCGCCCTTCTCATTGGCGAAGACGATCCGGTGGGCGGGGCGATGGGCTGTATTTGCGCTCACGATAAGGGCAGGCTTTCTCTATCAGGCAGCTGAGGCTAGGCAGGCAGCTGAGGCCAGGTCTGTTGAGGAGACCTTATCGGAGGGGAGAGCCCGTGCAAACCATCAACCACATCACACATTTGCGTGAAGCTGTGGATGACTTGCGCGAACAGGGCAAGATTGCCCTGGTCCCCACCATGGGCGCCTTGCATGACGGCCATCTGACTCTGGTGCGCGAGGCGAAGAAATATGCGCCCCACGTGGTGGTTTCGATCTTCGTCAATCCCACCCAGTTCGGCCCGAATGAGGATCTGGACGCCTATCCGCGCCAGCTGGAGCGGGACAAGGCCTTGCTGGAGAGCGAAGGCGTGGCACTGTTATGGGCGCCGGATGGAGCCGAGATGTATCCCGGCGGCTTTGCCACATCGATCACCGTGGCAGGCGTGAGCGAGGGCTTGTGCGGCGCCTCGCGTCCCGGCCATTTCGACGGTGTGGCCACGGTGGTGTGCAAATTGTTCAATCAGGTGCGCCCCGATGTCGCTCTGTTCGGGGAGAAGGACTGGCAGCAGCTGGCGGTGATCCGCCGCATGGCGCGCGATCTGGACCTGATCCTGCCCCATGCGGGCAATATCATCGGCATACCGACCGTGCGTGAGTCCGACGGGCTGGCGATGAGCAGCCGCAATGCCTATCTCTCACCGGCAAACCGGCAGGCGGCAGCACGGCTGAATCAGGCCATGCGCGAGGCGATTGCGCGGATCGAGCGGGGCGAGGATGTTGCCGCCACGCTGGCATGGCTGGAGCAGCAATTGCTCGCCGCCGGTTTTGCCTCAGTCGATTATGCCAGCCTGGCCGATGCCGAAAGCCTGGCGCTGCTGCCGGGCACACCGCAAAGGCCCGCCCGCCTGCTGGTGGCGGCACGGATCGGCCAGACCCGCCTGATCGACAATATGGCCGTAGAGGCGCGCATCTGATGCGCTTCGCCGCCATCAGGGCCATGACGGCGGCCGCGATGATGGCTCTGGGTCTAACGGCATGCAGCAATGAAATCGAGGTCGAGCCGCCAGCGCGCGTGGAAACCGCGCCGGTCATCGATACCGCCAGTTCGACCATGCGCGTGCCGCTGGCGATCTCGCTCGATCAGTTGCAATCCGCGTTGCAGGATCGCATCCCGCGCCGCCTGTGGTCGATTGACGAGCAGCGCAGCAATTGCATCCCGGCCCAGCGCGTGCGCCGCCTTGGGCTGGATATTGCGCTCACCCCCGATATCGCCTGCCGCATATTGGGAGAGGCGACGCGCGGGCGCATCACCTTGTCGGGCCGCGGGCGTGACCTGCTGATCCGCCTGCCGGTCAATGCCAGCCTGCGGGCAGAGGATATCGGCGGCATACTGGAAGGCGAAACCGCCACCGGCTCTGTCATGGCCACGCTTCGCGCGCGGCTTTCGGTCACGCCGGACTGGCGGCTGCGCGCCAATATCGACGTATCCTATGACTGGAGCGAGGAGCCGGGGATTGATTTCCTGGGACAGCGCATCCGCCTGACCAGCCACGCAGACCGCGAGTTGCAGGGCCTGGTCACCAGTCTGGAACGAGAGCTGGAGCGCGAATTTGCCCGTATCCAGCTGCATCCCTTTGTCGATAATGCCTGGGAGAAGGGCTTTGCCGTGATCTCCCTCAATGGCGAGAACCCGCCTGCATGGATGCGCATCACCCCGCAGGCGCTGGGCGTGGATGGGTACCACTTCGAAGGACGGCAGATGCTGGTCGACATCGCGCTGGCCGCGCGCACGGAAACGGTGATTGGCGACCGCCCGCCCGCGCCCACACCCACCGCGCTGCCGCCGCGCGCTCAGAACATCAGCCGCGACGGGCTGCATCTGGCGGTGCCCGTGCTGGCGCAATATGCCCATCTGGAACCGGTGCTGCTGCGGGCCTTGCGAAAGCTCAACGAAAAGGGCCTGTCCCTGCCGCAGGTGGGCGCGATCACTGCGGATTTCCGCTCAGTGGAAATCTACGCGACCGAGAATGGCCGCATCGCCGTGGGCGTGGATGCGCAGGTGGCGCCAAGCGAAGGCATCGCCTCGCGCTATGGCAGCGCGCAGGGCAAGGTCTGGCTCACCGGCATCCCCTTCAATGAACCTGACAGCGCCGTGATCGCAATCCGCGACCTGACCATTTATGGCGACAGTGACCGGCCCGCAGTGGACCTGCTCACCCGCATGGTTGCAGGCGAAGAGCTGCGCGCCGGGATTGAACAGGCGCTGGTGGGCGATTTCACCCGCGAATATGAAGGCGTTATTGCCGATGCCCGCGAAGCGCTGGCCAATCTTGCCGCAGAAGGCGTGCAGATAAATGCCTCCATCACCAGCGTTGGTCACGGTCCGATCCAGGTGACCGGACGGGGCCTGTTCCTGCCGGTGGCCGCAGTGGGCACGGCGCGGCTATCGGCAAGCATCAATTAGGGAGAAGGCATGATGACTGAAGAGGATTTCCGGTCCTATGTGGCGGCGTTCAACGGCAATGATTTTGACGGGTTCGGCCGTTTCTATGCCGATGACGTGGTGTTCGAGCTGGGCGGATCGAAGACAATCGTCGGGCGTGAGAACATCCTGTCCTTCTACCGCGAGGTGAAGGCGCATATCACCGAGGTGGTCACCCCGCTGGACGTGATCGTCACCCCCACCCGCATCGCCATGCACTGCCGCACCACTTTCGATACCTTCAAGGACTGGCCGGACTTTGAAATCTGGCCAACCAGGGCAGGCGATCACCGCACGGTTGAAACCATCGCCATGTATGAGCTTGCAGGCGATCAGTTCACCCACATCAGAGGCGCGCGTTTCAAACCGTGAGGTGCGGGAGTTCCCGTCAGGCGGGGCGCCGGGCGAAAATCCCGAAGCCGGCGATGATGGCATAGCAGATCACCGGCAGCATCAGCGCGAATGTCAGGCTGCCGCTGGTATCGGCAATCACTCCGAACAGCAGCGGCACGATCGCCCCGCCGCAGATCGCCACATTGATGATGCCCGATCCATCCGCCGCACGCGGACCCAGCTTCTCACAGGCGAGCGAGAAGATGGTCGGGAACATGATCGAATTCATCAGGCCCACTGCCAGCAGCGTATAGGCCGCCACTTCGCCGGTTGAATTGGCCGAGATGGCGATCAGCGTGATCGCGCCCGCCGCCACGAAGGCAAGAATCTTGCCCGGACTGAGCATGCGCAACAGCGCCGATCCGATGAACCGGCCAACCATGGCGCCGCCCCAGTAAAGCCCGATCATCGGCCCGGCGACATTCTCCGCCACGTTGAGCACGTGCGCCTGCATCAGATAGCTGACGATGATCGAACCGATGGAAACCTCGGCCCCCACATACAGGAAGATGCACAAGGCGCCGTAACCGAACCGCCCGCGCTTCAGCAGGTCCAGTCCGGCCAGTCCGCCCGATGCCTCATGCTTTTCACCCTGCAGGCGGTTGCGGAACAGCCACACCACGGCGGCAACCAGGCCGATCAGCACGGCAAGGCCCAGATAGCCCTGCCAGATCGCTTCGCTTTCGGCCTGCCGGTAAGCGGTCAGTTCCGCGCCCGAAAGCTGGTCTGCGCTGATGGTGGCAAGGCTGCCCAGAATGATGATCGAGCCGACGATGGGAAACACGGTGGTGCCCAGCGAATTGAACGCCTGCGCAAAAGTCAGGCGGCTGTGCGCCGTACGCGATGGGCCAAGCAGGCTGATCAGCGGATTGGCCACCACCTGCACGATCACCACGCCGCTGGCGAGAATGAACAGCGCGAACAGGAACAGCGCATAGGTGGCCGTCTGCGAGGCAGGAATGAACAGCAGGCAGCCCGCCATCATGATCACCAGCCCGGCCACCGCCCCGCGCATGTAGCCCAGTTTCTTGACCAGCCGTGCGCCCGGAATGCCGACAATCGCATAGGCGGCAAAGAAGCAGAACTGCACCAGCATGGCCTGCGTGTAATTGAGCGTGAACAGCTCCTTCAACTTGGGGATGATCACATCGTTGAGCGAGGTGATGCCGCCAAAGATGAAGAACAGCGCGAACACGAAATATTGCAGCCCGGGGGCGTTGATGTGCTCGCCGCTATCCTCGATCGGATTAGGGTCTGTGCTGGTCGCGATATTGGGTGCCAATGCCATGATAATTCCCCTCCGGCGGCCTTCTAGATCGGGCTAGAACGGTCCGTTACATGAATGCGTTGCTTGCCCCGGAACGATGGCGAGCGATGCTATGGTGATTTCAGCAGCGCCATCGGCCGCAAGGCCAAGAATGGCAGGTGCCTTGTTGCCAAGACAGGCAAGCGCAATCGTGGCCCGGCGGCGGCCCTTGCCCACTGCCAGTTCGATGGTGTCGGTTATGTCCAGCGTGCCGCTGTCACTGATCAGCGAGAGCGAACTGCCCGGCCTCTCGGCGGCGATATATTCGATGGCGATCGCTGCATTGGGGGGCAGCTGCGCCCCTTCCGCCAGCACCAATTCCAGGCGGGCCGGACCAGTCCAGCTGAGCAGGCGGGCATCTTCCTGTGCGTCCAGATCGACACCCGATGCGGTGAACGTGCCGCTGGCAGATGTGCCGCGCAACCGTGGCAGATCGCTGCTGGCCGCACCTGCCGATACTCGGGCCGTCACATTCTGGGCGAGACCCCGGTCGAAAAGTGCGATCCTGCCTGCCTGTGTGGCATTCAGGGCGCTGCACTGGGTCGCATAATTGCGCGCAGCAGGCGGACGGGCGTAGGAGCCGCCAAAGCCAAGCGGGAACAACAGATCGGATTGCGCCAGGCAGCCCGAAGGCCAGCCGAATGACAGTTTGCCGGTGAAATCATGCCGCGCAGCTCCATCGGCGGTGCCGATCAGCACATCGGCCACGCCCTGCCCCTCGCTGCCCGGCAACCATGCCGCCACAAAGGCATCCGCCTCCGCCAGCTCCCGGTTAACCCACAGCGGGCGGCCGGAAAGGAACACGGCGACCGTGGGTATGCCCGCGCGCTTGAAGCGGCGCAGCAGTCCCAGACCTTCCTCATCCCGGAAGGCGAGATCGGCCCTGTCGCCTTCGAATTCGGCATAGGGCTGTTCGCCAAACACCACGATTGCGGCATCGGCGCGGCCAGTGAATGTACCATCGCTGGCAAGGATGGCCTCACCCCCGCCCTCGCTCATGGCTGCGGCGATACCGTCATAGACGGAGGTTGCGCCCGGCAGATTGTCCTCGGTCAGCTCACCGCCGCCCTGCCAGGTGACCGTCCAGCCGCCCGACTGGCGCACCACGTCATCGGCAGCCGCGCCCGCCACCACGATGCGCGCGGAGGAGCGGATCGGCAGGACGCCGTCGTTCTCCAGCAGGACCAGCGATTTGCGAACGGCCTCGCGGGCGATTTCGCGGTGCTGGGGTGATCCGATGATATCCCAGTCGCCGCCCACGGCGCGCTCCGACGGGCGTGGCTTGGTGAACAGGCCATAGGCCATCTTCAGGCGCAACATGCGGCCAACGGCCTCGTCTATGCGCTCCATCGGAATGGTGCCGGCACGCGCCTGCTCCAGCAGGCTGTCATACAGATCGCGCCAGTCTTCGGGCACCATATAGACATCCAGTCCCGCCAGCAGCGCATCGGGGCAGTTGGAAGCCGTGCAGCCGGGCAATTGCCCATGGCCGTTCCAGTCACCCACGGTCAGCCCCTCAAAGCCATATTGATCGCGCAGCAGGCCTTTGAGCAGCGGCTCATTGCCGTGCATCTTGACGCCGTTGATGCTGGAAAAGGAGACCATGACCGTCTGCACACCGGCGGCGATGGCCGGGATATAGGGCGTGCCGTGCACGGCGATCAGTTCGTCCAGATCACCTGCGGCATCGCCCTGATCCAGCCCGTTGGTGCCGCCATCGGCAAAGAAGTGCTTGGCCGTGGCGATAACGTGGCGCTCATCCAGAAAGCTGTCGCTGGCCGGATCGCCCTGCAGGCCGATAATGTTGGCCGCACCCAGCCGGGCGACCAGATCGGTATCTTCGGAGAAGCTCTCATAGGTCCGGCCCCAGCGATCATCGCGGGCAACCGCAATGGTGGGGGCAAAGGTCCAGTCGATGCCGGTCGCGGCGATTTCCGCAGCCGTGGCCTCGCCGATGCGGACCATCAGGTCCTCGTCACCCGCCGCGCCAAGGGCGATATTGTGCGGGAACAGCGTGGCACCGGGGATGTTGCTGTGACCGTGCACCGCATCGGTGGCCCACAAGGCCGGAATGGACGGCTCCTCCGCGCCCAGCGGAGCGCTCGACGCTTCCCACACTGCATCGGCCAGGTCCAGCCACAGGGGAGCGGCAGCCAGATCATCGCCGCCCGGCCCGCTGTTTCCGCCGTTCAGGATCATGCCGAAGCGGTATTGTTCGACATCCTCCATCGTGATGGTGGAGATGTCGGGCATGATCAGCTGGCCGATCTTGTGCTCCAGCGTCATCGCCTCGAGAATTTCCTCGACGCTCATCTCTGCCGGATTGGGGCCTTGCTCCAGCGGCGCCTGTGCACAGCCCGAAAGGCCCAGAACAAACGCGATTGCAAAGCCCATGCGGCGCTTTGTGGACATCATCCCCGAATTCTCTTTATTGCTTCTATGTGAACGTTCTCAATAACCCGCCCGGGTCATCTTCACAAGGGGGTAGCGAAAGCTATTTTGGACGGGGAAGCGCCACCAGCAGCAGGCCTGCCACAACAGCCAGCGCCGTCAGCAGGACAAACAGGCCCGAAAAGCCGAACAAGGGCACCATCGCCAGCGTGAGGCCGGGCATGATGAGCGAGGGCACCGTGTTGGTCAGGTTGAAGATGCCCAGGTCCCGCCCGCGGTGTTCGGGCCTGGGCAGCACGCGCAATGTCTGGGCCGAATGGAGCGCCAGGAAGATCGCCGAGGCGATACCGAACAACACATAGCCGGCAATCGCCAGCACCAGATCCTGAGCTGCGGCCATGGTCAGCAGGCCGACGGCGGACAGCGCTGCCCCCACCACCAGCGGCAAATTGGGCCGGTTGTGCCGGTCCACCCAGCGCCCGCACAGCAGGGAAAACGGCACGGAGACCAGCAGCACCAGCCCAAATACGCGGGCCACGTCATTGTCGCCAAAGCCGGGGGAGATGGAGCGGAACCAGAAGTACAGATACGCAAACAGGGCGGCTTCGGATATCTGCATCAGCAGGCGGGCGATCCACATGCGGATGGCAGGTGTCAGTGCCGCCCAGTCTCTCGCCTTGCGCGGTGTTTGGTCGATGGCGGAAGGCTGGTTGAGTTCGGGGAAGCGGCGCGGCGCCCCCATTATCAACACGGGCGAGACACAGCCCACCACCATGGCGGCAACCAGCATCAGCCGCACGTCATCGGACGCCATTCCCGGATGGGTGACGACCACGCCCGCCAGTGCACCCAATGCCGGAGAGAAGGACAACAAGCCGCCAAGCAGGCCCTTCTGCCGGTCAGGAACGCAATCGCCGGCCCATGCGGTCAAAGGCGCAAGCATCATGTTGAGGCACAATTGCCAGACCACGATCACCGCGATCAGTCCGGTCAGGTCCTGTACCTGCGTGACGCACAGCAGCAGGGCGCAGGACAGGACCATGCCGCACGCAATCCATCCGCGCCGGTTGCCGGTGATATCGCTGAGCCAGCCGAAGCCGATATTGGAAAGGCTGGATGCTATGGCGCCGAAAAAGGCGACATAGGCCAGCCAGGCAATGTCCTGCGCCCCGGCAAGATCGGCAACCCGGACAGGCAGCAGCACGGTGAGGAAGGGAACATAGGCAGTGGCCCCGCCGGCAGCGGCCAGGGCATAGAGCAACATGAAGCGGGTCGATTGGCGCGTGTCCCGGCCAGCGTTATTCATATCGGCTCTGGTCGCCCGGGGCGGCAACCGATTTGCGCTCCACCAGACTTCCCGCGATGTTGACCGGCCCATCCGGTGCAGCTTCGCCGTTCTTGGCCTCTATGATCAGTTCCACCGCGCGCGACACGGTTTGCGCAATCGGCTGGTCGATAGCGGTCAGCGGCGGCTGGATGAAGCGCACCACGGGCGTGTTGTCGAAGCTGATCAGCGAGAGATCGGACGGGACGCGCAAGCCCATCTCCGCCGCCACGGCGCGGGTCGCCAGCGCCATCTGGTCGTTACTGGCGATGATTGCCGTTGGCCGGGCAGACTTGCCCAGCAGTTCGCGCGCCGCCTTCACCCCGGACTGATAGCTGAAGTCCCCCTGTGCCAGCAGACCTTCGACCGGCAAACCGGCGTCTTCCATTTCCTGTCGCCAGCCGTCCACCCGCCAGGCGCTGAGGCTGTATTCGGGCGAGCCGGCAATAAAGCCGATGCGCTTGTGGCCCTTGTCGATCAGGTGCCGTGTGGCCAGCCGGGCCGATCCTTCATCGTCCATCGTCAGGGCCAGGCCAGGCCCTCCGCCCTTTGAACCGATGCGCGCGAACGGAATATTCTGCCGTTCCAGCAGGCCGATGATCAGCGGGTTGTCCGAATGCGGCGGGGTGAGGATCACACCGTCAGGCAGCAGGGCGGCGATGGCATTGCCCAGTTCGCGCTCGACATGATCGTTATGCGTGTCGACCAGTTCGAAAATCAGGCGATAGCCGTGCTCTGCGCATTTGAGCATTCCGCCCAGCAGCATCTGGTCCACCCAGTCGCTGCCTTCGCGTGCGCGCCAGTCCTTGATCGTCCGCTCACGGTCATTCAGCGCCAGGATCAGGTAGGACCGCGATCCGCTCATGCGCTGGGCGGCGATCGAGGGCACATAGCCCAGCTTGTCGATCGAGGCCTGCACCCGCTGCTGCATTTCCGGGCGGACATTGGGTTCATTATTGATGACGCGGCTGACCGTTTGCAGGGAGACCCCCGCATCAGCTGCAACATGTTTGATGGTGACCGCCTGCCGACGCCTTGCCACGGCCTTAGCTCCCCTCGATGGCGCAGGTATCCGGACTAGCCGGATCGGAACCGCATTGCCAGACGCGAACCCAGTCTATTTCCATGGCCTTGGGGAAATTTTCCCGGGACACGCCGCCCAGACCGCGCCGTTCGGGCAGTCCGCCACCGATGGCCAGGTTCAGGATCAGGTGGAAACGCTGGTCAAAGGGGGCACCGGGTTCGTCCGATGAGGTGGTGAACCATTCGCGCGCATCCCGTGTGGCATAGACCTCGCCATCCACTGTCCAGGTGAACTGCCCGCGGCTCCATACCACGCCGAACGTGTGGAAACCTTCCAGCACCTGCGGATAATGAATCTCGGTGCTGGCCAGCTCATTGTCCGGCCAGGCGCCGCCAAAATGCAGCGTCCCCAGAATCGTGTCTTCGCGGCCCGTGGGACATTGCGGGCACGCCACGCCCAGATTGACCGCTTCCAGAATGTCGATCTCTCCCGACCGTGCCCAGCCCCCATACAGGTCGTCTTCGGGAAGCATCCAGATGGCCGGCCAGGTGCCCTGACCCTGCGGCAGGCGGGCGCGTATCTCGATCTTGCCATAGAGCCACGATGCATTGCCGCGCGTGGTCAGCCTGGCGGAGGTGAAGGGCCTGGTGGCAGTTACATCGGGATCGGCAACGTCGCCGCGCATGTGGATGGGCCATGCCGGGCCGCTCGCCTGTTCGTCGCGGGCGGTGATGACCAGCCTGCCATCGCGGACCGCGGCATTGCGCGGATTATCGGTGTAGCACTGCTGTTCGTCATTGCCGCCGCCCCAGCAATCGACATCGAATGCCCATTTGCCTGTGTCGATCTGGCTACCCGCAAACTCATCGGACCACACGAGCTGCCACTGCGCGGTGGGTTCAGTCGCTGGCGCATTTTCACGGGCACCGGGGTCAGCGCCGACACTTGCGCAGCCCGTCAGGCCCAGCAGGCAGGCGCCAAGTGCGGACATCGAAATACAGCGCCTGATCATCATGTCCCGCTATCCGGTTCGTTTGTATTCTGCCTGACTATCACGAAAAACAGGCTCTTGCCGAAGCAAGAGCCCGTTCCCGTCCAACCCCGGGGGAGAGAGCTTCGTCAGAGAGCGAAGCGCGCGAGGAAGGTGAAGCGGCGGTCATTGCGGAATGCCGAACGCGTCACGCGCGTCCCGTCAAAATCAATGACCTGCGAAGTGCGGGTGACGGCATCGAGCAGGTTCACACCCTGAACGCCGACCTTGATGCCTTCCGACACCTCATAGAAGATCGAGGCATCGAGCTGGCCGGTCGATTCCTGCCAGATCGGCGAATAAGGCCAGATGTCATCACGCGGCGTAATCAGGAAGTCCGACCGCCAGTTATAGGCAGCACGGGCAGACAGCGGTCCCTTCTCGTAGAAGATCGTCGCATTGAAAGTATGCTCGGAAATTCCGGCCAGCGGCTGGAGCGAGACGAATGTGCCCCCGCCCAGCGTGCCGCCGGTATCGCTGTCGAGATTGGCCGGTGAGAAGTTGCCGCCATCGACATAGGTATAGGTGAACTGCGAACCCAGCCCGCTGAGCAGTCCCGGCAGGAAGTCATAGGTCTGCTGATAGGTCATTTCAAAGCCGGTCAGCTTGCCGCCCTGATCATTGGCCGGTCCGTTGACCTCCACATCCAGGGACACGCCGCTGTCGCTGGTATAGTTCACCAGGGTGGCACCCGTGTTCACAAATCCGCTGATGTCCTTGAGGAAGGCGGAAAAGGTCAGCGAACCCAGGGCATCGAAGTACCATTCGGCCGAGATGTCATAGTTCCACGATTCGACCGGACGAAGATTGCGGTTGCCGGTGGACAGCTGGAACAGCGGCCCGGTTTCCAGCGTACCGCCAGCCAGCAGATCATTGGTGTTGTCACCAAGTCCGCCGCCAGCGCGGAACAGTTGCAGATCCGGGCGGGCGATGTTCTTGGAAACCGCAGCACGGAACAGCAGGCCACCGCCCACGTCGAGCTTGGCATTGAAGCTTGGCAGCCAGTGTTCGAAGGTGATGTTGCGATCATCCACCAGGATTTCGCCCGTGTGCGCAGCGGCAAATTCGGCCAGACGCTCAGGCGAAAGCTCGCAATAGCCGCGCGCCGCGCCGCCAGGGGCAGGCAGTGTACAGGCTTGCTGGATTTCAGAGACCTGCACCACGCCATCGCCATCGCCGCCCGGTCCGCTGTCAAAGAAGAACGGGTTGGGGAAGCCGATCAGGCCGCCGGTTTTCACCTTGGTCCTGACATAGCGCATGCCGAAATTGCCCTCCAGCGTCATGCCGCTGTCGAAATCATGGCCAAAATCGATCCGGCCATAGGCGGCATTGGTCACTTCGGTAACGTCGGAGATCTCGGACGGGCAGAAGGGATCGCAGGCCACCGTTTCGCCGCTCACGGCATTGGTGAACTGGCGACCCTGCACCCCGAAGAAGGGGTTGGGCGTAACCGAGAAGGCGTTGATTTCCTGCGCCTGTGCAAGTGTATCACCGGCCAGATATTCGCCCAGCAGATCGTCACCGCCGAAGAACCATGCCGAATTGTCCGCGATTGGTGCGGGAGAAGTGCCGCGCTGGAAGCCGTCGGCAAACGGATTGCGGGTCTGCGAGTAGTTGGGGAAGTCGTCGGTGAAGGCACCGCCACCCGTGGCGAATTCCTGTCCGTCCAGGCCGGTATAGAGTCGGCCAGGCTCGAACGTACAATCCGCACCGGTCGAGGTCTGGCCCCACGGGGCGCAGCCGGCGCGGCCAGCCCAAGGCGCGGACAGGTTGCCCCAGGTGCTGAAATCGGTGTTGCGCGTCGTGCGCGTGCGGTCCGACCAGCGCGCGCCGAAGCGTGCCGCCTTGAAGAAACCATCGTCGCTCAGGTCATATTCCGCATCGAAGCGCAGGCTGTCGAGCTGGCCGTCATTCTGCTCGGCGCTGTCGAGCACGAACCAGTAATAGGAATAATCGCCGCTGGTGAAATAATCGTCCGGAGCGCCGGTGGGCTTGAGGAACTGCACCTGCGGAGTTCCGCGCGAGGTATCCAGGGCAATATCGGCCCAGGTATTCATCGCGCCGATGATGGAATCGCGCGACAGGTTGGAACTGATGTGCTGGGCTTCGAAGTTGAAGCGCAGGCGATCGGTCGCCTCGAAGTCGAGATCGAGCGACACGTCTTCCGTGTTGGCCTTGGTGGCGCGCTGGAAGCGCACCGTCTCGGTGCGAATGCCGCCGAACGGGCTGGCATAGCCGCCAAAGTTGCTCAGCGTCAGGACGCCGGTCTGGAATATCCCGTTTTCGTCGAACGTCCAGGTGCTGCCCGGAGCTTGCTCAGGCGTCTCGCCATCATTGTTGACCTGCGCCAGTATCGCGTTTTCGTCAGTGAAGAACTGCGTTTCAGCGCGCAGATATTCCACCGTTGCCAGGAAGCGGCCATCGTTGCTTTCCCACTGGGCCACGCCCGAATAGGCCTGGCGGTCACGCTCCAGCTCGGTCGTGCGGACACCGGCACCCTTGGGCACAACCAATGAGCCAGAGGGCGGGAAGTTGCTCGCATCAAACTGCGGATCGCCATCGAAACCGCCGTCGATCACGGTCAGCGCGCGGATACAGCCATCGTCGCCGGTCAGGCCGGAGCGATAGCACGGATCGGTGATCTGCGAGGCGTCAGTGCGGCTGATCAGTTCCGACTGGGCATAGCCGAACTGCAGGCCGAAGGAGCCCGCTCCGGTTTCCCAGGTGTTGGACGCAAGCACGGAGAAGCCGGGCGACCATTTGTCTGCCAGATCGCCCACGGTTGCCTCTATCGTGCCGGCGATATTCAGGCCGGCATTGTCCAGCGGCCTGCGGGTCACCAGGTTGACCGTGCCGGCAATGCCGCCGTCGATCATGTCCGCCGTGACGTTCTTGAACACTTCCACGCGGCCCAGCAGTTCGGGCGACACGTCGTTGAAGCTGAGCACGCGGCCACCGGTGGCGGAGAAGATGTCACGGCCGTTCAGTTCGGAGCGAACGAAGGGCAGGCCGCGAATGATGACGCCCGTGCCCTCGACCGAGAAACGGTCAGGATCGGTGGTCTTCTCGAAACGGCCGATGTTGACGCCCGGTACGCGCTGCAACGCCTCGGCGACAGAGCGATCAGGCAAGGCGCCTATGTCTTCAGCTGAAATGACATCGACAAAAGTATCCGCATTACGCTTGATGCCCTGCGCGCTTTCCAGCGCGGCGCGGTAGCCGGTAACGACGATAAGATCACCGTCATCTGGTGCCGCTTCGGGCGCGGCAACCTCGGTTGCATCAGCCTGCGCATCGCCGACTTCCTGCGCGGCCGCATTTCCGGCGAGCACGAAGCTGAGGGCAATGGTGGACGCGGTTCCAAGCGCGCGAACGCGATTGGCCGACAGGTTATGGATCATGGACTTGCGCACGGTGATTATCCCCTCTCATGACCTGGCGCGTTATCGATTCGCGCTTTCCAAGTCGAAAATACGTGATTTGACCTTTTGATTGCAGTCTGGTTAGCGGCAATTGTGAGCGTTCACAACCATCAAAATGAACGTTCACAAATTTTGCCCGCGATGCTATCTGATTGTCGCAATATGGTAACACCATACGCGAAGCAGGCTGATTTACGGGCGCGATTTGTCCGCAGCTTCGTGGCATGAAGTTGATGCTGACAACGAATGGGAAATGGATAGATGACCGCACCAAAGGCAATCGAACGAATTGTAATCGTTGGCGGCGGGACGGCGGGATGGATGGCGGCCGCGGCCCTTTCGCGACTGAAGAATGGTCACAACATCGATATCGTCCTGATCGAATCCGAACAGATCGGCACGGTGGGCGTTGGCGAGGCGACCATTCCGCCATTCGTCGGTTTCAATCAGCTGCTTGAAATTGACGAGCGGGAGATGCTCGCCGCAACGCAAGGCACGTTCAAGGTGGGCATCCAGTTCGTCAACTGGGGCAAGCAGGGCGACAGCTACATCCATCCGTTCGGCAATTATGGCTATGAGATGGGCGGCATTTCGTTCCATCAGGTGTGGCACCGTTTCCGCCAGGATGGGGACAGACGCCCGATCCAGGCGTTCAACCTGGAAACCATGGCCGCCCATTTCGGCAAGTTCGCACGCACACAGGATTATCAGCGCGATGACCTTCCGCCGATGAACTACGCCTATCATCTCGACGCCACGCGCTATGCCCGCTTCCTGCGGTCCTATGCCGAGGATCGCGGCATCATCCGGCGCGAAGGCAAGGTCTGCGATGTGACACTGGACGGCGAAACCGGCTTTGTCACCAGTGTCACGATGGATGACGGGCAGGCTGTTTCGGGCGACCTGTTCATCGATTGCTCCGGCTTTCGCGGCCTGCTGATCGAACAGGCGCTCAAGACCGGATATGAAGACTGGTCCCATTACCTGCCCTGCAATCGCGCCGTGGCCTTGCCCTGCATGCGCGAAGACGGCAGCCCGCCCGCGCCCTATACAAGGGCCACCGCCCATTCCGCCGGCTGGCAGTGGCGCGTGCCGTTGCAGCATCGCAACGGCAACGGCCATGTCTATTGCAGCGAGTTCATGGGCGACGATGAAGCGCATGACATCCTGGTGAACAATCTGGACGGCAAGCCGGGTGCAGAGCCGAACTTCCTGCGCTTCGTCACCGGCCGCAGGAAGAAGTTCTGGAACAAGAATGTCGTCGCGCTGGGTCTGTCGGCAGGATTCATGGAGCCGCTCGAATCCACGTCCATCCACCTCATCAACACCGGGATCAACAAGCTAGTGGCAGTCCTGTCGCTGGACGGCATCACGCAGGCGCAGGAGGATGCCTTCAACCGCCTAACGGGCAAGGAATATAACGGCATCCGCGATTTCCTGATCCTGCATTACAAGGCCACATCGCGCGACGATTCCGAATTCTGGAATTACTGCCGGACGATGGATGTGCCCCCCAGCCTGACGGAAAAGATGCAGCTGTTCCGGTCGAACGGGCTGATCTTCAGGGAGGATGACGAGCTGTTCACCGAAACCAGCTGGGCTGCGGTGATGATGGGGCAGGGTATCGCCATGGCCGGACACAATCCCATAGCCGACGCAATGGCCGGTCCAGACCTGAAGCACGAATTTGACGAGATCGAACGGTCGATCGCCCACCTTGTCAAACACATGCCCAGCCACGCCCAGTATCTGCAGAAGTACTGCCCTGCGCCGCCTCTATGATCCGGGTTCTTGATCTGAACTCTTGATATGTCGGAGAGATCAATGCCCCGGAGCGGGAACCTGCGATTTCTGTTGCGCCGCAACACAAATGGCTGGACTACTGCTCCATGATCAAAGCAGCCCTGCATCACCTCACCCGCTATCGCTACAACCGTCCGATCCGATTGGGGCCGCAGGTCGTGCGCCTCAGGCCCGCGCCGCACAGCCGCACCGCTGTGCCCAATTATTCGCTCAAGATCAGTCCGCCCAACCATTTCCTCAACTGGCAGCAGGACCCGCACGGCAACTGGCAGGCGCGGATCGTCTTTCCGGAGCCTGTCGACCACTTCACCGTGGAGGTGGATCTGCTGGCCGAACTGGCGGTAATCAACCCGCTGGACTTCTTCATCGATCCCTATGCCGAAAGCGTGCCGTTCTCCTACGATCCCTCGCTGAGTGAGGATCTTTCGGCCTATTTCGGGGCCGAGCAGCACGGGCCGCTGTTTGATGCGCTGGTGGCGCAGTTCTCCGGCTGGAAAGGTCGCACGATCGATTTCCTGGTCACGCTGAACCAGGAACTGGCCAACCGCATTGGCTATGTCATCCGCATGGAGCCGGGCGTGCAGTCACCCGAAGAAACGCTGAGCCTGGGCACCGGATCGTGCCGGGACAGCGCCTGGCTGCAAATCCAGATATTGCGCCGGCTGGGCTATGCCGCGCGCTTCGTCTCCGGCTATCTGATCCAGATGAAGGCCGATGTGGAGGCTGTCGAAGGTCCCAGGGGGCCGGAAGAAGACTTCACCGATCTGCATGCCTGGACAGAGATCTATCTTCCCGGTGCCGGCTGGGTCGGGCTTGATGCGACATCGGGGCTGTTTGCCGGCGAAGGGCATATCCCGCTGGCCGCCACGCCCCATTTCAACACCGCCGCCCCCATCAGCGGCGCGGCAGAGCCGGCCGAGGTCGATTTCCACTTCGAGATGAGCATTGCCCGCATTGCCGAGGCCGTGCGCATCACCAAGCCGTTTACCCCGGCGCGCTGGCAGGCGCTGCTGGAACTGGGCCAGCAGGTCGATGCCGATCTTGTGGCGCAGGACGTTCGCCTGACCACAGGTGGTGAGCCGACCTTCATTGCCGACGATGATTTCGAAGCGCCGGAATGGAATGCCGATGCCGTGGGCCCGACCAAGGCGGCCTATGCCGACCGGCTGATCCGCAAGCTGCGCCAGCAATTTGCGCCCACTGCACTGCTGCATCACGGACAGGGCAAATGGTATCCCGGAGAGAGCCTGCCGCGCTGGGGCTATTCGCTGTACTGGCGCGCCGATGGCGTGCCGGTGTGGCGCGATCCCAGCCTGATTGCGGGTGAACCGATCGAGGGCGAGGCTGCACGCAAGCAGGATGAAGCGATCCAGGAAGGCGCGCTGCCGTTCCTGCAGGAAGTCGCCGACGGTTTCGGGCTGGATCAGGACTTCATCAATCCGGTGTTCGAAGACGCCGCCAGCTGGATCGTCAAGGAAGCCCAGCTGCCCGATAACACCAGCCCGGACGATCCCAAGATCGACGATCCGGAGGAACGCAGCCGCATCATGCGCACGTTCCAGCGCGGACTGTCCAGGCCGGTTGGCTATGTGCTGCCGATCCAGCGCTGGAACAGTGAACCCTCGCGCCAATCCCGCTGGAAGAGCGAAAAGTGGAAAGTGCGGCGCGGCGCGCTGTTCGCAGTGCCGGGAGACAGCGCGCTGGGATACCGCCTGCCGCTGGGATCGCTGCCCTATGTGCCGCCGTCCGACTATCCCTATATCCACCCGCGCGACACCGCCGAACCGCGTGAGCCGCTGGCCGATTACCGGGTGCAGGGTGTCGAACATGCCGACGCTGCCCCCGAAGCAAGGCCCGCACCGGCACAACGCAAGGAGCGCGTGGCCAGTGGCGGCGATGACCAGCAGGAGCGTTCGGAACAGAAGATCATCGAAGGCGCGGTCCGCACCGCGCTGACGATAGAGCCGCGCGGCGATCACCTGTCAGTGTTCATCCCGCCGGTGGAGGCGCTGGAAGACTATCTGGAAATCGTCGCCCGCATCGAAGCTGTGGCCGAGGCGCAGCGCATGCCGGTGCGCATCGAAGGCTATCCGCCGCCGCCCGATCCGCGCCTGCGGGTGATGAAGATCACCCCCGATCCCGGCGTGATCGAGGTGAACGTCCAGCCAGCGGCCAGCTGGGATGAAGCGGTGTTCATTACCGAAACGCTTTATACCGCCGCGCGCGAGTGCGGGCTGACCGCCGACAAGTTCATGGTGGACGGGCGGTCCATCGGGACGGGCGGTGGCAACCATCTGGTGCTGGGTGGACCAAGCCTGCTGGATTCGCCGTTCATCCGCCGGGCCGACCTGCTCAAGAGCTTTGTCCTCTACTGGCAGCGCCATCCCTCGCTCAGCTATCTGTTTTCGGGAATGTTCATCGGCCCGACCAGCCAGGCCCCGCGCATCGACGAGGCGCGCCATGACAGTATCTATGAGCTGGAAATCGCCCTGGCGCAGGTCCCCTCGCGCGATGAGGAGGATCAGCGCCCGTGGCTGGTCGACCGGCTGTTCCGCAACCTGCTGGTGGACGTGACCGGCAATACCCACCGCACCGAAATCTGCATCGACAAGCTGTTTTCGCCAGACGGCCCGACCGGGCGGCTGGGACTGGTCGAATTCCGCGGGTTCGAGATGCCGCCAGACCCGCAGATGTCGCTGGCGCAGCAATTGCTGCTGCGGGCGCTGACAGCATGGTTCTGGCGTGAGCCGCAGGATGGCGGACTGGTGCGCTGGGGCACGGCGCTGCACGATCGTTTCCTGTTGCCGCACCCGGTATGGGCGGATTTCATGACCGTGCTGGAGGACCTGCGCGGGGCCGGATACGACTTCGATCCCAACTGGTTCGAAGCGCAGCGCCAGTTCCGCTTCCCGGTCCACGGCGAAGTGGAAGGCGGCGGCGTCACGCTGGAAATCAGCCACGCGCTGGAACCGTGGAACGTGCTGGGCGAGACCGGCGCGATCGGCGGCACGGTGCGCTATGTCGACAGTTCGACAGAGCGCTTGCAGGTGCGGGCCAAGGGCCTCACCCCCGGTCGCCACATCATCGCCTGCAACGGACGGCGGGTGCCGATGACGGCCACCGGCGTGCCGGGTGAAGGCGTTGGCGGGGTGCGTTACAAGGCATGGGCCACGGCCAATTGCCTGCATCCCACGATGAAGGCGCACGCCCCGCTGACGTTCGACATTCTCGACAGCTGGAACGGGCGGTCGCTGGGCGGATGCGTCTATCATGTGGCACATCCGGGCGGGCGGTCGTATGATGATGTCCCGGTCAACAGCTATGAAGCTGAATCGCGGCGCAAGGCGCGGTTTCAGGATCATGGCCATTCCCCCGGAACCGTTGCCATGCCGCCCGAAGAATTGCCTGGAGAATTTCCCATGACTCTTGACCTGCGACGCCCGGCGCGTGCCGGATCATAAGCGCAATGGAAAAAACTGCCGTGACAAGGGGTGATCCCACCCCTGACAATGCCCTTGGCGCCTATGCGCCCAGTTCGCAGCGCGGCGATCTTTATGCAGGCGCCCAGCCCAACGTCGCGGCCAAATGGGAAACCACTGCACGTCGCCTGCTGTCGCTTTCACAAGGGGCGCACGGCAATATTCAGGAACAGGTGGCGCGTGAAAGCCAGGAACTGGGCCTCACCTTCCGCCTGATCGGCGATGAGGATGAGCGTCCCTGGCCGCTCAGCCCCATGCCCTTGCTGATTGGTACGGAAGAATGGGATCAGGTCGCCCAGGGTTTGATCCAGCGCGCCAGCCTGCTGGAAAGCATCGTGGCCGATATCTACGGGCCGCAAAGGCTGGTGGCAGAAGGCCATCTGCCCGCCGCCGTGATCTCGGGCAGTTCGCAGTTCGTCCCCAAGATGGTGGGCATCAAGCCCAGCGGCGGCCATTACCTGCACGTTTACGCCGCCGATCTGGCACGCGGCCCCAATGGCGAATGGCGGGTGCTGGCAGACCGCACGCGCTTTGCCACCGGGATCGGCTATGCGCTGGAAAACCGGCTCGCCCTGTCGCGCAGCACCGGTTCGCTATTGTCGGATATCAACACCCGCAGGCATGCCGGTTTCTATGGCGATCTGCGGCGCGGGATTGCTGCTGACAACCACCGAGATGAACCGCGCATCGCCCTGCTGACCGCCGGGCCTTACAACCAGAGCTATCCCGAACAGGCGCATCTGGCGCGTTATCTGGGCCTGCCGCTGGTCGAAGGGCGGGACCTGACGGTCATCAGCGATCAGCTGTTCGTGCGCACCATTGCCGGGCCAAAGCGCATCGATGCCATCTGGCGCTGGATCAACGCCCGGCAAATCGATCCGCTGGCTTTCGATTCCCATTCGCAGATCGGCATTCCCGACCTGTTTCAGGCGTGGTCGAATGGCGGGCTGACGGTGGCCAACTGGCCCGGTGTCGGCGTGGTCGAATCGCATGCATTCTCCGCCTTCATGCCCCGGCTGGCAACCAAGCTGCTGGGATCGCCGCTCAAGCTGCCCAATGTCGCCACATGGTGGTGCGGGCAGGAGACCGAGGCCAGCACGGTCAAGGCGCGGTTCGAGGATCTGGTGATCAGTTCCGCCTTCGGAGGCCATGTCAAAGGCCTTCCGGCAGGCCGGACGCGCGCCGGTGCGCAGTTCAGCGAGGCGGAGAAGGACACGTTGCTGGCCGCCATGCAACTGCGCCCGATTGATTATTGCGGGCAGGAGATCGTCCACCTTTCCACCAGCCCGGTGCTGGTCGATGACCAGTTCGTCCCCCGCCCCTTCACGCTGCGTGCCTTTGTCGCCCGCGATGGAGACGGCAACTGGCAGGTGATGCCCGGCGGCTTTGCCCGGCTGTCATCATCTGGTGATCTGCGCACGTCATTGATGGGCGATGGAGACCTGTCCGCTGATGTGTGCGTTGTCGATGATGTTCCGATCCAGCAGGAAAGCCTGCTGGGTGCCGGCGAATCCCCGCCGATCCTGCGCAGCGGCGGCATTCTGGCCAGTCAGGCGGCAGACAATCTGTTCTGGTTCAGCCGCTATGCCGAGCGCGCGGAGATGACCGTCCGCGTCATCCGCAGCCTGGCCGGCAGCCCGATCGATGTGGATGGCGGCGCGGGCAGAGGCCCCGACACCATCGCAAGGCTGGTCGATATCCTCGTCCAGTGGGGCGCGATCAAGGCAGAGCAGGCCAGGTCTCCGGTCATCAGGATTTGCGGCAGCGCATTCGCAGAAAAAGGATCGCCGGGCGGGGTTGCCGCGCTGATCGGTCGGACGCGCGAGATCGGTCGCGGACTGCGCGATCGCATGTCGACCGATTTCTGGCGCGTTGCCAATCGGCCAGTGCCTTCGTTCGACGCGGATCACTCCGAATCGCTGCTCAACGCATCGAACATGCTGATTGAACGGCTGAGCACGCTTTCTGGTCTTACTGCCGAGAACATGGTGCGAAGCCCTGCATGGCGCTTTCTGGAGCTTGGCAGGCGGCTTGAACGCGCGCTCAATTGCTGCCGCCTGACCCGCCAGTTCGCCTTCGGGGACAGCAGGGTGGATGATCTGGGCGCGCTGCTGGATCTGTGTGACAGCCAGATCGTCTATCGCACGCGCTATCTTACCGGGCCGATGCAGGTGCCGGTTATCGATCTGGTACTGCTGGACCCGAACAATCCGCGCTCGCTGCTGTTTCAGCTGAACCATATTGAGGAGCACCTCGCCAATCTGCCGCTGCTGGTGGAGGATGGCGTGCCGGAACGGCCACTGCGCGAAACCCGCGCCATGCTGGCCGATCTCCTCAGCCTTGAGGCTGCGGGCGTGACTGAAGAGGCCGTGCAGGAAGTTGAAGTGCGCCTGCTGTCTCTGTCGGAAGCGCTCTCGCAGCGCTATTTCCTGCAAGTGGAGCGGCCTGATCGCAACACGCAGGGCAGTCTGCTGGGATGATTTTCCGCGTCCTGCATGTGACCGATATCCGCTATGCCGCACTGGTGCGGCTGGCCCGCTTCAACGTTCGGCTGGAACCCACCGCCTGGGCGGGCCAGCGCCTGTTCGACTATCGCCTCACCGTTACGCCCCACGCCAATTCCGTGGTCAGCGCGCATGGGCCTTACGTCGTCAATTCCAGTCGCCTGCTTCTGAGCGAGCCGATTTCCTCGCTGCGGATTGAGAGCGCCTTCTCGATCGAGGTTGCGCCGCGGGTGCTGGATCTGACCGTGCCCTGCCCCAGCGTGGCTGAGATCCGCCGCGCGGGCTGGCGCAGCCGCGATCTGTCGGAATCCGGGCCTGCGCTCTATCTGTTCAATTCCCCGATTGTGAAGATCGATGCGGAGATCGGTGACTGGGCGCATTCCTTCCTGAACCCGGCGGACAGCGTGCTGCAGGCGGGCAAGCTGCTGATGCACGCCATCTACTCGCAGTTTTCCTATGACAGCGATGCCACCAAGACGGAGACTCCGCCGAAGGAGGCATTCCGCCAGCGGCGCGGCGTATGCCAGGATTTCGCCCACATCATGATCGCGGCGCTGCGGTCCCACGGCATTCCGGCAGGCTATGTCAGCGGCTATCTGCGAACCATCCCGCCACCGGGCCGCGAGCGTCTGGTGGGCTGCGATGCGATGCACGCCTGGGTCAACATCTGGTGCGGAGAGGAACTGGGCTGGGTCGGCTTTGACCCGACCAATGATCTGGTGGTCGGCGGCGATCATATCATCGTGGCGATGGGCCGCGATTATGCTGATGTCGCGCCGGTGGACGGGGTGTTTCACGGCAACGCCGGCCAGACCCTGCAGGTTTCCGTGGACGTGCTGCCGATCGAATCGTCCGTTACGTCCATCGATTGACGTTCCGAAAGCGCGGATCACTTCACCGGCGGCGGCGCTGGCATGATGCCGTTTTGCCGGGATTGAAGGCAACTCCACCCACTCGCAGGTAATCGCCCTGCATTGCGGCCCGACCTGGCACGCTTTTCCCGGTGTTACCTCTGCGTAGCGCCCGCATTGGCGCAATCTCCCCTTCAGCCTGCCGATCCCGCAAGGGCCATTGAGCCAGGACTAGGTCATTTTATGCTAATGCGAATCGCTTGCATTAGCTGTTGTGCATTGTTACCTGCCGGCCCGTCGCGCCAACCGGAGGTATTCATGTTCACCAGATCCCACACATCCATTCTTGCCCTTGTCGCCAGCCAGGGCCTGCTGCTTGCGCCAGCAGTTCAGGCGCAGGACGTGCAGGCCGTCACGCTTCCGGAGATCATTGCCGAGGGGGACGGTGTCGGCGAAAGCTACACCATCAATTCGGGCGCGGACGATACGGGTGTGGATTCAGGCACGTCGATAATCGGCGAGGATGAGATCGAGGACCGCACCCCCGGCTCGGGCGATGTGAACCAGCTGCTCAAGATCCTGCCGACCGTCCAGTTCACGCGCGAAGAGGGCCTGGCCTCACCCGATGACATCATTGATCTGCGTCCGGCGAACATCTCGATTTCAGGCGGGCGGATTTATGAGAACCTGATCACGATAGACGGCATGGACGTGAACAGCCGGCTCGATATCACCAATGACAACGTCTACAATGCCAACGAACCTGCCGGAAATTCGGCGCAGACAATCTGGCTTGATTCCAGCCTGATCGGCGAGATCATCCTGCGCGATTCCAACATATCGGCCGAATATGGCAGCTTCACCGGCGGCGCGCTGGAAATCACCACGCGCACGCCCCGGCGCTATCTCGCTGCCGAAGCCTACGGTTTTTACACCGGTGACGGCATCACCGGTTTCAACGTATCCGATGCCACGCTGGCGGCCTTTGGCGACGATCCATTGCCGGTCTCGCCGCAGTTCCACCAATGGCGCTTTGGCGGCAGCGTGGATATGCCGCTGTCCCAAGACGTGGCGATCCTGCTCGCCGCAGGACGCAAGATTGCCGAGGTGACCAGTTACCGCCACCCGAATTACGGCGGCGGCAGCTACACCGAGAGCAGCACCAGCGACAATTACCTGGCCAGCATCGTTGCCGATCTGTCGGATGACATGACGCTGCGCGCCAAGGCCGCCTATTCACCGTATGAAACGATGAATTCGCGAAACAATGCGCTTGGTCTTGATGTCCTGACCAAGGGTGGTGGCTTCACTGGCGAGATCGAGCTGGCGAACAGGGGCGATCTGAACTGGGAAGTTGTCGCAGCCTACACCCATTCCAACAGCGGCCGGGAATCATCCACGCCAGGCTATTCCATCCCGTCCAACACGACCTTCGGCGGCGTCTGCAGCAGTTCCACCTGCTCATTGGGCGGCAATGGCAATCTGGACCAGACGCAGGACAATTACGCGCTCAGCTTCAACGCCTCCAGCCAGATCGGTGCGGGAACATTGCGCGGCGGCTTTGGCTATGAGCGTGTCGATGCCTTTCGCAGCCGGCCGGAAGACCAGTACTCCTACTCACGCGGTGATACGGTGGCGGACCTGCCGGGCAGTTATGGCGTTACCGGAACGATCATCTGTCAGGACACCACTGCCAACACCTGCGCGGATGGCGAATATGCGCTTGGCCAGTATAATTTCGGCAAGCAGTATGATGTCGCCGTCGGGCTGGATAAGCTGTTTGCCTGGGCCGAGTATAGTCTGAGCGCCGGGGCGTTCGACCTGCGCGGCGGCTTGCGTTATGACTACGAAAGCTTCCTCGGCAATCACGATTTCGCGCCGCGCCTTGCCGCAAGCTGGAACCTGCCGCTGGAAGGCTGGGTCCTGACTGCCGGCGCGAACCGGTATTATGGCAAGAGCATGCTCGCCTATGCCATTCGCGAGGCCTATCCGCGCACGATCCTGTACCGGCGCGAGGGCACCGTTGTCGGCAATGATGTGGTCTTTGCCGACAGCGACTGGACGCTCTATCGCGAGACCCAGCCCGCCAGCTACGGACAGGCCGATCTCGACACGCCCTATTCGGACGAGCTGACCGCAGCGCTGACCGGCACCGTGCTGGGCGGACAGGTGCGGCTGAAAGGCATCTATCGCCGGGGCAAGGACGAATTCGCCAGTTCCCCCTCCGAGCTGGTGACGGTGGATACAGCGACCGGCACCAGCCTCTATCGTTCCTACACAATCACCAATGACGGCAGGAGCACTTACAAGGGTATCTCCCTCGAATGGCTGCGCAGTCTGGGGACCCGCCACTCACTGGCGCTGAACATGAATTACAGCACCACCAGAAGCAATAATGCCGACTACTTCGAGACATCGGATGATGAGGAATTCGGGGAGGACATCTTCCTTTATCATGGCGATCTCATCTCCGGACTCGAAATCAAGCAGATGAACCGCCGACTGGACTATGCCGCGCCCTTCATCGCCAACGCGACATGGACGGCCTTGTGGCTGGACGACCGCGTGACCACCAATCTCAACTTCCGCTACCGCACCGGCTTTGACCAGATTGAAGATACGACGGTCAATCAGACGGTCGATGGTGTGCGTTACGATGTCTATGACGATGTCCGCTATCGCGACAATTTCGATGTGAACCTGAACGTCCAGGTCGAGGTGATCCGCAGCCAGTTTGGCAGCCTGACGGCTGACCTGCGGCTGGAGAACATGCTGAACCGCATCCCGTCAAAGGAGCATGTCAGCATCAGCTATCCCTATCAGTATGGCCGTCAGGCTTGGCTGGGGCTGAGGTACAACTTCTGATGCGCGGGGACCGGAAGACCGACATGGGCTTTCCGCTCGCAAGGACTGGCCGGATTGCCCTGGCCTTGGCCGCGCTGATTTTCGTTGTCGCGGCCACGCAGCGGGAGGAACCGGCGGGGCGGATTGCCCAGTTGCGGCAGGCCTATGCCGGCCCTGTCGAGAGCTGGCCGGCGGCGCAGGTTGACGAGGGCGCGGTGTTCAGCGAATTCGGCCCGCTGCCGCCGCGTGTGGCGCTGGAAGGCAATGCCGCATTGCGCGCGCAGCTTGGTGCGCGGCTGTTCGAGGAACGGCATCTTTCAGGTTCCGGCCAGCTCGCCTGTGCATCTTGCCATAATGTTGAGCTTGGCTTTTCAGACGGGATCAAGACGTCGATCGGTCATGATCGGCAGCGCGGCCAGCGCAATGCGTTGAGCCTTTATGCCGCGTCGCAGATGGACAGCCTGTTCTGGGATGGGCGCAGCCCCTCACTGGAAGCGCAGGCAATCGAGCCGATCATCAATCCGATTGAGATGGCGGCGGACCCGGCGCAGATAGAGGCATGGATCAACACGCGCGAAGACTATCGCCAGGAGTTTGCCGCTGCCTATGGCACCCCCCGGATCGCCATAGGCGATATTGCCCTGGCGCTGGCCGATTTTGAGCGGACCCTGCGCCCGCGGTCGAGCAAGTGGGACCGCGTTTTCCGCGATGGAACAGAGGTTCTGGCGGACGACGAGCTGCTGGGATTGCACCTGTTTCGCACCCGGGCGCGCTGCGCCAATTGTCACAGCGGCACCTACCTGACTGATGGCAGGTTCCACAATCTGGGCATCAGCTTCTATGGCCGCACGCTGGAGGATGTCGGTCGCTATGCGGTTACCGGCGATCCGGCCGATGTGGGATATTTCCGCACACCTTCGTTGCGCGGCGTCAGCCGCAGCGATCCTTACATGCATAACGGGATATTCCCGCATCTGCGCGGTGTGGTGGCCACCTATGCCGGCGGAGGTGGGCGCGATCGCACGGTGCAGAGCGAGACCACCGATGCTCCGCCGCCTCTGCCCGATCCGCTGCTGAAGGATCTCGATCTCACCGCCGGGGAACGCGCCGCGCTCGTCGCCTTCCTCAATACACTCTAGGCTGGCGGGCCAGTCAGGCGGGGCGCTGGCGATAGGTCATCGGAATCCGAAAGATACGCTGCGCATGGCCGGGCGGCATGCCGAATGGTCCTGCCGCGCGGATATGGCTGAGTGCCAGCTCGTCAATATCCGCCTCTTGCGATCCGTCGATCACCGTCATTCCCGCCAGATGGCCCCTGCCGTCGATACGGATCTCAACCAGGACTGTGCCGCTGCGGCCACGGCGTGACAGCCAGCTTGGATAGACCTGCTTCGCGCGAATCTTGCGCAACACCGCCTGCGCATAGGCATCCACAGCATCTTGCCCGGCGGTGCCGGACGTGCCGCCACGGGCATTGCCCTGCCCCTCGCCGGAGGCTGGCGATGCCGAAGGAACGCCCGCATCGGCTGCGGGGATATCGCGCGCCGATTGCGTTGGGGCCGGGGAAATGGCCAGGCTGACGGCCGGTAACCGGCTGAGTGGAATGGCAAAAGGTGTCGGTACAGGCTCTGGCAGATGCACCGCGAGCGGGGCCGCCTGCCCATCCGCAGCCGCGCCTCTGGCTGGCTTTGGCTTGTCAGCATGCGGCGGTGCCTCAGTCTGCGAAGCGGGAACCGGGGCGGTAATCGAAAAGGTGGTGAGCGTGGCGCTCTGTGTGCCGACAACGCCCGCAGGCCTGAGTGCCAGAGCAAAGGCAATCGTCAGCAGCGCCGGAATCGATGCCGCCAGCGAGGCCGAAAGATAGCGTTCGGCAATCGACAATTGCGAAAGATACATCGCGCCTCTTCAACTCCCGCATCTCAATCTGACAAACGAAGGGGAGTGATGACAGCAATTATCGCTATTGACAACTATTCGCAATAGATGCGGACAGGATTTCAGGCCAGCCCCTTGTGGTCGAGCGTCTGTTCAACAGCCCTCAGGCCGGACTTCAGCCGAGGTATGGCAAAATCGGTAAAGGCTCTGAGCTTCAGGGGCACAATGGTCTGACCGGCATGCACCAGGTGCACCGGTAGCGGCTCAAGTTGATAATCCTCCATCACGGGAACCAGCCGCCCATCGGCAATTGCGCCGGCCGCCTGATAGGACAGGACGCGGGCAATACCTGCCCCTGCAAGTGCGGCATCGAGCGCGCCGGTTGCAGTGTTGACAGCAAAGCGCGGGCTGAAGGGCACAGCAACGATCTCAGTGCCCTTTTGAAAGGTCCAGCTGTCCGTGGAGTAGAGCCTGTCGAAGGAGATGCAATCATGCTGGTCCAGATCAGCAAGGCTCTGCGGGATTCCACGTTCGGCGAGGTAGGCGGGACTGGCACAGGTGATCCAGCGCACGGCACCCAGCCTGGTTGCGACCAGGCTGCTATCAGGCAACTGGCCAATCCGGATGGCCAGATCCACCTGGTTTTCAACCAGATCGACAATGTAATCCGCAAGTCTCAAGCGCACGTTGATTTCGGCAAAGTCATTGAGAAAGTCGAGCACGACAGGCTCAACGTGCAGCCTCCCGAACATGACTGGCGCCGTGATCAGCAGGTCTCCGCGCGGCGTGCGGTATTCACCCGTGGCAGCGCGCTCGGCCTGATCGAGTTCGTCCAGCACACGCCGGCAAGTGGCCACGAAGGCGTGGCCCACATCGGTCAGTATAAGCTTGCGACTGGTGCGCACGACAAGCTGCGCACCAAGGTGAGCCTCAAGGTCTGACACGCGCCGGCTCACCGTGGGCAGTGGCACGCCCAATGACCGGGATGCTGCGGACAGGCTGCCGCCGTCGACTGACGCGACAAGCGATCTCATGGCTTCAAATCGATCCATTCAATATTCCATAAACCGGAAGGGTTGTTTCCAATCATCAGGGATACTTCATGATTTCGCAACCTACTATCTAGCCTGCACCGGCCGATCCCCAGCCGCCAACCAGAAAGGAACCTTTCAATGTCCCGTATCCCTCAACCCGCTTCGATCGCTGATGCACCGGCAAAGTCACAGCCTCTGCTGGAAGCGGTCGCGAAGCAGCTTGGCTCCGCGCCGAACATGTTTCGTCTGAGCTCGATCAGCCCCCAGGCACTCGAAGGATATCTGGCCATGTCCGGCGCGCTCAACAAGGGCGCCCTTCCGGCCGCAACCCGTGAGCGGATCGCGCTTGCAATCGGCCAGGTGAACGGGTGCAATTATTGCCTGTCGGCGCACACCTATCTGGGCAAGAACCTCGCCATGCTGGACGATGCTGAGATTGCCGCCAACCGGGCCGGTGGATCGAATGATCCCAAGGCCGATGCTGCCGTCCGTTTCGCTGCCAGGGTGGCAGTGGATCGTGGGCATATCACTGACGCCGATTTTGCCGCGGTTCGCCTTGCCGGCTACAGCGATGGGCAGATCATCGAGATCGTCCAGCATGTCGCGCTCAACACCTGGACCAACTATTTCAACGAAGTGTTTCAGACCGAAATCGACTTTCCCGTCGTCGACGCCCGTCAGGCTGCCTGACCTGTCGGGAAGCGGGCACCGGTCGTCCCCGTCCACCGGTGCCCGCCCATCCTGCCCTGCGCCAGAGAGAAACCCATGAAACCCGCAAGCGACATTGCCTTCACACCCGCCGTCAAAGCCTTGCAGACGGCGCGCGGTTCGCGGGCCAGCTATGCCCGGATGGAAGACCGGGGCGGTTTTCGCACCCGGATTACCGACGAGCTGGCTGACTTTATCGCCGCCGTCGATACGGCCTATCTGGCCACCGCCAATGCCGAAGGTCAGTCCTATGCGCAGCATCGGGGCGGCCCCAGGGGGTTCATTCGCCTGATCGGTCCAGCCACCCTCGCCTTTGCCGATTACACCGGCAACAGGCAGTATATCTCAGCCGGCAATCTGGCCGAGAACGACAAGGCGTTCCTGTTCTTGATGGATTATGCGCATCGCCGCCGTATCAAGATCTGGGGCCGCGCGCGGGTGATCACCGACGATGCGGTACTGATCGAACAGCTTCTGCCGGAAGATTACCGCGCAAGGGCCGAACAGGCGATCCTGTTCGAGGTAGAGGCATGGGACATCAATTGCCCGCAGCATATACCGATAAAGATCGATGCGGCAGATGTGGCCGAAACCGTCAGCAGGCTGGAAGCGCGCATCGAAACCATTGAGGCAGAAAATGCCGCCCTGATTGCAAAGTTGGAAAGGAAACCCTGATGAGCCGTCCTCCACTCCCGCCTTTCACCGATGAAACCGCCGCCCAGAAGGCGCGTATGGCCGAAGACGCGTGGAACAGCCGCGATCCCGCGCGCGTTGCCCTGGCCTATACGCCGGACAGCAGGTGGCGGAACCGCGCTGAATTTGTAACGGGCCGCGATGCCATTGTGGCCCTGCTCACCCGCAAGTGGGCGCGCGAACTGGACTATCGCCTGGTCAAGCAGGTTTGGGCGCATGCCGGCAACCGGATTGCAGTGCGGTTCGCCTATGAATATCACGATGACAGCAACAACTGGTTTCGCGCCTATGGCAACGAGAACTGGCAGTTTGACGCAGATGGCCTGATGGAAATCCGGATTGCCAGCATCAACGAACATCCCATTGACCAGGCGGACCGCAGACTCCTGTGGCCCGAAGGGCCGCGCCCGGTCGACTATCCTGACCTTACCGCCCTTGGACTCTGATCCGGCTGGTCGACTTTTCGGACCTCAACGGATGGCACGCCAGCGCCGGGCGTGAACACGCGATCAGCCAGCACGCCAATGCCCGTGTCGAATATCGCTTCACGCAAGCGGGAAACAGGCGCAGTCATTGCCAGCGCCAACCAGCCCTTGTTGGCGTTGCCTGCAGATTCTGAACCTCGATCAAGGGCCAGCCTACAATCTGAATGTGACCGGCAGGTCGCCGACAAAAGCAAGTAGCCAGGACAAAGGTCGAGGACCCGCAATGTTTGGACTGCAATTTGGTATTCAGCCAGTTTTGGGCAATCAGCGGATTCTGCGCCCGGGCAGGTGGCTTTGGGCACGGGCACTTGTCTGGATTGTCATCCTGATTTTTGCCGTAATGATCCCCTTCGGACTCGCTTCAGAATGGCTATCGAATGCACTGCCGGATCAGCCAGGCTTTCAATTCCTGGCGCATGGCGCAGGCGCGGTTATTGTCCTGAGCTGTTACGCCCTGCTCGTGAGAATTGGTGAAGCGCGCGCACCCAGCGAAATTGCTTTGGCATCGGCGCCGATGGGTCTCCTCGCGGGTCTGGCCATCGGGCTGGCCCTGTTCAGTTCAGTTATGGGCATTCTGATTGGCACAGGCCTTTATGACATGTCCTTCCAGGGCCTCGCGCCCGCCTGGCGCGGTGCCGGGCTGGCGATTGAATCCGGCATTCTGGAGGAAGTCCTCATTCGGGGAGTCATCCTGCGGCTGCTATGGCGCAGTGTCGGTCCCTGGCCGGCTTTGGCAGTCTCGATGCTGCTGTTTGGCGCCGGTCATCTTGCCAATCCGGGCGCGACACTTCTTCCAGGCATTTGCGTCGCCATCGAAGGTGGATTGCTGCTCGGCGCATTCTACGTGTTGACCGGTCGCCTGTGGGTTTCGATTGGCGTCCACGCAGGATGGAACTTCACCCAGGGCTATATCTTCGGCGCCGCTGTTTCAGGCGGAGACTTTGGCGGGGCGATGGCCGTCAGCACCGCAAGCGACCAGTTTCCAGATTGGCTCACAGGCGGCGCATTCGGTCCAGAAGCCTCATTGCTGGCATTGGTCGTATGCAGTGCCGTGGGAGGCCTTGTCCTGTGGCTCGCGTGGCGTTCGGGTCGCTTCGAGGCCTGGTCCAGAGAGTTCGCTCCGAACTGTGCGGGACCTTCTACCGGACATAAGCCACCGAACACCACCGCCTGACGGGCTGAAGGCGGCATTGGCGGAAAGGCGGCTGGAGCGGGTAGAGGGAATCGAACCCTCATAGCCAGCTTGGAAGGCTGGTGCTTTACCACTAAGCTATACCCGCCCGCTCGCCGCCGCGATTGCCACCGGCAGGGGCGGTTCGTCAAGCGCCCTGATCGGCTTACGGCGCAGAAGAGGGTGCCGGACCTGTTTCGGGAGCAATTTCGATCTCCACCCTGCGGTTGCGCGCCCGGCCCGCTTCATCGGGCATGCCGTTGGGCAGGGCATTGGGCGCAATCGGGTTCTGTTCGCCAAAGGCGATCACCGTGATTCGCTCATCATCCACGCCGCGTTCCACCAGCCATGCGGCCACGGCCTCTGCGCGTGAGCGTGAGGCGCGCAGATTGGCGCTGTCATTGCCCGAACTGTCCGTATGGCCGCGCAGGATCACCGGCCAGCCTTCGCGCAGGGCATCGCTTTCAAGCACTTCGCGCAGCACCTGCTGTGCATCCGCGCCCAGTTCATTGCCGCTGTTGCCCAGCGGAACAGTGACTTTCAGCGCCTCCACCGGTGTCGCCAGTTCCTCCCGGCGGGCATCGTCGCGAATGATCGATGCGGCGGGCGTTTCTTCCATCACGGTGGTGGCTGTGGATGTGGGCGCGGGGTCTGCCGGCTGCCCGCTCGTGGCCGGTTCCGGCTCGCCGCCGCCTTCCTGTCGCAGTTCGCATGCCGATACCAGCAACGCCGCCGCGCTGATCATGATCAGTTTGCCCGGGGTGATATCCATGCCTTGCTTCCTCATCCTTTGTATCATGCTGTCTGCACCTTTGCGGCGCCTGCCTTGGCGGCTCTTCTGGCGGCAGCACTTTCTTCTTCGCCCTTCTTCCCTGGCGGTGAGAAGCTGATGACAACATCTCCTGCCTGCGGCTCCGGCGCGGAGGCATGGGTGAAAAAGCGCATGCGGCCGTTGGGCTTTACCAGCAGCAGCATATTGGTGGCTTCGGGCAGAACGCCCTTGGCATCTTCTATATCGAAATGATCGGACAGCTTGGTCTTGCGGAAGACCCAGCCTTCCATCTGCCGTTGGTGCACATCGGCGACGCTGAAGCCCGATGCAAACAGAGCGCGGCCACGCAGGCTGGCGGGCATCTTGCGGTGATCGCCATCATCGCCGCCCTCACCCAGCTGGTACACCGAATCGGTGCCGATTTCGGGCGCGAATTCGGAACAGACGAGCGTGTTGTACGCCTCGTTGTCGGTGGCGGCGATCAGCACGTTGAAGGGCGTGAGATCGAGGTTGTGTTCGGTCGCTTCGTTGAGGATTTCGCCGTGATAGGTGGGAATGCCCGCCGCGCGTGCGGGTTTGAGCCGCAGCCAGCTGGCATCGACCAGCATTACCGGCGTGCTGATACCGTGCATCTGTTTTGCCAGGGCAATGGTCCACGGCGTGGCGCCGACGATCAGCAGGCCAGGACGCGATTCGCCACGAACCTTGAGCCATTTGGCGACGATGTTAATCGTAAAGCCGTGGGCCACGATAGTGGTCACCACCACCGCAAAGCTGAGGCCGATCAGGATCGAGCCATCAGCATAGCCCAGATCCGACAGGCGCAGGGCGAACAGGCCGCTGATGGCCACCAGCACGATACCGCGCGGGGCGATCCAGGCGAGGAACAGCCGCTCGTTCCACGGCACGCTGCTGAATGCCAGACTGATCAGCACGGTCGCCGGGCGCACCACGAACAGCAGGGCGAGCAGGAACAGGCCGAACTGCCATTCAAACTGGCGCAACTGGGCAAAATCCAGGCTGGCGGACAGCAGGATGAAAATGCCCGACACCAGCAGCAAGGCGATGTTCTGCTTGAAGGGATGAATGCTGCGCAGTGAGGCGACATTCATGTTGGCCAGCGCGATGCCCATGACGGTAACCGCCACCAAGCCAGCTTCATGCTCGATCGCGTTGCACAGCACGAAGACGCCGACAACCACGACCAGCAGCACCGGCACCTTGAGGAATTCGGGCACGAAACCGCGCGGGAAAGCCCAGGCGATAATCCATGCCGCCGCATAGCCGATCAGCCCGGCGATGACCGCGGCGATGATCAGAGGCGGCACGATTTCCACCATCGTGGCGCCATCGCCGACATAGCGGAAATATTCGTAGGCAATCACCGCGCACAAGGCGCCGAAGGGATCGTTGACGATGGCTTCCCATTTCAGCAAGGCGGCGGGGCGCTGTTGCACCGTCGATTGCCGCAGCAAGGGCATCACCACCGTGGGGCCGGTAACCACCAATATGCCGGCAAACAGGATGGCCACCGGCCACACCAGCCCGGCCACGTAATAACCCGCCAGCGATCCCAGCAGCCAGCCCAGCGGCACGCCGATGATCACCAGACGCCAGACGCCGCCGCCATATTTGCGCAATTCACGAAAATCGAGGCTGAGCCCGCCTTCGAACAGGATCAGCGCCACGCCGATGGAGATCATCGGCACCAGCATATCGCCAAAGGCTGCCTGCGGATCGAGTATGCCCAGCGCTGGGCCGGCCAGGAAGCCCGCCGCCAGCATCAGCACGATGGCGGGCCAGCCGGTCCGCCACGCAACCCATTGCGCGCCGATTCCCAATATGCCGACAAGGGCGATGACGAAGGCCTGTTGTTCCATGAAGCTCCGGTCAGAGGCCTAGCGCATACGGGCCTGTTGTTCAAAACGTCCGAACGCGACGTTCTTTCCCGTAACTTGCCTAATGGCCAGCAAAATCCATCAGCGCATGCGAAGCGATGCCGGCATCACGCAACCGGTCGGCCCCGCCAAGTTCGGGCAGATCGATCACGAACAGCGCGTTATCGCAGCGTGCGCCAGCCCGGCGCAACAATTGCGCCGCGGCCAGGGCGGTGCCGCCCGTGGCGATCAGATCGTCCACCAGCAGCACCTGTTCGCCGGGGCTGAGCAGGGTCGGATCGATCTCCACCCGCGCTTCGCCATATTCCAGCGCATAGTCCTGGCCGATTGTCTCCACCGGCAGCTTTCCGGCCTTGCGCACGGGGATGAAGCCCACGCCCAGACGCGCTGCCAGAGCGGTTCCGAAGATAAAGCCGCGCGCCTCTATGCCAGCGACAGAGGCGGTGCCGGGAGGGGCAAGCCGGGCAAGATGATCGATAGTCGCGGACAAACCACGCCCATCTGCGATGAGCGTGGTGATGTCACGAAACTGGATACCTGCGGCCGGAAAATCCGGGACAGTGCGGATCAGGGTCTTGAGGTCATCTCGGGTCAAAGCCCGGACCTCAGTCTTCCTTGCGCTTCGGCTTGGCGTTCGCCCAGACCTGCTTCTTGGCCAGCCATGCCAGGATGGTGGCAAACAGCAGGAAGCCCAGAACCGGCCAGCCGGCACGCTTGCGTTCCACCAGCGAAGGCTCTGCGGTCCATGTCAGGAAAGCGGCCACGTCCTGCGCCATCTGGTCGATGCTCGCTTCCGTGCCATCGGCATAGGTGACCTGGCCATCGGCAGTCAGCGGGGGCGCCATCGCCAGGTTGAGATTGGCGAAATACGGGTTGTGGTGCAGGCCGGTGGCCGGAGCAGCCTCGGGATAGCTGGCGAGCAGCTCCGCCGAAGGCTCCTGATAACCGGTCAGCAGCGAATAGACATAGGCCGGGCCGTGATGCCGCGCCTTGGTCATCAGCGAAAGATCCGGCGGAATGGCGTTGTTGTTGGCCGCACGCGCCGCCACGTCATTGGCGTAAGGTCGCGGGAAATTATCGGTCGGCGTGCCCGGACGGGTGGACGCTTCGCCGGTGTTGGGATCAACGCCCGGAACCACCCAGTTGGCAGCCTCAGCCTTGACCTCATCCTCGTTATAGCCAAGCTCCGACAGGTTGCGGAAGGCGATCTGGTTGAGGGAGTGGCAGGCGCTGCACACTTCCTTGTACACCTGATAGCCGCGCTGAAGCTGCGCCAGGTCCCACGAGGGGAACAGGCCGTCATGCTCAAACTCGACATGCTTGGGGGCCAGATGGAACACGCTCTCTGCCGTCGGCGGAGTGTCGTCCGAAGCCCAGTTCGCAAAACCGAACGCGAAAGCCAGCAGCACCACGAAGGTGAAACCCAGGCCAACAAGAATTCCTACAAGGCGGATCATGATCTCGTCTTTCCCCTAAACCCGCGCGTCAAGCAGCCGGCTTGGCGTTGTCGCCCAGCACTGCCTTGTCGTCCTCACCCAGCACAGCCTCGGTAATCGAGAAGGGCAAGGGCTCCGGCCGCTCTATCGAAGAGATGATCGGCAGGATCACAAGGAAATGCAGGAAGTAATATGCGGTCGCGATCTGGCTGAACATCACATAGGGCTCTTCCGCCGCGGCGCCGCCGAGCCAGAACAGGATCAGCATGTCGACCACCAGCAGCCAGAAGAACTTGCGGAACAACGGGCGATAATGGCCGCTGCGAACAGGTGACTTGTCCAGCCAGGGCAGGAAGAACCACACCAGGATCGCGCTGAACATGGCGAGCACGCCCCACAGCTTGGCCGGCAGGATGAAGTCAAAGGTGAAGGCGCGCAGGATGGCGTAGAACGGCCAGAAGTACCATTCGGGCACGATGTGCGCAGGCGTGGAGAGCGGGTTGGCCGGGATATAGTTGTCCGGGTGGCCCAGCGCATTCGGCATGAAGAACACGAACGCCATGTAGATGATCAGCGCAACGCCCAGGCCGAAGCCGTCCTTCGCCGTGTAATACGGGTGGAAAGGCAGCGTGTCGCTTTCGCTCTTCACTTCCACGCCCGTGGGGTTGGAAGATCCGGGAATATGCAGCGCCCAGATGTGCAGGATCACACAGCCGGCGATCACGAAGGGCAGCAGGAAGTGCAGGCTGAAGAAGCGGTTGAGCGCGGCATTGTCCGGCGCATAGCCACCCAGCAGCCAGATCTGCAGCGGCTCACCCACAACCGGGATGGCGCCAAACAGGCCGGTAATCACCTTGGCGCCCCAGAAGCTCATCTGCCCCCAGGGAAGCACATAGCCCATGAAGCCGGTTGCCATCATCAGCAGGAAGATGACCACGCCGATCAGCCAGACCATTTCGCGCGGGGCCTTGTACGAAGAGTAGAAGAAGCCGCGGAACAGGTGGAGGTAGATCACCACGAAGAAGAAGCTGGCGCCATTGGCGTGCGCATAACGCATCAGCCAGCCCCAGTTGACGTCGCGCATGATGTGTTCGACCGAATTGAAGGCCACTGCGTCATTGGCGGCATAATGCATCGCCAGCACAACGCCGGTGACAATCTGCAGAACGAGGCAGAACCCGGCCAGAACGCCGAAATTCCACATGTAGGAGAGATTGCGCGGAACCGGATATCCGGCACCCACGGCATTGAAGACCAGACGCGGGAGAGGCAGCTTCTCATCGAGAAACTTCATCACCGGATTGGTGGGTTCGTATTGCTTGGCCCAGGGAAAACTCATTGCGCTATCTCTCGCCTCAACCGATCACGAGTGTCGTATCGGAGGTGAATTCGTATGCCGGCACTTCCAGATTCTTGGGGGCCGGACCTTTGCGAATGCGGGCGGCCGTGTCGTAGTGCGAACCATGGCACGGGCAGAAGTATCCGCCAAATTCGCCCTTGTTCTCACCCTCGGCAGCGCCCAGCGGAACGCAGCCCAGATGGGTGCACACGCCCATCACCACCAGAATGTTCTCATGGCCCACGATGGTGCGTTCAGCCAGCGTCTGCGGATCGCGCAGATCGTCAACCGGAACGGCATCGGCAGCCTGCATTTCCGCAGGCGTCAGATGACGCACGAAAACCGGCTGCTTGCGGAACACCGCCTTGATCGACTGGCCCGCTTCGAGCGAGGTAATATCCAGTTCGGTGGTGCTTTCGGCCAGCACGTCCTTGGACGGTGCCATCTGGCTGACCAGCGGCAGCACCGCGATCAGCCCGCCAACGCCCGCCGTTGCGACGGCAGCAATTTCGATGAAGTCACGACGGCGCACGCCGCCTTCGGCTGCTGCATCCGTAAACGCCGTGTCAGTGGTGGTTGCCATTACCTTGCCTTGCCTGCCCGTTTGCCCCTGCAAAAAGCTGCCGGACAACGCGAAAAGAATTCTGACCAGCCGCGCGCCGAACGGGGCCCCGGGGCGGCGACTTGGCGCGGCTGATAGACGAGCAAATCGCCCCTGCCAACCCGCCTTTTGGCGCTAATGTGACAGGCGGGCACTTTGTGGCTAGCCCGGCAGGGCGATGATGGAGAACTGGCGGCCATATGTCGGCTCGTGCTTATGCACCGATCGGCGGTGCGAAAAGAACCGCTGCTCATCGCCATATGTGTCCAGCCCAAGCTTCTCCACGCGCCCCAGTTTGCGCGATTCCAGCCGCGCGGCGACATAGGATTCAAGGTCGAACTGCCACTTGCCCGGCCTGCCCAGAGTGAAGAAATGCGCGTCCTTGTCGTCAAATTTCTCGCGCAGGTCATAACCCACCTCATAACTGGCCTGGGCAATGCACGGACCGATGGTGGCGTGGATTCGCCCGGCAACGGCGCCCAGCTCCTCCATCCGCCTGACGGTTGCCTCCAGCACCCCGCCATGCGCGCCGCGCCAGCCGGCATGGGCCGCGCCGATCACGCCCGCCTCTCGGTCTGCCAGCAGCACGGGGGCGCAATCCGCCGTCACGATGGCCAGCGCCAGTCCGGGCGTGCTGGTGACGATGGCATCGACCTCGGGCCGCTCGTCTTCTGCCCACGGAGCAGTCGCGGTCTCGGCGCGCGAGGAATGGACCTGCTTCACCGTAACCAGCTGCGCGCCGGGGCAGACGGCATCGAGCGCGCGGCGGCGGTTTTGCGCCACATGCACATCGTCATCGCCCGCGTTGAAGCCGACCTGCAATCCGGCCACCGCGCCCTGGCTGACCCCGCCGATGCGGCCCAGAAAGCCATGCGGCAACCCGGCCAGCGCGGCGCTGCGAATCACCTCGACAGGAGGTACGCCAAGATCAGCCAAGGCTGCGGGCCACCTGTTCATGCGTATCGCGTGACAGATTATCCGCCGCCGCAATACGCTCCAGCTCGCCGCGCATCAGCGCCGCGCGGCCCGGCTCGATTCGCCGCCACCGGCCAAGCGGCGGGACGAAGCGCGCCGCCGTCTGCGGATTGAGCGGGTCGAGCGCCAGGATCAGGTCCGCGATCATCCGGTAGCCCTCGCCATCCTCGGCATGGAAGCCGTGCGGATTGGCGGCAAAGGCCATGTACAGCGAGCGTACGCGGTTGGGGTTCTTCAGGGTGAATTGCGGGTGATCCGCCAGCGCCTTCACATGCGCCAGCACCTGCGGATGCAGCGAACCGGCCTGAATGGCGAACCACTTGTCGATCACCAGTTCATTGTCATGATAGCGGTTGTAGAAATCGAGCAGCTTGTGCGTGCGTTGCGCGCTTTGCAGCCCCGCCAGCACCATCAGCGCGCCCTGACGGTCGGTCATGTTATCCGCCGCATCATATTGCCCGGCTGCCATCTGCGCGGCGAGATCGGGATTGCCGCTGGCCATATAGACCAGCGCCTGTGTCTTCACCTTTCGAGCCCCACGAGCCCTGGCATCAAGGCTGAAGGGAACCGCGCTGGCGCGATCGTGCAGGGCGACGAATTCCGCCTCCAGCTGCTCACCCAGCCATGCGCGCAGGCCCTGGCGTTCATGATGGATGGCGCCCGGATCGGCGATCAGCATCTGTTCGGCCAGATAGGTGTTGCTCGGCAAAATCAGCAGTTCGCCGCGCATCAGATCATCCAGCCGGTCATCTGCCAGCACCGCTGCCAGCGCCCGGCCAATGGCTTCGCGCCCGGTCTGGCGATCCTGTTCCGACAGGTTTCCGCCCACGGCATCCTTGAGGTGGGTGACGACCAGTTCCTGCATCGCCTCATAGCGGGCGAAGGGATCATCGTCATGCGCGGCCAGGAACACCAGATCCTCTGCCGAGGTCTGGTTCTCGATCGCCACCGGCGCGGTAAAGCCGCGGTTGACCGACAGGACAGGCTCACTCGAAACTCCCTTGAAGCGGAAGCTGTCCTGCGCCTTGTCCAGCACGATCAGCTGCTCGCCGCCATGTGCGCCGGTTGCCCGGTCGAACAGCGCGATGCGCAGCGGGATCGGCATGGGCTGCTTGGTCGGCTGGTCGGGGGTTGCGGGAATGTCCTGCGACAGGTGGAGCACCACCTCATCGCCTTCCGCCTCCATCCTGATCGATACGCGCGGCGTGCCGGCCTGCGAATACCACAGGCGGAACTGCGCCAGGTCCAGCCCGGCGCCATCCTCCATCGCCTTGATGAAGTCCTCGCAGGTCGCGGCCTCCCCGTCATGCCGATCGAAATACAGGTCGCAACCCTTCCTGAAGGCCTGCTCTCCGCACATGGAGCGCATCATGCGGATCACTTCTGCGCCCTTGTTATAGACGGTGGCGGTGTAGAAGTTGGAGATCTCTCGATAGGAATCGGGCCGGATGGGATGCGCCAGCGGGCCTGAATCCTCGGGAAACTGCACCCCGCGCAACACCCGCACATCCTCTATCCGCTTGACCGGCTCGCTGCCCATGTCCTGGCTGAACAGCTGATCGCGCAGCACGGTGAAGCCTTCCTTCAGGCTCAGCTGGAACCAGTCGCGGCAGGTCACCCTGTTGCCCGACCAGTTGTGGAAATATTCGTGGCCGATAACGCCTTCGATGCCGTCATAATCGCCATCGGTGGCGGTTTCTGCGTCGGCCAGCACATATTTGGTGTTGAAGACGTTGAGGCCCTTGTTCTCCATCGCGCCCATGTTGAAATCGGACACGGCGACGATGTTGAACGTATCGAGGTCATATTCGCGGCCGAACACGCGCTCGTCCCACAGCATCGACTGCTTGAGCGATTCCATCGCATGGGCGGTGCGGTCCAGATCCCCGTCGCGCACGTAAATGCCCAGATCGACCTTGCGCCCGCTCATGGTGGTGAAGCTGTCCTTGTTGACCACAAGGTCGCCCGCCACCAGCGCGAACAGGTAAGACGGCTTGGGCCAGGGATCGTGCCACTCGGCCCAATGGGTGCCGTCGTCATGCGTGCCGGTATCGGTGCAGTTGCCGTTGGACAGCAGCACGGGGAACAGCGCCTTGTCGCCCGTCATCCGCACCCGGTAGTTGGACAGCACATCGGGCCGGTCCGGGAAGAAGGTGATGCGGCGGAAGCCCTCCGCCTCGCACTGGGTGCACAGCATTCCGCTGGAGGCATAGAGGCCCATCAGCTGCGTGTTGTCCGATGGTGCCAGCCGGGTGGTGATCTGCACGTTATGCGCATTGCCGGGCAGGGTGACGAGCAGGTCGGCCCCCTCCATCACCCAGCTGTTCACCGCTTCGCCATCCACGCGAACTTCTATCGGTGACAGCCCGTCCCCATTCAGGCGCAGCACCGGATCGGCCTGTGCCGCAGGGTTGCGAGAAACCGCCAGCCGCGCCTCCACCAGCGTCTCGTCCAGTCCCAGCGTGAAATCCAGCGCGACTTCGGGCACCAGCCAGGCGAAGGGCCTGTAATCCTCGCGGCGAATGGTGACCGGCGCCTTTGGCCCGGTGGCAGCATCGGCCATTTCGGGGTTGCCATCAGGGTTCGAAGGGGTGCGTGCAATATCCATAAGCTGCGATTTAGGTCCTTTCGCTGCGCCGTCCAGTGAGTAGAACGCGCAACATGGCTCAACTGTTCATTTTTGGCCTCGGCTATAGCGCGGGCTACATCGCCGATACCATGCGCCAAAGCGGCTGGCATGTCGATGCGACCGGCAGTGCGGGCAATGTCGATTTCGCCGATCCGGCGGCGGTGGCAGCGGCTTTGGCAAGGGCCAGCCACGTGCTGTCCAGCGTGCCGCCATCGGCGGGCAGCGACCCGGTGCTGGATGCTTATGGCGACAAGTTACCGGGCAAATGGCTGGGTTATCTGTCCTCCACCGGAGTCTATGGCGATACCGATGGCGCATGGGTGGATGAAAGCGCGCCCACCGGCACCGGCAGGCGCAGCGCGCGGGCGCAGGCCGATGCGCGCTGGCTGGATCTTGGCGCGCGCGTGTTCCGCCTGCCCGGCATCTATGGTCCGAGCCGCAGCGCGTTTGAGCGCATCGCCAGCGGCAAGGCGCACCGGATCGCCATTCCCGGACAGGTGTTCAGCCGCGTGCACGTGGCCGATATCGCCAGCGGCGTTGTGGCGGCGATGACGGGCGACGCCCCGGCGGGCGCGTATAATCTGTCCGACGACCTGCCGTGCAGCCAGAATGCGGTGATCGAACATGCCTGCCGGTTGATGGGGGTGGAGCCGCCGCCGCTGCAATCGCTGGAGGAGGCAGATCTGTCCCCGATGGCGCGCGGATTCTATCTGGAGAACCGCCGGGTGGCGAATGGCCGGGCGAAGCGCGTGCTGGGCTGGAAGCTCCAATTCCCGACATATCGTGAGGGGCTGGCAGCTATTCAGGCGGAGGTCCAGGCGGCGATCAGTCGATCTGGCGCCCCCTGAGCGCCACCAGCATGCCGAGCAGCGCCAACACCGCACCGGCAATCGCCAGCCGCGACCACTGGTAATTCTCGAACACGGTGGACAGCGCCATCGCCACCACCGGCACCAGCACGCCATTATAGGCCGCGCGGCCCGGTCCCAGATCGCGGATCAGCTTGAAATAGAGCGGAAAGGTGACCACCGACCCGATCAGGCCCAGATAGGCAACGCCGGCCCAATAGCGCGGCTCCACCGGAATCACCGGCGGCCCGGATACCGACCACGCCAGCGTGATATCGAACAAGGTGCCCCACGCCATCGCCCAGGCGAGCAGCAGGACTATCGGCTGTTTGCGGGCGGTCTCGCTGGCCTGCATGACATTGGCGATGGAGGCGGCCAGAATGCCCAGCACGGTGAACACCAGCCCCAGCTCGATACTGGTGCCAGGGTCCATCGCCATGCTCTCATGCGCCAGCAGCAGAGTGATGCCGCCCAGCGCGATGACCGTGCCGATCAGGAAGCGCCCGGTAACAGTCACGCCCAGAAACACCCGCCCCAGCAGAGCATTGGGCACCATCAGCAGCGCAAACAGCACCGCCACTATGCCCGATGTCAGGTGCAGTTCGGCGCGGTAGACGAAGTTGAAATTGCCAAAGAACTGCGACAGGCCGATGCCCAGTGCAAACAGATGGCCGCTCGCCGTCATGCGAAAACCCGTGCCCTGCCGCGCAGCCAGCAGGGCCATCCCCGCCGTGGCGATGGCAAACCGGTAGGCGACAGACCAGCTGGGCGGTGCCGCCCCCAGCTGATCCTTGATCACCAGCCAGGTCGATCCCCAGATCAGCGCCACCAGCAGGAAGGGTATCGCCACTTCAGGGCGCAGCAGCGCGTGCCTGCGGCGGTGATGCAACTGCGGGGAAAGGCTCATAGCGCGGCGATTGCCGTGGCCAGCGCCTGCGCATCTTCGCCGCGCGTATCCCAGCTGGTGACCAGCCGCACGCTCGCATCGTCCCAGTCGTAAAAGGCAAAACCCTGCGCCCGCAGCGCCGCGCGCTCATCCGCATTCATGCGCATGAACAGCTCGTTCGACTGCGGGGCGTGCAGCAGGCGTTCGCCTGCGCCCGAAGCGATGTGCGCTGCCGCATCATTGGCCGCGCGCGCCAGTTGCAGCCACAATCCGCCTTCCAGCAGCGCCAGAATCTGCGCCGCCAGAAAGCGGCCCTTGGAATGGAGGTGGCCTGCCCGCTTGCGCCGCCAGCGGGCCAGATCGGCCTGTTCGCCATCGAAGAACACGATCGCCTCTGCGTCCATGCCGCCATTCTTGGTGAAGCCGAAGCTGAGCGCGTCGACCGGGCCAGCTGCCTGCGCGGGCGAGCAGCCGAGATAAGCCACCGCATTGGCAAAGCGCGCGCCGTCCATATGCAGGCCAAGGCCATGTTCGCGCGCCAGCTCGCCAATCGCCGTCAGTTCCTGCGGTGCATAGGTCAGCCCGTATTCGCTCACCTGCGTGATGGAGATGGCGTGCGCCTGCACCTGGTGAATGCCGCGGGTAATGCCCGCCAGCACTGCGCCGATGCTGTCAGGCGTCAGCCTGGCCCCGGTGCCGTCTGCCAGCAGCAGCTTGGCCCCGTGAAGGTAGAAACCAGGCGCGCCGCATTCATCGCTTTCGATATGCGATTCGCGGTGACAGATCACCCCGCCGTGCGGCTGCACCATCGTCGCCAGCGCCAGACAATTGGCAGCCGTGCCGGTGCTGGCCCACAGCACCGCGCATTCACGCCCGAACAGATCGGAGAACACCGCATCCAGCCGCTGGCTCAACGCATCGCCGTCATAGGGCGAATCGGGAGCGTCGGCGGCCTTCATGGCCTCCCACACCGCAGGGTGCACGCGTGCTGCATTGTCGGACAGGAATTGCATCGCAGTGCAATGGCCGCAGGGCGCGATCTTAGCAAGATGGCCTTATGGCGATGGCCCTGTCAGCTCGGTTCAATCAGCGCGGAAGTCTTGAGAAATCGACAGAGGCAATGGAATCGAGGACCGCAGCGCGCATCGCCTGCGCCTCTGCAATCGACAGGCCGTGGAAGGCAAAACTGCCCCCGGCCAACCCGAACTTGAGATCGGCATAGCCGCGCCTGCGGGAAATCGGCCCCTGCGCAATCTCCACCGAATGCAACTTCACCCGATTGGCGATCTGGAGCCTTGGCACCAGCCAGCCGCGCCGCGAAATGATCTGCCGCGCATCCAGCGCATGGCGTTCATGCAGCCACAGGAAATGCTGCTGCGCGATGATGAAACCGGCAAGGCCGAACAGCGCCAGTCCGGGCAGAACAGAGGGAATGAATACCAGCGCCGCACTGCCGGCCAATGCGGCAGGAATGGCCCCCATCAGCGCCTTGTCCAGCCGGTATTTGCGGCTTGGTCTGTGCCAGTCCGCATCGGCAGCGGGCAGGGTGAAATGGGCAGCCTCGGCAATCGGCGCGATCTCCTCCAGCTGGGCCAGCGGGGCAACCACGTGATTGGCCGATTTGGCATCCTGCGCCAGGCTGACGAAGGACAGGCTGTGCCAGCCCCAGACGCGCCGCAGCAGGCCGGTGCCCACGGTAATCGCCTGAACGCGGTGCGCAGGCATGACCACATCGGTCTTGGTCAGCAGTCCGCGCCGCCGCCGGAAGCCCTTGGGCGTCTGGTCGAGGCGGAAATCCCAGTCGCGCAGGAAGGTGCGCAGCACGCCTGTGCCCAGCCCCACCACGCCCAGCACCGCAATGGCGATGGCCATGCCAACGATCTGCGCCGCCCAGCCCAGTCGCATCAGCCATGCGCCGGGGCCGGAAACCAGATGCTGCCACTCGCCCACGTCCCACAGGTTGAACGGCAGCAGGAAATCGAGCTGCTGTGCCGCGCCGCCCAGCACGGCAATGGCGATCAGCGAAAATTCGAACAGGCCCAGCAACAGCAGCCGGCGCGGACCCATGGCGAATAGCTGCTTGCTGCGTTCGCTTTGCCCGGACGGTCCCGCTTCGCCCGCTGCGCCAGTTGCAATATCCTGCCCGCCATCGGCCACGCCAGCCGCCACACCATCAGCCACACCGTCGCGCAGGTCGCGCACCACATCGCGCAGGCGCTCGCCTTCATCCTTGCTGACATAGGCCAGCTGCAGTTCGTCCTTGCCGCCCGCACCCGTCTCGAATCGTACCTCCACCAGGCCGAGCAGGCGCGGAATGGGCTTTTGTTCCAGGCTCACATCCTGAATGCGCTCATAAGGAACCGCGCGGGCAGAGCGGCTGATCAGCCCCTTCTCCACGCGAATGTCATTGGCCCCGACGCAGTAGCGCACGCGCCGCCAAGTCAGCCATGCGACGGCAAGGTTTATGGCGATAATGCCGCCTGCAAACAGCGGGACAATCCATGCGGCATTGTCCATGCTGCGCGATCCGAACATCACCGCCACAATCGGCAGGATCGATTGTTGCAGCCCGCGCAGGCCGCTGGCCACTATCGCCAGCGGATGGGTGCGCTGCCAGCCTGGGCCGGCAGCCTCGCCGGCAGCCTCAATCTCTGCTGCAGTGTCGTTCACATCGTCTCGCGCTTGACGTGGGCGCGGATCGCCTCGCGCATGGCGGCGGCATCGTCATAAGCAAGGCCGGGCAGGGTGACGGAGGCATTATGCGTTCCCGCCGTATGCAGCACCAGCCGGGCAATGCCGAAGGCGCGTTCCAGCGGGCCCTGTTCCACATCGATATGCTGCACCCGGCTGAACGGCACCACCGTGTCCGACCGGAACAGCAGCCCGCGCACCACGCGCAGGCGATCATCGGCCATGTCATATCCGCGCGCGTTGAAGCGGCGCAGCGGCACCATCAGGATCAGGAACACGGCCACCAGCACCACCGGCACCAGAAAAGCGCCGGACATCAGCATGCCGCCGATCTCTCCCACAAGCGCGCCGATCACGAAAGGAATCGCAGTGAGCACCGCCTGAATCCGCATCACGGTGACATAGGCGGGATCGAGCTGGGTGAGTTTGTCCTCTGGCATGGTGCTCTATAAGCACAATACACCTGCTTCTGGCAAGGCGCCAAAGCGGGTGTCGGCGCGGCGGGCGGCAATGCGGGAGGAGTGGGGGAAATGGTGCTGCTAGAGAGAATTGAACTCTCGACCTCACCCTTACCAAGGGTGCGCTCTACCACTGAGCTACAGCAGCATGCCATTTCGCCTGCGAAAACTCCGTCTTCGGAGGCAGGCGCGCGCTATTGTCGCGGGGGCAGTGAAAGTCAAGGCGGGTTTGCATGCTGCCACTTGAGACGCACCCTTGAGACGCACTCTTGAGACGCACTCTTGAGACGCACTCTTGAGACATGGCCGCTTTGGCGGCAAGGGTGCGCCCATGACCGGCACCGAAAAAACGTCCCCGCGCAAAACTCCGACGCGCGAAGAGCGCCTTGCCGCCAAGCTGCGAGAGAATCTGCGCCGCCGCAAGGCGCAGGCGAAGGCGCTCGATAGTGCCGGGGATAGTGCCGGGACCCGCACCGGGGACTCTGGAGCAGACGACAAGACCCCGTGATGCCCGATGGCTTCGGGTTGGCCTGGGGCCGCCTGCCCCTTCCCAATTGCGAATCGAAAAGCTAACGGGTGGCGCTCCCCTATGAAGGAGCCCGATACGTGCCGACCCTGATCCTTGTGCGCCACGGCCAGAGCCAGTGGAACCTGGAAAACCGCTTCACCGGCTGGTGGGATGTGGACCTGACCGAGCAGGGCGTGGCCGAGGCCATTGCGGCGGGCGCGTTGCTGGCCGAAAAGGGCCTGCTGCCCACGCGCTCCTACACTTCCGTGCAGCTGCGCGCGATCAAGACGCTGCATCTGGCGCTGGAAGCCTGCGGGCGGCTGTGGATTCCCGAAACCAAGGACTGGCGCCTGAATGAACGGCACTATGGCGGGCTGACCGGCCTCAACAAGGCCGAAACGGCGGAGAAGCACGGCGATGAGCAGGTGCTGATCTGGCGCCGCAGCTTTGACGTTCCGCCGCCGCCGCTGGAAGCGGGCGGGCAATTCGATCTGTCGGGCGATTTCCGCTATGCCGGGATCGATATCCCCGCCACCGAAAGCCTGAAGCTGACGATCGAGCGCGTGCTGCCCTATTGGCAGGAGGAAATCCTGCCGGTGCTGGCCAGCGGCGAGACGGTGCTGGTTTCCGCGCATGGCAATTCTCTGCGCGCATTGGTGAAGCACCTGTCGGGAATTTCAGATGATGAAATCACCGGGCTGGAGATTCCCACCGGCCAGCCAATCGTCTACGACTTCGATGACGCCATGCAGCCGGGTGAACGGCATTACTTGAAGGATCGGTAACAGACCATGTCCCCGCCAGTTGCAATCGTAATGGGCAGCCAGTCTGACTGGCCGACCATGAAATGCGCCGCCAGGGTGCTGGACCAGCTTGGCGTGGAGCATGATGACCGGATCGTTTCCGCCCACCGCACGCCGGACAGGCTGCACGCCTTTGGCAAGGGCGCGGCGGATGATGGCTTCAAGGTGATTATCGCCGGCGCAGGCGGCGCGGCGCATCTGCCGGGCATGATTGCCGCGCTGACCCACCTGCCCGTGCTGGGCGTGCCGATCCAGTCGCGCGCGCTGTCGGGTCTCGATAGCCTGCTTTCGATCGTGCAGATGCCCGCGGGCATTCCCACCGGCACGCTGGCGATTGGCGAGGCAGGGGCAACCAATGCCGGCCTGCTCGCCGCCTCCATTCTGGCGCTTTCCGATGATGCGCTGGCCCGGCGGCTGCAGGACTGGCGCGCGGCGCAGACCGGCACCGTGGCCGAGACTCCTTCGGACAAATAGGGCACAGCACACATGAGCTTCACCGCCCTCCCCGCAGGTGCGACAATCGGGATTCTCGGCGGCGGACAGCTTGGCCGGATGATCTCCATGGCCGCCGCCCAGCTTGGCTACCGCGTGCACATCTATGCGCCGGAGAAGGACAGCGTGGCCGCCGAAGTCTCCGCCCGCTTCACCAGTGCCGCCTGGCATGACCGCGAAGCGATGCAGGACTTTGCGCAGGCCTGCGACGTGGTCACCTATGAATTCGAGAATGTGCCGGTGGCCCCGCTGTCGGCGCTGTCCGGCGGCCTGCTGGCACCCGGCACTCTGGCGCTGGAAGTGGCGCAGGATCGCTATCGCGAAAAGCGCTTTGTCGAGCAGTTGGGCGGCAAGCCTGCACCCTATGCCGCCATCGATCATGATAACGAGATGGCCGACGGCATCGCCAGGGTCGGCGCACCGGGCATCATGAAGACACGGCGCGATGGCTATGACGGCAAGGGCCAGTGGAAGATCGCCTCACCCGCCGATGGCGCCGGCGTGCGCGTGCCCGAAAGCGGGCTGGTCTATGAAGGTCTGGTCCATTTCGAGTGCGAATTCTCGGTCATCCTGGTGCGCAGCCGCACGGGCGAGGTGCGGTTCTGGGATTCCACCCGCAACGTGCATGACAATGGCATTCTGGCGCATTGCGAACTGCCCGCGCCCGATATCGTCGCCGCGCAGATCGATGACGCGCGCGAGCTGGCCCAGAAGGCCGCCGAGGCGCTGGATTACGTAGGCGTGATGACGATGGAATTCTTCGCCACGTCGGTCGGCCCGGTGTTCAATGAAATGGCCCCGCGCGTGCACAATTCCGGCCACTGGACAATCGAGGGCGCGGTCACCAGCCAGTTTGAAAACCACGTGCGCGCGATCTGCGGCCTGCCGCTGGGCGATACCGCCAGCGTTGCCGCCACCATCAGCATGGATAATCTGATCGGCGCACAGGCGCTGGACGTGGTCGGCCATTTGTCCGACCCCAGGGCGCATCTGCACCTGTATGGCAAGGCAGAGGCACGCGCGGGGCGCAAGATGGGCCATGTCACGCGTGTCGGCTGAAAGGGCAGGATGATGGACCAGGCGGCGGACCGCGAAGTCCTGTTCATCGTCGCACGCGCGACCAATGGCTGCATCGCCAGAGATGGCGACGTGCCGTGGGCGATCAGCGAGGACCTGAAGCGCTTCAAGAGGCTGACGATGGGCCGCAGTGGCACCGGCATGCCGATGGTGATGGGCCGCAAGACCTTTGACAGCCTGCCCGGCCTGCTGCCCGGCCGCGCGCATATCGTGCTCACCCGCGATCCTGACTGGAAGGCCGAGGGGGCGCTCACAGCCAACAGCATGGAACAGGCGCTGGAGCTTGCCGGACCGGGCGATTTCTCGGTCATCGGCGGGGGCGAGATATTCACGCTGATGGCAGACCTCGCCTCCCGCTGGGAAATCACCGAAGTGCATGAGGATACGCAGGGCGACGTGTTCATGGATGCGCTCTCGCCCGTTGAATGGGTGGAAACCGCGCGCGCGCGGCATCCCGCCAGCGACAATTGGCCGCCCTATGATTTCGTCACCTACCTGCGCCCCGAAAGCCAGCGCGGTCCATGCGGCTGACCCATCGCGATCCGATCCCCGAAGCCTTGCGCGGCGCGATCGTGGCGCTGGGCAATTTTGACGGCTTCCACCTGGGACACCAGAAGGTGGTGGCAGAAGCGGTGGACTGGGCGCGCGCCGAGGGGCGGCCCGCCATCGTCGCCACATTCGATCCGCATCCGGTGCGCCATTTCGCGCCGCATGTGCCGCCATTCCGCCTCACCAGCCTGAATCAGCGCGAGGAATTGTTCGCCGCCGCCGGGGCCGATGCCATGTTGGTGTTCCAGTTCGATGATGAACTGGCGGCAATGGATGCGCGCGATTTCGTGGCCACACTGCTGGCCGGGCACATTGGTGCGGCAGGGGTGGTGACGGGCGAGGATTTCACCTTCGGCAAGGCCCGCAGCGGCAACGTGGGCGTATTGCGCGATGTGGGCGCGACCTGCGGCATAGAGGCGCGGCAGGTTGGCCCGGTCAAATCGGGCGGGCAGGTCGTCTCCTCCAGCCGCATTCGCGATGCGCTGAAAGCCGGGGAATGCGATGTGGCGGCCAGATTGCTGACCCGCCCCTTCGCCCTGCGCGCAGTGGTGCAGCACGGGGACAAGCGCGGCCGCGAAATCGGATACCCCACCGCCAACATGGACCTTGGCAGCTACCTGCGCCCGCGCTTTGGCATTTATGCGGTGACCGGCCGCGTGCTCGCCACGGGTCAGCAACTGCACGGCGCGGCCAATGTCGGCGTGCGCCCGATGTTCGATCCGCCCAAGGAACTGCTGGAACCGCATTTCTTCGATTTCAGCGGCGATCTCTACGGGCAGGAAATCGAGGTGGCGCTGTGTCACTTCCTGAGGCCGGAGGCAAAGTTTGCCAATCTGGACGATCTGATGGCGCAAATGGCGCACGATTGTGATGAGGCGCGGGACCTGCTGGCATGACCGTTCGGGCACCGGTGATGCGGCGGTGAAGGAACCGGGCGTGCGCTCTCCTGTTGCCGCAAACCGCGTTTCCGCCTAAGCGCGCCCGCATATGAGCGACACCACACCCAAGCGGGATTACCGGGACACGGTCTTCCTGCCGAAAACCGATTTCCCGATGAAAGCCGGCCTTCCGCAGAAGGAACCGGGCATTCTCGAACGCTGGCAATCGGCGGACCTGTACCAGCAGGTGCGCAAGGCCCGCGCGGGGCGTGAGAAGTTCATCCTCCACGATGGCCCCCCCTATGCCAATGGCGACATGCATATCGGCCATGCGCTGAACCATGTGCTGAAGGACATGGTGGTGCGCACGCAGACCCTGCTGGGCAAGGATTCGCCCTACGTTCCGGGCTGGGATTGCCACGGCCTGCCGATCGAATGGAAGGTGGAGGAAAAATACCGCAAGAAGAAGCTCAACAAGGATGAGGTTCCGGCGGAAGAATTCCGCGCCGAATGCCGCGAATATGCGCAGCATTGGGTGGATGTGCAGCGCGAACAGCTCAAGCGCCTGGGCACGCTGGCAGACTGGGACAATCCCTATCTGACCATGCAGTTCGAAAGCGAAGCGGGCATCGTCACCGAATTGCTCAAATTCGCCCAGAGCGGCCAGATCTATCGCGGCGCCAAGCCGGTCATGTGGAGCCCGGTTGAAAAGACCGCGCTGGCCGAGGCTGAGGTCGAGTATGAGGACATCGTCTCGACCCAGATCGACGTGGCGTTCGAGATTGTCGAAAGCCCGATCAAGGAACTGGTCGGCGCGCATGCGGTGATCTGGACGACGACGCCGTGGACGATCCCGGTGAACCAGGCCTTGGCTTATGGGCCGGAGGTTGAGTACGGCCTGTTTGGATACAGGCCTCATGTCCAAGCTTCGAGTGAGAGCGACGATCTACAGCAAGGTCTGGATGCAATTCAGAATCTGCTTGGCGATCTCACCTTTGTCGCAGCGACAGCTTTAGCCGAGAGCCACTTGGAACGGGTGGCTTATCAGTTATCCACGAGACAACAGACATTAGGTAATTCTGTCCGAATTTCCCTTGAACCAGTTTTGCTTCGGCCGTTCAAAGGCGCAGACCTAGCCGGAACCATCTGCCGCCACCCGATGCACCATCTCGGCGGGTTCTATGCCGAGCCGCGTCCGATGCTGCCCGGCGACTTTGTCACCACCGACAGCGGCACCGGCCTTGTCCATATGGCGCCCGATCACGGCGAAGACGATTTCGATCTGTGCAAGGCCCACGGCATAAATCCGGTGTTCGCGGTGCAAGGTGACGGCAAGTACCGCGAGGACTGGTTGTGGCTGGGCGGTCAGGGTTCGGTCATCAACCCCAAGTTCAACGCCCCCGATGGTCCGATTTGCACAGACCTCAAGGAAGCGGGAGCTTTGCTCTCGGCCTCCGCAGATTATCCACATAGTTATCCACATAGCTGGCGGTCCAAGGCCAAGGTCATCTTCCGCTGCACGCCGCAATGGTTCGTGCCGATGGACAAACCTGTTGCGCCCTTCGACTTTGAAGTGGCGCCGCTGGGCGCCATCGGCGGGGCGGTGGCGCTGGCCACTCATGCGGGCAAGACCGCCACGCTGCGCGAAACCGCGATGAAGGCGATTGCGGCCACCCGTTTCGTGCCGGAAAAGGGCCGCAACCGCATCAGCTCGATGGTCGAAGGCCGCCCGGACTGGGTGCTGTCCCGCCAGCGCGCCTGGGGCGTGCCGATCACTCTGTTCGTGAACCGCAAGACCGGCGAATATCTGTGCGATCCGCAGGTCAACGCCCGCATCATCGAAGCCGTGCGCGCCAAGGGCGTGGATGCGTGGAGTGACGAGGCGGCGCAGGCGCTGCTCGGCAACGAATACGATGTCGACGACTACGAGCGCATCACCGACATTCTCGACGTGTGGTTCGATTCTGGCTGCACCCACGCCTTCGTGCTGGAAAGTGCGCGCTGGCCGGACCTGCAATCCCCCGCGGACCTGTATCTGGAAGGCAGCGACCAGCACCGCGGCTGGTTCCAGTCCAGCCTGCTGGAAAGCTGCGCCACGCGCGGCCGCGCGCCCTACAAGGCGGTGCTCACCCACGGCTTCACCATGGATGCCAAGGGCGAGAAGATGTCCAAGTCCAAGGGCAACACCATCAGCCCGCTGGACACGATGCGCGATTATGGCGCGGATATCATCCGCCTGTGGGCGCTGAGCGTCGATTTCACCGAAGATCACCGCATCGGGCCGGAAATCCTCAAGGGCGTGGCCGACCAGTACCGCAAATTGCGCAACACCTTCCGCTATCTGCTGGGCGCCCTGGCCGATTACGATGCGCAGGCCGAAGCGCTGCCGGTGGACCAGATGCCGGAGCTGGAGCGCTACATGCTCAGCCTGCTGGGCGATCTGGATGCCACCATGCGCAAGGCGGTCGATGATTTCGACTTCAACACCTATGTCCGCACGCTGGTGGATTTCTGCAATGAGGACCTTTCGGCCTTCTATTTCGATATCCGCAAGGACAGCCTCTATTGCGATGGCGCAGGCGATCTGCGCCGCCGCGCCGCGCGCACCGTGTTCGACACGCTGTTCCACGCGCTGGTCCGCTATGCCGCGCCGGTGCTGGTGTTCACCAGCGAAGAGGTGTGGGGCACGCGCTTCCCCGATGCCGACAGCGTGCATCTGCTCGAATGGCCGGAAGTTCCCGCCGCATCGGCAGACCACCGGCGGTGGGACGATCTGCGCGCCTTGCGTGAACGCGTAACCGAAGCGATCGAGCCTTTCCGCCGCGAAAAGACCATCCGTTCCGGGCTTGAGGCCGAAGTCAGCGTGCCTGCCAGCGCCGTGCCTGCAGGCTTTACCGAAAGCGATTTGGCCGAACTGTTCATCACCGGCGCGGTGACGCGCGGCGATGGTGACGTGGTGGCGGTGAGCAAGAGCGGCGATGCCAAATGCGGCCGCTGCTGGCGCCTGCTGCCCGAAGTCACCGAGGATGGCGATCTGTGCCAGCGGTGCGAGGACGTGGTGACCGAACTGGATGCGTCGGCATGACCGACCTTAAGCGCATGCGCATGATCGGGGTGGGCATGGCGCTTGTTCTGTTTGCCGCCGACCAGTGGCTCAAGCATTTCGTGGTCGAAGTGCTGGGTCTGCGGCAGGTGGGCGATCATTACGGCCTGCTGCCGTTCTTCGATTTCACCCGCACCAATAATTATGGTGTGTCGCTCGGCATGTTGCCGGCGAACAGCATGGAAATGCGCTGGGGGCTGGTGGTGATGACCAGCATCATCGCACTGGTGGTGCTGGTGTGGATGCTGCGCGAGCGCAAGATGTGGGATATCAGCGCGCTGGCGCTGATCCTGGGCGGGGCGCTGGGCAATATCGTCGATCGCTATCGCTTCGGCTACGTCGTCGATTTTGCCGATTTCCACATTGGCAGCTTTCGCCCCTTCCTGATTTTCAACCTGGCAGATGCGGCAATCACCATCGGAGTGGTGATTCTCCTTGCCCGCGCCTTGTTCATGCGCGAGAAACCGGCCACAGAGCAGGAAGAAATTTGAGCGGACATTCACCCGCGGAGACAGATTACATGCGCAATTTCACCCGTATCACTCTCGCAATCGGCACTGCGGCCATGCTTTCGGCCTGCAGCAGCGGCCTGATCGCCAGCCGTGAACGGCCAGACGAATTCGCCGTGCAGCGCCAGGCGCCGCTGGTGATCCCGCCAGATTTCGAACTGGTTCCCCCCGCCCCCGGCGCTCCGCGTCCGGTGGAAGGAACTGCAGCGCAGCAGGCTCTCGAAGCGCTGTTCCCCGCTGCCCAGCGCAGCGCGGTGGAAACATCCGCTCTCGATCGTGCCGGAGAAGCCGAAATCGCGATTCGCTCCACCGTGGGCGATCCGGGCACCTATACGGTCGACAAGGGCGCCACCACCCGCGCCATCATCGCCGCACCCGAAGGTGACGGCCAGGCCGCACGGGCAGTAATACCTTCCTGATTTAAGCGTAGGGTTTTGTTTTTCGCACGCCCATCCGGGCGCGCGTCCTCGGCGCTGATCCCTCCGCTTCGCTGCGGGGCACCTGCGGGCGGCCTTTGGCCTTGCGGTCCGCTGGTCGCGGACCGAGCCAGCGCACTCCAGTGAAGATCTGGGAATGGTTCGGGCTGCGTCCAGCAACCCGCAAGCGCGAACGCGCGCCCGCAGCGCCGAAGGCGCGAGGAAAGCCTAAGGGGCCGTATGGCCCCGCCGGCGCCTGAGGCTCAAAAAAGCCGCGCGCGCGGATGCGCGTGCGCAGAACAAACTTACTCGCGCGGAAACCAATCACCCCCGCGAATCTTCCAACCTCAGATTCTACTCACNGATGGCCCCGCCGGCGTCTGAGGCTCAAAAAAGCCGCGCGCGCGGATGCGCGTGCGCAGAACAAACTTACTCGCGCGGAAACCAATCACCCCCGCGAATCTTCCAACCTCAGATTCTACTCACCAGCAATTTATCGATCTTGCGGCCATCCATGTCGATGACTTCGAAGCGCCAGCCCTGTTCCACGAAGCTTTCGCCTTCGAGCGGAAGCTTCTTGAGGAAATACAGCACGAAGCCTGCGGCGGTGGCGAATTCGCGTTGTTCGGGCAGGTCTATGGCGAGCTTTTCCGCCAGCGCATCGGCGGGCATGTTGCCGGACACCAGCAACGTGCCATCGTCGCGCTCCACCACCATCGGCTCATCGCCTTCGTCCTGGTGGCTGGCAAAACTGCCGGCAATCGCCGTCAGCAGGTCTGCCGGGGTCACGATGCCGTCCAGATGGCCGTATTCATCGTGCACCATGGCCATGCCCACGCCCGATTGCTGGAGCACGCGCAGCGCGTCCATCGCATCCAGCTGATCGGGCACGACTTCGGCCTTGCGCACCAGCGCGTGGATGTTCACCTCGCCGCCCGCCACCATCAGGGCCAGCACTTCGCGCACCTTGATCACGCCCAGCACCTTGTCCGGCGAACCTTCCGCCACGGGCAGCAGCGAATGCGGGGTTTCGGCAATGACCTTCATCATCTCCGGCACATCGGCCTCCGCATCGATCCAGTCGAGCTGGGTGCGCGGGGTCATCAGTTCACGCACGGGCTTTTCATTCAGCCGCATGATGCCCGAAAGGATCGCGCGCTCCTGCTCCTCGATCACGCCGGTGCTGGTGGCATCGCTGAAGATCATGTGGATCTCCTCCGCCGTCAGCCCGTGTTCGCCCCCTTTACGCACACCCATGATGCGCAGCATCAGGCTGGAGGAGGTATCGAGCAGCCACACAAACGGCGCCGCGATGCGCGCCAGCAGCGCCATCGGCCGGGCCATGACCAGCGCGATGGGCATGGCCGCGCGCAGGGCCACCTGCTTGGGCACCAGCTCTCCCACGACAAGGCTGAAATAGGTGGTCATCACGATCACCAGCACAAAGCCGAAATCGTCCGCCAGCTCCGGATCGAGGCCGAGGTAAACCAGCCGCTCCCCCATAGGGCCGCCCAGCGTGGTGCCAGAATAGGCACCGGCGACAATGCCGATCAGCGTGATGCCGATCTGTACGGTGGAAAGGAACTTGCCCGGGTCTGCGGCCAGCGAAAGCGCCACTTTCGCGGCGGCGCTGCCATCATCGGCAGCCATGCGCAGCCGTGCGGTGCGGGCAGAGACAATCGCCAGCTCTGACATGGCGAAAACGCCGTTGAGCAATATCAGCCCGGCCAGAATGGCGACATCGAACCAGGGGAAAGGTGACATGAGAAAGCTTGCGCTAGCAGATTGTGCGGCTGAGTCTAAGACTATGTTCACGCAGGTTTCAGGAACACTCAGGCTACTTGCTCGTTTTTGAGGGCATCAGTCTATTCAGTTTCGGGCCGTAACAAGAATTTTGAGAGGAAAATCTCCATGCAAAGATCTCGCTTAGTCGTCTCCAGCCTCGCCGCGCTTTCGATGGTAACCGTCACCGCCTGTGTGACCGATCCCAACACCGGTGAGCAGAAGATTTCCCGTACCGCGATCGGCGGCATTGGCGGCGCCGGTCTGGGCTACCTGCTGGGTGGCCTGATCGGCGGCAAGACCGCCCGCATCGTGGGCGCAGGCATCGGCGGCGCAGCTGGCGGCTATGTCGGCTATCGCATGGACGAGCAGATTCGCGAGCTGGAAGAGGCAACCGCCGGCTCGGGCGTGGACGTAACGCAGACACCGGGCGGCGATGGCATCCTGGTCAACCTGCCCGACGTGACCTTTGCCGTCGATTCCACCGCCATCAGCCCGAACATGCGCAACACGCTGGACGGCGTGGCGCAGAGCCTGGTCAATTATCCCAATTCGCTGATCGACGTGATGGGTCACACCGATTCGACCGGCAGCGAGCAGTATAATCTCGACCTGTCGCGCCGCCGTGCCGATTCGGTCACCAATTACCTCGTCTCACGCGGGGTATCGCGTGCGCGCATCGAATCGATTGGTTATGGCGAGCAGTACCCGGTGGCAGACAACACCACCGAATCGGGCCGTGCGCAGAACCGCCGCGTGGAAATCCGCATCACGCCGGTAACGCAGGCTGACGTTAACGCAGCCTACTAGGTTTCAGGCATTGTCTTGGGAAAAGGGCGTCCTTCGGGGCGCCCTTTTTCTTTTCACACCACCGAATATTCCGCTGCGCGGTCTGCCAGTCTTGCGACGGCGGCATCGTGGATGCCGGGTGCGCACACCAGCAGGCCGAAGGCGCGCGGATCGCGCTTGTTGAAGTTGAGCGGATGGCCGAAGGCGTCCGTCACCTTGGCCCCGGCCTCGCGCGCGATCAGCGTGGCGGCGGCGATGTCCCATTCAAAGCCCCAGCGCAGGGTGGCCACCAGATCGGCGCGGTCATCCGCGACCATGGCGATGCGCAGGGCGATGGAATTGGGCCGGTCGACCATGGTCAGGTCCTTGTCTTCCTCGGCCAGCGAATGCGTCGGCACGCGCGATCCGGGAAAGGTCGCGCGCTTGCTGGCCACCAGGTCCTGCCCGTTGAGCCGCGCTCCCTTGCCCGCCGTGGCGGTCCACACCTCTCCGCGCGCAGGGGCGACCAGCAATCCCATCAAGGGCCTGCCCGAACTCACCAGCCCGACAGAGATCGCCCAGCCATCGCGCCCGTGGATGAAATCGCGCGTCCCGTCGATCGGATCGACGCACCAGATCAGCCCCTTGCTGAGCCGCGAGGGATCATCGCCCGTCTCTTCCGAAAGCCACCCGGCAGAGGGCAGCAAGCGCCCCAGTTCCTGCTTGAGGAAGCCGTCCACTTCGATGTCGGCGGCGCAAACCGGGCTGTCACCGCCCTTGTCCCACGTCTCTACCTCATGCCCGTGGCCCGGCCATTGCCGCAAAGCGATGTTGCCTGCTTCAACGCAGATATCTCTGAGGCGTAGGCGGTCTATCATGCAGCCGCACAGTTGGTATGTGCCAGAACACATTGCAAGCGCGGCGCGATGATGCTTTAGCGATTATTGCATTGCACCATCCCACAGGCAAAGGTTCACAGCACAAATGAACATCCACGAATACCAGGCCAAGGAACTGCTCGCGAAGTTCGGAATCGGCATCCCCACCGGCTATGCCGCGATGAGCGTGGAAGAAGCCGTGGCCGGGGCAAACAAGCTTCCCGGGCCGCTCTATGTGGTCAAATCGCAGATCCATGCAGGTGGACGCGGCAAGGGCAAATTCGTGGAGCTGGGCCCGGATGCCAAGGGCGGCGTGCGGCTGGCCAAGAGCATCGCCGACGTGGAAGCCGACGCGAAGGACATGCTGGGCAACACGCTGGTCACCATCCAGACGGGTGCCGCGGGCAAGCAGGTCAATCGCCTGTATGTGACCGATGGCGTTGATATTGCGAAGGAATTCTACCTCTCCATGCTGGTCGACCGGGCCAGCAGCAAGATCGCCATGATCGTATCCACCGAAGGCGGCATGGATATTGAGACGGTGGCGCATGATACGCCCGAACTGATCACCACCATCACCATTGATCCCGCCACCGGCTTCATGCCGCACCACGGCCGCGCCGTGGCCTTTGCGCTGAAGCTTTCGGGCGATCTGGCCAAGCAGGCGCAGAAGCTGTCCAGCCAGCTTTATACCGCCTTCACCACGCTGGATTGCGACATGCTGGAGATCAATCCGCTGGTGGAAACCAAGGACGGAAACCTCCTCGTCCTCGACACCAAGATGAGCTTCGACTCGAACGCGCTCTATCGCCACCCCGATGTGGAAGCGATGCGCGATGAGACCGAGGAAGATCCGATGGAGGTCGAAGCCAGCAAATACGATCTCGCCTATATCAAGCTGGATGGCGATATCGGCTGCATGGTCAATGGCGCAGGCCTGGCCATGGCGACGATGGATATCATCAAGCTGAACGGTTCATTCCCCGCCAACTTCCTCGATGTGGGCGGCGGCGCGACCAAGGAAAAGGTCACCGCAGCTTTCAAGATCATCCTGTCCGATCCGGCGGTAAAAGGCATTCTGGTCAATATCTTCGGCGGCATCATGCGCTGTGACACGATTGCGGAAGGCATCGTCGCCGCCGCGCGTGAAGTGGACCTGGACGTGCCGCTGGTTGTCCGCCTGGAAGGCACCAATGTGCAGAAAGGCAAGGATATCCTCGCCAATTCCGGCCTGCCCATCGTCTCTGCCAACGACCTGGGCGATGCCGCCCGCAAGATCGTGGCCGAGGTCAAGCAGGCGGCCTGACAGTTTCGGCCAGCAACACCCGGCGCTGACAGGCTGCCGGGTCTTTCCTACACAAGAGCCGCGCGCCTAACTGGCCGCGGCTCTTTGTATGTGGGGCGTATGGACAAATGACTTGCGCGGCCCCTGCGGCGCGGTGTCACCTGCTTCCAGGCACGGAAATGCGGTGTAAGTTGTTGGTTTAATGAAGTTTCATGGTGAAGGCGTGTAAGGTGACGGGGTGTCACCTTTGTCACCTTGCACTCTTGACCTGCGGCGCAAGGAAGGCGAAGGCGGCGCAATAATATTACAGCGCTTTTGCGATGCCCACAGGAGGGGCGACCGATGAAGATTCTGGTGCCTGTGAAACGGGTGATCGATTACAATCTCAAGCCGCGCGTGAAGGCCGACGGCAGCGGCGTGGACCTGACCAATATCAAGATGAGCATGAATCCGTTTGACGAGATTGCCGTGGAAGAGGCGATCCGGCTGAGGGAAAAGGGCGCCGCGAGCGAGATCGTCGCTGTCTCCATCGGTCCGGCCAAGGCGCAGGAAACCTTGCGCACAGCGCTGGCCATGGGCGCCGACCGGGCGATCCTGGTGGAAACCGACGATCAGGTGGAGCCGCTGGCCGTGGCCAGGATCCTGAAAGCCATCGCCGATGAAGAAGCGCCGGGAATGGTGCTGATGGGCAAGCAGGCGATTGACGATGATTGCAACCAGACCGGCCAGATGCTGGCCGCGCTGATGGGCCGCCCGCAGGGGACTTTCGCATCGCTGGTAGCGATCGAGGGCGATCACGTGTCGGTCACCCGCGAAGTCGATGGCGGGCTGGAGACGGTGAAGCTGGCGCTGCCTGCGGTGGTCACCACCGATCTGCGCCTGAATGAGCCGCGCTATGCCTCCCTGCCCAATATCATGAAGGCCAAGAAGAAGCCGCTCGATGTGAAATCGCCCGCCGATTACGGCGTCGATACCACTCCGCGCCTGACCACGCTGAAGGTTGAGGAGCCGCCGGTGCGTCAGGCCGGCGAAGTGGTCGGCTCGGTCGACGAACTTGTGACGAAACTCAAGGCTATGGGAGCCGTGGCATGAGCGCGCTGGTCCTTGCAGAACACGATGGCGGCGTATTGAGCGCCGCAACTCTGGCCACAGTAACCGCCGCCGCCGCACTGGGCGGGCCGGTGCATGTGCTGGTGGCTGGCGGCGATGATGCCGCTGGCGTCGCCGATGCCGCCGCCGCCATTGCCGGGGTGGAGAAGGTGCTTGTGGCGCAGGATGCCGCCTATGGCGCGCAGCTGGCGGAGAATGTCGCGCCGCTGATCGCGGGCCTGATGGATGGCTATGACGCCTTCCTCGCGCCTGCCACCACCACGGGCAAGAACATCGCTCCGCGCGTGGCCGCCCTGCTCGACGTGATGCAGGTGTCGGAGATCATTTCGGTTGAGGGACCAAAGACCTTCACCCGCCCGATCTATGCCGGCAATGCCGTTGCCACGGTACAGAGCAGCGATGCCAGGCTGGTTATCACCGTGCGCACGACGACCTTTGACAAGGCTGCTGCCACGGGCGGCTCCGCCACTGTCGAGGCGGTTTCGGGACCGGGCGATGCAGGCCTGTCCAGCTTTGTGGGTCTGGAAGCATCCAGGTCCGAACGCCCCGAACTGACCAGCGCCGGGATCATCGTATCGGGTGGCCGCGCGCTGAAGGATGCCGAGACATTCAGCCAGATCATCACTCCGCTGGCAGACAAGCTTGGTGCCGCCATCGGTGCCAGCCGCGCGGCAGTGGATGCGGGCTATATCTCCAATGATTATCAAGTCGGCCAGACCGGCAAGATCGTCGCGCCGGACCTGTATATCGCCGTGGGCATATCGGGCGCGATCCAGCATCTGGCGGGCATGAAGGATTCCAAGGTGATCGTGGCGATCAACAAGGACCCCGATGCACCGATCTTCCAGATTGCCGATCTGGGACTGGTCGCAGACCTGTTCCAGGCAGTGCCGGAACTGACCGGGAAGCTGTAGCGGCGGCGCTTGCCGTTACACTTATGGACAAATGCCAGCTTGACCTTGGCGGCGCTATCAATAGCTTCGTGGTCGGGAGGGATGTCTATGAAAACCGGTAATCTGGCTGCCTTGATGGCGGCAACTTCAATGGCCACGGCGCCACTGACTGCGTCCGCGCAGGAAGCGCCTTTGGTCTATACGCAATCAGGGCCGTGGTCGCTCGATTTTGGCGATGATTATTGTCAGCTCGCATCGATCTATTCGAATGGCGATAATGAGATCGCGCTGGCGCTGGAACGCAACCGGGCCGACAATTCGGTTCGGATGATCCTGGTCAGCGATTCAATCCGCACCTTCCGCGCCGCCGACCAGATCGGCTACAGCTATCTGCCGTCGGGCGGTGAGCGGACGGCGAGGTACATCAAGTCCGAAACACCGGACGGGCGCGACTATTTCAACTTTGGCAATATCATCATCGGTCCCGATCCTTTCGCCGGATTCGGCGCGGGTGGTCCGGGTGGGCCCGGTGGCCCCGGTCCCGGCCCCGGTGGTCCGCCGCCGGGAGCAGGTGCTGGCGCGCAAGGGGCAGATGCGCCGTTCGTCCAGCCACCCTATGATCGCGCCGCCGAGCTGGAATTTGCCGCCGGCATCAACGGTATCGCGTTCGATGAAGGCCTGCTGCGCGGGTTCAGCCTGCAGACCGGATCGCTGCGCGCGCCGTTGGAAGCGTTGCAGACCTGCATGGACGATCTGCTGGTCACCTGGGGCCTGGATTACGAAAAGCACCGCACCATGACGCGCCGCGCTGCACCTGTGGGTCAGGCCTTTGAATGGATTCCGCGCGGCACCGTGGGCTTTCAGGAATTCGGTGCATTTGGCGGTGCCCGCAATCCCTTCCGCGTGATGATCGATGCGCAGGGCAAGCCGACCAGCTGCACGGTGCACTGGCCTTCGCTGGCAGAGCGCAAGAATGAGGCGATTTGCAAGGGCATCATGGAGAACGGCTCCTTCACTCCCGCGCTGGACGCCGATGGCCAGCCAATGGCGAGTTACTGGATGGTGGATTACGTCTTCGGACTTAACCGGCCGTTCGGCCAGTAACGCCAGCCTGAGGACCCGCGCCCTCGCGCCTGCTGGCTAGAACAGCTGTGTGAGGGCGTGGATCGTCACCCCGACAAGCCCGCCCACCAGCGTGCCATTGATGCGGATGAATTGCAGGTCACGGCCCACCGCGCTCTCGATCCGCCCGGTGATGGTGCGCGCATCCCAGCGCTTGACCGTTTCGGAAACCAGCTGGACGATCTGTTCGCCATAACGCTGGGCCACGCCCACCAGCGTGCGCCGGGCAAGGCGATTGACCTGCAGTTGCAGCGCCGGGTCCTCACGCAGCGTCTTGCCCAGTTCCTGCATGCTTGATCCCAGCTGGCCCGCCATCGCACTTTGCGGATTGCGGGCCATTTCGATCAGCGCATGGCGCAGGCGTTCCCACACACCCATCCACCATTCGCCCAGCGCCGGATTGGCCAGCATGTCGGCCTTGATCCGCTCCACCTTGGCGCGCATCTCGTCATCGTGTTGCAGGTCCTGCGCGAATTTCGCCAGCCCTTCCTCCACCTTGCCGCGCAGCGGGTGCTGCGGATCGACCAGTATCTCCGCCAGCAGGCGATAGAGGCCATCGAGCACGGAATTGGAGAGCCTTTCGTCCAGCCCGGTCCAGCGCAGCAGGGCATTGGCGCGCGCCTGGATCATGTCGCGCACCATCTCCTCATTGTCTTCCAGCGTCAGCCCCGCCCAGCGGATCATCGCATCGATCAGCGGGCGATGGCGATTGTCCGCCATCGATGTTTCGAGCATCTTGCCGAGCAGGGGTGAGACGTCGATCTTCTCCGCCTGTTTCGCCAGACCCGCCCTGACCTGCTTGCCGAGCCGCTCCGGATCGAGCGATTCGAGCAGGTCGACGAACAGTTCGGCGGCTCCTGCACGGATGCGGCCGATCTCTCCCTCACGCCTCTCGATCAGGAAGTCACCGGCAGCCCGGGCCAGGTTCATGTCCCGCATGCGGCGCGCGACCACCAGCGGTGTGAGGAAATTGTCGCGCAGGAAGCCCGCCATCGTATCGGCGATGCGATCCTTGTTTTCCGGAATGATCGCCGTGTGCGGGATGGGAATGCCCAGCGGATGGCGGAACAGGGCGGTTACCGCGAACCAGTCCGCCAATCCGCCGACCATAGCCGCCTCCGCAAAGGCGAGGACATAGCCCCAGGCCGGATGGGCCGCTTCATTGAAATGGGCGAGGGTGAACACGCCGGCCATGGCGACCAGCAAGCCGGTGGCGGTATAGCGCATGCGGCGCGCGCGGTCCGGGGCAAGGCCGGGCCTTGGCATGAAAATGGAGGGAGGTTTGCGGCTCACAAAACGCCCCCTCACTCTGCGGGAGCGGCCTCCGTCGAACCGGAGCGGTCATCGCCCGGCTTGAAGGTGAGGAAGGTGTTGCGCAGCCACGGGCCGAGGCGCTTTTCCAGTCCATCCGCCAGGCTGAAGCCGGCCGGCACGATCAGCAGCGTCAGCGCGGTGGACAGCAGCAGGCCGCCGATCACCACCGTGCCCATGGGCGCGCGCCAGGCCGAGTCGCCAGTGAGCGACAGGGCGGTGGGCACCATGCCCGCAGTCATGGCCACCGTGGTCATGATGATAGGCTGGGCACGCTTGTGGCCCGCCTCCATAATCGCTTCACGCTTGGATTTGCCCAGCGCCATCTCTTCCAGAGCGAAGTCGATCAGCAGGATCGAGTTCTTGGCAACAATGCCCAGCAACATCAGCATGCCGATGAAGACCGGCAGGGAGATCGGCTGGCCAACGGCGGCCAGCAGGATCATCCCGCCAAGCGGTGCCAGCAGCAGTGAGCCCATGTTCACCAGCGGCGAGACAAGGCGGCGATAGAGCAGCACCAGCACGGAGAACACCAGCAGGAAGCCGGTCAGCACGGCAGTGATGAAAGCGCCGATCAGATCCTGTTGCCATTCATCGGCGCCCACCGGCTGTTCGGTCACGCCCGTGGGCAGGTTCTGCATGATCGGCAGCGCCTGAATGGAGTTGTAGACCGTGCCGCGGGCAAAATCGGCAGCCACATCGACGCCTACGAAGACGCGGCGATTCTGGTTGTAGCGCTCGATCGAGGCGGGGCCCATGCCGAAGGAGATATCGGCCACACGGCTGAGCGGGACGGAGCCGCCCGTTCCGGTTGGCACAGGCAGGTTGCGAATGGTCGACACGTCGCGTCGCGCATCCTCCGCCAGACGGACACGGATCGGGATCTGGCGATCGGAGAGCGAGAACTTGGCGGCATTCTGGTCAATATCGCCAAGTGTGGCGATGCGGATCGCCTGGCTGAGCGCCTGCGTTGTCACGCCCATGCTGGCGGCCAGATCCTCACGCGGGGTGATGATCAGTTCCGGCCGCTGCAGATCATAATCGATACGCGGCGCAACCGCACCTTCCACCGTGGCCATCTGTTCGACCAGGATATTGGCGGTTTCGTTCAGTTGCTCAGGATCGGAACCTGACAGGAGGATGGAAATCTCGCGGCCCGTTCCGCCGCCGCCGCCATTCTGCTGGTTCTGGAAATTCACCCGCGCATCGGCAATATTCTGCAGGACGGGCGTCATCTCGCGTTCGAAATCAATGCTGGAGCGCACGCGGTCCGGAGACAGCACCAGTCGCACCATGCCCGACCCTTCATTGACGATGCCCAGCGCCAGATCGACTTCCTGCTCCTGCTCCATCCGGTCGGCAATTTCCTGGATGACCTTGTCGGTCTGCTCCAGCGTGGTGCCCGGCACCATCGAGACCTGGATCATCGCAAAATCGCTGTCACTGTCAGGGAAGAACTGCTGCGGCAGGTTGGCGCCGATCAGCACGGTAATGCCCAGCGACACGAAGCCCAGCAGCATCATCCAGATGCGGTGATCGAGCAGGCGCGCGGCAAGATAGCGCGAGCGCGCGATGAACTGGAATCTCTCATAACCAACGAACAGGCCGGCAATCAGGCCGATCAGGAAATTGATGATCCCGCCGATGACATAGGCACCGGCAAGGCCAAGCATCATCATCGGGAAGGATGGCCACTGCCGCCCCTGCTCCGATGCGTCCACTGCGCCAGCCGCGCTCGCCGCGCTCGCCGCTTCATCACCGCCGCCGCCCATGAATTGCATGATGCCATAAATCACCAGGCCGCCCACCACGATTGCAGCAAGGTGGAACCACAGGCGGGTCGACGTCTTGCCGATCCGTTCGCGCATGGCGCGATATGCAGTGGTGTCGATCGACCAGCGCAGCACCTTCATATAGGCATCCATCAGCGGGCCTTCGCCGTGCGAGGCCTGCCCCTTAGCCTTGAGGAAATAGGCTGCGATCATGGGTGTGATCATACGCGCAACCGCCAGCGACATCAGCACGGATGCCACCACGGTCAGGCCGAAATTCTTGAAGAACTGGCCCGAAATACCCGGCATCATGCCAACCGGCAGGAACACGGCGACAATACAGAAAGTGGTCGCCACAACCGCCAGGCCAATCTCGTCAGCCGCATCGATAGACGCCTGATAAGCGCTTTTGCCCATGCGCATGTGGCGCACGATATTCTCAATCTCGACAATGGCGTCATCGACAAGGACACCCGCCACCAATCCGAGTGCGAGCAATGACAGCGTGTTCAGCGAAAAGCCGAGCAGGTCCATGAAATAGAAGGTCGGGATGGCCGACAGCGGAATCGCCAGCGCAGCGATGATGGTCGCCCGCCAGTCGCGCAGGAACAGGAAGACGACGACAACCGCGAGCAACGCGCCCTCGACCATCAGCGCCATCGAGCTTTCGTACTGCTCGCGGGTGTAATCCACCTCGGTAAACAGGCGGGTGAACTTGATGCCCGGATTCTCCGCCTCAACCCGCTCAAGAACCTCGACTGCCTCGTCATAGACGCGGACATCGGATTCACCGCGAGCACGGCTGATGGAGAAGGTGACAACCTGCTTGCCGTCAATCTTGGCGAGCGAATTGATCTCCCCGAAGGAATCGCTGACGCTGCCGATATCGGAAAGTTTCACCGTGCGCCCGCCACCCAGCGAGATCTGTGTCTGTGACAATTCATAGGCAGAATCGGCATTGCCCAGCACGCGCACAGACTGGCGAGACCCGGCGATTTCGGACTGGCCGCCCGCAGCATTCAGATTGAGCTGGCGAAGCGCATTGTTGACCTGGCTAGCCGTAACGCCAAGCGCCTGCATCTTGCCCGGATCGAGGATAACCAGGATTTCCCGATCGACCCCGCCGCCGCGGCCCACTTCGGCAAGGCCCGGAACTGTCAGCAGTTCCTTGGTGATCGTGTCATCGATGAACCAGCTCAACTGCTCCAGCGTCATGTCGTCAGCCGTGACGCCAAAATAGACGATCGGCTGCGATGACGTCTGTTGCTTGGCAACGCGCGGCTCCAGAATGCCGTCAGGCAATTCGCCGCGAATATTGTCTATCTCGCTCTTAACCTCATTCACCGCTTCGGCGATATCGGTGCCAAGGGCGAATTCGATATCCGTGAAGGAACTGCCTTCCGAGGCGGTCGAACGGATGGTTTCAATCCCGTCGAGCGTCTGCACCGCAGCCTCTACGCGCTGGGTGATCTGGTTCTCAATCTCGGGCGGCGCGGCGCCGGGCAGCGAAATTCTGACCTGAACAGCCGGGAATTCAATGTCCGGACGATCCTGGATATCCATATCCTGGAACGAGGCGATGCCGGCCATCATCAGGCCGATGAAGGCCAGGATGGGGACGATCGGATTGCGGATCGACCAGGCGGAGATGTTCCGGAAATTCATGCCGTTATGATCAATCTGCCGAAGAGGCGAGGACGGGGCGGATGCTTTCGCCGGGTGACAGGAAACCACCGGCCCGGGCAACGATACGTTCGCTGCCATCCAGACCCGACGCGACCACGATGCCCTCATCGCTGATCATGCCCAGTTCGACATTGCGTCGCTCCACCTTGTCATCGGCATCGACGATATAGACATAGCTGCCCTTGTCGTCAGACAGGATGGCGCTTTCCGGCAGGCGGGGAGCAACAACTGCTCCGCTGTTGATTTCAATCGAGGCGAAGCCGCCCGGGCGCAGCGCGGCATTATATGGCATGGCGCAGCGGGCTGTACCTTGCCGCGTCATCTCATCGATTACCGGGCTTTTCTGCCAGACCTGGCAGGTGAAGCTCTGGTCCGTGCCAACCGGCACCACCGTGCCCGTTGCGCCAACGGGGATCATGCTGAGTTCGGTCTCGCCAATCTGGGCCAGCAGTTCCATCTGTCCGCCCTGCGCGATGGAAAACAGCACGCCCGAACCGGCGCCAACGACCTGTCCCGGCTCCACATTGCGTTCCAGCAGCAAGCCGGCCGCCGGAGCCACGATATTGAGCTGGGCATTGCGCGCCTGGCGCTCACCAAACTGCGCCTGGGCAACCCGTACGCGGGCCACTGCCGCATCCCTTGTGGCGGTCAGCCGGTCGATATCGGCCTGGCTGATGAAGCCGCGCGCCACCAGTTGCGTGGCACGGTCCAGGTTGGCCTGCGCCAGGTTCGCATCGGCCTGGGCCACTTCGATCTGGGCTGCGGAACTAGCGGTCTGCTGCGTCTGGACGGAACGGTCGATAACCGCCAGCACCTGTCCGGCACGCACCCACTGGCCCGCTTCTACCGGAACGGAAACAACGCGGCCGCCTTCGCCCACAACACCCACAGGAAGTTCGCGGCGCGCAGCAAGTGTGCCGGTGACATTGATCATGCCGGCATAGGTGCCGGAGCCGGGGCTGATCACGGTCACGGCTGGCGTGGTGCCATCCTGTTCGGGCGCGAACGGGGTTTCGCTTTCACCGCCGACAAGCATCAGGGCGGCTATGATGATAGCCGCAACGGCCACCACCACAGCAATAATCATCCGGCGTTTGCGGCTTGCTTCACCGGACGGCGCATCGCCATCCGCCATCACGCCATGGTCTGACGCATCGCTCAAATTTACCCGAGTTTCGTAATTCATCCGCGCTATCAGCCTCTGTTTCCGGCGTTCCGGATCCATACCATGGATCACAATGGCGGGCGACAGGGCCCAATTGCCGTATGGTCAGCGCCATATACCGAAGCTGTGTGCACCGCAACGCAGCCTTCGGCCAAGGATTGATGGCGCACGACCAAGAGTTGCAAGTCGCAACCAAAAAGGGCCGGAAAACCAGCGTTTCCGGCCCCTTTGTAGGAATTGTAACATTTTGTCGAAGCCCTCAGGGCTCCCGCAAACTCGCCGAATTAGCGAACTTTGCCCCGCTGGACGAGGTTTACGACGCCCAGCAGCACAACGGCACCGACAACTGCGACGACCAGGCCGATAATCGAGAATTCCTGGATCGAGGTGTTGATGCCGAGCAGCGGGCCAGCAAGCAGATTGCCGATCAGCGAGCCGACAATACCAACAATGACATTCCACATAATGCCCATCGAGGCATCACGGTTCATGACCTTGCTGGCCAGCCAGCCGGCAACGCCGCCCACGATAATTGCGATAATCCAACCCATAAAACTCTCCTCCTGCTTGCTAGCGCCGTCCAGCCCCGCGATCATTCAACGCCGCAAATAGCCAGACGTTCCGGCGATCATACGCCGCGCATGGGTGGAAGCATGCCTTCCTGCAAGCCAAGAGTCCAAGGATTTGATGCAGGCTGCCCCGTTGGCACCATCGTGGAGGAATGCGATCAGTATTTCAGCTGACGCTCATACAGATCGCGGTAGTGCTGGATGCGCGTGACGCGCAGGCCCTGCATGCCGGAACGATCGACCGCCCGCTGCCAGCTGGCGAATTCTTCCAGCGTCAGCCCATAGCGTTCGAGCACTTCGTCGATGGTCAGCAGGCCGCCATTGACCGCAGCCACGACTTCAGCCTTGCGCCGCACCACCCAGCGCTTCGTCTTGGGCGAAGGCAAGTCGGCCACGGTCAGGGGTTCCCCGAGTGGGCCAATTACCTGCGCAGGACGTATTTTCTGGTTCTCTATCATGAATTTCCTCGGTCGGTGCAGGTGTCATCATCTGACGATGTGACCCTTCTGCAACCAAGCTCTTTGCCAATGGCTAAATCATCAGGGTTAACGGGCTGTTTGCTATCTGCCAGTGCAGCAATGTGCCGCGCATGATGGGCATCGAAACTGGCAACGCCATCTTCGTGTGCATGGCCCATGGCCGCGTGCAGGTCATGCGCCGCCTCCAGCCGGGCGCGCAGATCGCTCCAGGTCATTTGACGCAGCGATCCGGCACGGGCGGATTGCTGTGAAAAATCAGGCGCGAAGTGCGCTTTTGGAAGTTTTCCTTCAAACATGACGCGGCCTTACAACGGCAACTCTCAAGAAGCGGTAAAGCCAAACTTAACGGTAAGTTACCACTTCACCTGGGGAATTGGCGCACAGGCGCAGGAAGTGTATGGGCGCATCGCATGAACGCACCTGCCTTTCTCGACAATGCGGTTAACGCCGCGGCGCTGTTTGATCTGCCGCGCCCGGCGGCGCAGTGCCGCATCGTGGTCGCCATGTCGGGCGGAGTGGACAGCTCTGTCGTTGCCGCACTGGCTGCGGCCAGCGGCGCGGAAGTGATCGGCATTACGCTGCAGCTGTATGATTACGGCGCGGCCACCGGGCGCAAGGGCGCCTGCTGTGCGGGCGACGATATCCAGGATGCGCGGATGGTCGCAGACCGGCTTGGCATTGCCCATTACGTGTTCGACCATGAAACCGCCTTTCGCGAGGAAGTGGTTGAAACTTTCGCCGATGAATATCTCGCCGGGCGCACGCCGATTCCGTGCATTCGCTGCAATATGGGGCCAAAGTTCACCGATCTGCTGCGCATGGCGCGCGAGCTGGGCGCAGATTGCCTGGCCACCGGCCATTACGTACGCCGGGTGGAGGCTGAAGGCGGTGCGCAATTGCACCGCGCGCTGGATCCGGCGCGTGACCAGTCATATTTCCTCTATGCCACCACAGATGCGCAGATGGATTTCCTGCGCTTCCCGCTGGGCGGCCTGCCCAAGCAGGAAGTGCGCCGCATTGCCGAGGAATTCGGCCTGACGGTGGCCGCCAAGCCGGACAGTCAGGACATCTGCTTCGTGCCCGATGGAGACTATGCGCGGATCGTCAAGGCGATGCGGCCCGAAGCCGGGCGCCCGGGCAATATCGTCCATGCACAGAGCGGCGAAGTACTGGGCCAGCACCCGGGCATCATCCATTTCACCGTCGGCCAGCGGCGCGGTCTGGAAATCGGCGGACAGGCAGAGCCGCTGTACGTGGTCAATCTCGATCCCGAGAGCGCCGAGGTGCGCGTGGGGCCAAAGCGCATGCTGGCGGTAAGCGCGGCGCAGATCGTCGAAACCAACCGCATCGGCCCGATGCCGGTAGGCCAGCTGACGGCAAAGGTGCGGTCATTGTCCAAACCGGTTCCGGTTACGCTGGAAGGTTCGCTGGGCGAAGGTGCCAGCTGCACGATACGCTTCGAAAATCCCGAATTCGGCGTGGCGCCGGGGCAGGCGGCCGTCATCTATCACGGTGAGCGGGTTGTCGGCGGTGGCTGGATCGCGGCGACAACCGCCGCCTGATCGCAGGCCCAATCCCAGTTTTCAGGCGCCGTCCCAGCCATCCAGCACGCAGCCGAAGCCCTCACGGTAACGCGCGGTGTTGCTGGCGATCAGCGGGATATAGGCGGTAACGGCGCGCTCATCCTCGTCATCGGACAGGAAGACGGCCTCCATCCCCGGTACGAAATCCTCCTCGCAACTATCCAGTCCGCGTCCGGCAAGATAACGGCAGGAACAGGCGTTCTTGGCGCCGTAAGCCGTGCCCGCCGCACCATAGCCCGCGATCGTACCGTGATAGAAATAGGCGCCACCGCCCACTGCCAGCACGCCCACGAACAGATAGCTGAGCCACCCTTTATGTCTTGTCTTTGCGGTTGCCATTCTCGCCTGCCTGCAGGATTAGGGGTGCGCCCATGATGCGCCGTTCCCTCTCTAGCCGCCGATGCCTGCTGTGGCCAAGCGTTCTGGCGCTTGCGCTGCTGGCAGGGTGCAATGAAACCGGCCCGCCGCCCCTGCCGCCGCTGCCCGAAGGCGCGCTGGAGGCTGTCGCGGTAGAGCCGGGCGTTCCGCGAGAATCGCTGGCCCGCGCCGTGGATGCGCTGTTTGCACGCGATGGCATTGGCGAGACGCGCGCCGTGCTGGTGATGCACAACGGCAAGATCGTGGCCGAGCGCTACGCCGAGGGTTTCGATGCGAAGACGCGCTTTGTCGGCTGGTCCGTTTCCAAGACCGTTACCGGCGTTCTGCTGGGCATGATGGTGGCCGATGGCCGGCTGGCGCTCGACGATTCGCCGCCCATCGAACACTGGCAGCGCGCCGGAGATCCGCGCGGCGAGATCACCCTGCGGCAGTTACTGCAAATGCGATCAGGCCTGCGCCATCAGGAAATGGCCGAGCCGACCTACGATTCGGCAGAGGTCCGGATGATGTTCCTGGACGGGCGCGATGACATGGCCGCCTGGGCTGAGGCGCAGCCGCTGGAGCAGGAGCCAGGCCGCGTTTTTCAATATTCCACGCCCAGTGCAGTCATCCTGTCCGATATCGCAACTCGCCTGCTGGCACCCGATGGCGACCCCGCCGAACGCCAGCAGGCCATGGCCCATTTCATCGATTCGCGGCTGGCGGTGCCGCTGGGAATGGATTCGCTGGTGGCGGAATATGATGCGGCGGGCACGATGGTTGGCGGCAGCTCCATCTGGGCCAATGCGCGTGACTGGGGCCGGTTTGGCGAGCTGCTGCGCAATGGCGGATCGGTTGGCGGTGTGCAGGTGGTGCCGCGCGGCTGGATCAGCTTCATGCGCAGCGAGAATACTCGCGCGCCCGATTATGGCGCGATGGTCTGGCTCAACCGCCCATCGGGAACAGACCGCGACGTGCTGTTTGCCGATCAGGGGCCGCAAAGCCTGTTCGCTGCGGTTGGCCATCTGGGCCAGTATATCCTCGTCTCGCCAAGCCAGGGGCTGACGGTTGTTCGACTGGGCAAGACGGATGAGGAAGACCGCGCCGCCCTGGTCGATGTGCTGGCGGAGCTGGTGGCGCTCTACCCGGAAAGGTAGAAGCGGCCCTCCACCACACTCACACATTCGCCGGCAAGCGACACCCGGTCACCGTCAAGGCGGCAGACAAGGTCGGCGCCGCGTGAGGATGCCTGATGTGCTGTGAAGCTGCTCTTCCCCAGCCGGGCCGCCCACAATACGGTCAGCGCAGCATGGGCTGATCCGGTGGCGCTGTCTTCCGGAATGCCCGCTCCCGGCACGAACACGCGGCTGACGACGTCCACCGCCTCACCCAGGGCAGTGCAGATGAACATGGTGTCACCGTATTGGGCCAGCGCTGCCATGTCGGGATCGAGGCCGCGCACGGCCTGCTCATCGGCATAAAGCGCGATCACATAGCCGCGATCGTCGGCGAAGCTTTCAATCGGATCGCAGCGCAGACCGGCAAGCATTTCCGCGCTCGCCGCGCCGGTCACGTGAATGGCAGGCAAGCCCAGCTCATAGCCCGCTTGTGCACGCCGAACTTCCAGCACACCGGCCTTGCGCGTGCGAAATGTCACTGCCTTGCGGTCGCGCTCCTGGCCGAGCACGACATGACCGGAGGCCAGAGTGGCATGGCCGCACAGCTCCACTTCCACTTCCGGCGTGAACCAGCGCAATTCATAGTCGGCCGCGCCGCTGGCGTCGGGCAGGAGGAAAGCGGTTTCGGCGAACATGTTCTCTGCCGCCGCCGCCTGCAGCACATCATCCGCCGGCCACTGATCCAGCATCATCACCGCCGCCTGATTGCCGCCGAACAGCTTTGAAGCAAAGGCATCGACATGCCAGTAAGGGATTGTCGCCAGGCTCACTGCGCGCTCCTCAGATTGTCGAATTCATCCATTTCCACCAGCGGGTTGCCCGGCTCGTCCACATGGCCTTCCGGGTCGATATGGATGAGGATTTCGGTGCCGGGGAACGCCCTCATCAGATCGGTTTCAACACGGGCGATGATGTCATGCGCGGCATCGATGGTCATCTCCCCGGGCAGATCGACATGGAACTGCACGAAATCGGTATTGCCCGCGCTGCGCGTGCGCAGATCGTGCATGCGGCTGAGTTCGGGGTGGCGGGCTGCGCGTTCCACGAATGCGCGGCGCTTTGCATCGGGCCATTCGGCATCCATCAGCTCACCAATCCCGGCGGCAGAGGCGCGCCATGCGCCAAAAATCAGCCACGCGGCGATCGCCAGACCGAATACCGGATCGGCCCAGCCGATATCGAGATAGGCATCCAGCCCCAGCGCCGCGATCACCGACAGGTTGAGGAACAGGTCCGACTGGTAATGGACATGATCCGCCCGGATCGCCACCGACCCCGTGCGCGCCAGCACGAAACGCTGCCACGCCAGCAGGGCCACGGTCGCCACAATCGCGATCAGCGATACGCCGATCCCTTCGGGAGCAGACTGTATTCGCGTGCCATCGATCAGCTGCGTGGTGGAGCGATAGGCAATGCCGGTGGCCGAAATGGTGATCAGCAGGACCTGGAACATCGCCGCCAATGCTTCTGCCTTGCCGTGGCCAAAGCGGTGATTCTCGTCTGCGGGCTGTGCCGCAATCCAAACGCCCAGCAGCGTTGCAACGCTGGCGACAAGGTCCAGCGCGCTATCCGCCAGACTGCCGAGCATGGCCGCGGAACCCGTCTTCCATGCCGCCCATGTCTTGAGCGAAACAAGCAATATGGCCACGCTGATGGAAGCGAAGGCGGCGCTTTTTGCCAGCGCACTCTTGCTGAAACGGTCCAGGCTCATGGATAGAGCAACGTGCTGTTCCACTGGTCACCCGACAAGGTGAACTGACGCCGTTCATGCAGGCGGTTGGGCCTGTCGATCCAGAATTCCATCCGCTGCGGGGAAAGGCGAAAACCGGTCCAGTGCGGCGGTCGCGGCACTTCCCCTGCCGAACTGAACGCTTCGGAAATTTCCTCCACGCGGGCCAGATAGGTGGCGCGGTTGTCCAGCGGGCGCGACTGGTCCGAAGCCGCCGACCCCACCTGCGAGACGAAGGGCCGCGAATGGAAATAGTCATCGGCCTCCTGCGCGCTCACTTCTTCCAGCGGGCCTTCAATGCGAATCTGGCGGCGCAGGCTCTTCCAGTGGAACAGCAAGGCTGCCTGCGGATTGGCGAGAACCTCCCCGCCCTTGCGGCTGTGCGCATTGGTATAGAAAACGAAGCCGCAGGCATCGTGACCCTTCAGCAGCACCATGCGCACAGACGGTGCGGCGTCGGGCGTGGCCGTGGCCAGAGCCATGGCGTTGGCGTCATTGGGCTCGGAAGTGCGGGCTTCGGCGAACCATGCGTCAAACAGGGCGAAGGGATCGGTGGCCGGGATCACGTTGCTTTCATCAGTCATGGTTTCAGCCTCTAGTCGTCCTGCCCGGTGGAGGAAAGATGCATGCTGGCATGCACCAGCGCTTGCCTAAGACCATTGCATTACCTAGCTAATACACCATGAGCGACCCTTACAGCACACTTGGCGTACCGCGCAGCGCGAGCGAGCAGGACATCAAGTCCGCCTATCGCAAGCTCGCAAAGGAGCTGCATCCGGACCGCAACGCCGACAAGCCCGACGCATCCGAACGGTTTTCCGACGTGACCAGGGCTTATGACCTGCTGTCGGACAAGGACAAGAGAGCCAAGTTCGATCGCGGGGAAATTGACGCCGATGGCAATCCCGCCATGCCGTTTGGCATGGGCGGTGACCGGTCGGGCGGCGCCGGTGGCCCGTTTGGCGGCCAGCGCGGCTATTCCTCCAGCGGCTTTGGCGGCGGTGAGGAAGTCGATATCAGCGACCTGTTCGAAGGCCTGTTCGGCCGCGGCGGCGCACAGCGCGGCCCATCCGGAATGGGTGGGCAGGGTTTCAACCGCAGGCCACCGCCCCCGCCGCAACGCGGTGCCAATGTCAATTACCGGCTCAAGGTCCCCTTCGTGGATGCCGCCACGCTCAGCCCCCAGCGGATTACGCTGGGCGATGGCAAGACCATCGATCTCAAGCTTCCCGCCGGTGTCGAGGATGGCACGCAGATGCGGCTGAAGGGCAAGGGCCAGTCGGGTCCTGCGGGCAATGGCGATGCGCTGGTGACCATCGAAATCCAGCCGCATGGCTTCTTCACCCGCGATGGAGACGATGTCCGCCTGGAGCTGCCCATCACGCTGGATGAAGCGGTCAACGGCGCCAAGGTGAAGGTCCCCACGGTTGACGGGCCGGTCATGCTGACAGTCGCGGCAGGCTCCGGATCGGGCAAGGTGCTGCGGCTCAAGGGCAAGGGCTTTTCACGCAAGGCCGGTGGCCGCGGCGATCAGCTGGTCGCGCTGGAAATCGAATTGCCCGAGGATATTGCCGAACTCGCATCCCGGCTGGAAGGCTGGAAGGACGAAAGCGACATCCGCGGCGATCTGGGCGTCTGAACGCGCGCCATTGCTCGACACACGGGCCACGCCTGTTAGAAGTACAAGGCGATGGCTAATCCCGGCACACAGTCCGATCTGAAAGCAGATCAGCCAAAGTCCGGCCGCTCTGCTGAAACGCGGGCCAGACCGGCGGGTGGATCGGTGTCGCCGCACAGGCAGCTGCGCTCGGCGGCGGTCAGCGTGTGGGCAATTGTCCGGCGCGTGGTCATCGGCTGCTATAATGACGGGCTGATCCACGCCGGCAATCTGGCCTATATGTCGATCCTGGCGATCTTCCCTTTCTTCATCACCGGGGCCGCAGCCTTCTCGCTTGTCGGGGAGCAGGCCGACCGCGCCGCCACGATTGGCGCAGTGCTTTCCGCCCTGCCGCCGGTAGTGGGTGATGTGATCGAACCGGTTGCCCGCAATGTGGTGGAAGCGCGTACCGGCCCGTTCCTGTGGGTCGGCGCGCTGATCGGCCTGTGGACCGTAGGCAGCCTGATCGAGACGATCCGCGATATCCTGCGCCGCGCCTATGGGGTGCAGGCGACAAGGGCCTTCTGGCAATATCGCCTGTTCTCCACCGGCATCATCATCGTGGCGGTCCTGCTGTTGATCTTCTCGCTGTTCGCGCAGGTTGTCATCGGCACTGCACAACAGGTGATTTCGGCCTATTTCCCCCAGTTTACCGACGCATTGGGACAGCTCGCCTGGTCCAGGATCGTCCCCGGGCTGGGCCTGTTCGGTTCGATCTACATGCTGTTCTACACGCTGACCCCCACGCAATTTCGCCGCAGCCGCTATCCCAAATGGCCCGGCGCGATGCTGGTGACACTGTGGTGGGTGGCCGTTACCGCCATGCTGCCGCGGGTGTTGCGATCCCTGTTTGCCTATGACCTGACCTACGGATCTCTGGCGGGCATCATGATCGCACTTTTCTTTTTCTGGCTTGTAGGACTAGGGATGGTCGCAGGTGCGGAACTCAACGCCGCGCTTGCCGGAACGTCCGATGACGAGCAGGAGGGCGCCGGTAACACAGACAAGAGCGAAAAAGGGCAGGAGAATACGGCATGACTTCGCTGATGCAGGGTAAGCGGGGCCTGATCATGGGGCTGGCCAATGATAAATCCTTGGCCTGGGGAATCGCGAAAAGGCTGCATGAGGCCGGGGCCGAGATGGCTTTTTCCTATCAGGGCGAAGCGTTGAAGAAGCGCGTCGGGCCGCTGGCCGAACAGGTCGGGTCGGACTTTCTGATCGAATGCGATGTGTCTGACATGGCGGCGATGGATGCCGCCTTTGCGCAGATAGAGGCGCGCTGGGGCAAGATGGATTTCCTGGTCCACGCCATCGGCTTTTCCGACAAGGCGGAGCTGCGCGGCAAATATGTCGACACCAGCCTCGAAAACTTCCTGATGACGATGAACATCTCCGCCTATTCGCTGGTCGCCGCTACCAAGCGCGCGGCACCGCTGATGACGGACGGCGGATCAATCGTCACGCTGACCTATTACGGCGCGGAGAAAGTCGTGCCGCATTACAATGTCATGGGCGTGGCCAAGGCGGCGCTGGAATCGAGCGTGAAATATCTCGCCAATGACCTTGGGCCGGACAATATCCGCGTCAACGCGATCAGTGCGGGGCCGATCAAGACGCTGGCCGCCAGCGGCATCGGCGATTTCCGCTACATCCTCAAATGGAACGAATTGAACGCACCTTTGCGCCGCAATGTGACGATTGAGGACGTGGGCGGATCGGGCCTGTATTTCCTGTCCGACCTCTCATCCGGCGTTACCGGCGAGGTGCATCATGTCGATGGCGGCTATCACGTCGTGGGCATGAAGCAGGAAGACGCGCCGGATATTGCCCTGACCTGAGCCCTTTCATGACCCGTGCCGTTCGTGATATGTTCCAACCGACTCGGCCGGGAGGATGAAAGATGATTACAGGTGGGTGCCGCTGCGGGAATATCCGTTACGAGGCTGAAGGTGACAGCGCGCACCACGCGCTGTGCCATTGCCGCGACTGCCAGATGGGATCGGGCGCACCGATGGTGGCCTGGATTGCCTTCAGATCGGACAGTTTCCGGATCACCAGGGGTGAGCCGAGCGCCTATAATGGCTCTGGCAAATCGATCCGCAATTTCTGCGGCAATTGCGGCACGCCGCTGTTCTTCTTCAATGAGGATTTCCTGCCCGGAATCGTCGATATCCAGACGGTGACGCTGGATGATCCCGATGAATTTGCGCCGACGGCCCATGTTCAGGTGGCGGAGCGCCGCAAGTGGATGGAAACGGTTTCGGACCTGCCTGAGTTCGAGCGCTTTCCGGGCGGATAGGAGCCGCGGGGATTCAGCGCATCCAGTGAAACATCAGGTCCGAAAAGAAACCGAGCCACGCCGCGAAGCCGAGATACATGAATGAGCGCATGTAGGGTGCTGGCGGCCGTGCAAGATCGGGCCGGCGGGCCGGGAAGCTGAGAACACGCTCGCTCCCGACAGGCGGCGTGGGTGACACATGTGCGGTCGGGCCGGGCACCTCGCACATCTTCTCGCGCAGCTGGAAACGGTAGATGGCCACGAAACCGTCAGACCCCGATTCATGCCGGGAAACCTTGGCGCGGACATGGCTTGTGCCCTGTGTCAGCCGCAACAGATCGGGCGAGCCGACAATCCACAAGGCATAAAGGCCCGCCACCAGTGCGGGGACTGCGATAATCTCGACCATAAGCGCGGGGTTAGCCCGCCTTGCGCACAGCCTCAATCACAGGTTCCGCATTTGCGCGCGGCTGGTCTGGCCAGATGCCGCGTGTGTCATAGACCTGCTTGTCCGCGCGCTCTGCCAGCGGGACGGATTTGAACACGTCGTGATCGACCAGCACGATCATCACATCGCATTCCTCCAGCGCAGTATCGACATCCACCTGCACGGCGCCGGTCCCTTCAAATTCGCGCGGGAGTTCGGCGGCATAGGGTTCGACCACGCGGATGCGATCCCCAAAGCGGCGCGCCAATGTGGCGGCGACCAGCCTTGCGGGGCTTTCGCGGAAATCATCGATATTGGCTTTGAAGGCGAGGCCGAGGCAGGCGATGCGGGCATGCGGATTGGCTTCCACCAGCGCCGCCGCCCTGGCGATCACGTGATGGATCTTGCCATCGTTCACGCCGCGCGCGGTGCGGATCAGCGGGGAATGTTCAGGCGCACCGTTGACGATGAACCACGGGTCCACCGCGATACAATGCCCGCCCACGCCGGGGCCGGGAGTGAGAATGTTCACGCGCGGATGGCGATTGGCGAGACGGATCACCTCCCACACGTCCAGCCCCATCGCGTCCGAAATCATCGAAAGCTCATTGGCAAAGGCGATGTTCACATCGCGATAGGCGTTTTCGACCAGCTTGGTCATTTCCGCACTGGCGGCATCGGTGGTGATGCAGGTGCCGCGCACGAAGCGCTTGTAGAATGACAGCGCCTTGCGCGCACAGCGCGGCGTGATCCCGCCGATGGATCGGTCATTGTTGGTCAGTTCTTCCAGAATGCGGCCGGGCAGCACGCGTTCCGGGCAATAGGCAATCGCCACATCGGGCGTGCCATCGCACAGGCCGGGCATGGCCAGATCGGGGCGCTGGGCGGCGATCATGTCGCGCATCGCCTCGGTAGTGCCGACGGGCGAAGTCGATTCCAGAATGATCACATCGCCAGCCTTGAGCACGGCAGCAACACCCCGCGCGGCTTCGAGCACATAGGAGATGTCGGGCGTGTGCTTGCCGTCCTTGGCGAAGGGCGTGGGCACGGCGATCACGAACACGTCGGCGGGCGCAACCTCGAGCGAGGCCTTCAGCAGGCCGCGCTGGACCACGCCCTGCACCAGGCCATCCAGATCGACTTCCTCGATATGAATCTCGCCGCGGTTGATCGTGTCGACCACATGGCCGGACACGTCCACACCATGCACCTGCATGCCGCCACGGGCGATGATGGCCGCCGTTGGCAGGCCGATATATCCCAGTCCGATAACGCTTACAGTGGGAAGCTGCTCGCCGCGCATACATCTGCCTTTCGTTCAAAACTCACGAAGGCGTCTGCCCGAAAAGGGTTGATATTGCGGTAACGATGGAAGGAATTGTGCCCACTCAGCTGTGCTGGCAGAGCAGATCGCAAATACGCGCGGCGCTGTGGCCATCGCCAAAGGGATTGTGCGCGCGGGCCATCGCCAGATAGGCGTCATGGTCATCCAGCAGACGATTGGCCTCGGCCACGATGCGGTCGGCATTGGTGCCCACCAGCATGGCCGTGCCCGCTTCCACGCCTTCGGGCCGCTCGGTCGTATCGCGCATCACCAGCACCGGCTTGCCCAAGGCGGGCGCTTCTTCCTGCACGCCGCCGCTGTCTGTCAGCATCAGATCGGAGATGCCGATCAGCCGTGCGAAATGCGGATAGTCGAGCGGTTCGATCATCGCCACGTCCTCAACCCCGGCAAGCTGCTCGTCCATCACCTTGCGGACATTGGGATTGAGGTGGACGGGGAAGATCACCGCCACTTCAGGCCGCGCAGCCAGGCGGCGGATGGCATCGGCAATAGCCTGCATGCCTTCGCCAAAATTCTCCCGCCGGTGGCAGGTCACGCCGATGATGCGCTTGTGGGCAAAGCGCTTTTCCAGATCCGCCAGACCGGCGGCCAGCCGGGGCTCCTTTTCGATCCGCGCGGTGATCCACTGCAAGGCATCGATCACCGTATTGCCGGTGACGTGGACAATGCCGGGGTCGACATTCTCGGCCAGCAGGGCGGCCTGGGCCGTTTCCGTCGGTGCGCAATGGAGGGCGGCAATATTGCCGATGATCTTGCGGTTCACCTCTTCCGGCCAGGGCTGGTAGATATTGCCGCTGCGCAGGCCCGCTTCGACATGGCACACCGGAATCTTGCGGTAATAAGCAGCCATCGCACCGGCCATCGCGGTGGCAGTATCGCCCTGCACCACCACCCAGTCCGGCTGTTCGGCATCCATCACACGGCCAAGCCCGGTCAGCAGGCGGGCGGTCAGCTCATCCAGCGACTGGTCGGGCTGCATCAGGTCCAGATCGTGATCGGGAACGACGCCGGAAATTTCCAGCACCTGATCGAGCATGCCGCGATGCTGGCCGCTGACGCACACGCGCGAGACGAACCGGTCGTCCGCCCGCAAGGCATGGACGAGCGGGAAGAGTTTGATGGCTTCGGGCCGCGTGCCGAAAACCGTCAATATGCGCCTGGGACCTGTCATATGAAGGCCCTTAGCCGGGTTTTCGTTAACTATGCGCTACCCTTGCGTTCAATTGGCAGGCGGTGCGTCGGGAATTTCGTCGGGATCGACCAGTTCGGGCAGGTCTTCCTCACCCGGAAGCGGCGCATCACGTTCGGCTTCCAGCTTGTCCATATAGGCCCGCTCCAGCACTTCCACGCGCCGCTGCGTGGCAGCAGCCTCGGCATCGATGGTGGAGAGGCGTTCCTGCCGTTCATCCGCAATCAGCTGGCTGAACCGGACATTGGGGTTCTCCGCCCGCTCCTGATAGGCTTCCTCGATCATCTGCGCCGTGCAGCCCAGCTCACTGCCACCACCGATATTGGTGCAGGACAGCGGGCCAAACGCGCCGACAGCTTCAAAACTGCGCACACGATTGGTCCAGGAAGTGTTTTCAGGGTCCCGGCTCTGGCGCAGGTTTGGCGGAATGCGATAGCGTTCGCTTTCATCCATGCGCGCGCAAACGGTGATCGTATCGCCTTGCGTGGCGGGACATTCATCATCGCCATAGATGATGACCGTGTTGTAGCTTTCGGAATCCTCGCCCTCGCCCTGTGCTAGAGCGGGCGACGATACGATGCCGACCAGGGCTGTGGTTGCGGCGAGCGCGATCAGGCGTTTCATTTCATAATCCTGTAACATCCCGGCCTGTGGAACCGGGCCCACCTGCTGGCCTCAAATGGCAGCAACAGGCCTGAACCATAACTGAAGCGGGGCAGACCGGCACTGATACCAATCAAACTTGCCCCGTTCGAACTCACTTCGATCAAATCTTCTCCGACAGCCGAATGGCAGCGCGGCAGCCCATGCGGATGGCGGCGGTCAGCAGCGCATAGCCGGGCGCCTTCTCTGCGCCTGCTGCAAGTGCTGCATCGCGGTGCTCGCGCTCATCTTCGCGGAAGCGGGCGATCATGTCGGCCAGTTCCGGATCATCGCCATCCCGTTCCAGTTCTTCCAGCTGCTGCGTGTAGTGGCGGTCTATCTCTTCCTCGATCGCGGCGGTGCAGGCCATTGCCGCTTCCGGCCCGATCATGGCGGTGCCCGCTCCAAGCGCGAATCCGGCCACATTCCAGAACGGCTGCAACGCCGTGGGGCGCACTCCGCGCCTGGCCATCAGCGCATCGAATTCCGCCCTGTGGCCCACTTCCTGCTCGGCCATGGCGCGGATCTCTGCCGAATGTGGGCCGCGATCGCCCATCACCGCCAATTGCCCGGCATAGATGCGCGTGGCGCCAAATTCGCCCGCCTGATCGACGCGGATCATTTCCGACCGGTCCGGGCCTGTAACGCTCTCGCTCATAGCTTGTCCTTCCTTGCCAGCAGCGACCATATGGTGACTGCCCCGGCGATGGAGAAGATCGCGTTGAACCCGGCCAGCGAAATGCCCATCATGGTCCACGCCGGCTGATCACAGCGAATGATCGGCTGGGCCAGAATGGCCTCCAGCGGATCGACGCTGGCGCTGGGCGGCAGGGAGCAGCTGGTCAGCCCTTCCCACAGTCCATATTCCACGCCGGCATGGAACACGCCGATCAGGCCCGACACCAGAATTCCCCCCGCTGCCAGCGCCACGAACAGGCGTTTTGGCGGGATCGCAAAGGAAGCGAGCGCCAGCGCCAGCGCGGCGAAGTGCGGCCAGCGCTGCCACCAGCACATCTCACACGGATAGAGGCCAAAGCCATATTGCGAGATATAGGCGCCGCCCAGCAGCAGGGCGGGAACCAGCAGCGCCAGACGCTGCGCCATCACATCCGGTCTAGTCATCGCCGGACCCTTCAGCGACGCGAGGCAAGGTTGGTGCGATTGGTGCGGCGCATGGTTTCCAGCGCATAATGCAGCTGGAAGTCGTCGATCCCCTGCTCCTCAAGCTGCTCTGCGGTGAGCATGAAGCGCGGATCGGCGTTGCGATCCCGCTCCAGCGATTCGTCCTCATAATCCAGCTCGTTGATCAGGTGGCCGCGCAGATCGCTTTCGCGCAAGGCATAGCGCTGGCGGCGTTCGGCATCGGGATCGGACAATTGCGGCACGCGGATATCGGGCTCTATCCCGCCTTCCTGCACGCTGCGGCCCGACGGCGTGTAATAGCGCGCGGTGGTGAGCTTGAGCGCGGTATCGCGGGTGAGCGGCAGCAATGTCTGCACACTGCCCTTGCCAAAGCTGCGCTGGCCCATGATCAGCGCGCGGTGATGATCCTGCAACGCACCGGCCACGATCTCGCTGGCGGAGGCGGAGCCTTCATCGATCAGCACGATCATCGGCAGGCCATCGACAACATCGCCGCGATAGACGGTTTCCGCCTCGTAATAGACCGTGTCGCGCCTGGTGCGGCCGCGCTGGGAGACGATCTGACCCTGCGCCAGGAACAGATCGGTCAGGGCCACCGCTTCATCCAGTGAACCGCCCGGATTGCGCCGCAAGTCCAGCACCAGCCCGGAGAGGCGTCCGGTCGCCTGGCTGCGCAAGTCGGCAATCGCCGCATTCACGTCTGCGCCAACATCGCGGCTGAATTCATTGACGCTGATATGGCCGATATTGCCGCTCATCAGCTCGGATGTGACCGGCTCCAGCTCAATCACGCCGCGCGTTACGCTGATCTCGATCGGCTCATCGCGGCCAGGGCGGAAAATCGTCAGGTTGATGGCCGTGCCCGCCGGCCCGCGCATTTGCGACACGGCATCGTTGATCTCCAGCCCATAGATCAGGTGGCCATCGATATGGGTGATAAAATCGCCTGCCTTGACCCCGGCAATATCCGCCGGACTGCCACGGAAGGGGGATACCACCTTCACCGCGCCATCATCCATCTGCACCGAAATACCCAGCCCCTGGTAATTCCCGTCAATCATGGTCTCCAGCCGCTGAAGCGCTGCGCCATCGATGTAGGAACTGTGCGGGTCCAGCGATGCGAGCATGCCGTCAATCGCACCGCGGATCAGCTGCTCATCATCGACAGGTTCGACGTAGCTGGTCTTGATCCGCTGATAGGTGGCGAAGAGCTTGGCAAATTCGGGCGATGCCCTGCCCTCCACCTGCGCAAAGCCCGCCGTGGTGGCAGGCAGCAAGGCTATCGCCGTGCAAAGGGCGGCGGCGCGAAGTGCAGGGGCGAATTTCATATCACGATATCCTGTTGGGTCCCGGAGGCTTTTATCGCAGCCGCGGGCTGAACGCCAGATGAGGGATTTTGGGTGCCAGTGCGGGACGGATGACGGGCCTACCCGGTAAATTGCAGCGGATTGACGGCCTCCCCTTCGCGGCGCAGTTCCACGCTGATGGTCGGGCGGCCCGGCCCGGCAATGCCGATGGGGGAACCGCCAACCAGCTCCGCCCCAACGGCCACATCGCTGCGCGCAAGGCCGGTGACGAGGCTGGTCCAGCCGCCGGTATGTTCGATGATCACGATCTGGCCATAGCCTCTATACGTGCCGGCAAAGGCCACGCGGCCCGCTGCCGGCGCCACCACCTGCGCCCCAGCGCGCGGTGCCAGCGTTATGCCCTGGCTCAGGGCCGCCCCCTGCGGTGCACCAAACCCCACAATCGTGCGTCCTGCCACGGGCAGGATATAGGGCGCTGGCGCATTGGCGGGTCCTGTGGGAGACGACGTTGCCAGTGGGGCCGCGAGCGGTGCCTGCTCGCCTTCGCCGGGTCGCAGGCTTGGCCCCGGCAGAGCGGCCAGACGCTGACGCAGGCTGGCGGCGCGATCCAGTTCGCCCACCAGCCCATCAAGATCGCGCGCCTGTTCCGCTAAGGCCAGAGCGCGTTCGGATTCGCGGTTGGCGGACATGCCCGCCTCGCGCGCAGCCAGACGCTGGCGCGTTTCGATCGCGGCGAGTTGCTGGCGTCGCTGCGCCAGAATGCCTTCCTCCTCGCGCAGCGCCGCCACGGCCTGCTGCGCCTGTCGCTGCAATTGCCGGGAGCGGGCGATGCGGCTGCGCAGGCTGGCGGTGCGGGCCTGCACTTCAGGCACCGCGCTGGCCATGACCGCGCGCAGATAGACCACGTCGCGCACTTCGCCCGGACGCAGCACAGAAAGCGCCACAGGACGCCTTGAGAATTGCTGAAGCGCCGCAGTAAGCCGGACAACGGGCCGCTGCTCGCGCCCCAGCTCCTCGCGCAGAGTGTCTCGCTCCCCTTCGATAAGGGCACTGCGCGCTTCTGCTGCGGCAATGCTGGCTTCGGCCTGCTGGACCCGGGCGGCCAGTGCGGCGGTTTCGCGGGCGGTACGCTGGGCGGCATCTTCGGCGCTGGCGGCTTCCTGCTCCAGCCGCTCACTGCGGGCCTGAGCCTGTTCACGCTCCGCCAGTGCCTGGCGCAGGGCATTTCGCGTCTCCACCGGACTGTCATAGACTGGCGCGCGCTGGGCGCTGGCGGCAAAGCCAAGCAGCAGGAACGATGCAGCCAGAAGCAAAATCCGCGACATCGCCCTATCCTGACCGATGATAGGGGTGTCCGGCAAGGATCGATGTGGCGCGAAACAGCTGTTCCATCAGCATGGCGCGCGCCAGCAGATGCGGCCAGGTGGCCTTGCCGAACGCCAGCAACAGGTCCGCCTCATCCCGCTCTGCCTGCGAGTGACCATCTGCGGCGCCGAGCACGAAGCGGCATTCGCGCATGCCGCCATCGCGCCATTTCTCCAGGGTTTGGGCCAGCTCCTCACTGGAGATATCGCTGCCCTTTTCATCAAGCAGGACGGTCTTGAACGGGGTTTGCGGATCGGGAATGCGGCCGCCTGTTTCGGGCAATTCGGTCAGCTTCAGCGGCCAGGCGATGCGCTTTTCGTAACGTGCCACAAGCTCCGCCTCTGGCGAGCGGGCAATCTTTCCACGGGCGATCACATGCAGGAGCATGCGATTGCTCTAGCCGCAATTGCAGGCGCGAGCCATCGGGGAGAGGTTTGTTTTGGGTGGGTTTGTTGTTTCTTGGAGGCTTTGTCTGGCCTCAAACGTTCCCAACAGCCTTTGCGCCGTCGTCGCCGAAGCCCCACATCCTCTCGAGGTTGTAAAAGCTGCGCACTTCGGGGCGGAACAGGTGGACGACCACGTCACCTGCATCGATCAGCACCCAGTCTGCCGCCGGCAGGCCTTCGATGCGCGGAGCTGGCTCGCCCGCCTTCTTGAGCCTTTCGGCCAGCTTGGAAGCCATGGCGGCAACCTGCCTGGTCGAGCGGCCGGAAGCGACGATCATGTGATCGGCGATCGAGCTCTTGCCTTCGAGCGGGATGGATACGAGGTCCTGCGCCTGATCATCCTCGAGCTGTTCGAGGATCAGGGCGTGGATCGAGCCAGGCTCTGCCTGGATGGTGTGCGGTGTGTCAGTCATGGAAATGATGGTTGCGGTGCCCGTTGATGCCGGGGTGGCTTGCGCCTGTATCATCGCGACTTTTCATGCTCCTGAATTGGAAAAGGGACAAATGCGGCATGGGGCCAGAACGCCTCATGCGTCATGTCCCCGTGCTGAACGATCGTTGGACGAACTGGTTGGTACGGAATTGCGAATGAGCGAATGCGTCACTTCATCCCTGGGAGCCGGGCCGGAAAACCGGTCCGCCCAATCAGGATCCGCATCACGAATTTGTGTTGCCGAGCGCGGATCAGGATCAAAACGCAATTCTATCAGCGCAGGTGCGCTCCATTCGCCCCGGTTGCGTAATCCGGCTGCGGATAACCGGTAACGCCGCAGCCAAGCCATCGCGGGGCTCGCGAGGGCGTCCTCGTCATAGCCGGGCCGGGCAATCACCGCAATCGGCATTTCACGGGCAATTTGGCGCCAGTTCCGCCACTTGTGGAACTGGGCGAGATTATCCGCCCCCATCACCCACACAAACTGGCGGCGCGGGAACATCCGCTTGACCGCGCGCAGCGTATCCACCGTGTAGCGCGTGCCCAGCTGCTGTTCGATCGCCGTGACCTTGATCGGGGCACTGCGGCTCATCATCCGGGCAGAGTGCATGCGGGCGGCAAAAGGCGCCATGCCCTGACGCGGTTTCAGCGGATTGCCGGGGGAAACCATCCACCACATCTCGTCCAGACCCAGCGCCCGCATGGCGAACAGCGACACCCGCCTGTGGCCGTGATGCGCGGGATTGAACGAACCGCCCATCAGGCCGGTCAGCGGCGCAGCGGGGCCGCGGCGGAATCTCACGATTGCGGGCGACGCGGGGAGACGCGAAAGCCGTGGCGGTGCAGCTGCGCCTTGAGCGCCCATGCCGGATATTCATCGTCCAGACGGCCGATTTCATCGAGCGTTGCCAGCTCATCCGATGTCAGTTCGATGTCGCTTGCGGCGAGGTTCTGCGCCAGCTGGTCCGCCCTTTTGGCGCCTACGATCACCGATCCCACGACCGGCTGGTGCAGCAGCCATGCCAGCGCAATCGAAGCGACGGAGACATCGCGCGCGGCCGCCATCGGCCGCATGGCGGCAACCGCATTTGCCGCCAGCTGCTTGTCCGCACGCGGGAAATCCAGCTTGGCGCGGCGACCTTCGCCCGACACCGTGCCATCTTCTCCAAAATCATACTTGCCGCTCAGCAGTCCGCCGATCAGCGGGCTCCAGACCATCAGGCCAAGACCCTCACTCTGCATCATCGGCACCACATCGCGCTCCAGCTCGCGGCCAGACACCGCGTAAAACGCCTGGTTGGAGATGAACTTGTCCCACCCGCGGCGCTCGGCAATACCCAGCGCCCTGGCGATCTGCCACGCGGCCCAGTTGGACACGCCGACATAGCGTGCACGGCCAGAGCGCACGATATCCTCCAGCGCGCGCAGACCTTCTTCCATCGGCGCAATCGGGTCCCAGCCGTGAATCTGATACAGATCGACATGGTCGAGGCCGAGCCGGTCGAGGCTGGCGTCGATCTGGTTCATCAGGTGATAGCGGCCATATCCGCCGTCATTCGGGCCTTCGCCCATCGGGCCCATGCCCTTGGTGGCGATCACCACCTGATCGCGCGCCACGCCGATATCGCGCAGCGCCTGACCGAGGAATTCCTCGCTCTGCCCCGCCGAATAGACATTGGCCGTATCGATGAAATTGACCCCGGCATCGATAGCCTGGCGGATCAGTGCGGTAGAGCCCGCCTGATCCAGATCATGCTGGAAGAACGCGCTGGGCTTATTGCCGAAAGTCATCGCGCCAAGGCATATCTCGGACACCACGAGACCCGATTTGCCAAGCTGGTTGTAACGCATGATTTCTCTCCCCGTGCAGGTTTCCCGCCAGCTTCAGGGCCGCGCCTGGCCGCTGCCAAGGACCTGCCACTTATAGGTGGTCAGCCCTTCCAGCGCGACCGGGCCGCGTGCGTGCAGGCGGCCGGTGGCGATGCCGATTTCCGCGCCCAGTCCAAACTCGCCGCCATCGGCATATTGGGTGGAGGCATTGTGCATCACGATCGCGCTGTCCACTTCGGCCAGGAAGCGATCCGCCGCCTGCTGGTCGGCAGTGATGATGGCATCGGTGTGGCCGGAGGAATGGCGGGCGATATGATCCATCGCCGCATCGATTCCATCGACCACGGCAACCGAGAGGATCGTGTCGAGATATTCGGTGTCCCAGTCATTGGCGCTGGCAGGCACTATGCGGGGGTCGAGCGCCTGCGCGCGGGCATCGCCGCGCAGTTCGCAGCCTGCATCCAGCAACGCGCCGATGATCTCGCCCGAAGCCGGGAAGGCGGCATCCAGCAGCAGGGTTTCCATCGCGCCGCAAATGCCGGTGCGGCGCATCTTGGCGTTGAGCGCGATGGTGCGCGCCATTTCCGGATCGGCTGCCTGATGGACATAGGTGTGGCAGATGCCGTCCAGATGGGCGAGCACGGGCACGCGGGCATCGGCCTGGACCCGTTCCACCAGCCCCTTGCCGCCGCGCGGCACGATCATGTCTATCAGCCCGGCGGCGCGCAGCATGGCGCCCACGGCTTCGCGGTCCTGCGTGGGCAGAAGCTGGATAGCATCGGCAGGCGCGCCGCCTGCAGCCAGCCCCTCGGCCATAGCCGCATGAATTGCGCGGTTGGAGTGAACCGCCTCGCTGCCGCCGCGCAGCAGCGCCGCATTGCCGGACATCAGGCACAGCGCAGCGGCATCGGCGGTAACATTGGGGCGGCTTTCGTAGATGATCCCGATCATGCCGATGGGGATGCGCCTTCGCACCAGTTCCAGTCCGCTGGGCACGGTGCTGCGATCGATCACCTGGCCCACGGGATCGGGCAGGCCGGCGACATTCTCGACCGCCGCCGCCATCGCTTCCAGCCGCGCGGGATCGAGCCGCAGACGATCGAGCATGGCCCCGGTCAGCCCATTGGCTTGCCCGGCGGCCACATCTTTGGCGTTCTGCGCCAGGATCTCGCCAGCATGGGTGCGCAGCGATGCCGCGGCTGAACGCAGCGCGCGGGCCTTGTCCTCATCCGACATCAGCGCGAGCTTGCGCTGCGCCGATCGGCCAGCCAGCGCGAGCTGTTCAATCAGCTGCGCAGGCGTTCGCGAGTCTGTTCTTGCGCCACTGTGCGCAGCGGATTGCGCGGGGCTGGATTGCAGTGTCTGGGCCATGCCAGCGCAACTATCATCGGCATCGCGCCTTGTCAGGCGGATTCGCCAGCAGCGAATCGTTTCGGGCGAAACGGATATGGTTCCCGGCAATCTCAACTATTTTTGCAGCCGCGAAACGCTTCACCGCACGACGGGTTCGATTCGCCCCAATCTTAACAGAGTCTGATAGACCTCTCCGGTCTGTCCGCTAGGCAAGCCGTGACGGGTTTTTACAAGAAGTCGGGGTCATTTTGGACACACAAACCGCTGGCGGGTATTGGGACCGCCTGCGAGCATTGTTCCCGGAGCGCGAGTTTTTCATGCGCTCCCAAGGGCAGGTTCGCTTTATCACAATTACCAGCCGGGTGCAGATGGTCACCGCCGGTCTTGTGCTCTCTGCACTGGTCGGCTGGGGTATCTCCATGGCCGCGATGGCCATCGGTCAGTACCAGGCCAGTTCCGAACGCGCCGAACTGCTCAGCCGAGAGGCGCAGGTCGCAACGGCGGAAAGCCGGGTTGAGGCCTACCGCGATGACCTGGCATCCGAAACTGCCGATCTTTCCAAGCGTCAGGACTACCTCGATGGCATCCTGGCCATGTTGCCCGAAGACCTGATGACAGAAGGCGTGGACGGCGAAGACACGGTTACCGACAGCACCGAGGAATCGGCAGAACTGATCAGCATGATCGAAGGCGCCATTCCCGAAGCCGCCGGACTGGCCCGCCTCGAAGCCCGCCAGCTGGCCTTTGTGGAACGGCTGACCCGCTATTCCGACCGCCGCGCCGCACGCACCGAACAGGCAATCCGCTCGCTCGGCCTCGATCCGCGCATGGTGATGATTGCAGACGAGCAGGCACAGGGTGGCCCGTTCGAGATGCTGGCATCGGATGCCGACGGATCGCTCGATCCGCGCTTCGAACGCCTCGCCATCAGCCTGTCGCGGATGAGCTCGCTGGAACGCGGCCTCAGCGAAATTCCGCAGGTCATGCCTGCCGACATGCGCAATATTTCATCGGGCTTCGGCTATCGCCGCGATCCCTTCAATGGCCGCGGCGCAATGCACAGCGGCCTTGATTTCCGCGGGCCTTATGGCGCCCCGATCCATGCCGCCGCCGATGGCCATGTCAGCTTCGTGGGCAACAAGTCCGGCTATGGCCGCGTGGTCGAAATCAGCCACGGCAACGGCATGATGACGCGCTATGCCCATATGTCGCGCTGGAACGCGCGCGTTGGGCAGGACGTGGTGGCGGGTGACGTGATCGGCAATATCGGCAGCACTGGCCGATCCACCGGACCGCACCTGCATTTCGAAGTTCGCATCAACGGGCGCGCAGTCAATCCGCGCCCCTTCCTGGAGACAGCCCCCAATGTTCTCGAAGAAGCCAGAGCGGAATACGCTCACACCGACGGCCCGGACCATGGCGAGTAGCGGCGCGACCTTTTCGGTGATCGGTGCAGACGTCACCATCAAGGGCGACGTGGAAGCATCCGCTGACCTGCATGTCGATGGAACGGTAACCGGCGACCTTTCCTGCGCCTCTCTGGTGCAGGGCGAATCGAGCCTGATCGAAGGCGCCATCACTGCCGAGACAGCGCGCCTTTCCGGCCAGGTCAAAGGCACCATCAAGGCGCGCAGCCTGGTGATCCTGAAGAGCGCCCGCATCGAAGGTGACGTCGATTATGAGACGCTGACCATCGAACAGGGTGCAACGGTCGAAGGCCGTCTGGCCATGCGTGACCGTCGCGACATGGCGAAGGGTGCAGGCGCACCACCTGCCGCCGCCGCCAAGGACAGCGAGCCGAAACTGTCGCTCGCCAACTGACATCATCCCACTGACAACATCCGCCAGCCGGATTTGACCAGACTGATATAGATATGAAAAGGGCGGCCCTGGAGCCGCCCTTTTTCTTGTCTTGAATAATCGGTGTGTGAGCGGACTATCAGTCCTGCTTGGCGCCTTCGCCAGCTTCGGCGGCGCGCTTGGCTTCCAGCCATGCTTCGGCTTCGGCTTCCTGGGCCGCCTGGGCCGCGGCCTTTACAGATGCGTCACGCTCTGCCTTCAGCTCCTCGATCAGCGCTTCGCGATCGTCGCGCCGTGGCACGACAATCTCTTCCTCGCCTTCGGCAACGGGCGGAGCATGCGCCGCAGCCTTCTTGGCCGCCTTGGCCACGGCGGCATCAAGCTCACGCTGCGAACACAGGCCCAGCGTGACCGGATCCTTGGGCTGGATGTTCTGGATGTTCCAGTGGCTCCGCTCCCGGATGGCGTTGATGGTGTTGCGGGTGGTGCCGATCAGCTTGCCGATCTGCGCATCGGAAATTTCCGGGTGGTTGCGGATGATCCAGGCGATGCCGTCTGGCTTGTCCTGCCGCTTGGACACCGGCGTATAACGCGGGCCCTTGGTGCGGCTGACATCGACGGGAGCCTTCTGCATCTTCAGGCGATATTCCGGATCGGCCTGGCCCTTTTCGATTTCCGCATGGGTCAGCTCGCCCGAATGCACCGGATCGCGCCCGGTGTACTTCGAACTGGCAAGATCGTCTGCCATGGCCTGCACTTCGAGAATGTGCAGACCGCAGAATTCGCTGATCTGCTCAAAGCTGAGCGCAGTATTGTCGACCAGCCAGGAAGCGGTCGCATGAGGCATGAGGGGAGTGGGCTGGGCCACGCGAAATCTCCGTATGAAATAAAAGGGCCGCCCCTTGCGGAGCGGCCATTGAAGCGCCCGATGTAGGCGCATCGCGCCCAAACGGCAAGCACAAGCGTCGGCGCGGCTTTTCAGCGCCCCGTCAGCAGGCCATTTTCATTCCATCGAGGAACTCGCGCGCGCTTTCCCCCCAGGTGAAGGTCTTGCCATAGGCGGCGCAGGCATCGCGGTCGCACAGCAGGGCGCGCTCTATCGCGCGGTCCAGATCGTGGTCCATCGCACCCACGGTTGGCGTCAGCACATCCATTGGCCCCGCCACCGGAAAGGCCGCCACCGGGGTGCCGCAGGCCAGCGCCTCTATCATCACAACGCCGAAAGTGTCGGTAAGGCTGGGGAACACCAGCGCATCGGCCCCGGCATAGACACCGGCAAGATCCGCGCCCTGCTTGAAGCCGAGGAAATGGGCCTGCGGGAACCGGGCCTGCAACGCCGCCCGGGCCGGACCGTCTCCCACCAGCACCTTGCTCCCCGCGTGGCGCGCGGTCAGGAACGCCTCGACATTCTTTTCAACGGCGATGCGGCCGGCATACAGGATGATCGGGCGTGGCAGGCTGAAGAATATGTCGGGCGGCAGTACTTCCGGCCTGAAATTGTCCAGATCGACGCCGCGGCCCCATGTCCTGACCGGCGAAATGCCTTCATCGGCCAGCGACTGCCTGATTGACGGGGTCGACCCGAAGGTGAACTGCGCAGGGCCGTGAAACCAGCGGAAATAAGGCCAGAACACCTTGGACGAGATGCCCGTCCGCAGCGCCAGATAGGTCGGGAAATTGGTGCAGAAGGCGGTGGTGAACGGCCTTTTACGGCGCAGGCACCAGCTGCGCGCCGCAAGGCACAGCGGTCCTTCGGTCATCAGGTGAATGGCATCGGGATCAAACCGGGCGATCTTTTCACCCACATCCGATGGCCGGGTCATCGCCAGCCGAATCTCAGGATAGGTCGGACAGGGGACGGACCTGAACTGGTCGGGCGTGACCAGCAGCACGGCATGGCCCTGCGCCGTCAATTGCTGCCAGACATTCCTGGTGGCGTTGACCACGCCGTTGATCTGCGGTGCCCAGGCATCGGTGACGATTGCAATTTTCATGGGGTCCTGCCTCGTGCGGGATTACGCGGCCACGGGGACGGCGGAACTGTCTGCGTCGGCCGGAAGCGCGGGCTCGGGGGGTTCGGCCAATGCGGTTGCTTCGGCAGGGGCTGATGGTGCGCGGCGGGCGATTTCATCGGGCCAGTGGAGGATTTCCATGCGCCCGTCGGCATGTTCGACCAGCGCGTTGCAGCCTTCCACCCAGTCACCGTCGTTCCAGTATTCGACCTTGTCGAACTGGCGGAATTCGGCAGTGTGGATGTGGCCGCACACCACCCCGTCCACACCGCGCTGGGCTGCGGCGCGGGCCACCACTTCTTCAAAGTGGGAGATGAATTCGACCGCGTTCTTGACCTTGTGCTTGGCCATTTTGGACAGCGACCAATAGGGCAGGTCCAGCTTCTGGCGGACCGCATTGACCCACACGTTAAGGCCCATCATCAGATGGTACAGCGCGTCTCCAACGAAGGCGAGCCAGCGATGCGCCAGCATGATCGTATCGAATTCATCGCCGTGCAGCACCAGCAGGCGGCGGCCATCGGCGGTATCGTGAAAGGCCGCGCGGCGGATTTCCACACCGCCAAAGCTGAGTCCGGAAAACTGGCGGAACATCTCGTCATGATTGCCGGGGATATAGACGATGCGCGTGCCGCGCTTGGCCCGCTTCAATATGCGCCAGACAATGTCGTTATGAGTCGAGGGCCAGTAGAACTTCTTCTTCAGTCGCCAGCCATCGATAATGTCCCCCACCAGATACATCGTCTCGCTGTCGACATTATCGAGGAAGTCGATCAGCAGCTCCGCATTGCAGCCCTTGGTGCCCAGGTGGATATCGCTGATCCAGATCGTGCGGAACGTGCGCCGCTGGGACTTTTCCGGTTCGGGAATCGATGGCTCATGCCGCTCGAAATCAGGCAGTGAGCTGATCGGCAGGTTATTTCCGAAATCACCCTGCATATAATCGCCAAACATGCCTCAAGAATCCCGAATAAGCTTCCATGGCTTGGATTCTGTAGACGCAGATTGTGACAGGCGATCCGCAGTTTAGGGTCAGATCGGCGACAATGTGACCATTTCGTGACCCGCCAGAGCGTGGACCTGGCGCCAGCGGAAGAGCGCTTTCAGCCCTCGATCACATAGGGTTGGCGGCCCACCCAGGGGGAGATCATGTTGTACGGCACGGTCACGAACACCGCCTCCACCCCGGCAATCTTGCCGTCCACGATCTTGAACAGTTCGAGCAACACGAAGCTGTGCGGGAAGTGGAAGATCGATGTGTGCTTGCTGCCATCGGTCCAGGTGACTTCCTTCACCTTGCCCGAGTGATCGATAAATCCGCCAGCCAGCACAATGCCCTTCTGCTCATCGATCAGGGGAAAGCGCCGGTCGCGCAGCCGGTCATCATAGATATACTGGCCAAGGCGGAACTGGTCGGCGGTGCCCATGCGCGCGATGGGATAGCCATCGATCTCCACATTGGTGGTTTGCAGGCCGTTTTCGATCCGGTCGCAATCATCGGTGAAGCTGGTGAACAGTCTGCCGTCATTCAGCTGGATGGTGTCGAAATAGCCGTTGGCGATGGCGATCATCTCGTCCCGCGACACGCGGCGGGCTTCTGGCACATCCTCCAGCATCAGCTGGCGCGGCGCGTCATAGCCTTCGATCTGCGGGAAGGGTCCAAATTCGAATTCCCGGCAGATGATGGTTTCCACCTCGGCGATGCGGCCATCGCGGGCGGCAAGGCGCAGCGCCATGATGGCGGGGTGGCCGCTTTCCTCGATAATGCCGATCCAGCTTGCCTGCCCGGTCTGGGGATCGGCGCACTTCAGATCATAATACTCGCGCGTGGCGGAAATCGTGTTCCACAGACCATCGCCAATGGTCAGCTCGACATTATTCTCCGTAAAAATGGCATCGTCGGTGAAGGAAAGCCGCGCAGGATCATGCGCCACCAGCGCCGCCAGATAGTCATCGACGAGCGCATAGAGCGCAGCACGCGCGGGGCCACTGGCCGGGGTATTCATTGCGCAATCTCCAATACCATCTTGCCGAAATGCTCGCCCGCTTCCATCCGCTGGTGCGCCCTGGCCGCCTGCTCAAGCGGAAATATCCGGTCCATTTGCGGGCGCAGCGCGCCCTCGGCCACGAATGGCCAGACATTTGCCGCGATCTCATCGGCCAGCAGCGCCTTGAATGCATCGCTGCGCGGACGAAGCGTGGACCCGGTCAGCGTCTGGCGGCGCACCATCAGCTTCACCACGTTGATCTGCGCCTTGATCCCGCCGAGCGTGGCGATGGTGACCAGCCGCCCGTCCACCGCCAGGCAATCCAGATTGCGCTGCGTATATTCGCCCGCGACCACGTCCAGGATGACATTGGCACCGCCGCCATCCGTCAGCGCCAGCACCTGCTCGCCAAAATCTGATGTCTTGTAATTGATTGCGTGATTCGCGCCGACCTGCCGCGCCAGTTCGCATTTCGCGTCACTGCCGCAGGTGGCGATCACGGTGATGCCGAACAGACGCGCCAGCTTGATCGCCATCGTGCCGATGCCGCTGGTTCCGCCATGCACCAGCAATGTCTCGCCATCGCGGGCATGGCCGCGCTCGAAAACATTGTGCCACACGGTGAACAGCGTTTCCGGCATCGCCGCCGCTTCGGCCATGGACAGGCCGGCGGGCACCGGCAGGCAGTGGCCCGCCTGCGCCAGGCAAAAGGCCGCATATCCCCCGCCGTTCACCAGCGCGCAGACCTGCTGGCCCATCATCGCCGGATCGACACCCTCGCCCAGCGCCGCGATCTGGCCCGAAACCTCAAGTCCGGGCAGGTCTGAAGCGCCCGGCGGCGGCGGATAGACGCCCATTCTTTGCAGGCAATCGGGGCGGTTCACCCCGGCATGGCTGACCGCGATCAGCACCTGGCCCGCGCCGGGCTGAGGCACTGGCCGCTGTGCCAGACGCAGCACATCTGGCCCGCCCGGCTTTGAAATCGTCATGGCCGGCATGGTGTCGGTAATCGTCTTGCCCAATTTTTCCTCCGGCACCGGTGGGTGTGCGGCGGGTTTGCAGCTGGCTGCGCAGCTGGTCCTGCTCCACAACACTAGAGACGTGGCCCATTGACAGCAAGCAGGACGCTGGCAATGTTGCATCGCAATGGAAGACGACCTTCCTCGACCGCGCACAGACGCAGCCGGCCTTCTGGCCAGCGAAGCGCTCGACAGCTATTCGCAGGACGAGCTGCTGGCACGCATCCAGTTGCTGGAGGCGGAAATAGTCCGGGTGAAGGCGCATCATGCCAGGGCGGCGGATCATATGAAATTCGCCGATGCGCTGTTCAAACCGCGAGAGAACAACTGACATGGGGCCGGCCGGGTCCCCTTTCCCTCTCGAAATTGCGCTTTGGCGCACCATATTACTGATATCGTCGCAAGAGCCGGAACATACCGGCCACCGGGCTTCACCACGCCTATGCCGCGCACCGGGAGGGCGGCGTTGGTAGAATAGCAACACTTCGGATCGTATTTTCCGCCCAACGGATAGGATTTCATGCCAAGTTTCGCGCAAAACCTCGAAAAGACCCTCCACACGGCGCTCAAGCACGCGACCGATCGCAGCCATGAGTATGCGACGCTGGAACATTTGCTGCTGGCCCTGATCGATGATCCCGATGCCGCAGAAGTGATGAACGCCTGCGGGGTCGAACTGACCGAGCTGGGCAATGTGGTGCGGCAATATCTCGATCAGGAATATCAGTCGCTCAAGACCGAGGATGATGCGGAACCGCAGGCAACTGCCGGTTTCCAGCGGGTGATCCAGCGCGCCATCCTGCACGTGCAGACGTCGGGCAAGGACACGGTAACCGGCGCCAACGTGCTGGTTGCGCTGTTTTCGGAGCGCGATTCCTACGCCGTCTATTTCCTCCAGCAGCAGGATATGAGCCGGCTCGACGCGGTCAGCTTCATCAGCCACGGCATCGGCAAGGGTGGTCGGCAGATCGAAAACCGCGCCATGGGCAGCGCCGAAGAGGGCGAGGCCAAGAGCGAGGAAAAGCCGGACAAGAACAAGAAGGATTCCGCGCTCGACCAGTTCTGCGTCAACCTCAACCAGAAGGCGCTGGACGGCAAGATCGATCCGCTGATCGGGCGCGGCCCGGAAGTGGACCGGACGATCCAGATCCTGTGCCGCCGGTCAAAGAACAACCCGCTGTATGTGGGCGACCCCGGCGTGGGCAAGACCGCCATCGCCGAAGGGCTGGCGCGCAAGATCGTGGAAGGCGATGTTCCCGAAGTGCTGGAAGAAGCGGTGATCTATTCGCTCGACATGGGCGCGCTGCTGGCCGGTACACGCTATCGCGGTGATTTTGAGGAACGCCTCAAGCAGGTCGTCTCCGAGCTGGAGAAACTGCCGGAAGCCGTTCTTTTCATTGATGAAATTCACACAGTCATCGGCGCTGGCGCAACCAGCGGCGGGGCTATGGATGCGTCCAACCTGCTCAAGCCCGCGCTGTCATCCGGCGCGATCCGCTGCATCGGCTCCACCACTTACAAGGAATTCCGCAATCACTTCGAAAAGGATCGCGCGCTGCTGCGCCGGTTCCAGAAGATCGACGTGAACGAACCCACGGTGGAAGACACGATCAAGATCCTGCGCGGCCTGAGAAGCGCATTCGAAGAGCATCACAAGGTCAAGTATACGCCCGACGCCATCAAGACCGCGGTGGAGTTGAGCGCGCGTTACATCAATGACCGCAAATTGCCCGACAAGGCGATTGACGTGATCGACGAGGTGGGCGCGATGCAGATGCTGGTCCCGCCCAGTCGCCGCCGCAAGACCATCACCGCCAGGGAAATCGAGAAGGTGATCGCCACCATGGCGCGCATCCCTCCCAAATCCGTCTCCAAGGATGACAAGACGGCGCTGGCCAATCTGGACCGCGACCTGAAGCGCGTGGTTTTTGGCCAGGACCCGGCGATTGAGCGGCTTTCCACCGCCATGAAGCTGAGCCGTGCCGGGCTGCGCGATGCGGACAAGCCAATCGGCTCGTTCCTGTTCTCCGGTCCCACCGGCGTGGGCAAGACCGAAGTCGCGCGCCAGCTGGCCTCCATCATGGGGATCGAGCTCAAGCGCTTCGACATGTCGGAATATATGGAACGGCACTCTGTGAGCCGCCTGATCGGCGCGCCTCCGGGCTATGTCGGCTATGATCAGGGCGGCCTGCTGACCGATGCCATCGACCAGCATCCGCATTGCGTGCTGCTGCTGGACGAGATCGAGAAGGCGCACCCCGACCTGTTCAACATCCTGCTGCAGGTGATGGATAATGGTCGGCTGACCGATCATCACGGCAAGACGGTGGATTTCCGCAATGTGGTGCTGATCATGACCACCAATGCCGGGGCGGCAGATGCGGCCAAGCAGGGCATCGGCTTTGGCGCAGGCACCAGGCATGAAGCCAGCGCCGAAGCGGTGAAGAAGATGTTCACCCCGGAATTCCGCAACCGCCTCGATGCCATCGTGCCGTTCGATTACCTTGGCACCGACACGGTCAGCCGCGTGGTCGACAAGTTCATCCTGCAGCTGGAATTGCAGCTGGCCGACCAGAACGTGCATATCCAGTTTGATGGCGATGCGCGTGAATGGCTGGCCAAGCGCGGCTATGACAAGCTGTACGGCGCAAGGCCGATGGCGCGGCTTATCCAGGACAAGGTGAAGCAGCCGCTGGCCGAGGAACTGCTGTTCGGCAAATTGGCCGGTGGCGGCGAGGTGCATGTGAGCGTGAAGGACGGCAAGCTCGCCTTCGAGCTTACACCCGCACCGCCCAAATCCCGGCCCAAGAAGGCGCGCAAGAAGCCTGCTGCGAAGAAGAAGCCGGGGGCGCCTGCATCAGAGGACACAGGTGAAAAGGGCGAAGAATAGCTCTTGCCTCGGGTCCAGCTGCAGATTTGCCAAGCAAGAACACGGGTCCGCCAAAGGCCCGTGTTTTTGGTTTCTCAGCGTCGCATCTGGAAACTTTCCGTTAGGGTTTTGCGTTCAGAACCTGAACACTCTCTCAATTCGCTTTTTGCAAGAAGGGTCGCACCACAATGCCAGAACGAACAAAAAAGCCTTACGTCAGTCCTGCCGTAAGCAATATGGGTAAGTTCGAGAACATCGAATTGTCCGAACTTACCCCCGCCAGATTAAAGATGATCATGTCATTGCGAGGCGAACAGGCTCCTCAAACTGCACGGCAGGCAGAGGGCGATGAAGCGCCTTCGGTCAGCCATCGCCGAAAGGCCTGATCCGGCGCGGGAGACAGGCGGGGTCGGAGCCCTGCGCGCGCCGATCCGCGGCTAATCGAGCTGCACCAGCTTTTCGCGAGAAGTTGCGCCGCGCAACAAGCTGAGCCGTGAAGGCGCGGTGCCAAGAGCTTTTGCCAGCAAGGCCATCACCGCGTCATTGGCCGCGCCATCCTGGGGTTTGACCCGCGTTTTCAGCAATAATCTGCCGCCGGAAATCTCGATAGCCTCGCTGCGAGCGCCGGGCGTCACCCGCACGGCCAGCCGTCCCTGTGCATCCGCCAGCGCGCGGATCGCATCGGCCGATGGAGAGTCAGTTTTCGGGCGGGCCATGGCCGAGGCCACTCAGGGCGGCCAGGTGACGCTGTGCCAGCTTGCAATAACGCTCCGTCTGGAAGCGGATCTTGGCGATCTGCGTCTCATCCTGTCTGCGCAGGAATTTGGCCGGACGCCCGATCCAGATCTCGCCCGCCGGTATCGCCTTGCCGGGGCTGAGCAATGCGCCTGCCGCCAGCATCGCGCCCGATCCGATGCGGCAATCGTCCATCGCAATCGCGCCCATGCCCACAAACGCCCGGTCTTCCAGAGTGGCCCCGTGGACCAGCGCCATATGCCCGATCACGCAATCCTCACCGATGATGGTGGGGCAGCCGTCCGTGTCAGGGCGCGGGCCTTCGACGTGGAACACGCTGCCGTCCTGCACATTGCTGCGCGCGCCCACTTCGATGCGGTGAATGTCGCCGCGCAGCACGCAATTATACCAGATGCTGGCCTGCGCCCCGATGGTGACATCGCCGATGATGCGCGCACCCGGCGCAACAAAGGCGGTTTCGTGGATTTGCGGATATTTGCCTTCGAAAGGCAGAATGGTGGCGCCGGGAAATCTGCTGTCTGCATTCATCGCAGCGCCTCCCAGTCAGCCCGATCCAGCGAATAGGCAATGATTGTGTCAGAGCCGAATGCCGCGCTGGCAAAATCGAGCGCTTCGTCCCGCTTCATCCCAAGGCGCAGCATCAGGCCCCAGCTTGCGGCATTTTCCGGCACAGTCAGGGCTATGATGCTGGGGGCGGCGAATATCTCAAACGCGGCATCGCGCACGGCAATGGCGGCTTCGCGGGCATAGCCATGCCCCCAGCTATCCGCCCGGAAGCGCCAGCCGATCTCGAACTCGCCCTGCGGACCGCCCTCCTGATTGCTGCGCTTCATGCCGCAAAAGCCCAGCACTTCGCCCGATAAATGGCCGCCGTCGTCTTTGCGTTCGACCAGCCAGAAACAGAAATGGTTGAGCGCGCGGCATTCTTCCACCCGCTGGCGTTGTTTCCGCTCGCCTTCCGCATCAAGCAGGCCGCCCAGCCACTCCATCACTGCAGGGGTGTTTGTGTGGCGCAGGAATGCGTCCCAGTCGGCATCGCCGGCCCAGTCGCGCACGATCAGGCGGTCTGTTTCGACCCGGAAATCAGCCATTGAGCAGGCGCGCGGCCAGCGGCGCGTGATAGCTCAGCACCCCGGTGCAGCCTGCGCGCTTGAACGCCATCAGCGTTTCCATCACCAGCGCTTCACGATCGCCCGCTCCGGCAGCGGCGGCGGCCTCTATCATCGCATATTCGCCGCTCACCTGGTAAGCGAAGACGGGCACGTCAAAGCGATCCTTCACCCGCGCCACGATATCCAGATAAGGCAGGCCGGGCTTGACCATCACGCTGTCTGCACCCTCGGCAATATCCATGGCCACTTCACGCAGCGCCTCCGCGCCATTGGCCGGGTCCATCTGGTAGGTCTTCTTGTCGCCCTTCAGCAGGCCGCCCGATCCCACAGCATCGCGGAACGGGCCGTAAAAGGCAGAGGCATATTTGGCCGCATAGGCCATGATCTGCACGTTGTGATGCTCGCCCATTTCCAGCGCAATGCGGATCGCCCTGATGCGGCCATCCATCATGTCTGACGGGGCGATGATGTCCGCGCCCGCCTGCGCCTGGTTGATCGCCTGATCCACCAGCATCGCGACCGTATCGTCATTAAGGACATATCCGGCCTGATCGATCAGGCCGTCCTGCCCGTGGCTGGTATAGGGATCGAGCGCGACATCGGTCAGCACGCCCACATCATCGCCGCAGGCATCGCGGATCGCCTTGATCGCGCGGCACATCAGATTGTCCGGGTTGAGCGCTTCCTCCCCGTCATCGCTGCGCTTTGCCGCAGGAGTGTTGGGGAACAAGGCGAGGCACGGAATGCCCAACGACACCGCTTCGCGCGCGCGCTGGGCGATCAGGTCCACCGACCAGCGCGATACGCCGGGCAGCGATCCGACCGGCTCCTCCACGCCCGCGCCTTCTGTCACGAACAGCGGCCAGATCAGATCGGCAGGCGTCAGCACGGTTTCACGGTGGAGCGCCCGGCTCCATGAAGTAGCGCGGCTGCGGCGCAGGCGGGTGGCGGGGTAGGAAGCTGTCATATCGGCCTTGGCTCCTGCCGCAAAAGCGCGTCCGGGGCAATCACCGGCGGATTTCAGCGGACCTTCTGGCGGTTTTCCAGACGGTCAATCTCGCGCACCGGCTCCTCGCTTGCGTCGGGGTCCGGCGCCAGGTCGACAAGCGCCGCGCCCGGCTCCACCCGTTGCAGCGAAGCCAGCTGGGCGCGGAATTCCTCCAGCTCGCGGCCTTCCAGCTGCGCGCGGGTGACAAAGCGCACGCTGGCTGGATCGACCTTCTGCCCGCCGCGATACATCTCATAATGAAGGTGGGGTCCGGTGGACAGGCCGGTGGAGCCGACATAGCCAATCACCTGCCCGCGGCGGACCTGCTGGCCCCGGTTGACGGCAATCCGGCTCATATGTGCATAGCCCGTTGCCAGATTGCCGGCATGATCCAGCTTCACATAATTGCCATAGGACCCGTTACGGCCGGCAAAATTCACCCGGCCATCGGTAACGGCATAGATCGGCGTGCCGTGGCTGGCGCGGAAATCCAGGCCGGCATGCATGCGGCGGATGCCCAGGATCGGGTGGCGGCGCATGCCATAGCGCGAGGTGATGGCGCCGGGCACGGGAGCCATCAGGCCCTGACGCTCCTCGCCCACGCCCGATGCCTCGTAATAGCGGCCCTCACGCCCCCAGCGCATCATGCGGCGGCGCGGCTCCCCATTGCGGTAGATCGCGGCATAGAGCACATCGCCCGCCTCAACCTCGCCGGTGGCGGCGCGTTTGTAATCCACGATCAGGTCGAACGTGTCGGTGGAGGAGATTTCCCGGTCGAGATCGAGCTCATTGCTCAGCACCCGCAGGAACTGCTGGACCGACTTGGCCGGAGCGCCTGCCGCGCGGGCGGAGCGGTAGAGGCTGCTGCCCACGTCGCCGCGGATGCGCAGCGGAGTGGTATCCACCAGAATCGGCCGGGGATCGAGGAACAGCTCCCCGTTGCGGCGCTCAACCGCGATCTGCAGGTCGAAGCGGGCGCGAAAGCTCAGCGCGTCCAGCGGGCGCGGCTGGCCATCTGCAAGGCGGCGGCCAAGCGTGATATCCACTTGCGTGCCAGGGGCGATATCTTCCAGCGGCATGGCCTGGCCAACCATGCCGGCAATGCGTTCCGCCTCTACCTCGCTGACACCGGCGCGGCGCAACATGCGGTCAAAACCGTCACCGGGAGTAAGCGTGGCGACCATTTCGATGCGCGGGCGTTCGGGCGCGTTGGCAAGCGGGATAACCGCCAAGGTGGCGCCCATGCGCCGCCCGCTATCCCCGCCCAGCGCCAGCGGCATGATCATCTGGCTGCGAAACTCATCGCGGGCATCTTCATCGATCTGCATGGCTGGAGCCGCTTCAACCGGGGAGAAGCCGGGCCAGCCGGACAGCGCCACCGCCGAAAGCCCGACCAGTGTGGCGACACCGCGCAGCCAGCGCCGCGATCCGATATCGCGCGCAAGGTCTGGTGCCAGGTCCAGTCCGGACAGGGTCAGGGAAGCATGTTCGCGCCATTCGTGATAGCGATCCGCAAAGCTGGCGATGCGCGCCTGTTTGCGCGGCGCCGCCCTGCCTTCATGCAGGATCTGGTCATGCAACAATTGCGCAGGCGGAAAGTCACCGTCCTGCGGTGTCACCTGAGCCTGATTGTCGCGATCCTTGAACAAACGCGCCCTCCTTGCGGCCGCGTGGAATTATTATCGGCAAATGGCCAGTGACGCGGTCCGCTACCCGCGCCTGCTGTGGCCTGACCATCTGCGCGCATAAAGTAAATTCCGCCTTAACAGCGACCAGCCGAGTCTCCGGAGCGCCGAACCGTGTCTGCCGGGGCGGTGGTCTGCCGATTACTCTGTGGGTAAGCGGTTGCGTATGCGGCCTGTGGCCTCCAGATTACCCGGTACTGTGGCAGCCCCTTATCATGACAGCCGGATTCGAGCCGTGCTTGGTCCGACCAATACCGGAAAGACCCATCTGGCGATTGAGCGCATGTGCGGCCATGCGAGCGGCGCCATCGGCTTTCCGCTGCGGCTGCTGGCGCGCGAGGTCTATGACAAGGTCTGCGCGATCAAGGGTGCAAGCCAGGTTGCGCTGATAACGGGTGAGGAGCGGATCGAACCGTCGGGCGCGCGCTATCTGCTGTGCACGGTGGAGGCGATGCCGAGGGACGGCGGCAACCGCGCCTTCGTGGCGCTGGACGAGGCGCAGCTGGCAGCCGACCGGGAGCGCGGGCATATCTTCACCGATCGCCTGCTGCATGCGCGCGGGCGGGATGAAACCATGCTGCTGGGTGCGGCCACGCTCGAGCCAATGGTCAGGGCGCTGGTGCCGGGTGTGGAAGTGGAGGAAAGGCCGCGCTTTTCCACCCTCAGCCATGCCGGTTCCACCAAGCTTTCCCGCTTGCCGCCGCGCAGCGCCGTCGTCGCCTTCTCGATCGAGCAGGTCTATCAGGTGGCCGAGTTGCTGCGCCGTTTTCGCGGCGGGGCGGCCGTGGTGATGGGCGCGCTCAGCCCGCAAACGCGCAACCGCCAGGTGGAATTGTTCCAGTCGGGAGAAGTGGACTACATCGTGGCGACCGATGCCATCGGCATGGGCCTCAACCTCGATGTCACCCATGTGGCCTTCGCCTCGCTCTCCAAATTTGACGGCGTTCGCCAGCGCAGGCTCACGCCTGCGGAGATGGCGCAGATTGCCGGACGCGCCGGTCGCCATCACCAGGACGGCACTTTCGGAACCCTGTCGGGCGGGCGCGGCAAGGAGCCGCTCGAATTTACCGAGGAAGAAATCTACGCGATCGAGCAGCACCGCTTTGCGCCGATCCCGCGTCTGTTCTGGCGCAATCCCCAGCCGCGCTTCGATTCCATCGACACGCTGATCGGCGATCTGGAAATTTCCCCGGAGGTGCCGCAACTGGCACTGGCGCCCGAAGCCATCGATCTGGCGGTGCTGAAAAGGCTGGTGGAAGATCACGCGCTGACCGCTGACGTCAGGACGCCGGGTCAGGTCAGGCGCTTCTGGGATGCGTGCCAGCTGCCCGATTTTCGCCAGCAGGGCGCGGACATGCACGCGCGCTTCGTGGGCCGCTTGTGGCGCGATTTGCGCCAGGGCCATATCGGCGCGGATTATGTCGCCGCGCGCATTTCGGAACTGGGCGAGGTGCGCGGCGATATCGATGTGTTGCAGGGCCGCCTGTCAGCCATCCGCAGCTGGGCCTATATCTGCCAGCGGCCCGACTGGGTGCTGGCGCGCGATGAAATGGCGGACCGCGCACGGGCCGTGGAAGCCAGATTGTCCGACGCATTGCACCAGAGGCTGACAGAACGTTTTGTCAATCGCCGCACTGCTGTATTGATGAAGTCGATGGGAAAGGATGCTGCATTGCTGCGTGTGGAATTGGCCGAGGATGGACAGGTTAAGGTTGAGGGACAGGTGATAGGCCATCTCGATGGTTTTCGCTTCGTGGTCGATGCCGATGCCGGAAAGGAAGACCGCAAGCTGATGCTGGCGGCGGCGGAAAAGCACATGCCGCAATTGCTGGCGCAAAAGGCGCAGGCGCTGATCGCGCAGGAACTGGGGGAGCTGAACATTGCCCACGGCGCGATCATGCGCGCCGGCAAGCCGGTGGCACAGCTTGAGCGCGGCAAGACCCCGACCCGCTTCCGCATCGTGCTGGCAAAGGAGCTGGTCGCTCTGGACCATGCGCACCGCGCGCGTTTGAGCGAGGCGCTGGAGCTGTGGCTGGAAGCCCAGATGGCACCGCTCGCTCCGCTGCGCAGCCTGGAACAGGCGGCGCAGGACCCCGATGCCGGTAGCGAGGTGCGCGCGCTGCTGCTGACGCTGGTTGACCGCAACGGCACCGTGCAGCGGGAATCCGCCGGCCTTGCAGCAATCCCCAAGGAAAAGCGGCCCTATATGCGGCGTCTTGGCGTCACCATCGGGGCGCTGGATGTATTCGTGCCCGCGCTGCTCAAGCCCGGTCCCCGGCAGTTGATGCGGGAACTGGGGATTGACCGGCGTCCGCTCAATCCGAACATGGAAGCGGTGATAGAGGCGCCTAGGCAGATCCCCGCGGGTTATCGCCGCGCAGGCCGGCAGGCGATCCGCATCGACATGGCGGAAAAGCTTTTTCGCGCCGCGCATGACCAGCGCGGTAAATCCAGCGGGCGCGGTTTCAGCGTCGATTCCGCGCTCGCCACTTCGATGGGCTTGCAGGCGGACAGTTTCGAACGGCTGATGCGCGACGCCGGTTTCCGGGCTGGCGAGCAGAAGCAACTGGCGGAAGGTGTGTTCGGCCCGCCCCGCCCCAGGCCGTGGAGCTGGCGTCCGCCGCGCAAGGACAGCCAGCCGCGGCCGGACAGGCAGGCCAGCAAGCCCGTCGCTGTCAACAGCGTGTTCGCCGGCCTGGCGGACCTGATCGGCTGAGCCTGTCCACAGATGCGGATCGACCTGCTGCTGTGCCGCCTGCGCTTCTTCAAAAGCAGATCATTGGCGCAGCGTATGATCGCGCAGGGTCATGTTCGCCGCAACCGGGTGCGTGTGACCCGCGCGGATCAGGCGATTTTTGCAGGCGATGTCCTGACCCTGCCGCTGGGTGCATCTGTGAAGGTGATAGAAATCCTTGCTTTACCCATCCGGCGCGGTCCTGCAGCGGAGGCACAATCCTGCTACCGCGAGCTTGACGCTGGCGCTTCAATCGCCGTAGCAGACATAATTCGGCGCCCTCTAGTGGACCAGTTTGAAGGGAATACGCACACATGACCTATGTCGTCACCGACGCCTGCATCAAATGCAAATACACCGATTGCGTCGAGGTCTGTCCGGTTGATTGTTTCTATGAGGGGGAGACCATGCTGGTCATCAATCCTTCGGAATGCATCGATTGCGGCGTTTGCGAACCCGAATGCCCGGCCGAAGCAATCCTTCCCGATACCGAGAGCGGGACCGAGAAGTGGCTTGAGCTGAACACCAAATACTCCGCCGAATGGCCCAATATCACCGAACGCAAAGACGCGCCTGCCGATGCTGATGAGCACAAGGGCGAAGAGGGCAAGTTCGAGAAGTACTTCTCCCCGGAGCCCGGCGAAGGCGACTGATTCAGCGCCGCGCCGCGCCTGTTCCACACCACTGCTGCCCGCCATCACACCGCTGATTGGCGGGTCTTGTGCTGTTGTTCTGCAGGGCTGGCATTTATGTTACGAATCTGTTATATAATTGCCCAATCGCCCGTATCGCTCAAGTGAAACGGGTGGATAGGAAGGCAGGTCTCCCCCTCTCAGCGTCATGACAAAGGAATACCGGCTGCCGGTGGGTCGTGCAGTCCGATGGTTCCGTGTCGCTGAAAAAGAGATCTGACCGGCAACGAAAGGAATGTTCATGGCAACCAATGCGCCAGCCTTCGATGTAGGCGATTACGTTGTTTACCCCAAGCACGGTGTTGGCCGTGTGATCGAACTGCAGAGCGAGGAAATCGCCGGAATGCAGCTCGAACTGTATGTTTTGCGTTTCGAGAAGGAGCGCATGACGCTCCGCGTTCCCGTCAACAAGGTTGAATCGATCGGAATGCGCAAGCTTTCCAGCGACAAGACGCTGAAGGAAGCGATGGAAACCCTCAAGGGCAAGCCCAAGGTAAAGCGGACCATGTGGTCACGCCGTGCCCAGGAATATGAAGCCAAGATCAACTCGGGTGACCTGGTGTCCATCGCCGAAGTGACGCGCGACCTGTTCCGTCCGGAAGACCAGCCGGAACAGTCCTATTCCGAGCGTCAGATCTTCGAGGCGGCATCCAGCCGCCTGGCACGCGAGCTCGCAGCAATGGAGAAGACCGATGAGCCGACAGCGCTCACCAAGATTCTCGAAGTGCTGAAAGAGCATGCGCCGCAATATTACGACAACACTGAAGACGCCTGACGGGAGCCTAAGGCTACCACAAAGGCACAAAGGGGCCGCTTCGCACCGCCGAAGCGGCCCTTTTTGCATCCAAACGAGACGCCGCGACCAAACGCTGGAACCACTCGACAAGCGCATTTGTTTGCCGCACTCCTTTCGTGTATCAGTGCGTTAATACACAGACACGCAGGTCAGGATTCGCTATGAACGGCAAAGATTTCGAAAAGATGTTCCGCACTGTCGGTCCACTGGTGGCGATGGCCGCGATGAGCGGCGTCATGGCGGCCGGACGCAAGAACAGGAAATTTGAATTCGACTGGGGCCACGGCCCGGATTTCGGCAAAGGATTCGGCAAAGGATTCGGCAAAGGTTTCGCCAATGGTTTTGGGCCCCGCAGTGGTGTGCCTCTCGCTGACCTGGAGATGGATGGCGATGTGCCGGAGGCGCTGGTGCTATCCGGGGCGGACAATGTGGTGGTGACGCGCGGCGATGACTTCAGCATTGCCATCCAGGGGGATGATGAGGCGAAGGATACACTCCGCTTCCGCTTGCAGGACGGTGCGCTGCACGTGGCCAGCGACAACAGCAGCCATGGCGGCGAAGGCATCGCCACTGTAACCGTCACCATGCCCGCTCCGCGCAAGCTCACCATCGCCGGTGCAGGTAAAATCACTGTCGATGGTCTTGCCGAAGATGCCGAGGTGGTGATCGCGGGGTCCGGAAGAATTCGCGCGCATGACCTGAATGTAGATCGGCTCGACGTGTCGATCGCGGGGTCCGGAAAGTTCAAGGCTGACGGCACCGTGCGCGCACTCTTCCTGACAGTGGCTGGCAGTGGCAGCGGCAAGCTTGGCGAATTGATGGTGGAAGAGGCGGAAGTCACCATCGCCGGATCGGGCAATGCAGTCTTTGCCAGTGACGGCGAAGTGAAGGCGCGGTTGATGGGTTCGGGCAATGTCACCGTGCGCGGATCGGCGCGCTGCCGGGTGCACGCGATGGGTTCGGGCAGTCTGGTGTGTGAGCCGCGCAAGGACAAGCCGGCCTGATTTCGCCGCCATTCATTGCCTGATAACGCAGGGCAGGTCATGATCGGGCCAAGTTCCAGTTCTACAGGACCCGCCCATGCGTGCCGCAACGCTAGTCTTTGCCGCCATCGCCCCGCTGCTGCTGGGTGGATGCCTGGCCAGTGCCGCAGTGGATCTGGCTACCGCGCCCGTCCGCGTTGCCGGAAAGGCGGTGGACCTTGCCACCACCAGCCAGTCCGAAGCCGATGAAGCGCGCGGGCGCGAAATCAGGCGGCGTGAGGAGCGGTTAGGCCGCCTGCAGCGCCAGTATCAGGATCTGGCCGAGGATTGCAGCGATGGTGAAGACAATGCCTGCCGCGAGGCCCTTGCCGTGCGCCGGGAAATGGACGCGCTGATGCCGGGCATTCCTGTTGAACAGGCCGAGTAGCCCCTAGGCAGCAGCCCGCTTCAGCCGGTCATTGATCGCTGCGCCAATGGCATCGCGCGGAACAGGCGCAACGGCAATGCGCGGGCGGGATGACGCCGCAGCTTCATGCAGGCAGGCATAAAGCCGCGCCGCCGCCTGAGCCAGATCGCTCGATGGGGACAGGTTGGAATCCCCCTCCACATCGCCAAAGCCGATCAGATACTCGTCGTCCGTCGCGGTCAGGGCGTTGAGGCGCAGCGGCTTGCCGGGCGAATAATGGCGCGCCATCTGCCCCGGTGCCTCTATGCCCGCCACGGATTCCACCGGGGCAGAGCCAAGCGCTGCCTCCAGCTGGGCCCGGGTAATCGGCCCTTCGCGCAGCAGGCTCCACATCCCCCCGTCACGTAAGGCGACAATGGTCGATTCCAGGCCTCTGGGACATTCGCCGCCATCCACAATCCCGGCAATCCGGTCCCCCAGCGATGCGGCGACGTGCGCGGCACTGGTGGGGCTGATGCCCGTGCTGCGATTGGCAGAGGGGGCCGCAAGCGGCAGCTCCAGCCGTTGCAGCAGGCTGCGCGTCAGATCATGCGCGGGCATGCGCAGCGCAATGGTGGAAAGTCCGGCGGTCACCGCGGGCGCGATCTCGGCTCCCGGGTTCAGCGGCAGCACCAGCGTGAGCGGTCCGGGCCAGTATTGCGCCGCCAGCGCCTCTGCCCGCGCATCGAAACGGGCGATCCGGCGGGCCATTTCCAGCGAAGAGACATGCACGATCAGCGGGTTGAAGCTGGGCCGCCCCTTGGCGCGGAAGATGGCCGCAACCGCATCCTCGCTGTCCGCCCGCGCGGCCAGGCCATAGACCGTCTCTGTCGGCACGGCGACGATCTGCCCTGCGCGGAGCAGCTCTTCGGCGCGGGCAAGTCCGCTTTCATCGCTTGGCAGGATGTTGCTCATGGCGCGGCGCTATCGCGCCAGGCAATTCCTGCCAAGCCTATTGCACACTTCCCGGCACATGGAAGCTGGCCGGATCGGGCCGCGCGATGGCCACTTCTTCGGGCACGGGCAATTGCGGAATCCAGCCATAGGGAATGCGATAGGCGCGGTAGATCGAGTTCAATCCGCCATAACCCTCGCTTGGTCCGTTCATATATTCCCACACGATGTCGCCTTCGCTGGTGACTTCGAAAATCCGCCCCGGTGCGCCTTCGGTGATCAGCGTGTTGCCGTTCTCCAGCCTCTGGGCGGAACTGATGTTGAAGCTGTAGAAATTGGCGTTGGCATAGCTCCACACCACTTCCAGCGTGACCGGATTGATTTCCAGCACGCGCGATCCCGGCCGCTGCATCACCGCATTGCCGTTGGGGGAGACCGCAGTGGGATCGCCATAACCGGCAGATCCGCCATTATCGAACACCAGCAGGTTTCCGGCCCCGGGCAGGCCAATCGGAATCAGATGCGCATGGTGCTGGCCGATGATCTGGCCGATCGCCTGTTGTGCCAGCGAATCGCTGAAATCCGGGCCGATCCGCCACACCACGGACCCGTCCCGCGCAATGATGGCGATGACATTGGCCTGCCTGCTGGAAATGATCACATTATCGGGATTGAACCGCTCATCACCGGCATCGAACCAGCGATTGGGCCCAAGATAGGTGGCGGAATTGACGTGGAACCAGTCAAATGCGTCCCTTTGCGCCAGACGGCGAATGGCGGTGCGGGCGGCCACATCAAAGCCCAGCTCGTCCACATGCTGCGATGCGCGCCATTCCCAGATGATCTCATTACCGGCGCTCAGCTCGATCAGCCGGTCATCTTCCAGCACGATATCGGCAATCGTATCATCGGTCAGGCTGGAATGGGTCAGCAACAGCTTGCGCGTGCCCTCCAGCGTGGGAGAGATGCCGGGTGACGGGTAGCCTGCGGGGAAATTGGCCAGTTGCCAGTCATGGTGCTGGCGGCCGCTCATGACCTGCTCGCCGTCTATCTCGATCGCTTCGGACTGGTGGTATTGCCACAGCTGCGTGCCGCCAAAGTCCTGCGCGATCATGGCGCGCGATTCCTGGTGGCGGGGAAATGTCCCCGTCGGCCCCACGGCAATTCCGCCCGGCAATACGCGCGCAGGCCCGCCGGAGGAGACGTTGAAGCCATCCCAGCGCTTCACCACGCGGCCATTCATGTCGATCACGATCACCGCCGGCGTACCAAGGATGGAAAGGACGGTGTAACCGCCCTGCGCCTGCTCCGGATCGTAGATCGTGGTACCGGTGGGATAGACGCTGGGCGCGGCCAGCATCGGCGATCCCAGCGCCAGAGCAGCCAGACCGGTAATGCATGCACCCAGCACGCGCAGGACCCTGCGTTTCATAATTTCCCTCCCCCATGTCCGGCCCCGCGCGTGTTATCGCGCCCTCATCCCGTCAGGGCCTGTGGGCATGTTGTAAGACAATGGCGAGCAGGTGCAATCCACTTGGCGGCTTGACGAGTGGGCGGTGAAAGCGCGAGGCAGTGCGGATGAGCAAGACCAATGACCTGCTGGCCCGCATTGCGCAGGCGCTCGAGAGCGCACAGGCACCGCAACACCCTCCTGCCGACTGGCTGGCCGCGCCCGCCTATGTCTGGAACGGATCGGCGCGCGCGGTGGAACGGATTGACGCACCGGCGCTGGCGCTGCTGCGCGGGATCGACCGGCAAAAGGCCATCGCGGCCGACAATGTGGCGCGGCTGGCTGGCGGCCATGCAGCGCATGACATGCTGTTGTGGGGCGCACGCGGCATGGGCAAGTCCGCCCTGATCCGCTCCGCCGTGAAGGAGGCGCAGGCGGGCGGCGGCGGCATCGCGCTGGTGCAGGTGACCACCGATGCACTGGCAACTCTGTCTGCCCTGTTTGCCAGTCTGGCGGGGGTGGAGCGCAATTTCCTGGTGTTCATCGACGACCTGGGTTTTGCCGAGGGCGATTCGGTTGGCCCGCGCCATTTGCGCAGCTGGCTGGATGGCGGGGTGGAGGCACGTCCGGCCAATGTCAGGCTGGCCGTCACCTCCAACCGCCGCGCCATCCTGTCCCGCCATGCCAGCGAGCAGGACGATCCGCTCAATCCGCGTGACAGTGTGGATGACAGCCTGGCGCTGGCCGATCGCTTTGGCCTGTCGCTGGGCTTCCACGCCTGCTCGCAGGACGATTACCTCGCCATATTGCGCGGTTATGCGGCGGAATATGCGCTTGATCTGGATGAGGCCGAGGCGCTGGAATGGGCCAAGCGGCGCGGCGCGCGGTCCGGACGCACCGCATGGCATTTCATCACCGAACTGGCCGGACGGGCCGGAAAGCCACTCGGCTGACGCGTCTCAGAAGTTGCCCGGCAGCAGATCGACCGGCGGGTCATCGAAGGCGCGCGCCGGATCGCCGTTCAGCTCTCGGCGCGGCGGCAGCGGTTCACCGCGATTGCGCACGGGCACTGCGGTTGCAGCAGCAGCCGGATTGGTGACCCGCCAGATGATGTTACCGGTGTCATCGCTCACCAGCAGGGCGCCGGTCCGGTCCCATGCCACCCATGTGGGGCGGCCATGCGTCTTGCCCTCTCCCGCCAGGAAGCTTTCCAGCACCGTCACCGGCTTGCCGAGCGGATTTCCGCGCTCATCAAAAGCGACGTAAACCACGTCATAACCGGCGGCAGGCTTGCGGTTCCACGATCCGTGGCGGGCGATAAAGGCACCCTGGCTGAACTGTTCGCCCAGCATCGTGCCGCCTTGCGTAAAGACAAGACCCAGAGGTGCCACATGCGCGCCCAGCGCGAATTCAGGCGTGCGGGTATATTCGGTGAGGAATTGCGGCATCGGCGCCTCAACCCGCTCGTCGATCACATCGTTATAATAAACCCACGGCCAGCCGTAATTGACGCCCAGCGGCACGTTGGTCAGGTAATCAGGCACCAGGTCCGACCCCAGCTGGTCACGCTCATTCACCGTGGTCCACAGCTCTCCGCTCCACGGGTTCCACGCCAGTCCATTGGGATTGCGCAGGCCCCCGGCATAGACGCGGGAGGAGCCGTTTTCGAGGTTGAGTTCGTGAATGGCGGCGCGGCCCAGTTCGATATCCATCCCGCCTTCACCGATGTTGGAGGCCGAACCGACCGCGACATACAGCAGCGTGCCCTCATCGTTGAGGATGATGTTGCGCATCCAATGGTTGCCCGCGCCGGGCAGGTCCATCAGCTTCTCCGCCTCGCCGGAAACCACGTTGGCGCCTTCGGCATAATCGAAGCGCAGCACCTCATCGTGGTTGGCGATGTAAAGGTTGCCGTCACGCCAGGCGATGCCCGACGGAGAATCGAGATCATCGCGCAGGACGTGCTGTTCCTCCGCCACGCCGTCACTGTCCGCGTCGCGCAGCAGCACCAGCTTGTTCGGCGATGGGACCGCAGCGCCTGCCTGGCTGAACAACAGGCCGGCAATGAAATTGGTGATCGCATTACCGCCTGCGACAACGCGTTCGGGTGCGTTGGAGAGCGTTACCAGCACATCGCCATTGGGCATGGTGTAGATCACGCGCGGATGCTCCAGCCCTTCGGCAAAGCGGGTGACGACCAGCCCGTCGGCGGCGGCAGGTGCCTCGCCATCTTCCCAGCCGATCGGCCTTGCCACACCCACGGTGGGAATGGTCTGCGGATCGGGCTCTGCCAGCACAGGGTCCGTGCCCGACGTTTCCTCAATCGTGTATTGCGCGGTATCCCCGCGGGTCAGCCACCAGAAGGCGGCACCGACCACGATGGCAAAGGCGAGGATGAAGATGACGATGTTTCTGATAATGCGCATGGACGATGAAATAGGCGCTGCGACGCCTTGCGGCAAATGCTTTGGTCGCTAGAGGCGTTGGAATGTATGATTTTCGCCCCGCCCCCGGCCTTCCCAAAGCCGATCTGTACCGCGATCTGCTGCAGGCTGCCGATGCGCTGACGAGCGGGGAAAGCGATGGCGTGGCCAATATGGCCAATGTCGCCGCCCTGCTGTGGGAAATGCTGCCCGATGTGAACTGGACCGGCTTCTATCGCCTGCTTGATGGTGAGCTGGTGCTCGGCCCCTTTGCCGGACGGCCCGCCTGCATCCGCATTGCGCTGGGCGTGGGCGTCTGCGGCGCTGCCGCGGCCAGCGGAGAGACCCAGCTTGTCGCCGATGTGCATGCTTTTCCCGGCCATATCGCCTGCGACGCGCAAACGAAGTCCGAGCTGGTCGTGCCCGTCATGCGGCAGGGCCGGGTGATCGCCGTCATCGATCTGGACAGCCCCCTGCCCGCGCGCTTTGACGCAGAAGACGCGGCGGCCATGGAGCAACTGGCCGCACTCCTCTCTGACCGGATCTGATTTCAGGGCCATTTGCCCCGTTTCGGGACAGCGCACCGCACAGGCTTGGGAACAGGCCCCTCCACATATAGTAAACACCGGCTTAATTCCGCTCTGTTCGCGCGGATTCGCTATGTTTGAGGGGCATTTCCCATGTCGAAGTACATTGCCGTCCTGACCGCCACTGCGTCGCTCGCGGCCATTGCCGCACCCGCCATGGCGCAGGAGAGCCCGCTCGATGATCGCTATATCGAGATCGCGCAGGCTGGCACTTATGATGGCGAGTGGGAAGGCAACTGGCAGGATCAGGACAGCTACACCGGCGAATGGGAAGGCACTTACGCTGACGAGGACGGATATGTCATCGAGACGCAGTATGAAGGCACCTGGAACGGCGAAGAGCAGGACGAACGGCCTGTATATCAGGACGGCAGGCACCGCATGGGCCGTCCCCGCATGGATGGTCACCACATGGATGGTCACCACATGGGTGGACGCCGCCCCGGCCCGCGTTTCGCCTATTCGCTGGCAGAGCGTGAGGAATGGCTGGCCCAGTGCCGCGCGCTCCGCAATGACGGCTATGATCGCCGCCCGGTCTATTATGAAGAAGAACGCGAGAATAATGGCGGCCTTCTGGGCGGCCTGCTGGGCGCAGTTGTCGGCGGCATTGCCGGCAACCGGATCGCCGATGGTGAACGCCTTGCCGGCACGCTGATTGGCGCTGGCCTTGGCGGCATTGCCGGCGCGGTGATCGGTTCGGCCATCGGCGAGGACAAGGACGATCACCGCATCGTCTACGCGGACGATTTCGAAGACGAAAAGCCGCTGATCGATTATTGCGAGGCCTATCTGATCAATTACGAGCGCGGCTATGGCCCCGCACAGACAGCCCGGATCGCCTATGCACCGGTCATGATGATGCCTGTCGCCTCCGGAATGCAGAATTTTGGCCGCGGCGGCCGGCCCATGATCCACCGTGAGATCGTGATCGAGGAACCTCGCGAGGAGACAGCAGCTCCCGCACCGCGCAGGGTCATCCGCCGCGCCGTTGAAGCTCAGCCCTCCAAGCTTCAGGAAATCAAGTAAAGGCTTGGTATAAAAAGGTAATGTGGAGCAAAGAGTCGCGCGGCGCGACTCTTTGCCCAGCCCCGATATCCCCTAGATACCACCGCCGGTAAGCCGCTGGCAGATCAGGTCCAGCTGGTCGAGCGTGCGGTACTTGATCGTCACCGCGCCTGATCGCGGATCGGCATCGGTGGCGATCTTCACCGGCAGGCCGAGGAATTCCTCCAGGTGGTTCTCTACCGCCGCGATATCCGCATCGCGCGCAGGATCGCGTGGTTCGCGTGCTGTACGCTGGCGTGACACCTTGCCGCCATCCTGCGATGCGCGGGCCAGCTTTTCCACCTCACGCACCGAAAGCCGCTTGTCGATCGCCTGCTTCGCCAGCTCCGCCGCATTGTCTCGCCCGATCAGGGCGCGGGCATGGCCCATATCCAGCCTGCCGTTTTCGAGATGGTCGAGCACTTCCGCAGGAAGGCTGAGCAGGCGCTGGAGATTGGCCACATGGCTGCGCGATTTCTCCACCAGACGGGCAATTTCCGCCTGTGTCATGTCTTCCAGTTCGGACAGGCGCTGATAGGCGCGGGCCTCCTCCACCGGATTGAGATCTTCGCGCTGGATATTCTCGATCAGCGCCAGGGCCATCACGTCCCGGTCCGCCAGATCGCGAATTAAGGCTGGAATTTCATGAAGTTGCGCCTTTTGCGCAGCACGCCAGCGGCGCTCCCCGGCCACCAGCTGATAGCGGCCATTGGGCAAGGGGCGGACAATCACGGGCTGGATGACACCGCGCGTCGCAATCGATGCGGCCAACTCCTCCAGCGCATCCTCCGCAAAGTGGCGGCGGGGCTGATCGGGATGTGCCTCTATCACTGCAATCGCCAGACTGGCCAGACCGTCACGCTGGCCCAGTTTTGCACCCGGTGTTGCACCCTGCGCGCGATCGCCCGCAGACTGACCGTCAGCGCGCGCCAGCGGCTCTTCACGGCGCGTCTCGCCCATCAAGGCGCCCAGGCCGCGGCCCAGCTTGCGGCGCGGCAATGGCTTGGCCGTGGTCTCGGCGTTTTCCTGCGTGCTCATGCGGCTTTCCTTTCCTGTGGCAGGCGGCCGATCAACTCACGCGCCAGCGCCATGTAGGCGCGGCTTCCGGCGCATGCGTGATCATAGACCAGCGCAGGCAGGCCGTGGCTTGGTGCCTCCGACAGCCGGACATTGCGCGGAATCACCGCCTCAAAAACAAGTTTGCCCAGACATTCGCGCACATCGTCGGACACCTGATCGGTCAGGCGGTTACGCCTGTCGAACATGGTCAGGACGATGCCGACAATACCCAGATCGGGGTTGAAACGCTGCTGAACCTGCTCAACCGTCTGCAAAAGCTGGCTGAGGCCTTCCAGCGCAAAGAACTCACACTGCAGCGGCACCAGCAGCGTATCTGCCGCACACAGCGCGTTGAGTGTCAGCAGACCCAGCGAAGGCGGGCAATCGATGAAGCACACATCGTGGCCCTGATGATGCTTCAGCGCATTGCGCAGGCGATGCGTGCGCTCTTCCACACCAACCAGTTCGATTTCCGCCCCGCTCAGATCCACCGTTGCCGGGATGAGATCGAGACCCGGAATGCGCGACTGCATGATGCAATCATCCACCGGCACATTGTCCACCAGTATGTCGTAGGTCGAAAGGCCGCGCTGAGACGCATCCACGCCGATGCCGGTTGAGGCATTTCCCTGCGGGTCCAGATCGATCAGCAAGGTTCGCCAGCCAGTCGCCGCCATGGCGGTCGCGATATTGATGGCGGTGGTGGTCTTGCCCACACCGCCCTTCTGATTGGCTATGGCGATACAGATCATTGGATCGGTGGCCTCCCGTGCCCTTTGACGATTCCGGCCTGCGGATCCGTGCTTGATTGTTCCACGTGGAACATCGCCCTGATCGATTCGGGCTGCTCAGACAGTTCTTGCGCTGCCGAACGCCCCTTCGGCAACAGCCACACGGTCTGCTGTGTGGAAAAACGGGCGGATAAGCGGAGGAGTTTTCCCAGCGGAGCGAAGGCGCGCGCGCAGATTACCGCGCTTTCAAAGCTTTCCACATTTTCCAGACGGGACCCATGAACATGGCAATTGGTGAGCGAATATTCCCTGGCAACGCTCTCCAGCCAACTCACCCGGCGCTTGCGCGATTCGACCAGGTGGAAGGCGAGATCCGGCCGTGCGATGGCCAGTATCAACCCGGGCATGCCCGCCCCGCTGCCAAGATCGAGCCAGGGCGATGTTTCACGTGGAACATGCGCAAGCAGCTGGAGACTATCGGCAATATGCCTCTGCCACACCGATTCCAGACTGTTGTTGGAGATCAGGTTCTGCTGCTCATTTTCCCGCGCCAACAGGTCAATGAAGGCGGTCAGCCGCTCCATGCCCGCCGCATCGCACAGGTTTGCGCAATAGGTGCGCGCTTCTTCCTCGGTGGAAATCATGCTGCCTCTGTAGCCGAATTACGCCGCGCGTGTACCAGAACCGCAGCCAGAGCCGCAGGGGTAATTCCCCGCACCCTGCCCGCTGCGGCCAGATTGGCCGGCCTTGCCGTGCTGAGCCGCTCGACCATTTCGTTGGAAAGGCCGGGAACCTGCGCATAGGCGAACCCGTCACCAAGCAGCACGGCCTCGCTTGAACGCAGATCGCGCAGCTCTGCATCCTGCCGTTCCAGATAGGGAGCGTAAGCCGCATCCTCCGCAAGTTCTTCCGCCAGAGCGCTGTCGGTGCGACATTCAGCAGGCAGCAGCGGGATGAGTGCGTGCAGATCGATATTGGGGAAGCGCAGCCATTCCCGCAACGTCAGCCGCCCGGCATCCTGCTTCGCTGAAATACCCAGGTCGATCAATTCACCGCCGGTCACCTTGCGATCAAGCGCGCTATCCCACACTGACCGTTCCTGCTCGCGGGAGGTGACCCACCCGGTGCGCTCCGCCCCGACACAACCCGCATCGATGGCGAGCGGAGTCAGCCGGGTGGTGGCATTATTGGCACGCAGGCGCAGGCGGTATTCGGCCCGCGCGGTGAGCATGCGATATGGCTCGCTCACACCGTGCAAGGTCAGGTCATCGACCATCACCGCCATGTAGGAATTTGCCCGGTCGATGGGGGCAGGCGCCACGCCCCGGACTTTTGCCGCCGCATGCATACCTGCAATAAGGCCCTGTGCAGCGGCCTCCTCATAACCGGTGGTGCCGTTGATCTGGCCCGCGCAATACAGGCCGGGCATTTCCTTCAGCTGCAGATCAGGGCCGAGCGCGCGTGGATCGATATGGTCATATTCCACCGCATAGCCGGGGACGACCATCTCCACCTGCTCCAACCCCTCCATCGTGCGCAGCATCGCGAGCTGCACATCGGTGGGCAGAGAGGTGCTGATACCATTGGGATAGACCATATGCGTGCCCAGCCCCTCAGGCTCGAGGAAGACCTGATGACCGTCGCGATCGGCAAAGCGGTGAATCTTGTCCTCTATCGATGGGCAATAGCGCGGACCGGCAGCACCGATTGCCCCGGTGAACAGCGGCGAACGATGCAAATTATCGGCAATAATCGCGTGGCTGGCGGGATTGGTGCGGGTGATGGCACAGAAAACCTGAGGATTGACGCGCTCCGGCGTCAACGCAGACATGGTCCACGGATCACTGTCAGACGGCTGTTCTTCCAGACGCGCCCAGTTAATCGTGCGCCCATCGAGACGCGGCGGTGTACCTGTCTTCAGCCGCGCCATCGGCAGGCCGGAATTGCGCATCTGCGCGGCAAGGACCTGAGCCGATGATTCGCCGATCCGCCCGCCTGTCAGCCGCTCCTCACCACGAAACAGCGTGCCGCCCAGGAATGTACCGGTACACAGGATCACTGCACCGGCAGGCACCTCGGTCCCGTCGCCCAGAATGACGCCGCAGACACGGTCTTCCTGAAACAGCAGCGAAGCCGCCTCACCCTCTATCAGGGTAAGATTGTCCTGCGCGCGGATCATCTTCTGGATCGCGGCGCGGAACAGGGTCCTGTCTGCCTGCACGCGCGGACCCTGAACCGCACTGCCCTTTGATCGGTTGAGCATGCGGTAATGAATGGCAGCGGCGTCGGCTGCGCGGGCGATCAGTCCATCGAATGCATCGACTTCGCGCACAAGATGGCCCTTGCCCAACCCGCCAATGGCCGGATTGCAGCTCATCGCGCCGATGGTGGCGATATCGAAGGATATGAGGGCCGTCCGCGCACCCATGCGCGCAGCCACAGAAGCAGCCTCGCAGCCGGCATGACCTCCACCGATCACCAGAATATCAAATGCGCTCATCCTGCCCGCCGATAGAACGCTGAGGCGCCAGCGTCAAAGTGGCAATGTTTCACGTGGAACACCGGGCGGCTACTTGCCGATGCAGAACCGGCCGAACAGCGCATCGAGAACATCCTCTGTCGACGTGCGTCCCAGCAGCGCATCAAAGGCAAGCCGCGCCTGACGCAGCCTTTCAGCGACCAGCAGGAGGTCGCGTTCACCTGCAATCGCGCCCAGCTCGTCGGCCGCGAGGCTCACCAGATCACGCTGCCGCCTGTTCAGCGCCAGCTCGCCGGGCCGGGGCAACTGCCCGCTGGCATGGATGACCAGGGCGGACTTCAACGCGTCCATCCCCTCCCCCGTCACAGCGGAGATGCGAAACGCGGGGGTGAGCTTGGGGCAGTGGTCTTCGCGGTCGCACTGCGCATCAATCTCCCACGCGCCTGCAGGACCAGCCCCTTCCGCGCCAAGCCACAGCACCAGGTCTGCGCGGGCAATTTCGCCATGGGCACGATCTATTCCGATGGCCTCGATCTCATCTCCGCTTTCGGTGCGAAGTCCGGCCATATCGACGAAGGAAAACGGCACGCCACCCATGGAAACAGGCCTGACCAGCACATCGCGCGTGGTGCCGGGAATGGCGGCGGTAATGGCCGCCTGATTATCAAGCAAAGCGTTGAAAAGTGTGGATTTACCAGCATTTGGCGGTCCAGCCAGCGCCACCCGGTATCCCTCCCGCAAGGGTTCCGCGGACGGAGCATCAAGGGCCTGCCTCAGCGATAGCGCCAGAGCTTCGATATCCTGCGCAAATCCGGCGGGCAGCGCATCGACATCGTCCTCATCCTCAAAATCGAGGACGGCTTCGACCTGCGCAGACAAATGCAGTAGCTGTTCACGCCAACCCTCCACCTGGCGCGACAAATGCCCGCCTGCTGAAAGGATAGCCGCCTGTCGCTGCAGTTCGGTCTCTGCCGAGAGCAGGTCCGCGAGGCCTTCGGCCTCCGCCAGATCTATCCGGCCATTGGCAAAGGCACGGCGGGTGAACTCACCCGCCCTCGCCTTGCGCAGGCCGGGAATGGCTGAGAGAGCGGCTTCCACCGCAGCGATGACCGCGCGGCCGCCATGCAAGTGAAATTCGGCCAGATCTTCTCCGGTCACCGATGCCGGGCCGGGGAACCACAGCACAAGGCCATCATCCAGCCGCTGGCCCCGATCATCGGTCAGCCATGCGCGCGTGGCCTGCCTGGGAACCGGCAATTTTCCTGCCAGCCTGCCGAGAGCATCACCCGCTGCCGGGCCGGTTACCCGGATGACTGCGATACCCGCCGGCGGCGCTCCGCTCGAAAGCGCGAATATCGTGTCCATCATCGGGGAGGTCAGTTGCCTGAGGAGCGGTTCTTCCCGGAAGGCGTGCTTCCAGCCTGGCCCATCGAATTCTCGATGAAGTTCTGGAACATCTTCAGCCCCAGCTGACCCATCGGCGCCAGCTGCTTGGCATAATCCTCCAGCTGGTCGACACTGGACACACCCTTCATCGCATTGCTGATGGCGTCGACATAGGCCGCATTGGCCTTCTCCACATCGGGCAGGCCCATGAAACGGCGTGCTTCCTCCGGGGAGCAATCGATCTCGATATTCATTTTCATGGCACATGCCCTTCACTTGCGGCGCATCGCCGCCTTGGCGAGATACGCGTCCAAGTGTCATATATGAGCAAGACGGTGGAAATTTCCAGTGGTGGGCACAAATTGCTGGCCGAACGCACATCTGGCCCAAACGCAAAACGGGGAGCCGAAGCTCCCCGTTTCCTTGTCAGTGCACCACAATTCTACTGGTTCATCGTGGCGAAGAAGTCTTCGTTGGTCTTGGAATCCTTCATCTTGTCGAGCAGGAATTCCATCGAGTCGATCGTGCCCATCTGCATCAGAATCCGGCGCAGCACCCACATCTTGGAGAGCTGTTCCTTGTCGACCAGCAGCTCCTCCTTGCGCGTGCCGGACTTGCCGACATCGAGTGCGGGGAAGATGCGCTTGTCGGCAACCTTGCGGTCGAGGACGATTTCGGAGTTACCCGTACCCTTGAATTCTTCGAAGATGACCTCGTCCATGCGGCTGCCGGTATCGATCAGCGCGGTGGCGATGATGGACAGCGAACCGCCTTCCTCAATGTTACGCGCAGCACCGAAGAAGCGCTTGGGGCGCTGCAAGGCGTTGGCATCCACACCGCCGGTCAGCACCTTGCCGGAGCTTGGCACCACGGTGTTGTAGGCGCGGCCAAGGCGGGTGATGGAATCCAGCAGGATCACCACATCGCGCTTGTGCTCAACCAGACGCTTGGCTTTTTCGATAACCATTTCAGCAACTTGCACGTGGCGCGTAGCGGGTTCGTCAAAGGTGGAGGAGATCACTTCACCCTTCACGCTGCGCTGCATGTCGGTCACTTCCTCGGGACGTTCGTCCACCAGCAGCACCAGCAGGATCACTTCGGGATGGTTGTCGGTGATGGCCTTGGCCATGTTCTGCAACAGCACGGTTTTACCGGTACGCGGCGGTGCCACGATCAGCGCGCGCTGGCCCTTGCCCTGCGGCGCGATCAGATCGATCACCCGGGCCGACTTGTCCTTGACCGTCGGATCCTTGGTATCGAGGTTCAGGCGTTCATCGGGATAGAGCGGCGTGAGATTGTCAAAATTGGTGCGGTGACGCACGGCATCAGGATCATCGTAATTGACCTTGAGCAGCTTGGTCAGGGCGAAGTAACGCTCCCCGTCCTTGGGTGCGCGGATCTCGCCTTCCACCGTATCGCCGGTGCGCAGGCCCCATTTGCGGACCTGGTTGGGCGAGACATAGATATCGTCGGGCCCGGCCAGATAATTGGCTTCGGGGCTGCGCAGAAAGCCGAAACCATCCTGCAGAACCTCGATTGTACCGATGCCGAGGATTTCCTCACCGTCTTCCGCCACTTCCTTGAGGATGGCGAACATCAGGTCCTGGCGGCGCATGGTCGATGCACCTTCGACGCCCAGTTCCTCTGCCATGGAGACGAGTTCTGCCGGCGTCCGCTGTTTCAGTTCTTTCAAATGCATGATTCGTAATTCCGTATGTAGTCTGGGAGCCGGCGGGCCGTCTGGGCTTGGAGAAAGCAGACCCGGTCGCTCTGGATGGCGACCTCAAAAGCCGGAATGGTTGCGAATTATGCTTTTCGCGTGGCGCGGTCAATTCGCAATCGATGAAGCGAGCCGCAAAGCGCGACGTAAGGTCAGAACGGCCGGACGATCACCAGGATCACGATCACCGCGGCGGCAATTCCGGGCACTTCGTTGAACAGGCGCAATTGCTTGCCCGTCAGCGTCCGCTCTCCGCGTGCCAGCTTCTTGTGATAGGCGGCCAGATAGCCGTGATAGCCCGACAGGCCGAGCACCAGCAGCAATTTGGCATGCAGCCAGCCTTCGCTCCACAGATTGAGCGTATAGGCCAGCGCCAGCCCCAGCACCCACACCACGATGATCGAGGGGAGCAGGATGATCTTGAGCAGTTTGCGCTCACGATCGATCCACGTCGCTTCTTCCGGCGATCCTTCGGCGGCTTCCTGATGATAGACGAAATAGCGCGGCAGCATGAACAACCCCGCCATCCAGAAGATCACGAAGATGATATGACCGGCCTTGAGCCACAGATACGTCATCGAAAGCACATCCAGCATGGGTTTGATCTAGGCATTCGTTCGCACCAAGTCATCAGTTGGTTTTGGGCCTGTTTGCAGACCTGTTTCAGGCCTTGTCCGACCGGACGATCTCGAGCAGACGTTCAACATGGGCGATGGGAGTGGTCTTGTCGATCCCGTGACCCAGGTTGAAGACATGCGGGCGCCCTTCGAAGGCACGCAGCACCGTGCGTGCCGCTTCCTCCAGCTCCGCCCCGCCCGATATCAGCAGCAGCGGATCAAGATTGCCCTGCACAGGCATGCTGGCTGGCAATTCGCGGTGAATCCAGTGCGGATCGACAGTCTCATCGACGCCGATGGCATCAACGCCGGTCTCCCGCGCATAGGCGGGCAATTTGCCGCCAGCGCCCTTTGGAAAGCCAATGATCGGCACGTGCGGATGGCGCTGGCGAATCGTATCGACGATGCGCGCCGTGGGCGCGACCACCCAGCGTTCGAACTGCTGCGGGGAGAGACTGCCGGACCAGCTGTCAAACAATTGCACCGCCTCGGCACCCGCTTCGATCTGGCCGGAAAGATAGGTGATCGAGCTTTCGACGATCGCATCGATGATCTCGGCAAAGGCCACCGGGTCGCGATAGGCCATTGCGCGCGCCACATGGTGATCCCGGCTGCCCTCTCCCGTCACCATATAGGTCGCCACGGTCCAGGGAGAGCCAATGAAGCCCAACATGGTGGTTTCAGGACCCAGGGCCGCCCGCACCTTGCGAACGGTCTCGTACACCGGCTCAAAATGATGCGGGGCAGCTTCAAGCGAGCTGAGCGTGGCATCCACCAGCCGCGGCGAGAGATGCGGGCCCTCGCCTGCCAGGAATTGCAGATTCTGCCCCAGCGCATGGGGAACGATCAGGATATCGGAAAACAGGATTGCCCCGTCAAAGCCGAAACGGCGGATCGGCTGGAGGGTGACCTCGGCCGCAGCGTCGCTATCGTAAACCAGTTCCAGAAAGCCGCCCTTTTCGGCCCTGAGGGCGCGATATTCAGGCAGGTATCGGCCAGCCTGCCGCATCAGCCACACGGGTCGCTGATCGGTCACTGCACCGCGCAAAGTATTGAGAAGAAGGCCAGGCATCGAGGGGTCCAAACAATATATATCTATATATTTATATAGGTTGCAGGAGTCTGTTGGTCCTGTGGATTTCGGGGATAGCGCGCCCTTGCCCGATTTCTCCCGGAATGAACAGAGGCGGTTGCACTGCGACTCGCTGGTCTTGACTGGTCAAGCAAAGCTTCTCCCCATTATCCCCAGCCTGTCCAAAACCACATCGGCCTGTCCACAAGCCTGCGCCTGAAAGAGCCGGTAGTGGGGGTGGAATCCTCTCCCATGCTTGTCCGCCGCTCTCTCCCGTGGTTTATGCTGGTATTTGTCCACATGGCCCGGCTGCATCTTCACCTCCTGTCTGACTCGACCGGCGAAACGCTCGAGATGATCGCCAAGGCTGCGCTGGCGCAGTTCGATGGCGCCGATGTCACGCGCCATTTCTGGCCGATGGTGCGCTCCAAGCAGCACCTGGACCGGATCCTGCAGGATTTCACCGCCAACCCCGGCCTGGTACTTTTTACGCTCGCCAATCCGGAGACAAGGGGCCACCTGGAAGAACGGTGCAGGACTCTGGGACTGCCGCATGTGGCGGTGCTGGATACGGTGACGCACGCACTGGCCGAAAGGCTGGGCCAGGAAGCCCATTCGCGCCCCGGTGCCCGCCACGTGATGGACGAGGCTTATTTCAGGCGCGTCGATGCGATCCAGTTCACCATCGCCCATGATGACGGGATCGGATGGGAAAACTGGGAGGAAGCGGACATCGTGCTGGCGGGCGTGTCGCGCACGTCGAAAACGCCCACCAGCATTTACCTCGCCAATCGCGGTTTCAAGGTGGCGAATATTCCGCTGGTGGTGGAAAGCCCGCCCCCCACATCGCTGTTTCGCCTGCGCGGGCCGATGGTGGTGGGCCTGACCACTGCGCCCAAGCGGTTGATCCAGATCCGCCGCAACCGGCTGCTGTCACTCAATGAAAAGGCGCAAACGGCCTATGTCGATGAGAGCCGCGTGGAAAAGGAGCTGAGCTTTGCCCGGCGCATGTTTGCCGACAATGGCTGGGCGGTGATCGATGTCACCCGCCGATCGATCGAGGAAACCGCGGCGGCCGTGATCAAGCTCCATCAGGAACGCGCTGCACGCGATACGCCGCCACAGTCTGGCCCCAAGCCAATCTGATGCCGCTATGATCTTGCTCCAATGATTATACTCGCCTCCAAATCCGCCTCCCGCAAGGCCATGCTGGATGCCGCCGGTGTGCGTTTCGACGCGCGCAGTGCCGACATTGATGAGCGCGCGCTGGAGCAGCAACTGGAAGGCGCACTGCCGGGCCGGATCGCCGTGGAGCTGGCCAAAGCCAAGGCACTGGCGGTGGATGGTGGGGAAAGTCTGGTGCTGGGCAGCGATTCGCTGGTGGTCGCTGGTGGCCGGCGGTTTGACAAGCCGGGCAGCCGGGATGAAGCCGCCCGGCATCTGCGGTTCTTTTCCGGGCGCGAAATGCAGCTCCATTCGGCAGCCGCCATCGCGCAGCGCGGCGAAATCGTATGGAGCTGTGCGGCGATGGCATCGTTGCATGTTCGTCCCCTGAGTGAGAGCTTCATCGAGGCATATCTCGATGAAGAATGGCCGCAGGTCAGCTATTGCGTGGGGGTTTTTCGGATAGAGGGACCCGGCGTGCAATTGTTCGAACAGATCGAAGGCGATCATTTCACCGTGCTGGGCATGCCTTTGCTGCAAGTGCTGGCGGCGCTGCGCAATCTGGGGGAGATGCCTGCATGAGCATGGCATATGCAGAGGTGATCGGCGATCCGATTGCGCAGTCCAAATCGCCCGCAATTCACGGCTACTGGATCGACCGGCTCGGACTCGATGCGCAATATCGCGCGTGCCACGTCACTGCCGCCGGGCTGGAGGCGTATATCGCCTCGCGCCGCGACGATCCGGACTGGCGCGGCTGCAATATCACCATGCCGCACAAGCAGGCGGTGATCCCTTTCCTTGACCGGCTGGAAATCGGCGCGGAGCTGATCGGAGCGGTCAACACTGTCACCAGACGTCACAATGGCGCATTGATCGGAACCAGCACCGATGGCGCGGGATTCCTCGAACCTCTGAAAGCGCATCTGGCGCAAAAGCACCTGTTCCGCATGGCGCGCGTGCTGGGGACAGGCGGCGCAGCGCGGGCGATTGTGGCGGCGCTGGCGGAGCAGGGTTTCACCATCGTTCTGGCCGGCCGCAATCCCGCCAAGGCGCAGGCCATCCTCGATGAAATCGATCCCGAGGGGCAGCATCACGCGGTCGATATCGCCCATTTCGCCACCTTCACCGATTTTGCCTTCGATGACCGGCAGGGCTGTTTCGATCTTCTCGTCAACGCCAGCCCGCTGGGTATGGCGGGTCAGGCCGAGCTGGCCTTTGACATGAGCCATGTCCCGCCCGGCTGCGTGGTCTATGACATCGTCACCCATCCGCTGGATACGCCGCTGCTCAAATCCGCGCGCGCCGCAGGGTTTGAAACGCTCGACGGGCTCAACATGCTGATCGGTCAGGCGGCGGCGGCGTTCAAGAAATTCTTCGGTGTCGCCCCGCCGCGCGAAGATGGCGATGCGGCCTTGCGCAAGATTCTTGCCCAATGACCGGGGATGCGGCGGACGGGCCGCTCATCCTTGGCCTCACCGGGTCGATCGGTATGGGCAAGTCCACCGTGGCAGGCATGTTTGCCGATCTGGGCGTGCCGGTGTTCGATGCCGATGCGCAGGTGCGCCGGATGCAGGGCGCAGGCGGATCGCTGATCGCGCGCATAGAGGAGGTGTTCCCCGGCTCGACCGGTCCCGAGGGCGTGATCCGCGAAAAGCTGGGCGCGATAGTCTTCAACGATCCCGGCGCGCTCGCCCGGCTGGAAGCGATTGTCCACCCCGCCGTTCGCGCCGCGCGTGAGGCATTTCTGGCCCGGCACCGCGATGCGCCGCTGGTGGTGTTCGATATTCCGCTGTTGTTTGAGAAAGGCGGCAGCGAGGACGTCGACAAGATTCTCGTCGTGTCAGCTCCCGCCGATGTCCAGCGCGCCCGCGTGCTGGCCCGTCCGGGCATGAGCGAGGAGCGGCTGGCCGCGATTCTTGCCCTGCAAATGCCCGATGCGGACAAGCGCGCGCGTGCTGATTATGTGATCGATACCTCGGTGCCCCTGGGCGAAACCGCAAAATCGGTTGCGGCGCTGGTGGAGAAGCTGGTGCATTGATCAACTGGCTCTTGCCAGCGCTGGCTGCGCGCATAATAGTCTGCCCATGCGCGAAATCGTCTTCGATACCGAAACCACCGGCCTCGACCCCGGCAGTGGTGACCGGCTGGTAGAGATTGGCTGCGTCGAAATGGTCAACAGGGTCACGACCGGGCAGAGCTTTCACGCATATTGCAACCCGCAGCGCGACATGCCGCTGCAGGCAGAGCAGGTCCACGGCCTTTCCGCCGCCTTCCTGTCCGACAAGCCGCTGTTTGCGGATATCTCGCAGGATCTGCTGGCCTTCATCGGCGATGCTCCGCTGGTGGCGCATAATGCGCAGTTCGATTTCGGCTTCCTCAACCATGAACTGGCCGCGTGCGAGCTGGACCCGATCGGGCTGGATCGCATGATCGATACGCTGGCGATTGCCCGGCGGCGCCATCCCGGCGCCAAGCATTCGCTCGATGCGCTGTGCTCGCGCTATGGCGTCGATCGCAGCCAGCGCGTGAAGCACGGCGCGCTGCTCGATGCCGAATTGCTGGCGCAGGTCTATGTGGAACTGACCGGTGGCCGCCAGATCGGGCTGGAGCTGGCCACGCAGCTTGAGGAAGAAGTTGTGACGATCCGCAGTTTCACACCGCGAACCGGATCTTTTCGTGCGCCCCGCCCGCATAATGCGTCGGAACAGGAAATTGCCAGGCACAAAGAGTTTCTAGAATCGTTGGAATCACCACTCTGGCTTAATTGAGTCCCAATCTGGGCGCATACGGTTTGAGCTTACAGGGTGCGAAAGATAACAGAAGGAGAACCCCCACATGGATATTCGCGTTTCCGGCCATCAGATCGATACGGGCTCGGCGCTGCAGGAGCATGCTTCGGACCGCCTTGAATCAATCATCGAAAAGCATTTCAGCCGGGCGCTTTCATCCACTGTCACATTCGGCAAGGCGCCATCGTCCGCCTTTGCCTGCGATATCGTGCTGCATGTGAATCACGGCCTGTTCCTGAAAAGCCATGGCCAGGCGCACGATGCGCACATCGCTTTCGACCAGGCGGCGGACAAGATCGAGAAGCAGCTGCGACGCTACAAGCGGCGCCTGAAGGATCGCCATGAACAGGCAGCCTATGCGCAGAAGGAAGAGGATGCGGCCTATACCATCTTCGCCTCGCAGGAACCTGAGGTTGAAGAACTGCCCGAAGAAGCGCCTCCGGTCATTGCCGAAACCCGCATCGATATCCCTGAAGCCAGCGTTTCGGATGCAGTGATGCTGCTGGATTTACGCCATACCAATGCGCTGTTTTTCAAAAATGCTGGAACTGGAAGGCATAATATGGTCTATCGCCGCGACGACGGATCGATCGGCTGGGTCGAACCATCCTGAGCGTTGCTGGCACCCAATCCTCGGCGGCGTTATTGAACCTCTAAGTTCGCACAGTTTTTTGCGATATTTCAGCGGTTTTCCGGCAGGAAAATCGTGACCGAGAGATTTGTGAAGCCCAAGATCATGGATGCCCTTTTTGCAATGAAGCCTGAATCGGTGGCTATCGTTGATGCCGCCGACAAGCAGGATATCCTGCAGAACCTGAGCGCGTTGTTCGCCCGGGCGTGGGATCTTGATGCCGCAATGGTGCTCGAACATCTTGATGAGCGGGAAAAGCTGGGAAGCACCGGCTTTGGCCGCGGCGTTGCTATTCCGCACGCCCGCATCCCGGGTCTTTCCCGTCCCGTTACCGCGCTGTTGCGGCTGCGCCATCCGGCCAGTTTCAACGCCGCCGACGGGCTTCCGGTGGACCTGTTCTTCGGATTGCTCTCACCTGAAAACAGCGGCGCCAGTCACCTGCATGCGCTGGCCGCTATCTCCCGCCTCATGCGGGACGAGGATATTCGGGAAGAATTGCGCGATGCCCCGCATGAAGAGGCCATTTATGGCCTGCTGACCAATGTCTCGGACAGATCCGTCGCCTGATCCCGTGCCAAGCGGAGCTGCCGTGCATTTTCGCGCGCTTGAGTCGCTTTATGCGTCCGCGCCGATAAACAGCATGTTCCGCTCAAGGCTGGAAGTGATTGGCGAGGGTCTTTCGCGCATCACCTTCGATGTCGATGAAGCGATGCACCATGCTGCCGGTGCCGCGCATGGCACGATCTATTTCAAGATGCTGGATGATGCGGCCTTCTACGCCGCCAATTCGCTGGTGTCCGACCGCTTCCTGCTGACCACCGGTTTCAACCTGCATTTCACCAAGCCCGTGCGGCATGGCCGGGTGGTGGCGCTGGGCAAATGGGTGAGCGGCAAGCGCCGCGTGTTCGTGGCCGAAGCCAGCCTGGTGGATGAAGAAGGTGACGAGATCGGCCGGGGAACCGGAACCTTTATGCGGTCCCACATCGCACTTTCGGGTCTGCCCGGATACAAGGCAGAAGGTTAAGCTGTATGGATGCCCGCATTCCCGCCCATCTGGAAGTTTCCGGCCTTTTGCGCGCCGTGCAGGCCGCTGGCGGCTTTGCCACGGTGATCGCAAAGGGTGAACGCGATGCCGGGACATTGCTTGTAATATGTTGCGAAAATGGCACAAAATTACGTGCTTATGAAAGAATGCCACAGGCGGATGGCACCAGAAAATGGGTGCTGACAAAGCGGGAAGACCCTGAAAATCCATCGGAATTTTCCGAATATTGTGACAGGCGAAAGCGCCAGGACAGCGATTTGTGGATCGTTGAACTGGATATCGCAGATGGTGAACGCTTCATCCTATAACCGGGAACCATTGGTTGACTATTAAGTCTCCGTCGCTATTTGGCCCGCGACTTCCAAAGCGTTAGTCATTCGCGATACGGCAATTACGCCGGGCCGGATGGTGCGCAGACGGGGGGCAACCGACAGGTCTTTCTTTTGTAAGGATCGCGGCATTTTCGGGTTGTAGTGAAACCCGCGATCGCTGGCCTGTGACGGGTTTCCCACCGCCTCGAGTTACAGGAAACATGAATCGCAAGACCCATCGTGTCGGGGCGTTAGCCTCGGCTGCAATGCTGGTTGCAGTATTTTTCGGTGTCGGCCTGACCGGCGCCATGGCCCAGGACCAGGCCGAGCCGACAGCGCTCGAACAGGTCGAAACTCAGGCTCCAGATGCCACACAGGCGCCCCAGAATGCGGTGCGCTTCGTTTCCCAGCCGATGGTGCAGGACATTCCTGCCCCCGAACTGGTTGATAGCCCCACGGCACTGGAAGCATCATCGCTGCGTGAACTGGTCGCAAAGACCCCTGTCAGCAACGCCATGTCGCGTGAGATGGAGTGCCTGGCTGAGGCAGTCTATTTCGAATCGCGCGGTGAACCGCTCGCCGGCCAGCTGGCCGTGGCGCAGGTGATCATCAACCGTGCCGAATCCAATCTCTTCCCCGATGATTATTGCTCGGTTGTCACGCAGCGCGCGCAATTCTCATTCGTTCGCGGCGGGCATATCCCCACCCCCAACACATCGTCGCTGGCCTGGGAACGGGCCCGTGCAATTGCCCGCATCGCGCATCAGGAATTGTGGGACAGCGAAGCCGATGATGCGTTGTATTTCCACGCGGCGCATGTTTCGCCGCGCTGGGCGCGCAACAAATCCACCCGCGCGCGGATCGACAGCCACATCTTCTATCGCTGAGTGATTGCCGGCTGGCTCCCCATCAGGGCGCCGGCCGGTATCGTCGCCGGGTATCAGTCGGCCAGTTCCACCCACACAGGAGCGTGATCGCTGGCCTTTTCCCGCCCGCGGTGTTCCTTGTCCACGCCCGCTGCCACCAGCCGGTCTGCGCATGCGGGTGACAGCAGCAGGTGATCGATGCGGAAGCCGTGATCGCGCTGCCATGCACCGGCCTGGTAATCCCAATAGGTCCACACTCCGCCGCGCGGGTTGAGCGTATCGATCGCGTCGGTCCAGCCATCGTTGAGCAGGCGGCGATAGGCATCGCGTGATTCCGGCTGCATCAGCGCGTCATTCTCCATCGCCTTGATCGACCACACATCCTTGTCTTCGGGGATGACGTTGTAGTCGCCCAGCACCACTGCGGGGATCTCTGCCGCCAGATGCTCCGCCATGCGCGCGCGCAACCGCTTCATCCACGCCAGCTTGTAATCGAATTTGGGGCCGGGCTGCGGATTGCCGTTGGGCAGGTAGAGATTGCAGATGCGTATGCCGTTCACCTCGGCCTCAAGATAGCGCGCCTGTTCGTCGCTATCGTCGCCGGGCAGGCCGCGCTGCACTTCAACCGGCTTCACGCCGTCAGCCAATATGGCCACGCCATTGAAGCTTTTCTGCCCGTGCCAGATGGCATGATAGCCGATCTTCTCGAATTCCTCGGCCGGGAAGCCCTGATCCTGCGTCTTGATTTCCTGCAGGCAGGCGACCGCGGGGCGGGTTTCCGCCAGCCATTCCAGCAGACGCGGCAGGCGCGCCTTGATGCCGTTGATATTGAAACTGGTTATTCGCAAAGTGCCCCCCTTGGCGTCGTCAGATGCCGAAGGAACTGCCACAGCCGCAGCCAGAGGCGGCATTGGGGTTTTCCACCCTGAACGCCGCACCGCCAAGCGATTCGACGAAATCAACCACGCAGCCAGCCACCAGATCCAGACTGACGGGATCGACCACCAGCTTGACGCCATCGGTCTCGCTCACTGCGTCATCGGCCTGCAGATCGTCATCCAGATCGAACTTGTACTGGAAGCCGGAACAACCGCCGCCTTCCACCGAAAGGCGCAAGATTGCGGGCTTGCCCTGCTTCTGCGCGATCCATCCCACGCGCTGCGCGGCGGACTTGGTGAGGGTGAGCGTTTGATCCATGCACGTGATGTAGGATGCGCACGCCCCGCACTCAAGGGCGCTTGGCCACCTGCACTCAGGCCATGGAGATATATTCGCGCATCTGCTCGGCCTCGGCCTCGATAATTCCCATCCGGTATTTCACCAGATCGCCGATGGACACGAAGGCCAGCAGCGCATCGCCGTCGACCACCGGAAGGTGGCGGATGCGCCGCTTGGTCATCAGCGAAAGCGCCTTGAGCACATCGCAATCAGGACCGATAGTGATGGCCGGTGACGTCATCACGTCACTGACCGGCCGCTGCAACACATCGGCCCCTTCACGGGCGATGCAATAGAGCAGGTCGCGCTCGGAAAATATGCCCACAACCCTGGAATCCTGCGTTACCGGCAGTGCGCCGATGCGCTTCTCCGCCAGAAGGCTGGCAGCGTGATGGACCAGGTCGCCGGGCGAACACTGGATGATGTCCTGTTTGTGACCTTCTATCAGGCGGGCGATTGACATCGTTTTTCTCCTTATCCCGTCGTCATCATGCCACGCTTTGCCGAGTCTGGGCAAATTCTGGCCCGATCATGCCGAAATGCCGCGTTGCCAGCACCCTCTTGTGAGGGCATGAGGCGGGCCATGGCCAAGCATTCCCCGCTCGACGATCCACAGACAGCTACCTACGCCTGGGCGCGTTACCGGCGGCTGATGCGGTTCATGTTCATGCTGACGGTAGCCGTGGTGATCATCGCCATGGCACTGATCTACAAGCAGAACGGAATGATATCGGTCCACTTCTTCATCGCCACCGCGCTGGGGATCGGTTTTTCGATGCTGTTGATGAGCGCGCTGATGGGGCTGGTGTTCCTGTCCAGCGGCACCGGTCATGACGAATCGGTGGAAGACCCGCTCAAGGATGAGACAGACCAGGCCTGACTAGGCCGACTCATCTGCCTGATCCGCGCGCCCGCGCAGGCGGAATTCCTCTACCGGTTCTCCGCCAATCAGGTGCTGCTGGATGATTTGCTCCAGCACGTCCTCATTGCAGGAGTGATACCAGATGCGGTCGGGCCAGATCATGGCAATTGGCCCGGCAACGCAGATTTGCAGGCAATCGGCCTTGCTGCGCTGGATACCGCCGCTGCCATCCTGCCGCTTGGGACCGAAAAGCCCCAGCTGCTTGAGCCGCTTCTTGAGGAACTTCCACGCGCGTTCGCCTTCCTCACGCCGGCAGCATTCCTGCTTTTCGGATATGCCGCACAGGAAGATGTGCCGCTCAATCGTCTCTCCGCCAATCTTGTGCAGAGCGCGCGAAGCCTGTTCCAGCTGATCGGGGGAATGGCCTGTATCGCTCATGTGCGGAGCCAGCCGAAGCGCTGCAGGGCGCTAGCCAGGATCAGCGCTTCTTGCCGGCGATGCGGGCAATCTCTGCCTTGACCAGCCGCTCCACAATCTCGGGCAGGTGGGCATCGAGCCATTGCGCCATCATCGGGCGCAGCATTTCGCGAACCAGCCCCTCGAGAGAGGTTTCGCCCGAGCGGACGATCTGTGGCGGCACTGATGGGCCAGAGAGCATGCTGAGCGCGGCAAGCGACTGGCGCATGGCATCGGCAGCTTCGTCCGTGGTCAGCCCTTCGCCCGAATCGCCGATTTCATCCTGTGCCATTTCAGCGGCGATCATGCCCAGATCGAGTACGTCGTCATCTGCCTGAACATGTTCCTGACCATATGACGCGTCGCGAACCATGCCGGCGCTTTCCCGGCGCTTGCGTTCAGCCTGCGCAATCTCGCGATTGTCACGGGCGATCACCTTCTTGATCGATTCGAGGATCTCCTCGACTGACGGTTCGCCATCCTGACGCATAAAGCCCCTGCCTGCCTGAACTGTGCGCGTCTGAACTGCGCGCGCCCGATCCGATTGATCAGTCTTGCGAAATCTCGCCATCTTGTGCCGGTATGTCAACGGTGCGCGTGGACCGGGCGACAGGATCGGGATCGCTGTGCCAGTCGAGATAGATCCCGCGCGAACGTTCATAATTGACCACGGGATCGTACAGCGGGCCTTCGCTCTCCAGTCCCAGATCGCGCGCTTCGGCGCGGCCCATCGCGGCCAGCAGGCTAAACCCGGCGACATATTCATTGCGGCGGGCCGTCACCAGCTGGACCTGTGCACGCAGCAATTCCTGCTCGGCATTCAGCACATCGAGGATCGACCGGTTGCCGATGGAATTTTCCGCGCGCACGCCTTCCAGGCTGAGCTCTGCGGCATCAACGGCGGACTGGGTCGAAGCGATGATTGACCGGGCCGCCTGCCAGTTGGAATAGGATGAGCGGACCTGTGCGATCACGCTGCGTTCCGTGGCAATGCCCTGCTCCAGCGCGACCGAGGAATTGGCCTGCGACTGGCGTTGCTGGGCGGAAATACGGCCACCCTGAAAAATCGGGATCGACAGGCGCAGGCCCGCCTGTGCCGAGGTGCTGACCTGCGATGGTGCCGCGGCGCCGGGAATGCTGCCCAGCGTGCCGAGGTAATTCTGATAGCCGCTGCTGGCGAAAGCCTCGATCCGCGGCAGGCGTCCGGCACCGGCGGCATCGATATCGTAGCCGGCAGCCTGAATGCGCTCCCGCGCGGCGATCAGGTCCGGGTTATGTTCCAGCGCCAGGTCCACGGCCTGTTGCAGATCGGCAGGAAGGCCGGGCAGCGGCGGCGGCGCTTCCAGAGCATTGGGAGCAGAGCCAACCAGCGCGATGTAGTTTTCCCGCGCGATCACCAGATTGGCCTGCGCTGTGCGATAATCGCTGCGGGCAAGCGCCAGCCGGCTTTCCGACTGGGCCACGTCGGTGCGCGTCAGATCGCCAATCTCGAACCGGTCGCTGGTGGCTTCCAGATTGGTTGACAGCACGTCGACGTTATTCGCCGTCAGGCCGACGATCGCCTCATTCTGGATGACGTCCATATAGGCGGAGACGACGCGCGTGAAAATCGTGCTTTCGGTACCGCGCAGATCGGCGCGGCCCGCCTCGACCCGGTTTTCCGCCGCGCGAACGCCATTGCGTACGCTGCCGCCGGAATAGAGCGGCACGCCAAGATCGATATTGGCCGACAGCGATCGCTGCGGGGAAATGAAGCTGGCAGAGCTTTGCTTCAGGAATTCGGTCAGGCTGGCCGAGGAACTGAGCGAAGGCAGGCCGCTGGCGCGCTGGATCGGCACGGTTTCATCGGTGGCGCGCAACTGTGCACGCGCGGCTTCCAGTTGCGGATTGCTGAAATATGTCTGTGCCAGCGCTTCCTTCAGCGTATCGGCAGCAGCCGGGCTGGCAGTTAGACAGACGCAGGCGAGCAGACTCGCTTTCAACCCTTTGGCGGGCATGTTCAGAATCTCCAGCCCTTGGGCTCATCAAATTGGGGAAGGCGAGGAATGCCGATTTCCGCGATCGGTTGCAGGGCAATGGTTCCTGCCAGCTTGCGGCCCTGTGCCAGATGGGTAACCCCATCCCTGACAATGCCGGTAACGATCCGGCCATTGTCGGCCAGGCGCTTGGCCAGTGCATCGGGAATATGTTCAGCCGCCCCGTCAATAATCAGCAGATCGGCCTTTTTCCCGCGCCCGGCTTCCAGTGCCTCCTGCGGGGTAAGCACCTTGAGAGAGGCGACCAGCGGACGCAGCAATTCGGCCAGATAGCCGCTGCCGCCATCGACGACGATCGCGCTTTCATGCGGCTTTGGCGCGGCTTCCTGCAACATCTTGCCGTGCACCAGTGGGGCCGCCAGGAACTTGCCATCGCCCAGCGGGATGGCCCGGTCGACATAGGCAACGCCCTTGACCGATGCGGGCACGAAATCCTCGCGCGCAACTTCGCCCATGCGGCGGATAACGTCATCGCCAACCACGCCGCTGGTGCGCAACTGGCTGTCAATCATCGCCCTGCGGGCGGATTGCGAGCCACTGGAAAGGGGCCGGGTTTCAACCATGGTCACTGCTATATATCTCTCGTCGCTTGAATGGGCGGAGCCTTAAGCGCAACATAGCGCAAGGCCAAGGCCTTTGACCATAACAGGGTGCAGCCTTAAGGGATGTCGAAAATTGTATCAGCAGGAGTCACCCTTCGATGAATGACGTCACCATTATCCGCGAGGAAGACATCATCGAGAGTGTGGCCGACGCGCTGCAATACATCTCCTATTACCATCCGATGGATTACATCAAGGCTCTGGGTAAGGCTTATGATGCGGAAATGGGGCCGGCGGCCAAGGATGCCATCGCCCAGATCCTGACCAACAGCCGCATGTGCGCGGAGGGGCATCGGCCGATCTGCCAGGACACCGGCATCGTCAACGTGTTCGTCAAATGGGGCCAGGATTGCCGCTTGGCATCGGACAAGGCCTTGCAGGACGTGGTCGATGAAGGCGTGCGCCGCGCCTATAATCACAAGGACAACAAGCTGCGCGCCTCGATCCTGGCCGATCCCGCTTTCACCCGCCGCAACACGCGTGACAACACGCCGTCGGTGCTGTCGGTGGAGATGGTGCCCGGCAACACGGTATCCATCGATGTCGCGGCCAAGGGCGGCGGCAGCGAGAACAAGAGCAAGTTCAAGATGATGAACCCGTCCGACAATATCGTCGACTGGGTGGTCGAACAGATCCCTTCGATGGGCGCGGGCTGGTGCCCACCAGGCATGCTGGGCATCGGCATTGGCGGCACGGCGGAACATTGCATGAAGCTGGCCAAGCTCAGCCTGATGGAACCGATCGACATGGGTCAGCTCAAGGCGCGCGGCGCGCAGAGCGATATCGAGCAGCTGCGCATCGATATCTATGACGCGGTCAATGCGATGGGCGTGGGCGCACAGGGGCTGGGCGGGCTTTCCACCGTGCTCGATGTGAAGATTCTCGACGCGCCTTGCCATGCGGCGGGCAAGCCGGTGGCGATGATCCCCAATTGCGCCGCCACCCGCCATGCGCATTTCACCTTGGACGGATCAGGTCCGGCCTATCTCGATCCGCCAGACCTCAGCCAGTGGCCCGATGTGCACTGGCAGCCCGATGCGGCGGCCAAGAAGGTCGATCTGGACAATCTGACCGCGGAAGAAGTTGCCGGCTGGCAGAACGGCGACCGCCTGCTGCTGAACGGCAAGATGCTGACGGGCCGCGATGCGGCGCACAAGCGCATTCAGGACATGCTGGAACGCGGGGAGGAGCTGCCGGTCAGCTTCCGGGGCCGCGCCATTTATTATGTCGGCCCGGTCGATCCGGTGATGGGCGAAGTGGTCGGCCCGGCGGGCCCCACTACCGCCACCCGGATGGACAAGTTTACCGAAATGATGCTGGACCAGGGCCTGCTTGCGATGATCGGCAAGGCCGAGCGCGGGGCCGATGCGGTGGACGTGATCAGCCGCTTCAAGGTGGCCTATCTGATGGCCACGGGCGGGGCTGCCTATCTGGTCGCCCGCGCCATCAAGGAATCGAAGGTGGTCGCCTTTGAGGATCTGGGCATGGAGGCGATCTACGAATTCACCGTGAAGGACATGCCGGTAACGGTGGCGGTGGATGCCAGGGGCAATAATGTCCACACGCTTGCCCCGCTGCACTGGCGCCGCCGGATTGCCGAGGAAGGCCTGTTGCAGCCCGGTTGATCGACCAAATGCCGTCCCGCTTCGACCGGGATATGGCGCGGGGCTGGCGTCCGGGGGCTGGCTGGGGGTAAGTAAAGCGGAATGAACAGGGAAAAACCTGAAGATCTGGTCGCGCGCGTGCCTTTCAGCACGGTACTGGCATCAATTGTCGGACTGTGGGTGTGCTATTTCCTGCTGACCACCCTGCGCGGTGAGCTGGTTGATCTGGGCTTTGTGACAGAGGCGTTCTGGCGCCGCGCGCTGGCATCGTTCCTCGGCATACTCATCACCATCGGCCTGTGGTCGATCCTGCGGCTGTTCGATCCACGCCCCTTGTGGCTCAAGATCTGTGCGGCGCTGCTGCTGTCCATGCCGGTGGCCATGCTGATCGCACAGAGCAACCAGATGGTCTTCTCATCGATGGAGGAACGGGTGTTCACGCGCACGGCGGAACAGCGCGGCTTTACCGTCCACCGCAGTGAAACGGGTGACCTGCTGGTGGATATTCCCGCGATGGGCATTCCCACCATGCCGGGCGCGGAAGCCGGCACCGACACCGTCACCGTCAATGCCACCAGCCTGCAAGGCACGCAGTGGCAGCAGCTGACCGAAGTGGCGTATGGCCGCTATTTCATGATGCTGGCGTGGTGCGCGCTCTATCTGGCGCTTCTGACAGGCGAAAAGGCCCGCGCGGCGGAACGGCGAGAGGGCACCTATCGGCGCGCGGCAAAGGCGGCGGAGCTGCGATCGCTGCGCTATCAGGTCAATCCGCACTTCCTGTTCAACACGCTCAACTCGCTGTCGGCGCTGGTGCTGACCGGCAAGACGCAGGCGGCGGAGCGGATGATCCAGATGCTTTCCACCTTCTATCGCCGCAGCCTGGCCGATGATCCCACCTGCGATGTGACGCTGGAGCAGGAGATTGCGCTGCAAAAGCTCTACCTCGATATCGAATCGGTGCGCTTCCCGCTGCGGCTGGTGCCAGATTACCAGGTGCCACCAGACCTGCAGGATTGCCTGATTCCCGGCATGATCCTGCAACCGCTGGTGGAAAATTCGGTCAAGCACGCGGTCGCTCCATCGTCCGGGCAGGTGACCATCACCCTTGCCGCGCGTGAGGAATACGGGCGGCTGGTGGTGACCGTTTCCGACGATGGACAGAGCGCTGCCGGCAAGGATGAGACCCGTCCCGGCTATGGCATCGGCCTGGCCAATGTGCGCGAACGGCTGGAAGCGCGCTTTGGCCATGAGGCATCGATTGTGTCCGGCCCCGTGCCCGGCGGCTATGCCACCCACCTGCGCCTGCCGATCCTGCGCGACCGCCATGCCGCCGAGGCTGCGGAATGAGTGCCGCGAACGATATCGCCGGTCTGCGCACGCTGATCGTGGATGATGAGCCGCTGGCGATTGAGCGGATGCAGGTGCTGTGTGCCGAGCTGGCCGGAATCTCGGTTGTCGGCACCGCCAGCGATGGCGAAGCGGCGCTGCGGCTGGCGGAAAAACTGCAACCGGACCTGCTGCTGCTGGACATGACCATGCCGGGCATGGACGGGCTGGCGGTGGCGCGCGGTCTGGGCAAGGTCAGTCGCACCACAGCGGTGATATTCGTCACCGCGCATGAGAATTTCGCCGTTGAGGCGTTTGACATGGATGCCGTGGATTATGTGCTCAAGCCTGTCGCCGCTGACCGGCTGGAACGCGCCATCGGCCGCGCGCTGGCCCGGCGCGACAATGCCGGTTCGTCTCCGGACGTCCAGTGGCTGAGCGAATTCTGGGTGCCCAACCGGTCTGAACTGCTGCGGATCGATGCCGATCAGGTCAGCCGCATCGATGCCGAGCGGGATTATGTGCGCCTGCATGTTACCGGCCCGGATGAAGCGCCGCGCAGCTATCTGCTGTTGCAGACCATTGCCGGGCTTGAGGCCAAGCTGGACCCGGACAAATTCATCCGCATCCACCGCTCCACCATATTGCGCCGCGACGAGATCCGCGGCCTGCGCCATGAAGGTCTGGGCGTGTGGTGCGTGGAATTGCAGGATGGTGAGGATCTGCGCATCGGGCGAACCTATCTGCGCAAGGTAAAGGCTCTGGCCGGCCGGTGATCGGGTTCGAGCAAGCCAAGCTCTACATGATCAATTATTCGGGCATGTCGCGCGATGCGCTGCATATCCATATCAGCATATTGCTGTTTTTCGCGGCGCTCTGGCTGAGCGGCCGGAAGCTGGGCAGCCTGCTGCCGCTGGTGATCGTGTTCGGCTTCTGCATCGCGGGAGAGATTGCCGACATCTTGCGGCTGGCACGGCTGCTGCAATGGCAGCAACCGCTTGAAAATTTTCATGATATCGCCAACACCATGTTCTGGCCGGTGGCCTTCACCGCCTATGGCCGGTGGCGCAGCCAGCGCCCTTCGATATCACCGGATGAACCTGCCGATAGTGACCCGGACGCATAGAAGGGCGCCCTGGGGCAGGCGCCCTTCCGCTTCGCAGCAAGGCCATTCAGCCGCCGCGACGCTGATCGTCGATGATCTCCGCAAAATGATTATCAAGCTGGCGCTTTGCATCGCGGTAGCAGGTGCGCGCCTCGCGTGAGGTCATGTTGGAACCGGTCGCCCGTTCGTTCATGCCGCACACATTCTTGGCGGCACTTTCGATCCGGCGATCAAGCTCTGCCCGGCCATCTTCCGTGGTCAGGTCGAGATCGGTATGCGTCACGCCAGTTGTCCGCGTTTCGCGCTCAGCTGCCGAGGCGGCTGGGGCGGCAAACAGCGCAGCGCTGGCCAATGCGAGAGTAATAGTCTTGATCATGCCCTTCTCCTTCCTCCGTTTGAATTCCCTTCGCGACCTCCCTTCCCCGGGGGGTCGCGCCGCAACCGGTGGGACTGGTATCGGCTGCGGCGCAATTGCAGGGATAGGGCGGAGCGCGATTCGGGTCCTGTCATGCTCGACTTGGGGCTGCTCTGGATCGACCGGCGAGTCCCAGCCCCGACGAAAAGGCCAGAGCCATCCACGAACTGCAATTTGCGAATGTCAGCGCCTTTGGGCACAAGGGTGATCATGGGTGTTGCCATCATCTTCCTGCTGGGAATCGCCAATTTCACCATGCACCGCGCCGTGCTGGAAAGCGGGCATGCCATGGTTCGGTCGATAGCTGCGCCGGGAAGTGTATTTGGCCCCCGGGTCACGCTGGCGCTGGAATTTGCACTGCTGCTGGCGGCCATGTTGCTGGTGGGAAACGGCATGGCGCTGTGGGGCTGGGCCTATGCGCTGTATACCGCAGGCAATGGACTGGCCGCGTGGCTGATCCTGTCGCGGCGCATATGAAGCGCCCTGTTACCTTGCCTGCGCCGATCTGCTAGCGATTGCCGCGATGGCCGACCACCTGACCCTTTTTCATATCAGCGACATCCATTTCGGGCTTGAGGACAATCTCGCGCTCGACTGGGTCAAGGCGGAGATTGCCGCGCGCCAGCCCGATGCGGTGGCGATTACCGGCGATCTGACCATGCGCGCCCGGCACCGGGAATTTGCCGCTGCCGCCACATGGATTCGCTCTCTCGATGCGCCGGTGACGGTGGAGCCGGGCAATCATGACCTGCCCAATTACCACCTGCCGTCACGCTATCTCAATCCGCTTGGCCGGTTTGAGGCTTTTCGCGATCTGGTTGAAAAGCGGCTGGAATTTCCGGGCCTGGCGCTGGTGCCGCTCAACACCAATGTTTCCGCCCAGCCGCGGTTGAACTGGTCAAAGGGATGGGTCAGCCGCCGGGCGCTGGACAATTGCCTGTCGCAGATTGACGCCCTGCCTGCCGGTACGCGGGTGATCGTGACTGCCCATCACCCGCTGCGGGAGGCGGGCACGCATGGCACCGCGCTGACCCGCAATGGCAATCATGCGCTGGATCAGCTGGCCCAGCGCAATGTTCTCGCCGTGCTGAGCGGCCATGTGCACGACGCTTTCGACCTGATGCAGGACACGCCCAGCGGACCTGTCCGGATGATCGGGGCGGGCACGCTGTCCCACCGCATTCGCTCCACCCCGCCGGGATTCAACGAACTGACGTGGGATGGCAGCAAGCTCACCGTCCATGTGCGCAATCTTGAGGGCATCTCGTCGCATGACATGATGGTGGACGAGGTCCCCGAAGACGCCATGCCGCCGCGTGAGGCGGGGGAACCTGTGGCACCCATCGGCCGCATTCCGCGCACCGATCCGCCGGTGGATTGAGGGGCTGGCGGCTCTTTGCGGGCCGAGCAGTTCTGCGCATGAGGCAAAGCGCCGTGCCGGGGCGGCACCAGAGCCGCCTTCAACCGTTTAGAAAGCGTGGCCCGCAAGATCCTCGTTGTCGAAGACGACCTCCTCAACCGCATGTTCTACCATGAGGTGCTTCAGAACCGTGGCTTTGAAGTGGCGATGGTTTCCGACGGGGCAGACGTGCTTGACGAGGTGCACCGCTTCGAACCCGACCTGATCACCATGGACATCCAGCTGCCGCATATTTCCGGCCTGCGCCTGATCCGCAAATTGCACCGTGATGAGGTGACGCGCGCCATCCCCGTGCTGGCTATCACCGCCTTTGCCGGAAAGGGCGAGGAGGCGCGTATTCGCGAGGCGGGTGCGAAGGGCTACCTCTCCAAGCCGGTTACGATCGATAAATTGCTGGCAGAGGTGGATAGCCTGTTCGCGCCATAGGATTGCGCCACAGGTTCGCGCGACAGGTTCGGGCCATCGGTGACCATGGTGTGCAGGCAAAGAAAAAGGGCGGCCCCTCGTGGGGACCGCCCTTCACATTTTCCACCGTCGCGGAAACTCTTGCAGCGCCAATTAGCGCTTGCTGAACTGGAAGCTCTTGCGTGCCTTGGCACGGCCATACTTCTTGCGTTCCACCACGCGGCTGTCACGGGTGAGGAAGCCGGCGGCCTTCACCGTCGCACGCAGCGCGGGTTCAAACTTGGTCAGTGCCTGGCTGATGCCATGCTTCACTGCGCCGGCCTGGCCGGACAGGCCGCCACCCTTGACGGTAGCGACGACATCATACTGGCCTTCGCGGTCAGAGATGGAGAACGGCTGGTTGATCACCAGGCGCAGCGTCGGACGTGCGAAATACACTTCCTGGTCGCGGCCATTGACCGTTACCTTGCCGGTGCCGGGCTTGATCCATACGCGGGCCACGGCGTCCTTGCGGCGGCCGGTGGCATAGGCACGGCCCTGCGCGTCCAGTTCCTGCTCACGCAGAACGGCAGCAGGTCCGGTACGGACGGGAGCAGCCACTTCATCAGAAGCAGGCGCATCGCCAGCGATATCCTTCAGATCGGCGAGATCTGACACGGTGTTGTTTTCCTCAGCCATCAGACAGTAGCCTTGTTCTTGCGATTCATGGAGGCAACATCGAGCACGGCGGGCTGTTGGCCGTCATGCGGGTGCTCGGTGCCATTGTAGAGGTGCAGCGCCTTCATCTGCGCCCGGCCCAGCGGACCGCGCGGGATCATGCGTTCCACAGCCTTTTCCAGAACACGCTCGGGAAAGCGGCCGTCCAGCACCTTGCCAGCGGTGACACCCTTGATGCCGCCCGGATAGCCGGTGTGCTTGTAATAGACCTTCTGGCCCAGCTTGTTGCCGGTGAACTTCACCTTGCCCGCATTGAGGATGATCACGTGGTCACCACAATCGACGTGCGGGGTGTAGCTGGCCTTGTGCTTGCCGCGCAGGATATTGGCGACAATCGTGGCGAGCCGGCCAACGACCAGGCCGTCGGCATCAATGATATGCCACTTCTTTTCGACCTCGGCCGGCTTGATCGACCGGGTCTGCTTCGACAGAGCCTTCATGGCTTCAAAATTCCTTGTTTCGCGAATGGTGCGCCGCAGGGCTTGCCGGGAATCACCGTCACAGCCTGCGAAGGCGCGGCATTTGTCCTTTTGGGGGCGGGAAGTCAAGCATTCGTGCGGCATAGCAGGGAGGTAAAATAATACCTTAACCCAAATGCAGGGCGTGAATGCGTGTGTTTTCGTCAGGCAGCAATCAGCCGCCAGCTCTCCACCGTGCGCCGTTGATCGCCGGCCAGATCGGTAACAACCTCGCGGCTGGCTTCGTGCATCAGGCCGGTCTGCGGATCGCACACGGCCACAAACCTTGTGGTCACTGCTCCGGACTCGCCCCAGGGAAGGGCTATTTCCTGCTGTTGTTCGCGGGTCGTTTCCACCGGCGCGAAAATGTCACGCGGCAGCTGGCTGGTCATGCGCGCACCGGCCTGGTGCAGCGCTTCCACCAGCAGATCGAGCTCCTGCCCGTCAGGTCCATTGCGCTCATATTCCCTGTTCAGCCCTGCCAGAGCCTCTTCAATCTCGTGCGATTCATGCGGGCCCGCACCATCCACGATCTGGCCCATCCGATCGAGCAGCAGCGGGAACACGCCGGTTTCAACCCGCTGTTCTTCCAGCCGGGCAAATTCCGCGATCCGGCTGGGAGCGGCTACGCTGGCAGACAGCTGCGTGCCCTCCAGCCTGTAGCCGGCGCCAAATGGCTCGAAGTGTACGTTGAAGTTGCGCGTAACCTCCAGCATCGCACCACCCACCATCTGGCGTTGCAGCTTGCGGGTATAGACCATCGGCACTGGCGGCGGGGCAAAGATACCGGATGCCCTGTGCCCGGAAGAGCTGTCCCCGGAAGACCTGTCTGTCGCCCATGCAGCGCGCGTGGCGAGCACAGGCGCCAAGGCGGCACCCAGAGCCAACATGATAGCGCTACGGCGATCAGAACGCTTCATCGCGATGCCTCCGTACCTGTCAGTCCGTCTATCCATGCGCTGGTGGCTTGTGCACTGGCTGTGGTTATCCACCCGGCAACCGCCGGGGTATCATAGGAATGCAAGTCGGCCAGTCTTGCAACAGATTTCTCCAGCAGCGATCCATGGGTCTTCAGCAGAACACCCACTTCGCGTGCCTCTCCCCGCTCACCCTGCCATTCAAAAATCGAGATCATGCCCGGCACGATATTGGCACAGGCGATGAGCCTTTCGTCAAGCAGCTGCCCGGCAACGCGGCGCGCCTCCTCTTCACTGGGAAAGGGGCACCAGATCAGCGCGGGGCCTTCGCTCACCGTGCACCTTGTCCCAGTCTGTGCGCGCCCCATGCCGTGGCCGCGACCAGTGCAGCCCCCACCACCTGATGCGCCACGGCCAGCCACAGCGCGACACCTGTCATCACCGTGGCGATGCCCAGAATGATCTGCGTACCAAAGGCGATGTGGATATAGACAGAGGCGCGCCGGTCACCCGCCTTCTTCAGTGCGCGGGCCATCACGATCAGCGCGGCCACCGCCACCCACGCCCACCAGCGGTGGATCCAGTGGATCAGGAAGGGATCATGCGTCAGCGTCCACAGCGCGCCGCGGGTCCAGCCGATCTCCGGGAACAGGCGTCCTTGCATCAGCGGCCAGCTGTCCGAAGCCAGTCCCGCATTCAGCCCTGCCACCCACGCGCCGAACAGCAGCTGGATGAACAATATCGCCAGTGTCGCCGTACCCAGCGCCGTGAGGCGGGCGGGCCGCGCCTGCGGATTGCCTGCCAGCACCAGCAGGTCACGCGCGGTCCAGATCAGGCCGCCGAGCGTGAACAGCGCCGTCAGCAGATGGATGGAGAGCCAGAAGTGGCTGACATCGGTCATCTCTCCCGAAAGGCCGGAGCGGACCATGAACCAGCCGAACGCGCCCTGCAGACCGCCCAGCGCCAGCAGCGCCACAAGGCGCGGCTTGTAGCCTGCGGGGATCGCCCCGCGAATCCAGAACCATGCCAGCGGCAGGGCAAAGGCCATGCCGATCACCCGCCCGATCAGGCGGTGGAACCATTCCCAGAAGAAGATGAACTTGAAATCGCTCAGCGTCATTCCCGCCGGCCCGGCTTCGAACCGGTATTCCGGCGTTGCCTGATAGGCGGCAAATTCCGCCTGCCACTGCGCCTCGCCAATGGGCGGGATCGCGCCGGTGACCGGCTTCCATTCGGTGATCGACAGGCCCGATTCGGTCAGCCGGGTAATACCGCCGACAGCCACGATCAGGAGGATGAGGATCGCCACGCCAAACAGCCAGCTGGCCAGGGCGGCGGGGCGAAGGGGCGATGCGGGCACTTGGGCCAGGCCATTTTCTGCTGCGGTTGCGACCATCTGCGCGATTTGCGCTTTGATGCCCCGAATCGCAAGACCGCATTTGGACGGTGGAGAGCGTGACAGCAAAAAGCCAAAAAACATTGCGCAATGTTATAGCGTTACATACATAGCCGCACATGAACTCAATCATCTTCAGGATTCGCGGCCAGCTTGACCGTGTTGGCGTGGTCTTGTCATGCCTGTGCCTGGTGCACTGCGTGGTCGGGCTGGTGCTGGTTGCGGGCCTGGGCCTTGGCGGCACTTTCCTGCTCGATCCGTCGATTCACAAGGTCGGCCTGCTGCTCGCCACCATCATTGCCGGCGTGGCCATCGGCATTGGCGCAATCCGCCACCGCCGTCCGCTGCCCTTCGTGGTGGCGATGACGGGCCTGTCCTTCATGGGCGGCGCGCTGGCGATCGGGCATGGCTATGAAGAGGCGGTGCTGACCGTGATCGGCGTGGTGCTGGTGGCCAGCGGACACATCCTCAACTTGCGCCGCGCAGTCTAGGCGCTATCCCGGCGAGCCTATGAGCACGCCCATCTCCATCACCGTAAACGGCGAAAGCCGCCGCAGCCAGGCCTCCACCATTGCCGATCTGGTGCGCGAACTGTCGCTCAAGCCGGAAAAGGTCGCGGTCGAACACAATGGCGTGATCGCGCCCCGCTCGACATTGGAGGATGTTCCGCTGGCAGACGGCGATGTGCTGGAGATCGTCACTTTCGTGGGCGGCGGCTGACGCGGGCGCCGCTCGGGGCATGGATCGGTCTTGCCTATGCGCTGCTTGGCGGATACCGCCCCGCGCATGACTGACCAGCCGAAAATTTCGCCCGAAGCCTCCAGCGATGGCTGGGAAGTGGCCGGCCACCGCTTTACCTCGCGCCTGATCGTGGGGACGGGCAAGTACAAGGACTTCGCCCAGAACGCAGCCGCCGTGGAGGCATCGGGCGCGCAGATCGTGACCGTGGCCGTTCGCCGGGTGAACATCTCCGACCCGACCCAGCCGGTGCTGATGGATTTCATCGATCCCAGGAAGATCACCTATCTGCCCAATACCGCGGGCTGCTTCACCGCAGAGGATGCGATCCGCACATTGCGGCTGGCGCGTGAGGCTGGCGGCTGGGATCTGGTAAAGCTGGAAGTGCTGGGCGAGGCGCGCACGCTCTATCCCGATATGCGTGAGACGCTGAAAGCCACCGAAGTGCTGGCCAATGAAGGCTTCAAGCCGATGGTCTATTGCGTGGACGATCCCATCGCCGCGCGGCAGCTGGAAGAGGCGGGCGCGGTGGCGATCATGCCGCTGGGCGCTCCCATCGGATCGGGGCTGGGCATTCAGAACAAGGTGACCATTCGCCTGATCGTCGAAGGTGCCACAGTGCCGGTGCTGGTCGATGCCGGGGTGGGCACCGCCAGCGAAGCGGCTGAGGCGATGGAGCTGGGCTGCGATGGCGTGCTGATGAACACCGCCATTGCCGAAGCAAAAGACCCGATCCGCATGGCGCGGGCGATGAAATACGGCGTGATCGCGGGCCGCGAAGCCTATTTGGCGGGCCGCATGGGGCGCCGCAAATATGCCGATCCCAGCAGCCCGCTGGCAGGATTGATCTGATCTGGACCTGATCTGGACCTGATCTTCGGCACGGCGCTTACCAGTTCTTAACCATGATCGGCGAAACATCGGACCTGTAATCCGCAGGAGCCGATCATGGCGCAGACGAAAACGACATCGCAGACCATCGCCGAATTGCGCGAATTCGCCAGTTTTACCGCTGAGGAACAGCTGTTTATCGAGCGCAGCCTCGATGTCGGGCTGGGCCGCGGAGATGCCTTCAAGTCATGGGTGGAGGAAGGCGGTTCCTGCTCTGCGATTCGCGGGCAATATATCGCCTACCGCGAACTGCGCGCCTTGCGCGGCAGTGTGCCATCGATCGAATCGCTGGACGGCGTGGCCGAGTTCATCGGCGCGCTGGTGCGTATGTCCGCAGCCGACCTGGCACAGGAACAGCTCAGCTGCTTTTCCGCCTATCGCTTCCTGTATGAGCGGCTGCTGGGTGCGCCGGTGCGCCCATGGCTGCCCGCAGCTTTCTGCGGCGCTGCCGCGCTTCCGCAAATCCGCCCTGAACGGCGCAAGATGCTGCTCCAGTCATTGAGCGAGGCGGCCGCCACAGCGCCCGCATGGTCCACCCGCGAACCGGGCTTCTTCCCCGAGAGGATCGAAGACGAAGCGGCGTGAGTTAATTGCCCGACATCGGGGTGAGCGAAATTATTGTGCGCCCGTATCGATCATGATGGGATAGTATCGCAAGGCTGGCATCGTACCGGACAGACAATTGTTCAGAACCAAGCCATTCCAGACTAACTGTTGGACGGTTTGAATCCTCGGCAAATGATCGCCCGGAAGCAATCAGAATATTGCCCGCGTCGGTCGGCGCGTCATCACGGTCAACGATCGATACCTGCGTTGAATAGCCTGTCGTTGCTCCGCAATTTCGTTCGAAAGCGACCGCATCGGCATTTCCAAAAGGCGCGCGGGCGCGTTCCAGAACCACATTCTCGCAACCATCTGTGCATCCGGCAAGCATGGCGGCAACAAGAACTGGTGCGATGAAATGACGGTGGATCAATACAGTTCGTCCAGCCGGTTCTGATATTTCTCGCGAATGAAGGGTCGGCGGATCTTGAGCGTCGGCGTCATCTGGTTGTTCTCGACGCTGAAGGATTCATCCGCGAAGGTGAACTTGCGGATCTTCTCGATCACCGAGAGGTCATTATTGGTGCGGTCCACCGCTGCCTTGATCGCGCTGCGGAAGGCGGGCAGGTCCTGCAGGGCGGCCATGTCGAATTTCTCGCCACTGGCGCGCGCCCAGCCAACGGCCCATTCGGCATCGGGCACAATCAGCGCCACCATATAGGGGCGCTTGTCGCCGCTCACCATGGCCTGCGATATCTCGGGCTGCAGGGTCAGCATCCCCTCCAGCTTCTGCGGGGCGATATTGTCACCCTTGTCGTTGACGATGATGTCTTTCTTGCGATCGGTGATCACGATCCGTCCACCATCATCGAGATGGCCGATGTCGCCGGTGTGCAGCCAGTCGTCTGGCAGTGCCTTGGCGGTATCCTCCGGATTTTGCCAATAGCCCTTCATCACGCATTCGCCGCGCACCAGGATCTCGCCATCTTCGGCGAATTGCACTTCGACACCGCGCAGCGGCGGGCCAACCGTGTTCAGGCGAATTCCGGCGGTGGGGTAATTGCAGCTGACCACGGGCGCGGTCTCTGTCTGGCCATAGCCTTGCAGCATCGTCAGCCCCATGGCCTGGAAGAAGCCGCCCACTTCCGGGTTGAGCGGCGCGCCGCCCGATACCAGCGCCTTGATCCTGCCGCCGAAGCGATCGCGGATCTTGGGGCGCAGGGTCAGGTCGAGCAGCCAGCCGGTGGGAATATCGCGCAAGGCCCACTTGCCGCTGACCTGCCGCTCTCCCAGCGAAATGGCCCGTTCCAGCAGGAAACCGGCGATGCCGCCCTGCTTCTCCAGCGATTTGATGATCTTGCCGCGCAGCAGTTCGAACAGGCGCGGGACCACGATCATGAAAGTGGGCTGTGCTTCCACCAGATTGGTGGAGAGCTTGTCCAGCCCCTCGGCAAACCAGATGTCGGCACCCAGGCCAATCGGAAGGTAGAGCCCGGCGGTGTGTTCCAGCGCATGGCTCATCGGCAGGAAGGACAGGAAGCGGTCTTCGCCCCAGCCGAAATCTCCCGCAAGAATCTCGCCCGCAGCGATGCAATTGTGCAGGATTGCCCCGTGATGCAGCATCACCCCGCGCGGAGAGCCGCTGGTGCCGCTGGTATAGATGATGCAGGCAATGTCGTCGCGCGTCACGCCCTCCAGCCGGGCGTCCACTTCGGCCCGTGCGGCCTGTGCATCGCCGGTAATCAGGTCCGGCCAGTCATGCATGACAAAGCCGCTGGCCTGCGCCGATGGAATATCCTCCATCGTGATGACATGTTCGGCATGGCCCGATCCCAGCATGGCGGTAAACAATGGCTCGGCCAGCTTGCTGTTGGATACGACCACGGCGCGCGCGCCGCTATCGTCCAGGATATGCGCGTGATCGCGCTTAGTGTTGGTGGTGTAGGCTGGCGTGGTGACGCAGCCTGCGGCCATGATCGCCAGATCGGCAATGCACCATTCGGGGCGGTTTTCGGATACCAGCATCACCCGGTCACCCGGCTTCAGGCCCATTGCCGTCAGCCTTGTCGCCAGCAGGCAGACCTGCCGCGATGCCTCGGCATAGCTGGTGGAAGTCCACTTGCCGTCAATCTTGGCGGTCAGGAAGGGCTTGTCCCCCTGCTCGTCCGCGCGTTTCAGGAACAGACCGACCAGGCTGCGCGCATTTTCAATATCCTGCAGCTGCACCTGCCGCGATCCTCCATCCCATGCCGATTCGTGCCGACAAACAGTGACGTTACTTATGCAACTTCCTAGGCGCTGGAGTGCGCGCGGGCAAGATCAGGGCCGGCAAGATCAGGGAATGATCGCAACACCTTCGCTGCGCGGATCGGCTCCGCCGACCCAGCTGCCATCCACCAATATCGCGGCATTGGTCTTCAGTGGCAGGCCGCGGGCCATAACTTTGTGGCCCAGCGCCTCCAGCGCAGGCTGCATCGCCAGCAGGGAAGAGCCTTCCTCCAGCACAATCGTGTCACCCGGCGAATAGAGCACCGGCAGGGCCAGCGCCCGGTCCAGCGGCAGGCCCCAGTCGATCACGCCGATCAGCACCCGGGCCACCTGCACCGGGATGGTGCTTCCGCCCGCCGCGCCCACGGCCATCACCAGTTCGCCGTCAGGGCCATAGACCAGCGTTGGCGACATGGAGCTGCGCGGGCGTTTTGATCCCTCCACGCGGTTGGCCACCGGAATGCCATCGCGCTGCGGCACAAAGCTGAAATCGGTCAGCTCATTATTCAGGTAGAAGCCGCCATACATATGGCCCGACCCGAAAGACCCCTCAACGGTGGAGGTCCATGACACCGCCGCGCCCCACTGGTCCACCGCCACGAAATGGCTGGTGCCGCTTTCCACCGGCTCTGCGCCATCGGCCATGATCGCGCGCGTTCCCGGCGGCGTTCCGGCAGACACGATCTGCAATGTCCGATCGGCAGAGATCAGTGTGCCGCGTTCGCGCAGGTAATTGCCATCCATCAACCCGGCGACGGGGACGGACACGAAATCATCATCCGCCAGATACAGCTCGCGGTCGGCATAGGCGAGGCGCTGGCTTTCGGCGAACAGGTGCCACGCGGTGGGCGATGCCGGCCCAAGCGCGCCCATGTCAAACCCCTCCAGCTGCTTGAGGATCGCGAACACCGTGGTCGCGCCAGAGGAAGGCGGACCCATCCCGCAGATGCGATATTGCCGGTATGTGCCGCACGGGCTTTCCCGCCACAGCGCCCGATAACTGGCGATGTCGGTGGCGGACATGTCGGCGGCGCCCGGCGTGGCATCGGCAATCACCTGCGCCATCGCCCGGCCATGCATGCCGGTATAGAAACTGTCCGGCCCCTCAGTGGCGATCCGTTCCAGTGTGGCGGCAAGCGCGGGATTGCGCACCAGCGTACCGACCGGCAGCGGCTCCCCCGCGGCATCATAGAACAGCGCGCGGCCCGCCTCGACATTGCCGGCGCGATTGGGCGAGCGTTGCAGATATTCGCGGAACCGCTCGGTAATCACGAAGCCGTCCCGCGCCAGAGCGATAGCGGGCTGGAACAGCTGCGCCCATTCAAGGCGGCCAAACCGGTCATGCGCCTGTTCGGCCAGGCGGATATTCCCCGGCACACCGATGGATAGGCCGGTCAGCACGGCCTGCGGAAATGGCACGGGATTGCCGTCTTCGCCCAGGAACCAGTCGGGCGTGGCTGCGGCGGGAGCGGTCTCGCGGCCGTCCAGCGTTGCCACCTGGCCATCGGATGTTCCGCGCACATAGAAGCCGCCGCCGCCAATGCCGGAGCTTTGCGGCTCGACCACGGTCAGCGCCAGCATGGTGGCAATGGCCGCATCGGTGGAACTGCCGCCCTGCCGCAACATCTGCGCACCGGCCTCGGCAGCGCGGGGGTCGGCAGCGCTGACGACTCCGGAAGAATGCGCAGCCGGATCAATGTTTGTCAGAGCCGGATTTTCGAGAGCTGGAGCTTCGCGCGTCGTGCAAGCTGCAAGCGCCAGCGGGGCTGCAAATGCGATCAGGAAATTGCGGGCCATGCGCATTCCCTATTCGGTTCCCACCGCCTCGGCAATGGAGCCGATACAATCGCGCTCCATCAGCGATTCCAAACCGGCGCAAATGTCTCTGGCGATGCCGGGGCCGCGATAGATCATGGCGCTGTACAGCTGCACCAGGCTGGCACCGGCGCGAATGCGCTGCCAGGCGTCCTGCGCTGTCGAGATGCCGCCCACGCCGACCAGCGGAATTGCCCCGCCCGTCGCCTGCCGGAAATCGCGCAGGCGCTGCAACGCCATGTCCCTCAGCGGCGCGCCGGATAGGCCCCCGGCCTCGCCTGCATGCGCGGATTTGAGGGGAGGGCGGGCAATGGTGGTGTTTGATATGATCAGCGCGGCCAGACCTTTGTCCATCGCAATGCGAGCAATGGCATCCACATCGGCCGGTTCCAGATCGGGCGCCACTTTCAGGAAAACGGGCACATGCTCCTCCCCGCGCGCTGCCAGCACGGCATCGAGCAGGGCGGACAGCGCGCCCTCATCCTGCAAGGCGCGCAGGCCGGGGGTGTTGGGGCTGGAGATATTGACGGTCAGGTAATCGGCCAGCGGAGCCATCAGGTCGGTCATCGCGGCATAATCGGCGATGCGGTCCTCCGAATCCTTGTTGGCGCCGATATTGATACCCACGATTCCGCCGCGCCAGCGCCGCTCCGCCAGACGGGCCGCCGCTTCCTCACCGCCGCGATTGTTGAAGCCCATGCGGTTGATCACCGCCTGATCTTCCGCCAGCCGGAACAGGCGCGGCTTGGGGTTGCCCTGCTGCGGGCGCGGGGTGATCGATCCCACCTCTGCATGGCCAAAGCCCAGCCGCAGCAGCGCATCGGGCACTTCGCCGTCCTTGTCGAAGCCTGCCGCCATTCCCAACGGATTGGGGAATGTCAGGCCAGCCACTTTTGTGCTGAGCGGACCATCGGCGGCGGGCGCTTCGCCCTCCGGCATCATCTTGAGTGCGTTGATGGCGAGGCGATGCGCCTTTTCCGCGTCGAGCGCGAATATGGCCGGTCGGATCAGGCGATAGAACATGGCTTGCCTATGGCAAAGCGCGGGGCACCTGTCGATGAATGTGGGCCACTGTTGGAAAGATAGGATTTTTCCTTCGAAAATAGTGCAAAAACAGACCGAATCTGGCCGAAAAACCACGTTTCGTGTCGTTTCCTTACAATTGAGAATCACACGAATCGGATAGGAAGTTTCTGCGACCCGAAGGGCTCGACGCGCTAACGCGACGGGTTCTCGACTTTCAAGGGCGGTCCCGCATGTCGGGGCCGCCCCTTTTTTATGCCTCTACCATGTCGCCATGATGCTAACGACTCGCAACAAGCTCTCTGGCGTTGAAAGCGCGCAAATCCGTCACTAGGTGAAATCGGACCGATACACTCCGATTAACCCTGGGACCGTCTTATGCGCCTGTCCAGCATGGCCGATTATGCCGTTGTCACAATGTGCGCCGCCGCGCGCCATTGCGGCTTTGCGCGCGTTTCGGCCTCGGATCTGGCGGAAGAAACGGGCCTGCCCCTGCCCACCGTGCAGAAGCTGGTGAGCGCGCTTTCCAAGGCCGGTCTGCTCAAGAGCATGCGCGGATCGGGCGGCGGGATAAAGCTGGCCCGTCCGGCGGCGGCCATTTCGCTCGCCGATATCGTGGAGGCCATCGAAGGGCCGATCGCGCTGACCGCCTGTGTCGAGGCGGGCCGCCATGATTGCGCGCTGGAGGCCAAATGCAGCGTGCGCCCGCACTGGGGCGTGGTGAACCAGGCGCTGCACGGCGCGCTGGACAATGTGAAGCTGAACCAGCTCGCCCAGCTGCCCGCAGCCTCAAAAGAACAAGAGATCGCATGAACAAAGAAACCACCATCGCTGAAGCCGATACCTCTGGCGGCGAAATTCAGGACAAGGCTGCGCGTGATGCCGCCCGCAAGCTGGAATCGTACGAATTCGGCTTCTCCTCGGATATCGAGCAGGAATTCGCGCCCAAGGGCCTGAATGAGGATACCGTCCGCTTCATCTCCGCCAAGAAGGGGGAGCCTGAATGGCTGCTGGAATGGCGGCTGAAGGCGTTCCGCCTGTGGTTGACGATGGAGGAGCCGGACTGGGCCAAGGTCGGCTATCCCAAGATCGATTACCAGGACGCCTATTATTACGCTGAGCCCAAGGCCAAGCCAAAGCTGGGCTCGCTGGACGAGGTCGATCCCGAAATCCTGCGCGTTTACGAAAAGCTGGGCATTCCGATTGCCGAGCAGGAAGTGCTCGCCGGCGTCGAAGGCGCGCGCAAGGTGGCGGTGGATGCCGTGTTTGACAGCGTTTCCGTGGCCACCACCTTCCGCAAGGAACTGGAAAGCGCCGGCGTCATCTTCCGCTCCATTTCAGAGGCGGTGAAGGAATATCCCGAGCTGGTGAAGAAGTGGCTGGGCAAGGTCGTGCCCCAGCGTGACAATTATTTCGCCGCGCTCAACTGCGCGGTCTTCTCTGACGGCACCTTTGTCTACATCCCCGAAGGCGTGCGCTGCCCGATGGAGCTGAGCACCTATTTCCGCATCAATGCGGAGAATACCGGCCAGTTCGAACGCACGCTGATCATTGCTGAAAAGGGCAGCTACGTCTCCTATCTGGAGGGCTGCACCGCGCCGATGCGCGATGAAAACCAGCTCCACGCCGCAGTGGTGGAACTGGTGGCGATGGAAGATGCCGAGATCAAATATTCGACCGTACAGAACTGGTATCCCGGCAATGCAGAGGGCCTTGGCGGGATCTATAATTTCGTCACCAAGCGCGCCCTGTGCCAGGGCGATCGCAGCAAGGTCAGCTGGACCCAGGTGGAAACCGGCAGCGCGGTGACGTGGAAATATCCGTCCTGCGTGCTCAATGGTGAGGACAGCGTGGGCGAGTTCTACTCGGTCGCCGTCACCAATAATTTCCAGCAGGCCGATACCGGCACCAAGATGATCCACAACGGCAAGGGCAGCCGGTCGACCATCATCTCAAAGGGTATTTCTGCCGGCAAATCGAACAACACCTATCGCGGCCTCGTCCGTGTGGGCGCGAATGCTGACAATGTCCGCAATTTCACCCAGTGTGACTCGCTCCTTCTGGGCAGCGAATGTGGCGCGCACACCGTGCCCTATATCGAAGTGCGCAACCCCACCGCGCAGATCGAGCATGAGGCCACCACCTCCAAGATCAGCGACGATCAGCTGTTCTACGCCATGCAGCGCGGGCTGGATCAGGAAGCCGCTGTGGCCCTGATCGTCAACGGCTTCGCCAAGGAAGTGCTGAAAGAACTGCCGATGGAATTTGCGGTTGAGGCGCAGAAACTGCTGGCAATCTCGCTGGAAGGGAGTGTGGGGTGAAGACAATCTACACCGACAATTACGGCGTCTATCCCTGGGCGATGCTCGCAGTTGCCCTGTACATGTTTTGGTCCGCCTACGAAGGTTTCGCAAGTGATGATGGGAATCGCTTGGGCCTTGGCATCGGAGCCGGTGCATTATTCCTCATTCTGGCGCTCAGGCGAGTATGGGACCGGCGGAACGCCCGTGTAGAGGGGCGCGATCCTTCGATTGTTCGAGTAGAGAAAAATGACTGAAAAAAAGACCCTCAAGATCCGCACCCCGTCGGCGGATGACACTGCGCCCGATCTCAAGAAGAAGGGGCGTGGCTGGGAAATCTCGGAAAAACGGCTCGACAATCTGCACGATCAGGCGCGCAAGTTGCGGCGCCATTCGACCGAGGCGCACAAGGCGCTGGCGGAGCGTTTCTCCAAGGCTGACATGGGCAGGCATGTGTTCAAGCGCCATGCGGTGATCGGCTCTGCCATTGTCGATTTTGGCTGCCACACGCTGGGCCTGGCTATCTCCATCGATGAGGAAGAGCCGGGCGTGGTGGAAACCCGCCGCGACAAGAGCCTGGAATCGGTCGGCGTGCGCGTGATGCGCATCAAGGCTGCCGATATCCTCGAGAACATGGACGATGTGCTCGCCCGCATCACCACCGTCATGCGGGAGCGCATAGCCGACAAGAACGTCGCCCGCGCCGCACACCGCGATGAAATGCGCCGGGGCGGCTCCGACCGCAACGATCGCCCCGGACGCTCCGACCGCCCGAATTACCCCAGGAAGTACTGATGCTGAAAATTGAAAACCTCCACGCCGAAATCGGTGGCACCAAGATCCTCAAGGGCCTGACTCTGGAAGTGGCCGCGGGTGAAGTGGCCGCGATCATGGGCCCCAATGGTGCGGGCAAATCCACGCTGGCCTATGTGCTGGGCGGGCGTCCGGGCTATGAAGTGACCGCAGGTTCCGTCACCTTCAAGGGACAGGACCTGCTGGATCTGGAACCGCATGAGCGCGCCGCGCTCGGCATGTTCCTGGGCTTCCAGTATCCGGTTGAAATCCCCGGTGTTTCCAATGTGCAATTCCTGCGCGAAGCGCTCAATTCGCAGCGCCGCGCCCGCGGGGAGGAGCCGCTTTCGGGCGGCGAATTCCTCAAGCTGGCGCGCGAGAAGGCGGCTCTGCTCAAGCTCGACATGGACATGATGAAGCGGCAGGTGAACGTCGGCTTTTCGGGCGGCGAAAAGAAGCGCGCAGAGATGGTCCAGATGGGCATTCTCGATCCCGCCTTTGCCGTGCTGGATGAAACCGACAGCGGCCTCGATATCGATGCCCTGCGCACCGTGGGCGATGGCATCAACGCCATCATGCGCGCGCCGGACAAGGGCGTGCTGCTGATCACCCATTACCAGCGCCTGCTCGACTATGTGAAGCCGGACAAGGTGCACGTTCTGGCCGCCGGCCGCATCGTCAAGACCGGCGGGCCGGAGCTGGCATTGCAGCTGGAAAGCGAAGGCTATGAGGCGGTGACTGCATGAGCGCGGCACCCATCACCCAGCCAGTCACACGGCCCACCATGCGCGACGAAGCATGGCGCTATGCCGATTTCGATGCGATTACGACTTTCGCACCCGAAGCCTTCGATGAATGGCGCGAGATTGACGTGGCGGCAGGCGAAACCTTCCGCGAATGCTTCATTCTGGATAGCGCCGCACCGACCTTGCGCCGCATCCGCATCAATGTGGCCAAGGGTGCACGCGCCGAAGTGTTCGCAGTCAATGCGGCGGGCGATTATGCCCGTGTGGAGCTGGCCGTCAGCCTTGCCGAAGGCGCACATTTCGAATTTGGCGGCGTGACCATTGGCGGCGGCGATGCCACGCGCGAATTCGTCACGCGGCTGGATCACGGCGCGCCCGATGCCACATCAAACCAGGTGGTTCGCAGCGTCCACTGGGGCCAGGCCACGGGCAATTTCCTTGGCCGGATCGACGTGGGCCGCGATGGCCAGCGCACCGATGCGGCGCAGGATTTCAAGGCCGTTCTGCTGGAGCGCGGAGCTTCGGCCAATGCCAGGCCCGAGCTGGAAATCTATGCGGATGACGTGAAATGCGCGCATGGCGCGGCCATCGGCCAGATGGACGAAATGGCCCGCTATTACATGGCCAGCCGGGGCATCGCGCCCGACATCGCGCGCGAACTGCTGATCCGCGCCTTCATCGCCGATGCCTTCGCCGCTCTTGATGACGAGGATGCGCGGGACGGACTGCTCGAAATTGCACTGAAAACACTGGGAGAGAGATGATGAAAAAACATGTTTTGACCCTTCTTCCCGCCGCTTTGCTGGCGGGTTGTGCCACCGTTGGAAGTCTTGAGCCGATCACCATTCCGGCAAGCGAATTCCGGCCGATCGAACGCGCCGACCGCGTCTTTGCAACCGAGCGCTGGGTGATCGATTATTACCTGCGGCTCGATGGCCGCGGCAGTGAGGAAGTGACCAGCCAGCTGGGCCGGGACGGCACCGGAAATGCTGACCGCGTCCTGCTGTTCTCGACAGACAATTATGCCGACGATTCGGTTCAGGGTGAGCAATGGCGCGTCGCGCTGGACAGCAGCGACATCGGCTATCTGGTGATCCAGGCGGGCAAGCGGTACAAATGCTATCGCGGTCCCAATGCCGGAAACTGGCAGCGCGATCTGTGTCCGTAAGCACCGATCATAAGGTGGCCGCGCTTGCGCGCCGGGCCGATTTTCCCGGGCTGGTAACGGCATCGGGCGCGGCATGGCATTATCTCGATTCCGCGGCAACGGCGCAAAAGCCGCAGGCGGTGATCGATGCCGCCAGCCGTGCGATGGGCCGCGATTATGCTACCGTCCATCGCGGGGTCTATGCGCGCTCGGCGGAAATGACGCTGGCCTATGAGGCGGCGCGCCGCCGCGTGGCGCAGTTCATCGGCGGGCAGGAGGATGAGCTCGTCTTCACCAGAGGTGCGACCGAGGCGATAAATCTCGTCGCGCAAAGCTGGGGACTTGCCAATCTCAAGTCAGGCGACCGCATCCTGCTTTCCGAGCTGGAGCATCATTCCAACATCGTGCCGTGGCAGATGCTGGCTGAGCGCGTGGGCGCGCAGATCGATGTCTGCCCGCTGACCGACGATGGCCGGATCGATCTGGACGCGGCGCAGGCGATATTGACCAGCGATCACAAACTGGTGGCCTTTGCCCATGTCTCCAACGTGCTCGGCTCCGTGCTGGATGCGCGCCGCGCGGCCGATCTGGCTCACGCAGTAGGCGCGAAGATATTGATCGATGGCTGTCAGGCCGTGCCGCGCCTGCCGGTTGATGTCACCGCGCTGGATTGCGATTTCTATGCCTTCAGCGCGCACAAGCTTTATGGCCCCACCGGCATTGGCGCATTGTGGGCGAAAGCGGATATCTTGAATGCCATGCCGCCGTGGCAGGGCGGCGGTGCGATGATCGACAAGGTCACTTTCGCGCGCACCACCTATGCCCCCGCACCGCAGCGTTTCGAGGCCGGAACGCCCGCCATCGTGGAGGCAATCGCCTTCGGTGCGGCCTGCGATTATGTCTCCGCCATCGGGCTGGAGGCCATTCACGCGCATGAGGCGGAGCTGGTGGCGCAAACGCGCGACGCGCTGCGCCAGATGAACGACATCACGCTGTTTGGCCCGGAAGACAGTGCCGGGATCGTCAGCTTCTCGATCGACGGAATCCACCCGCATGATCTGGGTACGATCCTGGATGAGGAAAACGTCGCCATAAGGGCTGGCCATCATTGCGCGCAGCCCCTGATGGACAAGCTGGGAGTACCGGCCACGGCGCGCGCCAGCTTCGGCATTTACAGCGATGAGACAGATGTTGCCGCACTGGTCCGCGGCATTGAACGAACCAAGAGGATTTTCGGCTGATGAACAAGCCAGAAGACAAGAAGGAATTTGTCGCGGCACCGCCGCCCAATGCGCAGGTTGTTGCCGAAGCGACAAAACCGCCACGCGCCCGGGTAGAAGATGCCGTAGAAGATGCTGCGGAGGATACACCGGTAGAAAGCGCCGCCGAAAAGCTCGAGCGCAAGCGCGATTACCTTGACGGTTTCCTCCAGCAGAAGCCGCAGAATGTCTCCCCCGGTGAACCCGGCGGCGATCTGTATGAGGAAGTTATCGCGGCGCTGAAGGACATCTACGATCCGGAAATCCCGGTGAATATCTATGATCTTGGCCTGATTTACGGGGTCGACGTGTCGGACGAGGCGGACGTGGTCGTCACCATGACGCTGACCACGCCGCATTGTCCGGTGGCCGAATCCATGCCCGCCGATATCGAGATGCGCATTGGCTCCATTCCCGGCGTGCGCGATGCCGAGGTCAACGTGACGTGGGACCCGCCTTGGGACCCGGCCAAGATGAGCGACGAAGCCCGCCTTGAGCTGGGGATGCTGTGAGCACACAGGCTCCCTCCCTCACGGTCGATCTGGCCGATTACTCCGATCCGCGCGATGCGGCGGATCTGGTGGCGCTGCTTGATGCCTATGCGCGCGATCCGATGGGCGGGGGCGAGCCCCTGTCTGACAAGGCGCGCGCAAACCTGGCCTCCGGTCTTGCCGCCACGCCGGGCGCGTTCTCGCTGATCGCGCGGGTCGATGGGCAGGCGCTGGGGCTGGCCAATTGCATCATGGGCTATTCGACATTCGCCGCCGCGCCGCTGGTCAATATCCACGATATGGCGGTCTTGCCCGGCCACCGCGGCAAGGGAATTGGCCGCGCGCTGATGGCCGCGGTTGAGGCCGAGGCATTGAAACGCGGTGCCTGCAAGATCACATTGGAAGTATTGACCGGAAACGAAACTGCCAGGGGCCTGTATGCCGCCTGCGGTTATGGTGACTATGTCCTCGATCCCGAGGCTGGCCACGCGGTGTTCTGGCAGAAGAGGCTGACATGAGGGAAACCAAGATCAAGACCCGCCAGATTCCCGCCGCCGTCACGCTGACGCCGCGCGCCGAGCAGCGCATCGCCGATCTGATGGCCAAGGCGCCCGAAGATGCGATCGGGGTCAAGCTCTCGACCCCGCGCCGCGGCTGTTCGGGCCTCGCCTATTCTGTCGATTATGTGACCGCGGAAGTGGCATTTGACGAGAAGATCGTCACGCCCGGCGGCACGCTCTACATCGATGGCGCCAGCGTGCTCTATCTGGTGGGCAGCGTGATGGACTGGGTGGAGGACGACTTCACCGCCGGATTCACCTTCGCCAACCCCAACGCCAAGGGCGCCTGCGGGTGCGGCGAAAGCTTCATGGTCTGAAATCCCGCGGACCGGCGGCAATCGCCGGGTCCGTTGAAGCCAGTCCTCAGGCCTCGCCCAGTTCCTCGGCAATGAAGGCCATCAGCGCCTGGTCATAATGGTCGCTCAGCCCGTTGGCGGCGATCTGCTGGTCGAGCCAGTCCTGCTCATAGAGCGAAAACGAAGCCGCCTCCTGCACCAGTTCATCGCGGCCGGGGAGCTGCCCCTTTTGGCCAAACACCACCCCAAAGGCATTGGGCGCAGATTGTGCCATGCGGCCCATGAAATGGCCGATGTTTGGCTTGTTGCGGCTGACAAAGCTCTCCAACTCCACCATCCGCTCACGGCTGAGCTGGGCGCTGGGTGAGGCAAAACCCATCAGGTAATTGCCCACGCCCTGGACGAACAGTTCCATGAATTCCGGCGCATTGGCTGCTTCGAGTGTCGCGTCCTTCAGGCGAAAGAGCATTTCAGCTTCGCGCTGGCTTACGGCAGCGGGCCGGTCACTCGCCTGACCGAAAATGACCCGGCGCATGATGGTGCATTCGCTGGGCGTCACATGGGTGTTGGACAGTTCTCCGCCATCGCGGGTGGGGCCAACGCCGGTCAGGACGGCGCGTTCAATTTCCCGCAGCACGAAGTATTTCAGCGCTTCGGGGACGTTGCAGGCCTTGTCGGTGATCTCCACCAGCAATTGCAGCTCTGTCATGGAGCACAGATGGCCGTCGCGCTCGATCTCGACGATCAGCCAGCCAGCCTCGCTGTCGCTGGCATAGCCGCGCGGCTCGGTGCCGTTGAGGACATATTCCTTGATCGCCTCGACAAAGAAATCGCTCCAAACGGGCGTGCGATCTGCAATTGCGCGTTGCAGCGAGAAGATGGCCGAAGCCTCCTCCCGCGTGATCGTGCCATTGGCCCAGCCTGCGGCGCGTAGCTGCAGAATCTCATCATCGGAAATGGCACCGTCAACTGCGGCCTGGCGCGTGAAATCGGCAAATTGGGCAGTCATTGCTCGCATCGTCCCCTTGATCGGAAGGGGTGTCTATCGCGCAATAGGCTTAAATTCTCCTTACCCGCGCCACCCTCAGCGCTGTCGGCGCAGCGCCTGCATGCAGGAGTAGCGGTCCACTTCCGCGCCATCGCTGGCCCGGCGGGCCTCCAGCCATGTCGCCACCGGCTCACCCCCGGGCCGCAGCGGATAGAGATAAATGTCCATGACGCAGGCCGGGGCAGCAAATTGCAGCTTGCGCATATCGCCTTCGGTGACATCCAGCCGCGGATCGCCGAATTGCCGCACCAGACTGCGCGCATCCTCGCGGATTACTCCGCTCAGACCCGGCCCGCTCTGGATTTCCGGCATGCGAAAGCCTGCCACGGGCGGCGGGGGCGGAGAGGTGGGTGGTGGGGCCGGCTGCTGAGTGGGCACACGGCTGGGCGGCGGCGGGCCAGCCGGTCCTTGCGGCGCGCTGACGCAGGCAGAGAGCAGAAGGGTCAGGCCCAGGGTTGCGATGATGCGCATGTCAGCAGGCATTCTTTCTATGGACCAGATGCGCGGCACCGGCCGCCCCCAGTACTGGCGCAAGGAAGTTAACGAAGGGTACCGCCAGCATAGCGGCTACAACGCCGCCAAGCACAAATCGCTCCCACTTGCTGACCGGGCACAGGTCTTGCGGTTGCTGGCGATGGCGCAGCCAGACCATGTCCTGCAATTCGCGCCCCACCAACAGGGCGTTGACCAGCCAGAACAGCAGCGCCGTTCCGACGCCTGTAAACAGCAGCGCCAGCGCGAAGGGCAGGGCGATCAGATTGGCCAGCAGAGCGCGGCCCGCTCCGCGCAGGCTGTTGCGCATCTGCTCGGCAAAAGTCAGCTCCCGCGCGGCACTGGCGGCATGCGGATAGTGCCGCGCCTCCACCGCATGGACCACGTCTTCGGCATAGAACTGGATCACCGCCATCGCGGTGATGCGCCAGGTCAGCCACAATCCCGTCAGCGCCAGCAGGGCAGACGCCACTTCGCGCAGGTTGCCCGCGCCGGTGAACATGGCATCGCCCAGTCCCAGCCATTCCAGCGCCGCATCGAAGGCGTACCAGCCCGCCCAGGCCAGCGCGACAAAGGCGACGATGGTCACGCCAATGCTCTTGAAAAGAATGCGCAACACCTTGCCATCGGCAAGCTGGCCGATCGCGAGCATCAGAGAGGTGGCAATTGCTGGCATTGTTGGCTTGCGATTGCTTCTGTGAGCGGCCAAGTCAATCTTTCGACCCTATCTTGGAACCACGGGAATAAACATGTCCGAACCACGTTATGATGTAATCGCCATCGGTAATGCCATTGTCGATGTAGTGGCCTCCTGTTCAGACGAGCTGATCGAGGAGCTGGGTATGACGCGCGGCGGCATGACCCTGATCGATGCCGACCAGGCGCGCGACCTTTATGATGCGATGGGTCCGGCGCGTGAAATCAGCGGCGGATCGGCGGCCAACACGCTGGCCGGCCTGTCCGCCCTGGGCGCGCAATGCGCTTTCGTGGGGCAGGTGGCGGATGATCAGCTGGGGCAGGTCTTCGCCCATGATATCCGCGCCGTGGGGATCGATTTCGATATTGCCGCGCGCGAAGGCGAACCGCCCACCGCGCGCTGCCTGATCTTCGTCACGCCCGATGGCCAGCGCACCATGAACACCTTCCTGGGCGCATCGCAATTCCTGCCCGCCGATGCTCTGGATGAGGAAGCCGTGGGCGGCGCACAGATCCTCTATCTGGAAGGCTATCTGTGGGACCCGGAAGAGCCGCGCGCAGCCATGCGCCGCGCTATTGAAAGCGCCAAGGCGGCGGGCCGCAAGGTCGCTTTCACCCTGTCGGATGCCTTCGTGATCGATCGCTATGGCGATGACTTCCGCGCGCTGATCGCCGATGGACTGATCGACATATTGTTCGCCAATGAAGTGGAGCTGGCCGCCATTACCGGCGAGGCAGACTTCGAGGCCGGCCTCGCCACGCTGGAGGGCAAGGTCCCGGTGCTGGTGGTGACCCGCAGTGAGAAGGGCGCGGTTTCCATCGCCCATGGCGAACGGGCGGCAGTATCCGCCGAACCGGTCGAACACGTGGTCGACACCACCGGCGCGGGCGACCTTTTCGCCGCCGGTTTCCTGTTCGGCTATGTCCGCAGCAAGCCGCTGGAGACTTGCCTGCGCATGGGCTCCATCGCCGCCGCAGAAGTTATCAGCCACTACGGTGCCCGGCCGGAGGCCGATCTGGCAAAGCTGATGCAGGAGAAGCTGGGCTAGGGCTGGTTATCGAAACCGGATTCGCCGAGAAGATCGTCGAGAAACAGCGACATGAGCATGGGCTGCCCGGTCACTTCGGCCTTGGCATAGACCTGGCTCAGTTGCGAGCGGACGGTGCCACCGGCGGCTCCGCGCATCTCGGCGATCTCGGCGCTTGAAAAGCCCTTCAGCGCAAACAGCGCCACTTCGGCTTCGGATCGCGACAGGCCCCAGTCGGCAAAGCGGTCCTGGATCAACTGGCCCAGTGCCCCGCGCGCGGCGGACAATGCCCGATCGCGGCGGCGTGCCTCGCTCTGGAGCCGCGTGAAGGTCAATGCGGCATAGGCGATTCCGGCCAGCAGGGCGAAGCCGACCAGCAGGTCCAGCGCAAACAGCGGGCCGAACTTGCCATCCCGGGACCAGCGACTTTCGCCCACCGCATCGAAGATGAAATAGATCGCGGCCACGGCCTGAAGGCCGATCACGGCCAGCGCCATCGCGGGCTTGTTCGCGGGTGTTGCTGCCATGGTACTTATGTTGATCCCCGCCGGTTTGAACATCTGCTTATACACTGTTTCTGAGGCCAGACGTATCTCACCTGCATGCATCACGCAGCAGGAGATATGCGTTGGACGACAATCTGAAATCCGCACTGACAAAGGTGCCTGCGGTCACGCTCGGTTTCTGGATCATCAAGATCCTGGCCACCACCTTTGGGGAGACTGCGGGCGACACGGTCAGCATGTCGATGAATCTGGGCTATCTTGTCGGCACGGCCATCTTTGCTGCGATTCTGCTGGCGCTGGTGATCTGGCAGATCCGTGCGACAAGGTTCCACCCGGCGCTTTACTGGACCACCATCATCGCCTCCACCACTGCGGGCACGACGATGGCGGATTTTGCCACGCGCTCGATGGGGATCGGCTATCCCGGCGGTTCGCTTTTGCTGCTGGGGCTGGTGCTGCTGTCGCTGCTGGCGTGGCGTATGGCTCTGGGCACGATATCGGTCGATTCGGTGCATGAGCCCAAGGCGGAGATCTATTACTGGGTCACCATCACCTTCTCGCAGACGCTGGGCACGGCGCTGGGTGACTGGGTGGCCGATGGGCCGCTGGGATATCTGGGCGCGGCGGTAATCTTCGGTGGCTTGCTGGCGCTGGTCGCGGTGGCCTACTGGCGCACCAAGGTGAGCCATGTGGTACTGTTCTGGCTGGCCTTCATCCTCACCCGCCCGCTGGGCGCAGTGGTCGGCGATTTCCTCGACAAGCCGGTCGCCAGTGGCGGCCTCGAACTCAGCCGCGGTGCGGCCTCGCTGGTGCTGGGCGCGGCGATCGTGCTGCTGGTGTGGCTGGTGCCGCAGCGGGCCGGGAGCAGGGCTGCTGCTGCCTAGCCGCCCTTGGTCCGCGCAATTTCGCGCCAGCCGATGTCGCTGCGGTAGAACCCGCTGGGGAAATCCACCTTGGCCACGGCGGCGTAGGCGGCTTGTTGTGCCGCCTGCACGTCCGTGCCCCTGCCTGTGACGTTCAGCACCCGTCCGCCGCTGGCGCGCAAGGTGCCGTCATCCTCGTCCAGCGTGGTGCCGGCGTGGAAGACCTTGGCGCCGTCTGCCTCTGCTTCGGCAATGCCGCCGATGGTGCCGCCTTTTTCGGGCGTGCCGGGGTAGCCCCTGGCGGCCATCACCACGGTCAGGGCGGCATCGCGGGAGAAGCGCGGACGCTCCATCGCGGCAAGGCTGTTGTTGGCGCAGGCCAGCAGGTAATCGGTCAGGTCGGATTCCAGCCGCATCATCAATACCTGGCATTCCGGATCGCCGAAGCGGCAGTTGTACTCCACCAGCTTGGGACCTTCGTCGGTCAGCATCAGCCCGGCATAGAGCACGCCGGAATAGGGCATGCCCTCATCCGCCATCTGCTTTACCGTGGGGGCGATGATCTTCTGCATCACTTCCGCCCGCAGTTCCGGGGTGAGCACGCGCGCGGGGCTGTATGCGCCCATGCCGCCGGTGTTGGGGCCGGTGTCGCCTTCGCCCACGCGCTTATGATCCTGCGCACTGCCGAAAGTCACGATGGTGGCGCCATCGGTGATCGCGAACAGGCTCACTTCCTCGCCGGTCATGAATTCCTCGATCACCACTTCGGCACCCGCATCGCCGAATGCGCCGTCAAACATGTCTGCCAGCGCGGCTTCGGCATCGGCGCGGTTTTCGGCAATCACCACGCCCTTGCCCGCCGCCAGCCCATCGGCCTTGAGCACGTATGGGGCCTTGAACCCGTCCAGTGCGGCCACTGCCTGTTCCAGCGATGTGGCGCGGACATATCCGGCGGTGGGAATATTGGCGCGGTCGCACAACTGCTTGGTGAAGCCCTTGCTCCCTTCCAGCTGGGCAGCGGCGGCGGAGGGGCCGAACACGGCGAAGCCCTCTGCGCGCAGGGAGTCGGCAAGCCCGTCCACCAGCGGTGCTTCGGGGCCGATCACCACCAGGCCGATCTGCTCCTGCTCGCAAAAGGCGATCACCAGTTCATGGTCGGTCACGTCGATGTTGAGACATTCGGCATGGTCCGCGATTCCCGGATTTCCCGGGGATGCGAACAGCTTTCCGCCTTCTTCGGCGATCACACGGGATTGCGCCAGCTTCCAGCTAAGCGCATGTTCGCGTCCGCCCGATCCCAGCAAGAGGATGTTCATGCCCGGCTCCAATTCCAGTTCCGATTTTGATTCTGCAAGTGATGGGCTGGTAGCCAAGGAGAGCGCCGGGGACAATTCCGGTGCCTTGACCATCACCGAGATTTCGCAGGCACTCAAGCGCACGGTGGAGGACCGGTTCGGCCATGTGAAGCTGCGCGGCGAGCTTTCGGGCGTGAAGCGCGCCGCCTCCGGCCACCTCTATTGCAGCCTGAAGGATGAAGGCGCGGTGATTGACGGGGTGATGTGGCGCGGATCGACGCAGCGCCTGTCCTTCGTGCCCGAAGACGGCATTGAAGTGATCGCGACGGGCAAGCTGACGACCTATCCGGGCCGGTCGAAATACCAGATCGTGATGGAGCGGATGGAGATCGCCGGTGAAGGCGCGCTGCTCGCCCTGCTGGAAAAGACCCGCAAGCGGCTGGAGGCGGAAGGCCTGTTCGCGCCTGAGCGCAAGCGGCAGCTGCCGTTCATTCCCACAACCATCGGCGTGGTCACATCGCCCACCGGTGCGGTGATTCGCGATATCCTCCACCGGCTGGCCGATCGCTTTCCCAGCCATGTGCTGGTGTGGCCGGTGCTGGTGCAGGGCAATGGCGCCGCCGCGCAGATCTCGGCTGCGATAAACGGCTTTGGGGCGATGCCCGAAGGCGTACGGCCCGATCTGCTGATCGTGGCGCGCGGCGGCGGATCGATAGAGGATCTGTGGGCCTTCAATGAAGAGGTGGTGGTGCGCGCCATCGCTGCCTCGCCGATCCCCACCATTAGCGCGGTGGGGCATGAAACCGATACCACGCTGGCCGATTTTGCCGCCGATGCGCGCGCACCCACGCCCACCGCCGCCGCCGAAATGGCGGTGCCGGTGCGGGCGGACCTGGCCAATACGCTGGATGATCTGGGCCTGCGCCAGCGCAAGACCGCTCTGCGCCCCGTCACTCTTGGACGCGAGCGGCTGGAGGCGCGTGCACAGCGCCTGCCCCGGCCCGAACAATTGCTGCAATTGCCCGCGCAGAAACTGGATGACCTGGGTGAGAAATTGCGCCGCGGCCTGCTCGACCGTGCAGCTTCGGGGCGGGAGCGGCTGGGCGCGCTGCGCCTCTCGCCCGCTGTGCTGGAGCGCAACTGGCGCGAATCGAAGCAGCGGCTCGATACCGTCCGACTCTCGCCCATGCTGGTCACGCGGCCGATTGCCGAAAAGGCGCAGAAACTGGCGGCACTGGCGCGGCTGGCCGAGCAATTGCATCCCGAAAAGCCGCTCCAGCGCGGATATGCGATGGTTTTCGATGCAGCGGGCAGGCCGGTGACGGACAAGGCTTCAGCGCAGGTAAAGCCTTCGCTCGCCATACGTTTTCGCGATGGCGATCTTCAGGTGGTGCCGGCGGGCAGGAAAAAACCGGCCCAGCCCAAGGCTCCAGCGGCAGAAGGTGGCCAGCCCAAATTGCTTTAAGACCAGCCTCTTGATAGGGATGCGCGCATGTTGATGTCTTCTTCCGAAAATGCCGCAACGCTGATTTACGGCCCCAACGGGTTTCGCGTGATCAAGCCCGGCCACTTTGTCGTCTGCGCCGTCAGCGGCGAACCCGTTCCGCTGGAGGAGCTGCGCTATTGGAGCGTGGACCGGCAGGAAGCCTATGCCAGCGCGGAACTTTCCACCCAGCGCGCCCTTGGCCTGAAGTGAAACTGGCCTTCAGGCTTCTGGCCCTGATCTCAGGCGTTGCCCTGGCGGGCGGCTATGCGCTTGCTTCATCGCAGCAGGGCCAGACAGGCGAGGCTGCCAGACAAGGCGCAGCTTCATCCGCTTTCCCGGCGCTGGAAACCGCATCGCGAGTGGCCGACATGTCCGATGGCTTCGTGTTCGAAGGGGATACCACCCAGGGCGGCTGGCTGCGTGGACGAGTGCCGCACGGCACCGTCGCTGCGCGGCTGGGCGATCAGGACCTGACTTTCAACGAAGAAGGATATTTCTTCGCCGCCTTTGACCGCGATGCAGGGCCGCAAGCGCAGCTGGTCGCGCAGCTTGAAGATGGCCGCGAGGTGACGGCAAATCTGGCGGTAGCCCCGCGCGACTGGCAGATAGAACGCGTCAACGTGGCGCGCACTGCCGGCGGTGCAAGTGCGGAATTCATGGAGCGCCGCCGCCCGGAACTGGCGCGGATCAATGCCGCACGCAATGTCGATGCCCCCGCCACCGGCTGGAGCGAGCGCTTCATCTGGCCGCTGACGGGCCGCATTTCGGGCCGCTTCGGATCGCAGCGCATCTATCGCGGGGAACCGGGCAGCTATCATTCGGGGATCGACATCGCCACCGGCGGCACCGGCAACCCGTTTGTCGCGCCTGCCGCAGGGGTGGTGACGCTGGCAGCGGAAACGCCGTTCAGCCTGGAGGGATATCTGCTGATCATCGATCACGGGCAGGGCCTCAACAGCGCCTTCCTGCACCTGTCCGAAATCGCCGTGAAACCGGGCGATGTGGTGGAACAGGGGCAATATCTGGGGCGCATCGGCTCTTCCGGGCGCGCTACCGGGCCGCATCTGCACTGGAGCCTGAAATGGCACGATGCGCGGCTCGATCCGCTGCTGTTCACCGGCCCCATGCCGTGATGCTGCAAAAGGCGCGACGCCGTGCCTTATAGCCGGCGCAAGTGGCGCCTTGCCGCCCTTGTCCTGCTGGCCGTGCTGCTGATCCCGGGAACTTTCTGGCGCAGCGAAATGGCGCCTGTTGCCGATGCGCAGGTGCGCTTTGTGCCGCTGGCCCTGCCTTCCGGCAGTTCGGGCGATGCAAGGCTTACGGCAGAGGCCGCGTGGGAAATTCGCAGCACCGATCCCTTCTTCGGCGGGTTCTCCGCCTTGCTGGCACGGCCAGATGGACGGCTGACGGCATTCTCCGATCGCGGCGGCAGCATCACCTTCCACCCGCCCGGCTCCGGCAATTCGATCCCGGAGTATCAGGATTACCTGCTCCCCGGCGTGCTCGACAAGAATGGCAAGAATGCCTTTCCGGATATCGAATCGGTCGCGGCGGACCCGGCAACGGGGCGCATCTGGCTGGGTTACGAGAATGCCAATGCGATCCGCCAGATCGGTGATGGCGATGCCAGCTTCCCCCTTGTGCGCCCGCCCGCCATGCGCGGCTGGCCGCTGAATGCCGGGGTGGAGGCGATGGCATGGTTGCCGGGCAAAGGCCTGCTGGTGATGCGGGAGAACGGCGGAAAGGGCCTGTTCTTCCCCTTTGATCCCACCAGCCAGGACGGGCAGCCGCAGCGAATCACCTATCCGGTTCCGCCGGGTTATGCGGTGACGGACATGGCGGCGCTGCCAGATGGCCGCCTGCTGGTGCTGACCCGTTCGCTGGCGCTGGCCTATCCGCCCTTTTCGATCCGGCTGTTCCTTGCCGACGCGCCCGATTTCGAATCGCAAGAAGGCTGGCAGTGGGAGGAGATCGCGGGTTCGGATCATCACCCCGCTGCCGATCTGGAAAACATCATCCCGCGCGACAATTACGAAGGGATCGCGGTGTCACCCCGCGGCGATGGCGCGCTTACCGTGTGGCTTGTCTCCGACGATAACATGGCCGCGATCCAGCGCAGCCTGCTGGTGCGCCTGCGCTGGGACCCGGATGCGACCGCCAGCGGGCAATAGCGGGCGGGCAACAATGGGTAGGGCCACGAAAAAGGGCGCCCTGCCTTGCGGCGGGCGCCCGTTTTTCAAGCCATCACAAATGTGATCAGGCAGCTTCGGCGGTTGCCGCCGCAGTTGCCTTCTTCAGCTCACGCTTCACCTTGACGGCGCGCGTGGACAGCTTTTCGTCCTTGGTCTTCAGCAGCCAGTTATCCAGACCGCCGTTGTGCTCCACCGAGCGCAGGCCCTGCGTGCAAACGCGGAACTTGAAGCTGCGGTCCAGCTTTTCGGAGATCAGCGTGACGTTCTGCAGATTGGGCAGGAACACACGCTTGGTCTTGTTGTTGGCATGGCTGACATTGTTGCCGACCTGGCGGCCTTTGCCTGTAAGTTCGCAGATGCGCGACATGACGAAACTCTCTCGCTCGAAAGGTGAATCAGTAAACAGCGTTCGCTGGGAAAGGCGGGCGCATACAGGGGGGTTGGCGGCACGTCAAGCAAAGGCGGGCGTGAAAACCGCCCATTGCCGTGACTTGCGCCAGCGTATAGCCCGCATCGCATGACCCGCTGGCCTATTCCTGCACCCATGATGGAGGCGCTCGACCTTGCGCGCAAGGCTGCCGATTCGGGCGAAGTGCCGGTGGGCGCGGTGGTGGTGCTGCGCGGCGAGATTATCGCCGGTGGCTTCAACCTGACCCGCACCGACTGCGATCCCACCGCCCATGCGGAAATTGTCGCCCTGCGCGAGGCTGCACGCAAGCTGGGCAGTGAGCGGCTGGGCGAGTGCGACCTGTTCGTGACGCTGGAGCCTTGCGCCATGTGTGCGGGCGCCATTTCCCACGCCCGGATCGCCCGCCTCTATTACGGCGCAGCCGATCCCAAAGGCGGCGCGGTGGAGCACGGCGCGCGCGTGTTCGATCAGGTCCAGTGCCTGCACCGGCCAGATGTCTATTCCGGCATTGGCGAGGGAGAGGCGGCAAAGTTGCTGCGCGATTTCTTCAGCGACCGCCGATAGACCCTACAATCCGCGCCAGATTCGCACCTGCTCATCATCGGCAGGCCCATATTGCTGCGGCGTGCAGCGGACCGGCTTGAAATCGCGCGCGTAACACAGCCGCATTTCCTCCAGCCAGCCGCGCGCATTGATCTTCAGACCGATATGCCCGGCCTCCCAATAGGGATTGGCCTCGGCAAAAGCGTTGCGGATGTCGCCAGCCGTCAGGCCGTCCCGCCGGGAAATGCGATCGTAATCGGGCCAGCGCAGCGAGCTCCACAGCACCTGCGTGACGCGGAAATAGGTTTGCGGGCGCACGCCCATGCAGCTGCCATGCTTGGCCCATTCATGCGCCAGCAGCCACGCATCGGGCGTCAGGCACAGGTTCTGGCGCAGGATGGCGGGCGATGGCTCGCTGCGCACCGGGCACCACTGCGGGAAGGAATTGCCCCGGCCATTGGGCCACAGGCCGTGGACAATGAAACCGAAACTGCCGCCCTGCCCGGAACACTGGCGGGCGTTGCGCGGATTGTCCTCGCGATTCCGACAAAACTCCGGCGACCATGACAGGGCCAGCGTATAGCCTGCCACCGGCATCTGCCGTGTTGGCCCATCCTGCGTGATGCGCGGCACGGATATGCCCGTGGTCGGTATGGTGCACTGATAGGCCTGAGCGTGAGCGGTGGCGGTCATCAATGTCAGGAGCGTGGCAAGCGTGATCGCGCTAATCGAAGTGTTCCGCATGCGGACGCCCCTTCCAGTCAAACCAGTTCCGTGCCTGAGGCGTAAAGAGCATGCCAGCGGCAAACAGGGCAAGGGCCTGCGCGCCGAGAAACGTGACAGGGTAGAATGTAGCTCCATCGCTCTGCAGCAGCAGGCCAACGATGGCGGGCATATTGATAAGCCTGCCTATGGCAAGAACGGTAACCATCCACCGGGCAAACCTGCTCGCGAGGAACCACACCAGCAGAACTGGAATCAAGGCGATCGATAGCCGTGCGCTGGTGATGACAATCACCCAATCATCGGTCAGCGCGACACCACTTCCTGCAAGCACGCTTATTGCCACCTCTTCTCGGTGAGAGATCTCCCACACAAAGGCCAGCAGGGCCTGAAGCATGAATGCCGCCGCGAACAGGCGGATTGCCAGTGGCCTTGGGCCAGACGCCCTTCTCACAGCGGCGTGAAGTCGAGCCCGATATCGGCAGCAGGCGCACTTTGCGTCAGGCGGCCGACGGAGACATAGTCCACGCCCGTTGCGGCCTTGGCGGCGATGGTGTCCAGGTTGATACCGCCCGATGCCTCTGTCTTCGCGCGCCCGGCGATCAGCTGCACCGATGCGCGCAGGGTGGCCGGGTCCATATTGTCGAGCAAAATGTGGTTTGCGCCCGCTGCCAGTGCCGCTTCGATCTGGTCGATCCGGTCAACCTCGCAGATGATGTCCTTCACCCCGGCCTCGCGTGCGCGGCGGACCGCTTCGCCCACGCTTCCGGCGACGAGGATGTGGTTGTCCTTGATCATCGCGGCATCCCACAGGCCCATGCGGTGGTTGTGCGCACCGCCCATCGTGGTGGCGTATTTCTCCAGATGGCGCAGGCCGGGAATGGTCTTGCGCGTATCGAGCAGGCGGGCGCTGGTTTCGCCCATCGCATCGACATATTCGCGCGCCATGGTGGCAATGCCGGACAGGTGCTGAACGGTGTTGAGCGCGCTGCGCTCTGCCGTCAGCATGGCGCGGGCATTGCCTTTCAGCCGCATCAGATCGGAACCTGCGGGAACCTGCGCGCCTTCTGCAACCAGAATATCGATCCGCATGTCAGGGTCCAGCGCGCGGAAAAAGGCCTCTGCCACCGGGAGGCCCGCCACCACGATCGGATCGCGGCTGTCCATCACGCCGGAAAACTGCGCATCGGCGGGAATCACGCTCTCGGCAGTCACGTCATGCCCGCCGCCGGGCAGTCCCACGCCAAGGTCCTCATCCAGAGTGGCACGGACGAAGGCCGCAAGGTCGAAGCCGGGAAGTGTGAAATTGCTCATGCCCCGCGTGTGAAGGATTTTTGGCAGAGCCTCAAGCGGAGGAGTTTGTGATTCGCGCGCGGGGATTTTTGTTTTACGCCCGCGCATCCGCACGCGCGGCTGCGCGGGCGTAAAACCAAATGCTAATGCACGAACCGCGCGACCACATCGCGGTAGCTGCGACTGACTTTCACCTCGGCGCCCGATTCCAGCACCAGGAAGCATTCGCCATTGGTGTGCGGGCGGACCTGGCGCACCAGGTCGAGATTGACGATGGTGGAGCGGTGCACGCGCTGGAAGTTCTTGGGGTCGAGCCGGCGCTCCAGATCCTTCATCGTCTCGCGCAGGATCAGCGAATTCTCGCCGGTGAAGATGCACATGTAATCCCCGGCGGCGTCGATATGTTCGATGCTGTCCACGTCGACACGGAAGATCTTGCCCTGATCCTTGATGTTGATGATCTTCTCATAGCGCGCGGCGGCTTCTTCATCGCCGTCCATGCCTTCAAGGCTCTCTGGCGAAACCTCGGCCAGCACGTCCTTCAGCTTCAGCGCCTCTTCGGCGGAGCGTTTCTCCGCCAGTCGCACGCGCACGCGCTCCAGCGTATCGGCCAGCTTCGCCTCATCCACCGGCTTCATCAGGTAATTCACCGCATTGGCTTCAAACGCGCGGATGGCGTGTTCCTGATAGGCGGTGACGAACACGAACAGCGGCGGTTCGATTTCCATCACGCCCTTGACCACGGAAAAGCCGTCAAAGCCGGGCATCTGGATGTCGAGGAACACCAGATCGGGCTTGAGCGTCTTGATCGCCCGGATCGCCTCGCGCCCGTTGGCGCAGGTCTCGATCACTTCGACGTCGGCGAAGGGCTCCAGCCGCAACAGCAGGCCCTGAATGGCCAGTTTCTCGTCATCGACAACAATGGTGCGAATGGTCATGAGCTGGTTCCGATCGGTTGCTGGGAGGGTTCGGCCTGAACGGGCCGGGGCGGTGGAAGTTTCCCGCTCAGGCGGTCATCTTCTTCGGACATGGTCGCTTCATATGGAATTTCAATGATGACGGTGAAGCCGCCGTCCGGCGGGGTTTCAATGTCGAAGCGATGGTCCTCGCCATAGGCCTGCGCCAGGCGGTCACGAATATTGGCCAGTCCAACGCCGGTGGAATCAGACCTGCTGGCGGTGGGCGTATTGCCGATGATCTCGGTGCGGCGCGATCCCTGAAGGCCCGGCCCGGTGTCCGAAACGGTAATCCGCAGCTTGTTGCCCAGCAATTGCGCGGCAAGGCTGATACGCGCCCCTTCCTCCTGCGCGGAGACGCCGTACTTGATCGCGTTTTCGATCAGCGGTTGCAGCAGCATGGAGGGGATGGCGGCATTGGCGGCGGCGGGATCGATGCGAAATTCGGTGCGCAAGCGCTCCTCAAACCGCATCCGCTCAATCTCCAGATAGAGTTGCAGCGTCTCCACCTCCTGCGCCACGGTCACTTTCCCGCCAGGCTGGGTCACCAGCGTGTGGCGCAGAAAGCTGGACAGGCGTGTCAGCATCGCATTGGCGGGCGCGGTCTGCTTCATCAGCACCAGCGTGCTGATCGAATTGAGCGTGTTGAACAGGAAATGCGGATTGAGCTGGTATCGCAGCATGGCCAGCTGCGCAGCCGTCGTCTGCGCCTCCAGCCGCTCCAGCCTGTCTGCCTGTTCTTCCACCTGAAGGAAAAAATTGATCGCGTAATACAGCGCCGACCACGCGCCCAGCAGCGTCATGTCGAGGTAGAACACGCCCAGCACCAGGCTGGCGAAATTGGCCTCGCTCCCGGCCTGATACAGGCTGATGGTCCAGGCGTTGATGATGGCCGAAACCACCACCGCGGCAGCCAGCACCAGCGTGGTCGCGCCCCAGGTCACCAGCGGGCGGCGATTGATCAGCTGGCCGTAGATCACCGACAGGATCAGGCTGATGGAAAAGCCGGTGATGGTGGCGATCAGCACCAGCACCAGGAAATCCAGAGGGCGTTCATTGGCGATGGCGGTGGCCGAACGCAGCACCATCGCTCCGCCCCAGCCAATCAGCTGCAAGCGCCAGAATGCACGGTTCTTGTCAGCAAAAAACGGCGTTGGCCGGAACGGCAGCATGACGATGCTGCCGGTCACATCCGGCTTGGGCTTGGCCTTGCGAAAGGAAAGTGACTTGATGAGCGCTTTCATGGCGCTCTCTCCCTATCAGGAATCGCGCGCTTCGGCGATTGCCCGGCCGATCGATTCAGCGCCGATTGCACCGTTGAGCGCCTTGTCACCCACTATCCAGCTGGGCGTTCCGGTTATGCCAAGGCTCTGCGCGAGGAAGATGTTGTTCTGCAACTGCGATTCGAACTGGCCCGCCGATATCGCTGCCAGCGCCTGTTCCACATCCACGCCGGCCTGCGTTGCGGCGGCGGTGATGGTTTCCTGCGTCACCTGCCCTTGCGCAAACATGGCGAGGTGGAATTGTTCAAACCGGCCCTGCTGCGCCGCAGCCAGCGCCATGCGGGCGGCATCGGCGCTCTGTTCGGTAAGGATGGGATATTCGCGCACCACCACCTTGAGATCGGGGTTGGAGGCGATCAGCGCATTCACATCGGCCACGCTCTGGCGGCAGTAGGTGCAGGCGTAATCGGTAAATTCGACCAGCGTCACCGCGCCATCGGGATTGCCCAGCACGGCGCCGGGGAAGGCCGCTTCCAGCTCATCGCGCAGCGGTTCGATCCGGGCAAGTGTGTCACGCCGCTGCAACTCCTCCATCGCCTGCGGCAGGACTTCGGGATTGGAAAGCAGGTAATCGCGCGTGTGGTTGTCCCCCAGCCCGGAGAAGGACCACAGGGCAGCTCCGGCAAAACCGGCGACAAGGGCGATCAGGGAAGTGGAAATCCAGCGCATGTCAAACGGCCTAACCGCGTTCATCCAATCGTTCAATCATCGCGCGTGCTTCAATCGCCACGTCCTGTGCGCGAATCCAGTCTGGCGTGCCTTCGGGCAGGCCCGCTTCTGCGGTACGAGCGCTTTGCAGCGCCGCGCGCGGATTGCCTGACATGATCTGCTGTTCGGCGCTGGCCAGCCGTGCGCGCGGAAAATCGCCGCGCTGACCATAGACCACGCCCAGCTGATACCAGGCAAAGGGGTTGAGCCGGTCACGCCCCACGGCGGCGCGCAGCACGCGCTCTGCCTCCTCCAGATAGGCGGGGTTTTCGGTGGCCAGCAGGGCATGGCCCAGCATTGGTGCAATCAGCGGGTTGTAATTGGTCAGCTCCACCGACCGGCGCAGCGGCAGCAGCGCCTCTTCCGCGCGGCCTGATTCAAGCAGGATCTGGCCCTTGAGCTCAAGGAAATAGGGGTTGTCCGGCTCCTGCGCGATCAGGGCGTCGGTTTCTGCCAGCGCATTGTCGATCAGGGCTTCCTTGTTATAGGCATAGGCCCTGGCATAGCGCGCGGGCACGCCTGTCATGTAAACGGGGAACGCGTTCAGCGTGCGCGCCGGATCGGCCTGAAAGCCGAACAGCTTGGCCTTGATCCGCTCAAACCGCATCTGCTGCACCGGATCGGGCGGAACATCCCATGCCGGGTCCGCCTCATAGCCCGCGCGCAGGGCGGCGATACGGCTGCCGGAAAGCGGGTGGGTACGGGCAAATTCCTGTTCGGCGGTCTGGCTGATGCCGCGGCGGAATTCATAATTCTGCAGCTTGCGGAAGAATTCCAGACTGCCGCGACCGGTGATGCCGGCGTCCGAGAGATATTGCGCGCCCGCCGCATCGGCGCTGGCTTCCTGCGTGCGGGTGAAGGTGAGGAAGCTGCCCATTGCGGCCTGCTGGCCCATGGCGAAAATGCCCATCGCCGCATCGCCGCTGCCCGCCAGCGCGGCGCCGATGGCGGCCAGCGCGGAAAGCAGGGTGATGCGCGTGGCATTGGTCGCGCCTTCGGAATAGCGGATGATGTGGCCGCCCATCACATGGCCCAGCTCATGCGCCAGAACGCCCTGCACTTCATTGGCGGTATCGGCGGCGGCGATCAGCCCGGAATGGACATAGATGCGCTGGCCACCGGCCACGAAAGCATTGATCGAATTGTCATCCAGCAGCACGACTTCGACCGATCCCTCACCCAGTCCGGCAGCTTCGGCCAGCGGATCGACCATGTCCTGCAGCAACTGTTCGGTCTCTGCATCGCGCAATATGCTCTGCGCGGCAGCGGGATGTGCTGCCAGCATGGTGAGGGCCAGTGCGGCAAAGATATGGGCAAGAATGCGCATGCAGATGCAGTGCTAGCCCGCTTCGCCCTGAACGGGAACTGAAGATTACTGCTCAATCGCCGGGGCGGGCGTCCGCAGCAGCCTCGCCCACCGCTGCCACGATGCGGCTGGCCTCAATATTGTGGTCAAGACCGGCCTGGCGCAGGAAGGCCAGACCCGCATCATAGGATGGCCCCATCCACAGCGGCACGCCGGCCTGTTCGATCATTTGCTGTGCGGCCCGCTCGGCCTCGCTCAAGTCATCGGTGGCAATCCGGCGCAGGAAGATGGCGGCGATCCTGCCGGGATGGCGGTCCACTACATCGGCAAAGGCCGGCAGGTCCCCTTGCGTGTCATCGCCGATCAGGGCGAAGCGAAGCTGCGGATACATCTCCACTATATGCCCGATCGATGCAGACTTGTGCGCCCCATGGCCTGCGCCGCCCAGAGTGGCGCGGTCCATGGCCCAGTCGCGCAGCATCAGCGGACCCAGCGGCAGGCGCTTGGCGCGCTTGAAGGCGACGAGGTAGGAAAACAGGTTCCACGGGCTGGACGAAACATAGAAGAACGGCCGGTGCGAGGCGGCAAGACGGATGGCGTCAGGCTCTCCATGCGGCGTTTCGGGAATGCCGCCGCCAAGCGCCGAGAAGAACACATCGGTACCCGGCACGGCGATACGGTCCTGTGGCCATTGCGCCAGCAGCCGCTGCCAGTTGCGCAGCAGCGGACGAATACCGCCGGTGATGCCGGTTTCGATGATCGTATCGTCAATGTCGGAAATGACCGCCAGATCGCTCAGCCGCCCGGGCGCCAGGACGTGGCCTGCCAGACTCTGTTCGCCGTCATCATCCGGCCAGCTCAGCCGGACCATTTCCCATGCCGGGTGATCGGGCAGGTCCCAGTGCGGATCGAGCGCCAGATCGAAATGCACGAAGCCTTCGGCATCGCTGTGCGCGCTGTGGTGCAGCAGATCGCCATCCGGGCGCTGCAATGCCAGCGTCACCCTGACTCCGGCCACTTCGCGCGAGGCAAACTGGGCGAGCATTGTGCGCACTGCCAGCCAGCGCCCGCCACCTGAATAATCGTGATCTCCTGATCGCAGTTGGCCAGATCGCAGGGCGCGCGCCTTCAGCACCAGCCGTGCATGGCTGCGATAGCCGAAATAGGGCTGGATGCGGACCGGCGAGGACTTGGGAGTTGCGCTGAACAGGGCCATTCCCGCCAAGGCTACAGGCCCGGCCCGCGTTTTGACAGGTGCGAGTTGCCGGACCGGGCAGCCAGTCAGCCGATCAGCTTGCGCGCGGCCTTTTCGATCAGGGCATTGTCTTCGGGGACTTCGCCCAGCAGGACCACGTCGCCATCATCTGTCCGGCGCACCATCACCAGCGCGAATTCCTCGCCCTGAGTGCCAATGGCAGAAAGCTGGCGCGGCTGGATGGCGCGCAACTTGCGGGCAAGCGCCTTGCGCGGCCCGGTCTGCACCGCGGCGCGCGTGTCACCGTCCTGTCGGCGCAGGCGGCGTTCGGCCTGGACCACGCCCTTCAACCCGCCATCGGCAGCGCGCAGGAAACTGCCCAATGCGCCGCGTTCCAGCCCGATGCGCTGTGCATGGGTCAGCGCTGCGGCATATTCGGTCAGCCGCGTCTTGTCGTAATCGGCGCCGAACACCAGCTTGACCACCGGCGTCATCGGCGCGCGTTGCTGCATGGCAAGACCGGCATCTTCGAGCATTTCGGCGAATTCGCCCGGCTCTTGCGCTGCTGCCAGGGCAAAATCATAGGCGCGCCCGATGGCATCGTACAAAGCCTTGCGGGTGCGATCTTCGCTGCTGCATGCAGTCTGCGCCAGCTCGCGGGCCGCAGCGAGCCAGTCAGCCAGGCCCATGTCGGCGGTATCGCGTTCGTTTGTCCCGTCAGAAGCCGCAGCATGGCTGGTCAGGTCAAGCCCGAAGGAGGGGCGGGGAAGGTCATCCATTTCCGGCGCGGCAAAACCGGTGCCGCCGGTCATCGATCCGGGACCATCGGCCCAGTCTGCCATCGGCGCCTCGGGTGAGCGGCTGCGCACGCCGGACCGTTCCAGCGCCTGGTCGATTTCCAGCAGCAATTCATCGGCGTCCTTGCTATCCGCCATTTCCTTCCAGTTGATCGCGCCGAAGATGAAATCAATCGTCTCGTCATCGCTGGAGAAAGGCAGCAGAATGCCGCGATAAAGGATCGTCACACCGCGCTGGTTGACGAATTCGGCCTCAAATCCGATCGGCGCCTGGTTGGCCAGGATCTGCATGTAATGATCGGTGATGCGGCTGAGCAATGAGCGCGAGGGGACATCGGACAGGCGGTTGATGACCATTCCGTTGGCACCGCACTCGCCAGCCAGTTCGCTGCCCAGGAAGGCAATTGCCGGGTCCTCCACGCCATGGGAGAAATCGAGCAACACGCCGTGCGGGCCAAAGTCGGGCAGCTTTTGCGGATCAAGATCCTCGACATTGGGAAAGTTGCGATTGTCCAGCAGGCTGGCCCAGAAATTATAGGCGCGCACTTGCATCCGCCGCTCATCCGCGCCGATCTGAGGGGGCGGAGCGTCGTGTTCCAGCTCATCATCGATCGCGTCGTCGCCATAGGCGCCATCGAAACCGTCAAAATTGCCACGTTGCGTGTCCATCGCACCAAAACCCCTTGAACCATGTGTCAGGAGCCTTTTGGCGCGACGTGGTAAATAATTGATGAAGTTGTGCCGATGGTGGTGGACTTATGCTGGCCTGGGCCAGTCTGCGGGTCGAGCGATCACAGCATATAGCGCATGCGGATGGTCTGGCTCACCGGCCTGCTGCCCACTTCGAAGGCAGCCTCGTCAAAATCCGGCGGGCCAAGCCGCACCGGCGCATCGCGGGAAAAGCCAAAGCCTTCGCGCGGGATCATGGTCAGCGCGCGGTCGGCGCGGCCGTTCTGATTCTCATCGTGCAGCAAGGCAATGGCATAGGTGCCGGGCTGCACGCCTTCGAAATGCAGCGTCAGCGTGGAGGCCGCCGGCACGGTGACGCGGTGCGAATGCGCATCGTTCCGGCAGCGCGGGAATCGTTCGGGATCATCGGTCATGCAGGCCATCACCACGCCGTGCGTATTGCGCAGGTTGGTGACCGAAATGCTCACCTCAACCGTGTGCTCTGGCGCAGCGCCCATCAGCAAGGGCGCCGCGATCAGCGTTCCAGCTTTGAGGATATGCCGCGATCGGTGCTGCACAGGCGATCCCAGAAGCGGAAATAAAGTCCGAAATTGCATAGATACTCGTCATGGTGACGTTGATGGTGGCTGGCCGTTATCACCCAATTTCCCAATGGGGAATGAACGAACCATCGCGGGAACATCTCCCAGCCCATGTGATTGGTCACGCCCATCACCGTCATTATCAACAGCACCGTGCCCAGCATGGCCACATGAATGGGGATCACGAACACCAGCAGCGGAATCACCAGCGCGCCGGTCAGCGCCTCCACCGGGTGAAAGCTCATCGCCGCCCATGCGGTGGGCGGGCGGCTGGCGTGATGCACCGCATGGGCGATGCGGAACAATCTGGGCCGGTGCATCCAGCGGTGTGTCCAGTAGAACCACGTGTCATGCGCGAACAGATACGCGAACAGCGATAGCGGCAGGTACCACAGCGGGTAATCGTTCCATTGCGTGTAAATCTGCGTCCAGCCCAGTTCCCGCCAGCCCCAGGCGACAATTCCGGCAGGCACGCCGTAGATCGCCGCCGACAGCAGCGACCACCAGATTTCCCTGCTGATCTGCGGCTCCAGCCCGCGATAGAGGCCCGGCCGCACCTTGCTCGTCACCCAGGCGAATGCGCCGCTGGTGAGCAGGTAGCGCACGCCCACTATCACCGTCATGGCAAGCGCGGAGAGGAGGATTGCGGTCATCGCTGCGGGCTTATCAATTGCGCGCCGCGCGCGATAGGCATTCCTTGGGCCATAGGAAAAGGGTGACAAGTAATATTGACATAAGGTCAAGAATTACATACATCGCGAGTCGTCAAGAAGATTAGACATACAGACAAGAGGATTTGACATGACGGATTGCGATGCAGAAGGCGGGCAAGCGCCGCACTGGTTCAGCCCCGCTGCCTGGCAGGCGGGCATGCGGCCACAGGATCTGCGCAATGCGCGCGTGGTGAACATGTGGTGCTGTGCCTGGGCGCTCGCGTTCGTGGGCGCGACTTTCCTGATCTCCCGGCTCCAGCCGACCCCGATAATGGGCGCGGTCATCATTGCCGTGCCGCTGGTGATCGGCGTGTGCACCATCAGGTCTTACCTGCGCTTCCTTCATCAGGCGGACGAATTGCTGCGCAAGGTTCATCTGCAAGGCCTGGGCGTGGGCAGCGGTGCGGCAATGGCGGTCGGCTCGACCTTTCTGATGGCGGCACCGATGGGTGCTTCTGCGCTGTGGGGGCTGACCTTCGCACTTGCCGCACTGGCGCTCAGCTTTTCGTTCAGTGTGCTGCGCGCGGCGAGGCGGCTCAATGCGTAACAGGCTGCGCGTGCTGCGGGCAGAGCGCGCCTTGTCGCAGGCTGCGCTGGCACAGATGCTCGATGTCTCACGCCAGACGGTGAACGCGATCGAGGTCGACAAGCACGATCCCAGCCTGACGCTGGCGTTCAAGATATCGCAGGTGTTCGGCCAGCCGATCGAGGCAATCTTTGCCGGACTGGAAGATACCGGCTTGGATGATGCCGGGCTGGATGATGAAGATGGCGCGAACGGCGGGCAGGAACCCTAACCCTCCAGGCGCATGCCCCAGTTCTCGCAATGGGGATCGCTCTGCACCACATTGCGGCGAAGGGCGGCCCGGGCCAGGCGTTCCACCTCTGTCTTGCGGCGCGCTGCGGCGAGCGGATGGCTGGGGGCCGGGCGGATAATCTCCGCATCATATTCATCGGCCACGATCACGCCGCACAGATCGGGGCGGAAATCCTCCCCTTCCAGACAGGCGCGGTCGAGCTCTGGCGGCAAGCCCCAGAAAAACCGGTCACAAAAATCGAGATAGTCGGGCCATTTGCCATCGCCCATCAGATCGCCGCGCGCGGTCTTGATCTCCACGATCACGATTCGACCCTTGCCATCCACGCCCATCAGATCTGCCCGCCGCCCGTTGCGCAGCGTCATCTCAGGCATGACCCATATGTCGTTGCGGGCAAACAGCCGGCAAATTCCCCTGGCGACAGCGTGCGAGCGCAGCTGATCCTTCTTTGCGGAAGTCTGGATTGGTAGCGAATCACCCATGCCGCGAAACTGGAACGAAATGGGAACATCGTCAAGCGCCTTGCCGCGCTGCTGTTACTTTGCTGGTGTTGCTTCCGGCAGGCAGAGGTCTGCCGAAAGGCTCAGGCGCTTCGGCGCGGACCCAGATGGCTGCTCTGCGGCAAAAGGCCCAGAATGGCCGCGCGGGCGCTCATGAATTCGTGCCACAGCGCGGTGGCCGCCGGGCGCGGATCGGCCCCGCGCGCATTCACCGCCAGCAGGGCGGCCAGTCCCGGCTCCATGATGGCAGCCAGATCCGCCACGGCGTTTTCCGCCAGCTGGCGGCGCCAGGGCGGGCAATCACGGATCAGGGCGGGAAAATTGCGGGCCAGCTTGTCTGGCGATTCCGCCGGCAACCCGGCCAGCATGGAAACCACCGAGCCCGCCTCGCTCAACGCACCCCAGCGCATGCTGGTGGCGCTTGCGCCGAGCATTGCGCGATCGGGGCGCGGGACAATATTTGGCGTGGCAATTTTCATGACACCAGCCATAGCGCCAGTGTGCTTGCCAATTGGTTAGCGGGCCCGGTGCGACACCGGGCCCGCCACATCACGGTTCGATCGAAAGCGCGCTATTCCGAAGGAGGAGCGCCGAACGGGTCGTCCTCTTCCAGATGGTCGAAGCCAAGATCGATATTCGCCCCGTCTTCACCCGATGTCAGGCGGTTGTTCTCGGCACAGACATATTCGCGCAAGGGGAACTCATTATCCAGCCGATAGGCCACGCGCGTGACATAGGGCACGCGCAGCACATCGGGATTGGTGATGGTGAATTCGATCATCAGCTCACCCGGCCCGCTCAGATAGATATGCTCATGCACGCGGCTCTTTTCGGTATGCGGGATACCGGCGGCGATATTGGTCAGCGGGTGCAGGCCCACCGTATCCACCACCAGCATGTCACCATCCCAGTAGCCGACCGATTCGCCGTTGAAGAACAGGTCCGGATCAGCAGGCAGGGCGCGGCCATCGGTGTAGATCCGGCGCACCTGCTCATAGGCTTCGGTCAGAATCGTCACGCGGCCCGGTGAGAACAGGATCTCGATCGGGTATGGCTGTTGCATCACGCCGGGAATGCCCGGCGGCAGGCACTGCGCCTGCGCCTCCTGATTGGGTCCGTTCTCGCGGATCGATGCCTGATAGGCGTCAAACGCGGCCTGCGCGGTTGGCGTCAGCTGGGGCGGGGCCGCGCGATCGGCAAACAGGCGCGTCCAGTCCGGATACCAGATACCCGTCCAGTCGGGCAGTTGCAGCACCTCCTGATAAGCGGTTGCCCGCGGCGAATCGGCTGCGACCTGCGCCGTGGCGGCGCTGGCTGCCATAAGTGCGGCGCCGCAGACTGCCGCCCGCGAAATCCATGCGATAGCTCTCATTCTCATCCCTTCCCGGAGAATTTCCCTCGGTTTTTGCCGAATTGGTTGCCTTTGCCCATTAGATTGATGTCGCAAAACGTATCAAGTCAAGTCGATGGGTTGATTCTGTCCGGCAATTGCTGGCAAAAGAATTGCAAAGGTGATCAGGGACCGTTCAGCTACCCTGCGCCAGGAGAGTGAACATGAATAGCAAAACCTTTCGCCGCGCTGCGCTCGGCTTCGCCTTCGCTCTGGCCGGGGCTGCCAGCCTGTCTGTGCCAAGCTCCGCCCACCATTCCACCGCCATGTTCACATGGGGCCAGGAATCGACCATGACGAACATGACTGTCGAGCGCTGGGAATGGACCAATCCGCACACCTTCCTTTACGCCCGCGATGCCCAGGGCACGCGCTGGGCATTTGAGGGGATGAGCCCGAATCACCTGGTCCGCTATGGCTGGTCGCGCCGGTCGCTGCAGCCGGGTGAGAAGGTGAACCTCACCTATTACCCCCTGCGTGATGGCCGCAATGGCGGCTTCAACGTCACCGTGACCAAGCCTGATGGCTCGCGCTTGTTCCAGTTCGGCGATCGCGGCACTACCCAGTAATCGCGATAGTGACCGGGTCGACTGGTCAGCACCGCACTTCAGCGATCAGGCGAATATAGCTTGGCGCGCCGCGCGCTGATTGCTAGGCGGCTGCCCTGTTGCACCCGTAGCTCAGCTGGATAGAGCGCTGCCCTCCGAAGGCAGAGGCCACAGGTTCGAATCCTGTCGGGTGCACCAAGGAATGAGCCGTCCGTGAGGGCGGCTTTTTCTTTTTCAGACATTTGTCGGCCAGCTATTCGCCCGTGGAGTACCGGCCCTATTCCCAGCCGTTTTCCAGGAAGCGCACCGCGCAGCTGGCCAGGAAGGCGGAGCCGGTGGGCAGGACGCTCTCGTCGACCATCATCTTGCTGGAATGGATGCCGCAGCAGCTCTTCCAGTCCGATCCCTCTTCCGCCACGCCCAGGAAGAACATCGCGCCCGGGACTTTTTCCAGCACATAGGCGAAGTCTTCGGCACCCATCAGCGCGTGGGCCAGCTGCTGATAGGCTTGCTCGCCGCCCATTTGCAGCGCCACTTGCCGGCCAAGATCAACTGCCCGGCCATCGTTGACGGTGACCGGGAAGCCTTCCTCGATATTGACGCTGGCGGTGCAGCCGTGCGCGCGGGCGACATTTTCCGCCACTTCGACGATGGCCGCGCGCAGGGCCTGGCGGCGCTGGGCGGAAAGCGTGCGGATCGTGCCACGTAGCAGGGCGGTGTCGGGGATGATATTATGCGCGCTGCCCGCTTCCATCTGGGTGATGGTGACCACGCAGGCCTCTGCCGCGGCAAAGCGCCGGGTGACCATGGTCTGCAGCGCGGTCACGATTTCGGCTGCGGCTGGGATGGGATCGCGCGTGTCATGCGGCATGGAGGCATGGCCGCCGCGCCCGGTCAGGGTGATCTCCACCATGTCGGCAGCAGCCATCATCGCGCCATGCCTGCCGGCGATCACGCCATGCGGCGAATTGGGCATGATATGCAGGGCAAAGGCGGCATCGGGCCAGGGATCGAGCAGGCCGTCCTCGATCATGTAGCGCGCGCCGTGAAAACCCTCCTCGCCCGGCTGGAACATGAAATGCACCTCGCCGCAAATCTCCTCACGCCGTTCTGCCAGTATGCGCGCGGCACCGGCCAGCATGGCGGTGTGCGTATCGTGGCCGCAGGCATGCATCCGTCCGGGAATGGTGGAGGCGAACGGCAGGCCGGTGTCCTCCTGCATCGGCAGGGCATCCATGTCACCGCGCAGCAGCGCAGTCCGGCCTGGCTTGCCACCTTGCAGCACGGCCACCGCGCCTGTGGCAGAGGTGCCCTCGCGCCATGCCAGCGGCAGATCCGCCAGCTCTGCCCGCACCTTGGCCAGCGTCCTGGGCGTTTCCAGCCCCAGTTCCGGTTCTGCATGGATGGCGCGCCGCAGGGCGACGATACGCGGCTCAATTTCCCGGGCGGCGAGGATCAGTGTCTCAGTCAGCATGCCGACTGTCTACCGCGCGTGCCTGATGCGCGCAAAACTATTTCGCCTGCACAGCCATACGGACGAGAGCTATGGGCTTGTCGGTTGCGGAGTGATACCTAACTTGGCAATTGGTGACCAAATGGTGGCCAATGCCAGTTCGGTGTTGCGCAAATATTGCAGTGTTGCGGCGAACTGTTGCCGTGCGGCGACAGCTTGCGGGCAATTTGAATTATTTCCGTAGTAATTGCATAGGGTGCGAGGTTAAGGCGGTGAGTATGCACGGGACCATACATCTGTTCGACCGCCTGCCGCAGGTTGATGTCGCGCAGGATTCGGCAGAAAGCCGCACATCGGTGCAGGTGCGGGCCCAGCCGCTGGTGGGCCTTATCCGCAATCCGCACAGTCACGGCAATGAAGGTTCGCCGCAGGACAGCGATGCCATTGCAGGCGTCATCACCGCCTCGCCATCGCGGCGCAGCGAACTGCACGAAATTCTGGCCGATTTTGCCGCCAAGCGCGTGGACTATATCGCCATCGATGGCGGTGACGGCACGGTGCGCGATGTGCTGACTTGCGGTGCGGGTTCGTTTGGTGAAACCTGGCCTGAACTGATCCTGCTGCCCAGCGGCAAGACCAATGCGCTGGCGCATGATCTGGGCATTGGTGATGACTGGAATCTGGCCAAGGCGCTGGAAGCTGCGAAGAATGACCGGATGGTCATGCGCCGCCCGCTGGTGGTGGCGCAGCGTGACAATGAAGCGGCGCAGGTGCGTGGTTTCGTGATGGGTGCCGGGGCCTATACCTCCGCCATCAGCCTGGGGCAGGACGCGCATAATTTTGGCGCCTTCAATGCCGCCGCCGTGGGCGTGACCGCTATCTGGAGCGCGTTGCAGGCGTTTTTCGGCAGGCAGGACAATCCGTGGCGGCGCGGCACGCGCATGCGCCTGCGCGATGAAGCCGGCGTGGATCTGGAACATGCCGGATTTGCTCCTGCGGATGAGCGGTTTTTCATGTTCGCATCCACCTTGCGGACATTCCCGGCTGGCCTGCGTCCGTTCAAGGACATGGAGGCCGCCCTGCGCGTGGCGGTGTTCGACAATTCGCGCCGCCGTCTGTTGCTGCGCATTCCGGCAATTTTTCGCGGCAATGTGGGCGAGGCCACGCGGCGCGGCGGCTATCACACGCATGGGCTGGAACAGCTGGAATTCGATATTGCCGATCGCTTCATCCTCGATGGCGAGGCATTTCCGCCCGGCTCCTACCGCGTGACGCCCGGCCCGCGCCTGCGCTTTATCGTTCCGTGAGCATGGATCTGCGCGCGCGGATCAACGCCGCGCAGACGCGCCAGGTCCACCCTGCCATCGCCGATTATGCGCGCTTCCTGGCCGAGGAGGCCGGTGCCTGCGCGGTGCTGTTCTATGGCTCCAACCTGCGCACGGGCGTGCTGGAAGGGGTGGTCGATTTCTACCTGTTGCTGCCCGGCCCCGCCGAAACCGGCCTGTGGCCGCGCGTTTCCTACCGCGAATGGCAGCATGAGGGGGAGGTGTTGCGGGCCAAGATCGCCACCATGTCGCTGGAGAAATTCGCCCAGGCCGCGCGCGGTGAGACGATCGACACGACCATCTGGGCGCGCTTCGTTCAGCCCAGTGCACTGATCTGGGCGCGTGACGATGCAGCGCGCGCGGCGGTTGGCGATGCACTGGCGCAGGCCGCGCAGACGGCGGCGCGGCTGGCGGTGGCTGTTGGCCCATCAGCCGGGAATGCCGCCGACTTCTGGCGCGCGCTGTTCCGGGCGACCTACCGGGCAGAACTGCGGGTGGAGAAGCCGGGGCGCGAAGACACTATCCTTGAAGCCAACGCCGCCCATTTCGATGGATTGCTGACTGCCGCGCTTGATGCGGCCGGGATCGGTTATGAGCGGCAGGGGCAGCTGATCGTGCCGCAGCTGTCCAGCCAGCGCCGCCGCGCGATTCTGCGCTGGTGGCGCAGGCGTCGGCGGATGGGCAAGCCGCTCAACATCGCGCGCCTGCTGCGGGCCACGCGCACATTCGATGGGGCGGGGCGATATGCGGCGTGGAAGGTGGAGCGCCACACCGGCGTCAAAGTGGAAGTGACGCCCTGGCGCGAAAAACATCCGCTGCTGTCCGCACCCGGCGTGATGTGGAAAATCTGGCGCGCGAAGCGGCATGGCTGAGCGGGTCAGGCTGACCCGGTCTGGCTAAGCAGCCTGCTGGCGCGCCTTACAGGTAGCGCATCTGCAAATTGAGCGTGATCACGCTGTTGCCGACATCAAAGCGGGTGCGGCGATAATTGGGCTTGCCCAGGTTGAAGATGTTCAGATTGGGATTGTTGGACATGGCCCCGCCGTCTGTGCGGATATCGGTGCTGCCATTGCCGTTCACGTCATGGCGCACGGCAATGCCATAGGTGCCGGCCTGCGGAACGGGCATGCAGAAGCTCATGTTGCCCTGCCGCGCCGGGGCTTCCATGCGATAGATCCACCGCCCGCTTTCCAGCCAGTCGGACTCGATCCCGCGATACAGCTGTACGCGCACTACGCCATTGGAGTTGCTGACACCGGCCACATTGATGCGGATGGCAGGCCCGCTGCCACGGCAGGGTGCGGGATCGTTGCGGATTTCCTGGCGGAACTGCGCATAGGCCGGAACCGCAAGCGAAACGCCCGCAATGGCAATCATCAGGGCTGCAAAGCCATTACGAACAGATAGACGCATGAATAATCCTGTTTCAAACTCGCGACCATTGCGATCACTGACCCCGCCGGGTCTTGCCGTGCAATCGCGCAGGGTTTGACCCCTGTTTGCGCCGGTTATTGGATATTTGCCACTGAACAGCATGTGAAGAATGCCGTCAGCCGCGTGTAAATATTCGGGCACAGAATGGCCCCTGTGTGGAAAATGTCCCCCGCCCAGCTTGTTCGCCGATTCGCCGCAGCCTATCGCATTATGGCAATCATGAAATCACCACTCATCTCGCCCTCGATTTTATCCGCCGATTTCGCCCGGCTGGGTGAAGAGGTGCGCGCCGTGGATGCAGCCGGGGCAGACTGGATCCATGTCGATGTGATGGACGGGCATTATGTCCCCAACCTCACCATCGGTCCGGCGGTGGTGAAGGCGCTGCGACCGCACAGCGCGAAGGTCTTCGATGTCCACCTGATGGTCTCACCTGTCGATATGTGGATCGAGCAATTCGCCGATGCGGGTGCCGATATCATCACCGTGCACCCCGAAGCGGGACCGCATGTCCATCGCAGCGTGCAGGCGGTGAAGGCGCTGGGCAAGAAGGCGGGCATTTCGCTCAATCCGGCAACGCCTGCCAAGATGCTCGACTATCTGATCGAGGAAATCGACCTGGTACTGATCATGAGCGTCAATCCCGGCTTTGGCGGGCAGAGCTTCATCGAAAGCCAGCTGCGCAAGATCGAGGCCGTGCGCAAGATGATCGACAAGGGCGGGCACGATGTCCTGATCGAAGTGGATGGCGGGGTAACAGCCGACAATGCGCGCCGCTGCGTGGATGCGGGCGCGGATGTGCTGGTTGCCGGTTCCGCCACCTTCAAGGGCGGGCCAGATTGCTACGCCGCCAACATCGCCGCGCTGAAGGGCTGCTAGGCATGGACGATCTTTCCACCCGGCTGCATCATGGCTCGGATGGGGATTCCGATGATGGTTTGCGGGAAGGACCCATGCAAATGGCGATACCCCTTGATGATGATCGACCAGAGGAACTGGCTCTGAAAAGCGCCATTGCCAGCAAGTCCGCAGATATGTCCGCAGATATGTCCGCAGATATGCCCGCAGACATGGCCAAAGACTATTCCGCAGACGCGCCGGTGGGGGCAGGGCGCGAACTGGCGCTGTCCGATTTCAACCCGCCAGACATCAGCGCCGGTGAACGGCTGCTGCGCTTTGCCTATCGCCTGGGTGTTCCCGGCTCCACCTTGTCCGCGCCTTTCCGCAAGCCGCTGCGCCCGCGCCTGCTGGCCACGGTGGAAACGCCGCTGGAGGGGGACCGTGTTGCCGGCATGGCGCTGCGGGCAGGCCATTTCCTTGTCCACGGGGTGAAGGCGCCGATCGCGCAGCTCGATTTCGCGTCTGTCGCCAAGCTGACCCCGCCTTTTGAGCGCGCGGTGCAGGGCTTCTCGTGGCTGCGTGATCTCGATTGCTGCGCCCCGCGTCCGCAAGGCAATGCCACGGCAGAGCGTATCCTCCAGGCGTGGATGCAGGCGAACAAGTCCGCCGACAAGGGCGCGGCGTGGAAGGTCGAAAATGCCGGGCACCGCCTGCTTGCATGGCTGGTGCATGCGCCGCTGATCCTGTCGGGTCAGGACAAGGCGCTGCGCCAGCAAGTGCTGGATGCGATGGCCGATACGGCGCGCTGGCTGGATCGCAACGTTACCCGCGCCGACGATCGTCATGGCGAGGTGATCGGCTGGTGCGCGATAATCGCCGCCGGTTTGCTGCTGCCCGAAGGCAAGCCGCGCCGCCTGTTTGGCGAAGCGGGACTGGTGCGCGCTCTGGGAGAACTGGTGGGCGACGATGGCGGCGTGTTGTCACGCAGCCCGGTGGCGCAGATGCATGTGATCGCGGCACTGATCGACGTTACCGCCTGTTACCGCGCGGTACGGCGCGATCCTCCTCAGGCGATAGAGACAATGCAGGCGCTGCTGGTGCCGCCGCTGCTGGCGCTGACCCATGCCGATGGCTCGCTGGGCAACTGGCAGGGCTCCGGCGCGGTGAAGGCGGAGCGGATAGAGGCGCTGGTGAAGGCCAGCGGCATTCGCGCCCGCCCGCTGCGCGATGCGCGCCAATGGGGCTATCAACGGATCGCCGCCAAGCCCGCGATCCTGCAATTCGATACCTCGCCGCCGCCGCTGGCGCGCCATGCCCGCAATGGTTGCGCATCCACGCTGGCGTTCGAACTCTCGCACGGGGATCACCGGCTGATCGTCAATTGCGGCGGCTCCGCACTGGCGGGCGGGCAGGTGCCGGTGCGCATCGAACAGGGCCTGCGCGCCACTGCTGCCCATTCCACGCTGGTGCTGGGCGATGCCAATTCCACCGCCGTGCTGATCAACGGCAAGCTGGGAACGGGCGTGGGCGAAGTGGAGGTGGACCGCCGCACGATCAAGCTGGACAATGGCGGGGCCACCAGGATCGAGGCCAGCCATGATGGCTATGCCACGCGTTTTGGCCTGATCCACCGCCGCATCCTGATCCTGCGCGACGATGGCAGTGAACTGCGCGGGGAGGACCTGCTGGTCCCCTCCGGCCGCAAGGGCAAGCGCGGCAAGGTGCCCTATGCCCTGCGCTTCCATCTTGGCCCGCAGGTGACCCTCAAGCTGGCCGACAACGGGCGCGGCGCCACATTATCGCTGCCCGATGGCAGCTATTGGCAATTCATGACCGGGGCAGAAAAGCTGGAAACTGAAGAAAGCCTGTGGGTCGATGGCGATGGACGCCCGCATCCTGTAGAGCAGCTGGTGATTCAGGGACTCGCTTCGCGCGGCGGCGGCAATTTCAGCTGGCTGCTGAAGAGAATGGGATAGAAATTCACGACATGACACAGGTTACGATCAAACGGGCGCTCCTCTCAGTGTCCGACAAGGACGGTATTGTGGAACTGGCCCGCGCGCTGGCAGCCAATGGGGTGGAGCTTGTTTCCACCGGCGGCACTGCCAAGGCGATCCGCGATGCCGGGCTGGAGGTGAAAGACGTTTCTGACCTGACCGGTTTCCCCGAGATGATGGACGGAAGGGTCAAGACCTTGCACCCGGTGGTGCATGGCGGATTGCTGGCCGTGCGCGACAATGCCGAGCACAAGGCCGCGATGGACAGCCACGGGATCGGCGCGATCGATCTGCTGGTGGTCAACCTCTACCCGTTCGAACAGACCGTGGCGCGCGGGGCGAGCCGGGACGAGATCATCGAGAACATCGATATCGGCGGCCCGGCAATGGTCCGCTCCGCCTCCAAGAACCATGGTTTCGTGACCATCGTCACCGATCCATCCGACTATGCAGAACTGCTGGCGGAGCTGGACGCGCAGGACGGTGCCACCAGCCTCGCCTTCCGCATCCGCATGGCAGGCAAGGCCTTTGCCAAGACCGCCAGCTATGATGCCGCCATCGCCAACTGGTTCGCCTTTGCCGATGCCTTCTCCAATCCGCTGGGGCCAGACGCGCTGAAAGCCACGCCCTTTGTCGACAAGCTGCCGCTGGCTTTCACCCTGAAGGACACTTTGCGCTACGGCGAAAACCCGCACCAGACGGCTGCGGTCTATCTGCCGCAGAGCGTGGGCGCGCGCGGCATTCCGCAGGCGCAGCAGGTGCAGGGCAAGGAGCTGTCCTACAACAATTACAACGATGCCGATGCGGCGCTGGAACTGGTTGCGGAATTTGCCGGCGGCGATCCGGCGGTGGTGATCGTCAAGCATGCCAACCCCTGCGGCGTGGCCCAGGCACCGTCCCTGCTGCAAGCCTGGCGCGAGGCGCTGGCCTGCGACAGCGTGTCTGCCTTTGGCGGGATTGTTGCCACCAATGTCCCGCTGGATGGAGAAACCGCGCGGGCGATCTGCGAGATCTTCACCGAAGTGGTGATCGCGCCGGGTGCGGACGATGCTGCGCGCGCGGCCTTTGCCGCCAAGAAGAACCTGCGCCTGCTGCTGGTGGAAGATCTGCCCGATGCCGCGCGTCCCGGCCTGCAGATGAAATCCATTGCCGGCGGCATGCTGCTGCAATCGCGCGATGCGGGCGATATCGGACCGGGTGACCTGAAAGTGGTCAGCAAGCGCGCGCCCAGTGCACAAGAACTGGCCGATTGCCTGTTCGCCTGGAAAGTGGCCAAGCACGTGAAGTCCAATGCCATCGTCTTTGCCAGGGATGGCGCCACGGCTGGCATTGGCGCTGGCCAGATGAACAGGCGTGACAGCGGGCGCATCGCCGCCGCGCGGGCGCGCGAAGCGGCGCAGACCGCCGGCTGGGACAATCCGCGCACCATTGGCAGCGCGATGGCGTCCGATGCCTTCCTGCCCTTTGCCGACGGCATTGAAGTGGCGCTGGAAGCCGGTGCCAGCGTCGTGATCCAGCCGGGTGGCGCGATGCGCGATGACGAGGTGATCAAGGCGGCCGATGACGCGGGCCTGGCGATGGTTTTCACCGGGATGCGCCATTTCCGCCACTGATGCTCCACTGATGCGCCACTGCTGCGCTGAAGCTTCAGGAATTCTGATATCGGGCCTGTGATACCGGCCTTTCGGGGCCGCAAAGCCTGCTTCCCCGCCCGAATCACGATGAAGCGACGCAGCGCTGCGGCGAGTTTGCGCCTGTTCAGCCGCATGCAAGACATTCGTGCCTACATAGGGTGCAATAAAGAATTCGCAGAAAGCAATTTCCCATGGGTCTGTTTACCGCCGAACTTTATCGTTCATTCCTTCTCGGCTTCGGTGTAACTGCCGTGGTACTTGCCGCGAATATCCTCCCACACCTTGGAGGTTCATGATGAAGTTCAAAGCCGCACTCCTTGCCGCCGCGCTTGCCGGCGTAGCCATCACCGCCACGCCCTCTTCCGCTGAAGAGGTCTTCAACGCGCCCGTCGCCACTAGGCAGGCGGATGAGAGCGGCTTGCAGACCGCCATTTTCGCAGGAGGCTGCTTCTGGGGGATCGAGGCGATCTTCTCCCACACGCGCGGCGTGCAAAGCGCCGTATCGGGCTATCACGGCGGCACACAGCAGCAGGCGAGCTACTCGCTGGTATCGTCTGGCGTGACCGGTCATGCAGAGGCGGTGAAGGTGGTTTATGACCCGTCTGTGGTCCGTTATGACCAGCTGCTGCAAATCCTCTTCTCGGTTGGTGCCGATCCGACCCTGCTCAACCGCCAGGGTCCCGATCACGGCACGCAGTATCGCTCCGCCATCGTCCCGATGAACGCCGAACAGCGCGCCGTGGCGCAGGCTTACCTGGCGCAAATGGGGCGCAGCGGGGTGTGGGACAGGCCCATCGTGGTGGCGATCGAGAACCCGCGCGCTTTTTATGAGGCGGAGGAATATCATCAGGATTTCTCGCTCAGGAATCCCACCAATCCCTATATCCGCCGTTGGGATGCTCCCAAGGTGGAGGCACTGCGCGAAGAGTTCCCGCAGCTGTACCGCAGCACTTTCCGCACCGGATAAACGCCGCGGCATTTGCCCATGGGGGAAGCTGCACCTATATCGGTGCGATGACGGGTCACAAGCATCACGAACATTCGGGCCTCCGGCTGATTGAGGAGGCTGAACAGGTCCTCACGCAGGCGGGTGAGCAGTGGACAGCCATGCGCGCGGATGTGTTTCGCGCTCTGGCCGCGCAGGAACGCCCTGCCAGCGCCTATGACATTGCCGAACTGGTCGGCCAGAACCGCGGCAAGCGCGTTGCGGCCAACAGCGTTTACCGAATCCTGGACCTGTTCGTGCGCACGAATCTGGCCAACCGGATTGAAAGCGCCAACGCCTATCTCGCCAACAGCCATCCCGGATGCCGGCATGATTGCATCTTCCTGATCTGCGATGATTGCGGCCAGGCAGACCATTTCGATGATGACAAATTGACCACCGCCCTGCGCGAAGCGGGGCAAAAGGCCGGTTTTTCCGATGTGCGCCCGGTGGTGGAGCTGCGCGGACTATGCTCAGAATGCGCCGGTTGAATGCCACGTTCTCGTTCATCGACAGCTTGGGTTGGTGGTTGTAAGACCCTGTAATGACTTTACGGCCCGAAACTCCGCTGCTCGACCAGGTCGACACTCCTCTGGATCTGCGAAAGCTGGAACCCGCACAATTGCGGCAACTGGCAGATGAACTGCGCGCCGAGATGATCGATGCTGTCGGTTCCACCGGCGGGCATCTGGGATCGGGCCTGGGCGTGGTCGAACTGACCGTGGCCCTGCACTATGTGTTCAACACGCCGCAGGACCGGCTGATCTGGGATGTTGGCCACCAGGCCTATCCGCACAAGATCATCACCGGGCGGCGCGACCGGATTCGCACCTTGCGCCAGGGCGGCGGGCTGTCCGGCTTCACCAAGCGGTCTGAAAGCGAATATGATCCGTTCGGCGCGGCGCACAGCTCCACCTCCATTTCCGCAGGGCTTGGCTTTGCCGTCGCCAACAAGCTGACCGGCAATCCGGGCAAGGCCATTGCGGTGATCGGCGATGGCGCGATGAGCGCGGGCATGGCCTATGAAGCGATGAACAATGCCGAACAGGCGGGCAACCGGCTGGTGGTCATCCTGAATGACAACGACATGTCGATTGCGCCGCCGGTGGGCGGGCTTTCGGCCTATCTGGCGCGGCTGATCTCCAGCAGCGAATATCTCGGCCTGCGCTCGATCGCCTCCAAGCTGGCCAAGAAGCTGTCACGCCGGGTGCACCAGTCGCTCGGCAAGGCAGAGGAATATACCCGCGGCATGGTGACCGGCGGCACTCTGTTCGAGGAGCTGGGCTTCTATTACGTCGGCCCTATCGATGGCCATAATCTGGACCATCTGCTGCCGGTGCTGGAAAATGTCCGCGACAGTGAACAAGGCCCGGTGCTGATCCATGTCGTGACGCAAAAGGGCAAGGGCTATGCCCCGGCCGAGGAATCGGCTGACAAATATCACGGCGTGCCCAAGTTTGATGTGGTGACGGGTGAAAAGGCCAAGTCCAAGGCCGGACCGCCCGCCTATCAGAACGTATTCGGGGAAACGCTGGCGATGCTGGCGCAAAGCGATGAGAAGATCTGCGCCATCACCGCCGCCATGCCTTCGGGCACCGGGGTGGACAAATTCGCCGCCGCTCATCCTGAGCGCGCCTTTGATGTCGGCATTGCCGAACAGCACGGTGTGACCTTTGCCGCCGGCCTTGCCGCGCAGGGCATGCGGCCATTTGCGGCAATCTATTCCACCTTCCTGCAGCGCGCTTTTGACCAGATCGTGCACGATGTGGCGATCCAGAACCTGCCGGTACGCTTCGCCATCGATCGCGCCGGACTGGTGGGCGCGGATGGCGCAACCCATGCGGGCAGTTTTGACCTGACCTATCTGGCCACGCTGCCCAACATGGTGGTGATGTCCCCTTCGGATGAAGCGGAGCTGGTCCACATGACCTATACCGCCGCCGAATATGACGATGGCCCCATCGCCTTCCGCTATCCACGCGGCAATGGCGTGGGCGCGGCCATGCCGGAGGTTCCGCAAAAGCTGGAAATCGGCAAGGGCCGGATTGTTCGCGGGGACGAAAAGGGCGGCAAGGTGGCCATCCTTTCGCTCGGCTCGCGTCTGGCAGAAGCGCTGGCTGCGGCTGATACGCTGGTGGCCAAGGGCCTTTCCACCACGGTGGCGGACCTGCGCTTCGTCAAGCCGCTGGATGCAGATCTGATCCGCAAGCTGGCCACCACCCATGAAGTGGTGGTGACGGTGGAGGAAGGCTCCATCGGCGGGCTGGGCGCCCACGTGCTGACGCTGGCCAGTGACGAGGGGCTGCTGGATGGCGGCCTGAAGATCCGCACATTGCGCCTGCCCGATATCTTCCAGGATCACGACACGCCTGAAAAGCAATATGAGCAGGCCGGCCTCAATGCCCCGCATATCGTGGAAACCGTGCTCAATGCATTGCGCCACAACAGCGCCGGCGTGGAAGAAGCGCGGGCCTAGGAGTGCCTGACTGGCTTGCCCGCACCCATGTGCAGGCAGGCTATCAGCAGCAGACTACGGGCCTAACCCTACCCCCGCACCTCCGGATGCATGCCGCCGGCTGACGGTTCACCCACTTCGCTCTGGCCCAGCAGGTCATCGCCCACATTGTCGTCCTCCAGCGTATCGAGGTGCATCCACCGCTTCACAATCGGGCTGAGCGCCAGCACCACCGCGCCCACGCCAATCGCCACCCAGCCTATCTGGTTGTAGACTGTCAGCACCAGGTCGCGGCTCATCTCGCCGCCCTCGCCGCCGGTCGCTTCGCCGATTTTGCCGCCGACGAAATTGCCCACTGCGGTCATGTAGAACCATGCGCCCATGATTAACGATGCCATGAAACTGGGGGCAAGGCGGTTCATGGCGGAGAGGCCAACGGGGCTGAGGCACAGCTCACCCGTGGTGTGCAAAAGGTAGATCAGGAAGACAAACAGCACCGGGGTCATCACTTCGGGGCCGACGGTGTTCGCACCCCAGACAAACACCAGGAAGCCCGCACCCACCTGGAACAATGCCAGGGCGAACTTGGCCGGGGCGGAAGGTTCCAGCCCCCGCTTGCCCAGCCACTGCCACAGCATGGCGAACAGCGGGGCGAACAGGATGATGTAAATGGGGTTGATCGACTGGAACACCGATGACGGCACATTGCCGATCTCCACATAGCGATCGGTGTAGAGGTTGAGGCTGCCGCCGGCCTGTTCGAACAGGCCCCAGAACAGCGGGTTCAGGGCGATCAGGAACAGGATGGCGAAAATGCGTTCGCGTGGCTGCTTGGGCAGCTTGAACGCCTCGTAAAGCACATATCCCAGCAGGCCCACGCCCGACACGATCAGCAGCGTCTGGATCACGTCGCGGTACTGGATCAGACCCCACATCAGGCCCACCGAGGCAATTGCGGCAACGTAGATCGTGATTTCCTTGCTCCTGGCGAGCATGTGGGGCGCTTCACCCGCTCCACGCAGCAGGCCCTTGCCCAGCACGAAGACGATCAGGCCCGCGACCATGCCGATTCCGGCAAGTCCGAAGCCAAAGGCCCAGCCAATGGTTTGACCGAGATAGCCGACCAGGATCGTACCTGCCGCCGCGCCCACATTGATGCCCATGTAGAAGATTGTGTAGGCTGCATCACGCCGGCCATCGGTGAGCGTGTAGAGTTGGCCCACCATCACCGAGATGTTGGCTTTCAGGAAACCGGAACCGACGATGATCAGGGCCAGTGCCAGCCAGAATATGTTGATCGTGGAATCGCCTTGTCCGCCCGTGCCTTCGAAGGCCATGAACAGATGGCCCATCGCCAGCAACACGCCGCCAAACAACACTGCCTTGCGCTGGCCCAGATAGCGATCTGCCAGCCAGCCGCCCAGAACCGGAGTGATATAGACCAGGCTGCCATAGGCGCCGTAGATCACCGTGCTTTCGCCATCGCTGAACAGCCAGTGTTGGGTCAGGTAGAAGATCAGCAGGGCGCGCATGCCGTAATAGGAGAACCGCTCCCACATCTCGGCGAAGAACAGCATGTACAGGCCCTTGGGATGGCCCAGTGGTTCCGGCTGGCGGCTGGCGGCGATCAATCCGCCTGCCACCAGGAAGGCGGCAAGAATGACCGCGGCGATGGCGGCGACCCAGTCGCCCTCGTTCCAAAGTGCCAGCTCTTTCATCGGCCCATGTCTTTCATTGCGATCCCCAGCCCCTTTGTCAGGCGCTTTGCGCGCGCCAAGCGTGGCACCCTAACGGCAGAAACGCGGCTGTGAAGCCTGTTTTGTTGCATGCGAAACCGGGCGGCCTGCCGCATGCAGCTTGACCCGACACGCTGTATTATGGCACTGCATCACCTGACATGAGCGAAACCAAGCCCGTATATCTCCGCCTGCGCGACCGGATTGCCGCCTCGATTATCGAGGGGGAGTATGCCGAGGGCGGGATGCTGCCATCGGTGCGCGCCTTCGCTGCGGACCAGGGCGCAAACCCGCTGACCGTGGCCAAGGCCTATCAGCAGTTTCAGGCAGACGGTCTGATCCGCGTGCAGCGCGGCGTGGGCATGTTCGTTCGCGAAGGGGCGGCAGACAAGCTGCGCAATGCGGAAAGGGATATCTTCCTGCAGGAAGAATGGCCCGAAATCCGCCGCAAGATGGAACGGCTTGATATCTCTCTTGCAGAGCTGACCGACCTGGCCTGAAGCGCCTCGCAGCGCCTCGCAGCGCCTGACATCACCTGTAGCGGGCCTGTCTCAAGGCTTGGTAGCGCGTCCCAATGCGCCGCGCAGGACTTGTAAAAACTCGACAATTGCGCAGGGCACACACTTCTGTCATGTTCACGATCATGTCGGCATGCCATCGGGTCGGGTATGCCGCAAGCTTGGCAATATGTGTCTGGCTTTCGCCGGGCCGAAAGGGACGGAAATGATAAGATCCGAACTGCTGCAATCACTCGCCGAAGACAATCCGGACCTGCGTCCTGAGGAAATCGAGCAGGTTGTCGATGTTTTCTTCGAGGAAATTTCTGCGCGTCTTGCCGAAGGCGGACGGGTTGAACTGCGCGGCTTCGGCACGTTCTCCACCCGGGAACGCGATGCGCGCCTCGGCCGCAATCCGCGCACTGGGGATGCGGTGGAAGTGCCGGCCAAGCGCGTACCCTATTTCAAGCCGGGCAAGGAAATGCGCGAAAGGCTGAATTCAGGATAGCACCGGCCAAGCGCGGTGTGACGGCAGCAATGCCTCCACGCGAAAGGCAGGCATAAGAAAAGGGGCGCGGATCGATGTGATCCGCGCCCCTTTTTCTTGTGATCCTTCCGGACCGAATCTGCCCCCGCACGAGGCGGGGGCATATCCGATTAGAAGCGGCGTCCGACGGACAGTGACCAGGTGCGCGGCAGGCCGGGCACACCGGTAACCAGGCCGAGCGAACCGGTAACGTCGCTGACACTGTTGAAGTAGTACTTGTCGAACATGTTCTGGACTTCCAGAGCAACGTTCCACTCTTCATCAGCAGTGGTGAAGCCGATGCGACCGTTGGCTACGAAGTAACCGTCGATCTTGCTCCAGCTGGTGTTGAAGCTGTCGGTGTAGATAGCCGACTGATACGCACCGTCGACACGGAACATGACCGTACCGGCGTCCATTTCATAGTCGTACTGACCACCCAGGCTGTAGGTCCATTCCGGCGTGTAAGGCGTTACCTCGTTACCGGTCAGGCCAGCAGGAGCGACCGAAGCCGTATCATACTGGAAGTCCAGGTAGGACAGGCCACCATCGAACGAGAGACCGTCAACCGGGAAGGCTGCGAACTCGAGCTCGAAGCCCTTGACCTCGGCAGAGCCGACGTTGTTGGGCTGGAGGCAGGGAGATGCCGGGCAAGCCGAGAGCTGCAGAATGATGTTGGAATAATCATTGTAGAATGCAGCACCGTTCAAGCGCAGGCGACGGTCAAGCAAGTCGGCCTTGAAGCCTACTTCGTACGTGACAATCGTTTCAGGATTGAACGACTTCAGCTGGTTACACGGACCGCCGACATAACCCTCTGCAGGGTCACAGCTACCGGCCGAAGGACCAAAGAACGGACGCGGGTTAACACCGCCGCCCTTGAAGCCCGTCGAAACCGACGCATACATCAGCAACTCGTCGGAGAAGCGGTAGTCGGCCGAGACACGCCAGTCGAAACGATCACCCCGGAAGGAGTCAGACAGGCCGAACAGGCCGGTCAGCAGACAGTTAGGCGTGTTGCCAAGCGAAACCGGGCCACCGAAGTCAGGATCGGCACCGTAGAAGTATTCGCAGATCGGCGGACCATCGGTTTCCGGGTTGTAGTCATCGAAGGGATAGGACCCATCCGGGTTGGACCGGAAGTAGGTGTAGACCTTCTTGTCCTTCGTATAACGCAGACCACCGGTGATGCTCATATCCGGGGTCGGATGGAGCGTAGCAGTACCGAAGATTGCCTTGGTCGTGCTGGGCGTGGTGTCCGGACCGTGGATGAAGTCAATACCAGCGTAGTTGAGGTCAACACGCGCGGTATATTCGCCAGCCTGATCAAGCAGGAAGCCGCCAACCGTACCTTCGACCATGCCATCGGCGAGTTCGAAGTTCAGGCGCAGTTCCTGGCTCCATGCGCGGTGGTTCAGCTGGTTGTCCAGCTGTGCCACGGGAACAGGAGTTGCGTCCTGATCCTGGCCCCACTTGGATTCATATTCACGCCAGGAGCTGATCCAGACAACCTGCAGGTCGTCCATCAGATCATAGGTGACATTGCTGTGAATGCCCCAGCCGGTGAAGTCCTGGTTCTGCAAGGCAGAATAGGGCTTGTAAGGCGCCTGGGAAGTCGGGGTGCGCGCATCCAGGAAGTTGGAATATGCGATGAAGCCCGGATCACCAAAGGCGTTGCCGATGTTGTCGCAGCTGTATGGGCCGTTCGGAACGAAGGCGCAGTTTACCGGAACAGCGTCGCCATCAAGGCCCGTGAGCCAAGGCAGCGATTCGTAAGCACCGTAACCGACGAGCTCATCATCATCGTTATAGATCTCGGTTCCGGCAATGCCATTGCCGACACTTGCGGCAGGATTGTCAGAGAACGGATCGAACGCTGTCGCACCACCGGTTGCCTTACCGGCAGCCAGCAGAACGGTCGGACCAGCTTCACCCTTGGTGGAGGAGAAGTCAGCCGAGATGTTCACTTCCAGGCGATCGGTCGGAACCCAGCGCAGCGCAATACGACCAGCAGTCGTGTTGGAACCGCCCATCGTGGTGTTGTCAGGGTTGCCGCGTCCACGAGCATTGTTGCTGGGAACGTTGGAACCCGGATGGGTCAGGCCGTAATCGAGCTGGGTGACATAGCCGTCCACGCTGCGGCCGAAGCCGGATACGCGGGCGAACAGATTATCAGCCACTTCGAAGTCGGCCATGCCGCGCAGTTCCATACGGTCAAAAGAACCGTAGGTTGCGCGCAGATAGCCTTCGCCGCTGCCTTCAGGACGGGCGCTGAACAGCTTGATCGAACCACCGATGGAGTTCTTGCCAGCCAGCGTGCCCTGCGGACCGCGCAGAACTTCGATGCGATCGAGATCCATCAGTTCCAGCAGCGAGCTGGAGAGCGTCGGGATGAACACGTCATCGACATAGACACCCACACCCGGATCGAGCGCGTAGTTGAAGTCGACCTGGCCGACGCCACGAATAAAGGCGATCAGGCCCGAGCCACCGTTCTGGGGCTGCGGCTTGAGAGTTACGTTCGGTGCCTGTGCGGCGACCTGTGCAATGTCGGTCTGGCCGCGCGCTTCGAGCATTTCCGCGTTGACGGCGGTAATGGCGATTGGCGTGTCCTGCAGGTTGGTTTCGCGGAATTCCGCAGTCACGACGATGGTGTTGGTGCGCGCACCTTCATCACCTTCGGCGTCCTGAGCATATGCTGGCGCGGCCATGCTTGCCACTATGGCAAGCGACGACGCAACGCTGAGCGTCTTGAACTTCATCAGGCATCCTCCCCTGGCGAGACCCGAAAGAGGCGCTCGCTTGGTGTTACGATTGTGTCCTGGCACGCCTTTAAACAGCTGTGCTCTAAGACCGGTAAGGAGGAAGCATGCCAGACTCGCAAAGAAGCCGACCGTCTCCTCTCCCTGTGTGCATCTCTAGCTGTAGTTTGGGTCGGAGCAAGGGCATCTAGGCAGAAAACCATTCCATTGCGTGGCCATTGTCGTAATCAAGCAACACAAAAAGCACCGGTTTCAGCAGCAATCGCATAGCCAGATTGACCAATGTTGCGCTTGCACAACAGGTCCAAATGGCTGAAACTCGGCCATAAACGTTCATTGGGGAGGGAAATTCATGAGCGAAAACAAGGGGACCAAATTTCCCAGAGGCTATGAGCTGACAGTCTTGCTGCTGTTGGGTCTGGCCTATGGCTTTGCCTATTTCGATCGCATGTCCATGACCTTCCTTGGCCCTGCGGTGCAGGCCGACATGGGCCTGAGCAATGAACAACTGGGCTGGCTCGGCTCCGGCCTGTCGCTGACCTGGGCGCTGGGCGCCTATTTCGTGGGCCGCTGGTCCGATCTGATCGGCCGGCGCAAACCGTTCCTGATTGCGGCGCTGGTGATCTTCTCCTTCTGCTCGATGATGTCCGGCCTGGCGTGGAGCTTCGGTTCGCTGCTGGCCAGCCGGATCGTGATGGGCGCGGCGGAGGGGCCGTTCCTGCCCATCTGCCTGGCGATCATGGTCGCCGCCTCGGCAGAAAGCCGCAAGGGCCTGAACGCGGGCATCGTCCAGAACGTGTTCGGTTCGATCATCGGCACAGCGCTCGCCCCTATCGTGCTGGTGCGCATCGCCGAGGCCTATGACTGGCGGATGGCCTTCTTCCTGGCCGGTGTGCCCGGCCTGATCCTGGCCGCCATCATCTGGCGCAAGATTTCAGAGCCGGAGCCTGATCCCGCAACGGTGGCCGCCCGCAAATCCGCTGCATCGCTGGGCATTGGCGCACTGGTAATGCGCGAACTGCGCGAAATGCGCTCGCTCATGGCCACCCGCAATATCCTGCTGTGTGCGATCGTCAGCATCTTCGGGGTGGGCACGGTGGTGATCGGATCGATCTTCATGCCGCTCTACCTTGATGGCCCGCGCGGCATCGCTCCTGCAACATGGAGCAACATCATGGCCACCATCGGTTTCTCGCCGGCAGCGGGCGCGGTGCTGGCTGGCCTGCTTTCAGAGCGCGTGGGACGCAAGCCTGCGCTGGTGCTGTTCGTATCGCTGATGATGATCGCGCCCGCCACATTGCTGTGGGTGCAGGGTCCCGCGCCCATGCTCGCGGCGCTACTGTTTGTCAGCTGGATGGGCCTTGGCTCCTTCCCCCTGTTCATGGGCATCATCCCGGCGGAAACGCTGGGCCGTGTGCGCGCCGCCACCGCCATGGGCGCGGTTGTGGCGGTGGGAGAGATCTTCGGCGGCTTTGCCCTGCCACCTATCACCGGGCGGCTGGCAGACAGCTACTCGCTCGACGTGGCGCTGTATGTGCAACTGGGGCTGGCCGCGCTGGGCGGCCTGGTGGCGCTGTTCGTGGCCGAAACCAATCCGCGCATACTGGCGCGCAAGACAGAAGGAATGGCTGCATGAGCTTCGATCCGGAAAAGACAGCGCTTGCCTATCTGGAATGCGTGCGCGCGCTCGATACCAAGGCCATGCTGGGCTATTTCGCCGAGGGTGCGAAAATCTGGCTGCCGGGGCAGGGATGGATGGAGCCATCGCAGCTGGCGGCGCTGCTGGATGGCGCGCGCTCACTGCTGGTGGACGGCATTCGCTTCACCCATCAGGGCACGCTGATCGATGGCAACAACGTGGTGGTGATGACCGCCTGTGACAGCCCGCTGATCAGGGGCGGTTCTTATGTGAACGACTTCTGCTTCGTCTTCACCTTCGATGAAGACGGCAAGATCGCCCGCATGCGCGAATATACCGACAGCGGCCCCGCCGTGGCCGCCTTCCACTCCTGACCGCCCGGAACGGTTCTGACAGCCCTCGCTAGCGTCCCGGCTCTACCCGCCGTGCGCGGTTGAAGGTCAGGGCTGACAGGATCGCCGGAACCGCCATCACTGCGCAGACTGCGGCCACGCTCATGCTGATGTCGATGGTGGCAAAGCCAAGGTCGAGCGGGGCCTCGCGCGTGCCCAGCAGTGCGCCGCCCACGATCGGTCCGAAGATCGATCCCACGCGGCCCGCCGTGGTGGCAAAGCCCAGCCCGGTGGCGCGCAGATAGGGCGGGAAGGCATAGGCAATCGTCAGCCAGTTGGCGACGGCGGAGCCGAACAGCGCCGCGCCCATCAGCGGGGCGATGATCAGCAGCGCACCGGGATTGCCCACGAACATGCCGAACAGGGTGATCAGTATGGCCAGGCTGACCATCGTCAGCCACATCATCCGTTTCACGCCCACCACGCCGCAGAAGAAGCCCGCGGACAGGCCGCCGATGATCCCGCCATAGGAAACCCACGCCGAATAGCGCGCGCCCAGCGCGTCAGACGCGCCTGCCTCTGCCACCAGCGGCGGTCCCCAGTTGATGATGAAATACCAGGCGAACATGTTCAGCGCATGGGCGATGAACAGTTTGAAGATCAGCTCGTTTCGGTGAACCGGTTGGAGGATTTCGCTCAGCGCGGTGGAGCCTTCGGTCGAATCCTGCGGGCGCGGCGGAAGCTGTGAAATCTCCGGCACGCGCATGCGTCGCAGAACCTTGTTGGTGGTTTCCAGCGCGCCCTTGGGCTGGCGCGTCAGCAGGAAGTCGAGGCTTTCGGGCAGCCAGATGAAGGCGATCGGGAACAGGATGGCAGACAGCGATCCGCCCACCCAGAAGATACCGCGCCAGCCATAGGTGTCGAGCACCGCCACCGCGACATAGGCACCGATGATGGTCCCCACGGGATAGGCCGCCGCCACCGCGCTGGTGGCAAATTCGCGCCGCTTCTGGCTGGCATATTCCAGCGCCAGAGTGCCTGCGGTGCTGGTCATCCCGCCAATGCCGATGCCAGTGATCAGGCGGCCCGTCGCCATCACCAGGAAGCCGTCAGACCCGGCGGATATCGCCATGCCGATGCTCATGAACAGCAGGCAGATCAGCATCGCCGGGCGGCGGCCCCACTGGTCCGCCACCGGCGATACGCCCAGCGCGCCCACCGCCATGCCGACCAGGTTCATGGCCAGCAATGTGCCCAGCGCAGCATCGCTCATGCCCCATTCGGTCTTCAGCGCGCTGCCTGCCTGCGCCAGTGCCAGAATGTCATACCCGTCGATCATGTTGATCAGCACGCACAGCGCCACCACGCCGTATTGCTTCAGGTTCATCGGACGCTCGCGCATCACGATACGCGGATCGACTACGTGCATGGCCCCTTGGCCTCCCTCTCCCATGCCGCTCGATGGCGGCTTGCACGCAAGGCTATGGTGCTAAATAAGGTCCGTCAAAAGAATAAGACCGCCAAGGATGCCAGCATGACCCACACCCAGACCCGCGACGTGCAAACCACGATGAAATATGTCGTGCGCGGCGAGAAGGCGACTTTCTATGCGGGCGACCGCGAGCGCAGCTATTGGCCCGGAGACGAGCGGCAGATCACGATTCACGACCTGCGCCCGCACTCAGAAGAGCTGGCGCTGGAGCGCAACGGCTTCGTGCTGGTGGACCGGTCCAGCGGCATTGCCGACTATACCGATGCAGACCAGCTGGCCACCTATTGCCGCCAGACCGAGGCACTGGTGCAAGCGCTGACCGGGGCGGACAAGGTGGTCAGCTTCGGCCCGATCATCCGCACCAGTGCCAGTGGCACCCACGGCCACAACCAGCCCGCATTCGGCGCCCATGTCGATTACGGCGCACGCACCGTGGCCGACTACACGCGCGACCTGCTGCCTGCGGAAGAGGCAGAGCGGCGGCTGGCGAAGCGGCACATGCTGATCAACGTCTGGCGGCCGATCCTGCCGGTCGAAAGCGCCCCGCTGGCCCTGTGCGATGCGCGCACGGTGACGCGTGACGACCTGTTCGACAGCGAGATCATCGGCGGCCTCGGCGGCGCATCGCGCTCGCTATGGGGCTTCAACCTGGCCTACAATCCGGAGCACAAATGGTACTGGGTGCCGCAGATGCAGCCGAGCGAGGCGCTGGCCTTCAAGCTGTTCGACTCCGAGCGCGACGCGGTGCAGTTCACCGCGCACTCCGCCTTTCAGGATACCACCGCGCTGGCTGGAGCCGCCCCTAGGCAGAGCGTGGAGCTGCGGACGATTGCGTATCTGGATTGATCCGAAGTATCCGGATACTCATTGATTGGCGATAAATTCCAGCAACAGCGGATCGCAGACCGGGTCGGATTCGGCGATGATAAGTTGCAACAGCTCGGCAATGTCAGCGTCGCGCAAATATTGCCGAGACAGAGTGATGCTTGGCGTTTCCTCAGCGTCCTGAAACAGAAACACTGCTTCGAATGGGTTCATGCCATGGGTGCCAACCTCAGCGACCAGTGCGGAAAAATCGCCAAGACCAACTGCGATCTCGGATTTTTCTGAGCGGTTGAAGCCAACTTTCCGCCAACATACAAAATCCTCATCAACGCGCACGCGGTAGTTTTTGTGCGCGAATTGCATGATCACCAAATATGTCGAAAAAATACCGCAAATAATCAAAAAGTCGGCGAGCCACTTTTCAGAAATTGCACGATTCATGAACAGAGGCAGGATATACATCAGCATGAATAATGTGATGATTATCAAACCGATGACGAGCCTTTGGTAGAGCATTCTGGGCGGGGTTTTGGTAGAGTAAATGATCATTCAGCAGCCCTAATCTGAACCTTTGGAAAGCCATCACCGCTCCGCCGGACTGGTCGTCTCCAGCCCTTTGGTGAACATCAGCCGCTCGCGGCAATAGTCGGGATCGTTCTGCATCCGGCGCATTCCGGCCACGGCATCCTGCAATTTCGCATCATCGCCGCGGAAGGCGTGGAACAGGAAGTCCTTGTAGTGGATCGCCATCGGGCTGGTCTTGTCCAGGAACACGTCGCGCCGTTCCTTGGCCCACACGTCCAGCAGCGCCGGGTCCGCGCCTTCCAGCACCACGGCGGCCAGCGTGGGCCACAGCGCATAGCTGTCAAACAGGCCGGTGGTCAGGCCAAAGCCGCCGGTGGGGTTGGTGACATGCGCGCTGTCACCCGCCAGCAGCACGCGGCCCTTGCGGAAGGTGGAGGCGCAGCGCTGGTGCATCTTGTAAGGCGCGGCGCTGGACAGGCGGTAGCCATCCTTACCGGGTAGCAGGTGCTCGTAAGCGGCGGGCAGGCGGTCGAGATAGGTCTCCTCCGGCAGTGAGGCATCTTCCATATAGGTGCAGCGCCACAGGCCATCGCGGGCGATGATCACGATCACCGCGCCCCATTTCTCGTCCACCACCATGGTGGAGAGGCCATAACCAGCGCCGGCAAAGTCATGATAGACATTGGTGGCAACGAAGCGCTCCGGCCAGGTGAAGCCATCGAATGTCAGGCCCAGGCACCCGCGCACCGTGCTGCCCGCGCCATCTGCGCCCACCACATATTTGGCGCGCAATTCCTCACCACCTGCCAGCGTAACCGTTACTCCGGCGTCGTCCTGCGCCAGCGTCTCCACCCTTGCGCCAAAGCGGATCTCGGCATTGGATAGCTTCTCCAGCCGCGCCCTGGCGATTCCGGCCAGCACGTCCTGACCCATGTTGATGTTGTAATTGAACGGGGTGACATCGCCCAGCACATCCAGCCGGTAGCGGATGTGCTCGTCCGTGCGCTTGATCAGCCAGGTATAGTCATCCTTCACGATGCCGGTGGCCTCGGCCTCCTCGCGAATGCCCAGCCGCTCCAGCCCGTCCAGCAGCGACCAGTGATAGACCGCCGCACGCGGGCTATCGATAATGGTATCGCCCGCTTCCAGCAGCAGCACGTCGCAGCCCGCCTGCGCCAGACCCAGCGCGGTGAGGAAGCCGGTTGGCCCGCCGCCCGCGATAATCACATCATGCATCACACTCTCCCGGCGCATATCATGGCCGATTGCAATTGAAGCTGCAAAGCCACTTTCGCATGTGGACTCACTTCCCTAGTTGTAACGTACGTTAGAGTCGCAAAGACCACGATATTGGGGAGATACGGTTTGTCGCAGGCGGAATTCAGCGAAACGATTGAGGCACGCGGCGGGAGCTTCCCGCTGAAGGGCCGCTATGATGAACGTTTCCGCCCGGCCGTGGACGCCTTCATCGAGAATTTCCGCGAAGAGGAGGAGCTGGGCGCGGGCTGCTCTGTCGTCATCGATGGCGAGACCGTGGTCGACCTTTGGGGCGGCTGGGCCAATTCCGCCCGCACGCAGCAATGGGACGAGCATTCCACCGTCTGCATGATGAGTGTGGCCAAGGGCGTGACCGGCATTGCCTTCAACATGTGTGTCGATGCCGGGCTGATCGATATCGACAAGCCGGTGGCGCATTACTGGCCGGAGTTCGCGCAGAATGGAAAAGAGGACATCCTCGTGCGCTGGTGCCTCGATCACCGCGCGGGCATTCCGGTGCTGACCACGGACACCATGTATCCCGGCGGCTTCTTCGATTTCGATGCCTATATCCATGCGCTGGAAGTGCAGGAGCCGTTGTGGCAGCCGGGCACGCGCGCGGCCTATCACGTGCATAATCAGGGCTTCCTGCTGGGAGAGATCATGCGCCGGGTCACGGGCAAGACCGTGGGGCCGTTCCTGCGCGAAAAGGTTACCGGGCCGCTGCATGCGGAATACAACATTGGCGGAATGGATGCGGCTGAACAGAGCCATGTCGCCGAAGTCCTGCCCAACACCGGCGCGCGGCTGTTCGCGGCCAAGGACCAGGCGGTGCCGGACAAGCCGACCACGCCCGAAGGCTGGCAGGATGGCGCGGTGCTGCGCAGCTTTGCCTTCCTGCAGAACCCGTCCGAACCATGGCACGCCACGATGAACTCGCCGCGCTGGCGCGAAGTGGAGATCGCCAGCGGATCGGGCCACGGCAATGCGCGGGGCGTGGCGCGCATCTATGGCGCGGCCACGGGCGAGGTGGACGGCATTTCACTGCTGTCGAAGAACCAGCTCGAAGCGATGATTACCGAACAGCACAACCAGATGGAGCTGCTGCAGGACCGGCCTTATCACCAGGCGCTGGGTGTGCTGCTCAACACCCCGGAAGCAGTCTATATGGGGCCCAACATGCGCAGCTTCGGCCATCACGGCCTTGGCGGATCGATCGGCTTTGGCGATCCTGACGCGAAGCTCGGCTTCTCATACTGCTGCAACCAGATGCATGCCGTGGGCGATAACGGCCCGCGCGCAAGGCGGCTGATTGATGCGGTTTACGGGGTGATCGGATGAAGGGCTTGGCCAGGTTCGCACGAATGGCGCCATTTGCGGTCGTCGTCTCTGCTGTGACCATCGGCGCGCAAATGCTGTATGATGGCTGGCAAACCAGGAAACTCGAAACCGAAAACGCTGCGGGCATTGAAAGGACGAGGGTCTTTGTTGGTCAGGCCCAGGCCTGCTACAATACCATTTGTGTTGCTGGGTTCCCGGAGAATGCGGCCTGCAGGCAGGCGATGGGTCTCCTCGGCGGCTCAGCCTTCATCAGCCCAGCAGATTCCGTGAACAATCTGCAGGGGCGTATCGCCTTGTTTCGCGCCTATTCCAAATGGCTGGAGGGGAGAGCCGGGGTCTCGGCGATGGGGCATTCTGTTTGCGGGCAGGACGTCGAATATTTCCACCCATTTGACGATGCAGCCGATCTCCGGCTGCAATGAGGATTTGAGGATAGACACAATGAGTGACACGAAGAACCCTTCCGAAATGACCGGCGCCGAAATGTTCGAACGCGGCATGACAATCCGCCGCGAGGTTCTGGGCGATGCCTATGTGAACAAGGCGACATCCAATCCCAATCCTTTCAACGCGCCGCTGCAGGAACTGGTCGCCACCTATTGCTGGGGCTGGAACTGGGGACGCGAGGAAGAGCTTCCGCGCCGGGATCGCAGCCTCATCAACCTGGCCATGATCGCGGTGCTGGGCCGCAGCCACGAACTGAAAATCCACACACGCGGTGCACTGAACAATGGGCTGACGCGGGAGGAAATCCGCGAAGTTCTGCTGCAGGTGGGCATCTATGCCGGCATCCCGGCGGCAGTGGACAGCTTCCGCATCGTCAATGAAGCCTTTGCTGAAATCGATGCCGAAGCCCAAGCTGGGGGAGCCGAGTGATGAAGGACAAGAAACGCCTGCTGATCGAGCATGAATGCGGCAAACTGCCGCTGCTGTTCGCCAGATATGCCGATAACGGCGATCACGCCGCGCTGGCCGAACTGTTCACGCAAGACTGCATACTGGCGCGGCCGTTCCAGCCCGATCACCCCTATCACGGGCGTGACCGCGTGCAGGCGATCTTCCGTGACCGCCCGCCGATACTGGTGCGCCACATCGTCACCAATGTGCTGGTGGAGGTGATCTCCGAGAACGAGGCGCGCGGGACCAATTACCTGACCATGCTCTCCAGCCACGAAGGCACCACGCCGCCGCAGCCATCGGGCGCGATCTATGTCGGCGGGTTCGAGGATCACTATGTGAAGACCGAGGGGACATGGAAGTTCATGAGCCGGTATGGAATGGTGGCGCTGCATCAGGGCGGCGCCATGCCCAATATTCCGGCCCCGTCGGATGCTGCCCGTGGTTTGGGCGAAGAGGAGTTGAAGTGATGGTCAAGGCCGCAAATGCAAACGAACAGCTGGTGCTCGATTTCTTCGAAGTCCTGTCCTCCGGCGATCTGGAGAAGCTGCGCGGCTTCTATCACGATGACAGCGTGTGGGAGCCAAAGGTGAAGGACATTGCCGGTGCCGGAAAGCACATCGGCATGGACATCATCGACAAGTTCCTGGCCCCCGTGCGCGGCATGTTCAACCCTGGCGATCCCAAGGTTCATGTGCACAACATGTTTTCGCGCGACGGCTGGGTCTGCGTGGAGAGCAACTCCACCGGCGGCCTTCCCGACGGCAAGGTCTATGACAATGACTATTGCTGGGTGTTCGAGATATCGAACGGCAAGATCGACAAGATGCGCGAATATATGGACAGCCATTACACCGCCAAGCTCTTCGGGATGGACTGACTTATGCCGCTCTGCGCCCGAAACCGGCCTGCAAATCGCGACTTTCTGAGCTTCCGGTGCTCACGGCCCGAAAAGGCCGCTGCGCGCCGGTTCTCGAAACCCACAATTTTCGGCCCGGTCTGGGGCACAGATCGACACAAGTCTGGAGCTCAATAAATGGCGCGTACTGCCAATCGATTCGATGGTCAGCCGATCCTGATCTCCGGCGCCGGACGCGGTCTTGGTGAGGGGATTGCGAAACACCTCGCATCCGAAGGCGCGATTGTCGGCGTGGCGGATATTCACGGGGAATCCGCGTTCGAAGTGGCCAATGCCATCATTGACGCGGGCGGCCGGGCCTTCAGCTATGGCGCCGATTGCGGCAGCCGCGATGCCTTCTTCCAGCTGGCAGAGGACTTCGCGAAGGATGCAGGGCCGCTGCGCGCGGTGATCAACAATGCATCGGTGCTGGTGTACGAACCGATCGAGCAGGTGACCGAGGAAACGCTCGACACCATGCTGTCGGCAGGACTGAAAAGCGTGTTCTGGGGCGTGCAGGCCTTCCTTGCCCACCGCGATGAGAGTGCGCAGGGCAATATCCTCAATTACTCCAGCCCCGTCGCCTATCGCGGACGGCCGGGCACCGGCGCCTACACCACGATCAAGGCGGGCATTGCCGGCCTCACCAAGGTGCTGGCGGGCGAACTTGGCCCGCGGAACATCCGCGTCAACGCCATCGCGCCGGGCAGCGTGCCGACGCCTGCTACGCAAGGCTTCGTCACCGCCGAACAATATGAGCAGAGGGCGAAGAACATCCCGCTGCGCCGCAACGGCACGGTGCCCGACGTAGCGCAGGCAGTGGCCTTCCTGCTCAGCGACGAGGCATCATTCATCAACGGGGCAATGCTGGCTGTAGATGGCGGCATCATCGCTGCCGGATAGGGAAAGAATATCATGGGTGCAGTTTGGCAGGAACGTCTGGATCATCTCAAAACGGTGATCGAGCAGGACATCGCGCGCGGCGATTATTACGGCGCAGTGCTGCAAATCGGGCGCGGCGGCGTGGTGGTGTTCGATGAAGCGATCGGCGCGCAGGATGCGGCGGGCACAAAGCCGCTGGTGAAGGACAACGTGTTCTCGCTGTTCTCCGTCACCAAGGCCTTCACCAATGTGCTGATCATGAAGGCGATTGAGGAAGGCCGCTTTGCGCTGACCACCAAGGTGCGCGACGTGCTGCCGGAATTCACCGGCATCCCGCGCCAGGAAGCCACGTTCTATCACCTGCTGACCCACACGGCGGGCATGCCGGGTGTGTGGAGCCCCAAGCCGGGCATGTATCTGGACCGGCTGGAGGAGCTTTACGACGAGAGCATCGCCAACGTCCACGGGGCCACCCCGCCGGGTGAGCGCTGCGATTATTCGCCGCTGGTCAACCACGTGCTGATGGGCACGGCACTGGTGCGCACCGATGCCAGGGGCCGCAATTACCAGACGCTGCTGCATGAAGACCTGTTCGCGCCACTGAAGATGAACTCCACCAGCATGGGCCTGCGTACCGATCTTCATCCGCGCCACGTGAAGCCAGACATGCGCGGCACCGTTCCGATCAAGCATCTGTCGCGCAATATCGAAGGCGATCATGCGCTGTTCGAGGACCCTGCCGTGGAGGCGCCGCATGTCGGCTGCGCGTCGACCACCGGCGATTTGTGGCGCTTTGCCGAAATGCTGCGGCGCGAGGGTGAGCTGGAGGGCACACGCCTCCTCTCCCCGCGCATGATCCGCCTGGCGCGCAAGGTGCACACCGGCGACATGCCGAACGAGCTTTACCGCGCAGTGGCCCTGCGCGCCGGGTGGGACGTTCCGCCGGGCAATCAGGGACTGGGCTTCCAGGTGCGCGGCACCGGCGTGTTCCACCACCTGTTCGGCCAGCTCGCCAGTCCGGAGACATTCGGCAATTACGGCGCGGGCAGCACGCTGTTCTGGGTCGACCCGGAAGCCGACGTCAGCTTCTCCTTCCTCAGCGCGGGCGTGATGACGCAGGCGGCCAATATCGTGCGCTGCCAGAAACTCTCCGACATCGCGCTGTCGGCCTGCCTTTAAGGGATTATTGCATGTCAGACGCAGATATCATTGTCATCGGATCGGGCCATAACGGGCTTGTCGCCGCCGCCTATCTGGCGGTTGCTGGCAAGAGCGTGCTCGTGCTGGAACGCAATGAATGGCACGGCGGCGGCGTGGTGACGCGTGAGCTGACCCGGCCCGGCTTCCATCACGATCAGCATTCGATGAGCCACATCTTCATCCAGGGCAATCCGCTGCTGTTGAATGACGAGCTGGGGCTGAAATCGAAATACGGCCTGAAATATCTCTTCCCCGAAGTGCCGATGATGAGTGTGTGGGAGGATGGCGCCACCCTGCCGCTCAACCGCGATCCGCACAAATCCGCCGAAGCCATTCGTCACTTCAGCGAGAAGGACGCCAGGACCTTCCTCGAAATGAGCCGTCAGGCGGCTGAATGGCTGCCGATGATTCAGGCGGGGCTGTATTCGCCGCCCATGCCGGTGGGCGCGCAGACCGCGATGATGGACCAGTCCGCCGAGGGGCGGGAGATCATGCGAACCATGGCCGTCAGCACGTTCGACCTGATGGATGAGCTGTTCGAGCATGAGAAGGTGAAGGCGCATTTCGGCCGCGTGGCGGGTGAAAACCTCGTCAGCCCGGATGAAAAGGCCACCGGTATCGGCGCCTATGTCTTCCTCGGCTTCCTCGAGAAATTCGGCTTCGGCGTGCCCGTTGGCGGCTCCGGTTCGCTCACCAATGCGCTGATCGCCTGCATCGAGGATCACGGCGGCAAGGTGGTCAATAATTCGCAGGTGCGCGAGATCGTCTCCGATGGCAGCCGTGCCACCGGCGTGGTGCTCGACAATGGCGATCGCCTGTCTGCCAATGATGGCATTATCGGCGCGATCCATCCGCATGTGCTGCCCGACATGGTGCCCAGCCTGCCCGCGAACGTGGCGAAGAACGCGCGGCGCACGCATATCACCGATGCCGCCTGCTTCACCGTCCATGCCGCGCTCGACGCGCCGATGAAGTTCAAGGCGAAGGATGCGCAGGGCGGCGAGCTGTCGGCGGTTATGTATGAGCTGATGCCCGATAGTTATGAGGACATGCGCCGCGCATTCGACGAGCTGCGCTATGGCAATTTCTCCCCCACGCCGCTGGTGGGTGTGGGCCAGCTGACCCAGCATGACCCCAGCCGCGCGCCCGATGGCAAGGCCATCTTCCACGCCTGGGATTACGTGCCCTATGCTCGCAAGGATGGCCGCAACTGGGATGAGGCCAAGGGCGAATTCGCCGAGAAGATGATCGCCCGCATGGGGGATTTCATCGAGAATGTGCCTGACATCGTGCTCGATTATCACTGCGATTCACCGGTCGATATGGAGCGCACATCGCCCAGCTTCTTCCGCGGCGACCTGCACGGCATTGCCACCACCACCTACCAGTCCGGATCGCACCGCCCCACGCCGGAACTGGGCCAGTACCGCGTGCCGGGCGTGGACCGCCTCTATCTGGTCGGCCCGTTCCAGCATCCCGGCGGCGGCGTGTTCGGCGCAGGCCGCGCCACGGCAATGGTGATGGCCGAGGATATCGGCGTCGATTTTGACGAGATCCGCATATGAAGATCTACGCCGCCGACAAGTCCGAGCTGATGCAGGTCAGCAAGATCGAGCGCAAAGGCAATGATCTGGTGCTGAAGGGCAAGGTCTATGGCACCATGCCGATGACCGCCACGCTCACGCCCGAACAGGCGAAAGAGGCGATGAAGTTGCTGACGCCAAAGCTGATCCTGTTCCTGCTCACCATGCCCTTCCGCAAGTCAAAGGCTGCCAAATGACCAAACGCCACGTGGGAAATTCCGTCATCGTTACCGGTGCTGCCGGGGCAATCGGCTATGCCACCTGCGAAATCCTCGCCCGCGAAGGGGCCGAAGTGCTGATGGTGGACATCGCCGCAGACCGGCTGGAGAAATGCGGCCATGTGCTGCGGGCCAAGGGCTATCACGTCATCACCCATGTCGCCGATTGCGCCGATGAGGCCGCCGTCGAAGGGTATGCCAAGGCGGCGATGGAGGCGTTCGGCAAGATCGACGGCTTCTTCAACAATGCCGGGATCGAGGGCGATCTGGCCCCCACCCATGAATATGACATCGCCATGTTCGACAAGGTCCTGCACGTGAATTTGCGCGGCATGTTCCTGGGCCTTCGCTTCGTGCTTCCGCACATGGTCGCCGCTGGAAAGGGCGCGGTGGTCAACACCGCCAGCATCGGTTCCGAACGCGGACTGGCGGGCGCCTGCGCCTATAATGCCACCAAGCACGGCGCGGTCGGCCTGACCCGCACGGCGGCATCCGAAGTGGCGCAAAAGGGCGTGCGGGTGAACTGCGTGATGCCCGGCGTGATCGAGACCCCGCTGCTCGTGGGCATGCTGGAACAGATGTTCGACAGCGTGGAAGCGGGCATGAAGAAGCTGGGCGAAGTGGCCACGCTCAACCGTGTTGGCCAGCCACCTGAAGTCGGCAATGTGGTCAGCTTCCTGCTCAGTGACGAAGCCAGCTACGTCAACGGCGCCAAGTGGGAAATCGACGGCGGCGCGCTGGCGACGATCCGCAACGATATTTGAGCAATTTTCTGCACAGGGCGGCGCGTCAGCTTGGGCAGGCGCCTTCCTAGAGCCGGGAGACCACGAAATTGGCCAGGTGGGCGCGGCCATGGGCGATGGCGGTGCAGGCGATGGTCGATACTTCCTCGTTGGCGTAATAGATCTGGCACGTGCCGCGCGCCTCCACCTGTTCGCCATTGCGCCCGGCGATGCTGGTCACGGTCATCCGGTCGCCTTCGAATGTGCCGGAAAAGCGCATCCTCACGCCCCAGCTTCGCGATGCAAAAACGATCCCCTTGTCATCCACGGTCACTCTGTTGCAGGTGACCAGATTGTCGCCTTCGGCCCGCTCGCGAAGGGTTTCGGGATAAAGGCATGTTCCATCGAACTGGCCGGTCAGCGGCGCGCCAGGATCGAACTGTGCGGCAATAAGGGTGAGCAGGGCGGCCAGCATGGGGGCGACTCCAGAATTGCGGAACAAACATCATTATCCGGCAGTTTAGGAGGCAAAGCAAAGGAGCCCAACATGATTGGCAAGATTTTCGGCGCTGTCGCAGGCGCACAGGCATCCAAATTCACCCGCAGCATTGGCGGAACAGGCGGCGCGGTTCTGGGCATGATCGCCGTGCCCGTGCTGCGCAGAATGCGCATCGGAACGATAGTGGCGCTTGGCGCAGGCGGCTATGTGGCCAAGAAGCTGATCGACCGCAAACGGCAGGATGAGGCTGCCGCGCCAACTCCGCCTGCGGAGTGATCAGCCGCAGTCAGGGTCCAGCCCGGCGGCTTCCTCCACCACCTTGGCGATGGCGGTAAAGTCGGCGTCCGGCCCTTCGCGTTCCAGCGTGCGTTCAAGGTAATCCTGCACGATCCTGCCCAGTGGCAGGGGCACGCCAGCTGCGGCGGCCTCATCCATCAGCAGCTTTGTGTCCTTCAGGCTGAGCGCGGCGGCAAAGCCGAAATCGAACGTGCGCGGCAGCACGGAACGTGGCCATTTGTCGCGCGTGGCGGAATTGATGCCGGTGGACTGGTTGAGCACGTCGATCATCCGCGCAGGGTCCAGCCCGGCCTTGATGCCAAAGGCCATGCCTTCCGCCGTCACCCCGATGGCGACCGCGCCCAGCAGATTGTTGACCAGCTTCATCGTCTGGCCGGAGCCGGGCGTTTCGCCCATGTGCGTGGGCTTGCCGATCGCTTCCAGCAGCGGACGCAGAAGCTGATATTCCTCCTCAGGACCGCCGACCATGATCGAGATCGTGCCGTCCACCGCACCCTTGATCCCGCCCGATACCGGCGCATCGAAACAGGCGACGCCCTGCGGGGTCAGCGCGGCGGAAAGGTCCTGCGCCAGCTGCGGTCCGGAAGTGGACAGGTCACAGAAGATCGAAGGCTTGCCGCGTGAGAAGATGCCGTCCGGCCCCAGCACCGCATCGCGCACGATGGCGGGGGTGGGCAGGCTGGTGAAAACGATGTCGCAACGCTCACCCAATGCGGCGGTTGATCCGGCTGCCTGGGCGCCCTTTGCCACCAGCGCGGCAATTGCCTCATCCGAAAGGTCATGCACCAGCAGCGTGTGGCCGGTCTTGAGCAGATTGGCGGCCATGGGCGCGCCCATGCGGCCCAGTCCCAGAAATCCGATAGTCGTCATAATGCCTCCAAAGCCGCAGCAACGGGCCTATGCGGCGGCAGGTCGACGCGGGCAATATCGTTGTGCGAAGGAAAGCACGCCAGCACCAGCGGATCATGGCCGGGAATGACGTGATCGAGCGATCCGCCCGCCAGTTCCATCACCCGCTGCTGCGCGCGGCCATAGTCCGCCTCATCAATGAAAATGGGGAATGGCAGCCTGCGGGTGATATTGGCGTAGAGATGCGCGGCATCGCTGGCCAGGATCACCGTTCCGCGCGACGTGTCGCAGGCGACAACCTGCAACCCCGCCGTATGGCCATGGGCGAGGTGAAGGCGGATGCCGGGGGCGAACTCCTCGTCCCCCTCATGAAACACCACGCGGTCGGCGTATAATTTGCGCACCAGCTGCGCCACCGGCTCCCCATCGAAAGGTGCGCGCACGCCGTGGTCGCAGACGTGACGGCTGGTGGCGAAGGCCAGTTCGGCATCCTGCACGTGGAAGCGGGCGTTGGGGAAATCCTCCATCCCGCCGGCATGATCGTAATGCAGGTGGGTCAGGATCACATCGGTCACGCCCAGCCGGTCCACGCCTGCATCGCGCAGGGACTTGCGGATAGGGCGGGTAATTTCCCGCCCCCGCGCCGCTGCCGCCGCCGCCCCGAAACCGGTATCGACCACCACTGGCGGCAAGCCTTCGCGATGGATCGCCCAGACATAATAATCCAGCGGCATGGGCAGGTCATGATCGTCCACCGGCGCGGTGAAATTGGCCGCGGCGGTGCGTTCATGCCGGGCATAGCGGATCGCCTGAATCATGGTGACCGGAGCTGATTCAGGCGATCCCACTATGTGTCAGGCGAACTTCAGCCGCACGGGCTGCTTGATCGGACCGTGGCCGACGGTGGTCATCCACGGTTCGTAATCGCCGGCAATCTCGAAGCTCGCCACTTCGCGCACGATCGTGCCCAGCAGCGCCTGCGCCTCTGTCTGCGCCAGCATCCGTCCCACGCAGCCATGCACTCCGTATCCCCAGCCGAGCGAATGCTTGGTATCTCGCTCTATCCGGTATTCATCGGGCGCATCCCAGTAACGCGGATCGCGGTTGGCGGCGGCGAACATCAGCCCGCAGCGAGTGCCAGCCGGCACGATGTAATCGTCAATCGGCACATCGCAGGTGGTGATGCGGCCGGCCATGCGGCTGGGCGAATCCCACCGCAGGCTCTCGTCAAAGGCATTACGGAGCAGCTTGGGATTGGCGCGCAGCTTGTCATACTCGCCGGGGAACAGGGCCCATGCGCGAATGGCGTTGGCCATGGTGAGATAGGTGGTGTCGGCCCCGGCGCTGAGCACGGTCTGCAGCAGCAGCTTTGCCTCATCCAGCGTCACCTGCCCGCGGTCGGCAGCACGGAAGAACTCCGCCCCGATGCCTTCGGGATCGATGGCATCGCGGGCGCAGACCTTGTCCAGCCACTCGATCACCGCGGAGAAATCGGCGTCCATCGCCTCGTCAAACAGCTCTCCGGGCGGGCCCATCGTGGCCCAGACCATCTGGCTGAAGCCGTGCATATGGTGGCGGCCTTCCTGCGGCAGGCCCAGCACATCGGGCAGCACGCGGAAGATGAAGGCCTGGGTGATCTCGCCCACGGCGTCCACCGCCTCACCCTCCCGGGCGCGAAGCTCATCCACGAATTCCTGCGCGGCCTGCTGGAAGATCGCCTTGGTTCGCTCCAGCGCACGCGGGCTGAGCGCATCGGACACGACCTTGCGCACCTGCGTATGCTTGGGCGGATCATCGGTCAGGAGGATTTCCGGCCTTGGCGAATTGGGATCATGCCACGGACGGCTGGCGCTGGAAAAGCTCTTCCAGTCGAGCAGGCCGCTGGTCACATGTTCATGCCGCGCGATCATCACCGTGCCATCGTGCAGGCGCACGGCGGGGGCGAATTCACGCAAGGCATCATCCACCGCGCGCGCATTGCGCACCGCATCGGGAGTGAAGATGTCGAGCGGATAATCGGGGATGGGTGTGCTCATGGCCTACAGCCCCAGCCCGTCAAAACGCACATCGCCTTCGCCATGCGTGTTGATATGGCCTGCCGTGGGATCGAAGAAATGCGCGCCGATCACCACCACGCCGCTGTCCTTGTACTTGTCGACGAAAGTGGTGCGGGAGTTGCGCCCGGCATCCTTGTCCATGTCGAAAGTGGCGGTGCGGTGCGGCATGGCGCATTGCATCGGGTGATGCATCAGGTCGCCGGTAATCACCGCGCGCTCCCCCTTGCTTTCAATGCACACATGCACGTGGCCGGGCGTGTGGCCGTGGCTCGGCTCGGTCGTAATACCCGGCGCGATCTGGTGATAATTGTCGATGAACTGTGCCATGCCCGCCGCCACGATCGGATCGACGCATTCGATCATGTGGTTGGGGTTGTGGATGCCGTCGCTGCGCAAGGTGTTCTGCCAGGCGTCGAATTCGGTCTTGCCGAACAGGTATTTGGCATTGGGGAACGTGGGCCTGTACTCGCCCGTTGCCGGGTCCTTGTAGGTGTTCCAGCCGACATGGTCGAAGTGCAGGTGCGTGCACATCACCGTGTCCACATCCTCGCGCGAAATGCCCAGGCTCTCCAGGTCCTGCAGGAAGCCTTCGGGCAGGTTGCAGAACACATCGAACTCACGCTCGCGCCCGGCGCCGATGCAGCTGTCGACCACGATGTTGCGGTCCGGCGTCTGCACCACGAAGCCCTGAAAGTTCATCCGCTGCTGGCCATCGGGCGTGGCATAATGCGGGTGCAGCCATTTCAGCGCGATCACCTCTTCGGGCGTCGCGTCGGAGATGGTCATGTTGATGTTGTCGGTGAAATTATAGATCTCGACAATGCGGGTGATTTTCACATCACCCACCTGCCAGCTCATCATGGTTTCCTTTGCCAAGGCTCTCTCTCCAGTCAGGCGGCTTCTGCCGCTCCGGGTTTGTAACGTGCGACGCTTGTCGGCGGCAATTGTGCGGCGGGCAATGCGGGTTTGCCGAGGATGAAATCGGCACAGCGCTCACCAATCATCACGCAGGGCGCATTGGTGTTGCCGCCGATGACCGATGGCATGACGCTGGCGTCGGCCACGCGCAGGCCTGTAATGCCCCGAACCCGCAGCTGTGGATCGACCACAGCGCTGGCATCGCCCGCTGCGCCCATCTTGCACGTGCCCACGGGGTGGTGAACGGTATAGCCGGTCTCGCGGATATAGGCGTCGAGCGCGGCATCACTGGTGACCTCTGCGCCCGGTGCCACTTCGGTGCCGTTGTAGCGCTTGAAGGCATCGCTGGCGAAGGCGGCGCGGGCGATCTTCAGCGCGCGGATCAGCGGCTGGATATCCTCCGGCTCCTGCAACAGCCTGGGATCGATCAGCGGCGCGGCGGCGGGATCATTGCTGCCCAGGCGAATGGTGCCGCGGCTCTTGGGATACAGCGCCACCGGGCTGATGGCATAGCCGTGGCCCACCGGGAACGGCACGCCCTTCACCGTCAGGCGTTTGGCCGGCTGGAACACGAATTGCACGTCCGGCTTTGTCAGGCTGGGATCGGTGCGCAGGAAGGCCACGCTTTCAAACACATTGCCCGCCAGCGGTCCCTTGCGGGTGGCGAGGTAATAGAAGAACCAGGCGATATCGCGCGGGGCAGCCTTCCAGCTGATGCCGTAACTGGTGGAATCGCTGGTTTCCATGTGCAGTGGGCTGGCCACATGATCGTGATAGTTTTCGCCCACGGCGGGCAGATCATGCACCACGTCCACGCCCATTTCCTTCAGATGGGCGGCGGGGCCAATGCCGGACAACATCAATATCTGCGGCGTCTGCACCGTTCCGGCAGACAGCACCACTTCGTGCCGCGCGCGGATCACCTTGCCGTCCACCAGCTCCACGCCAATGGCCCGTCCGTCTTCCACCAATATGCGCGCCACGCGGGCATCGGTCTGCAAATGGATATTGCCGCGCTCCATCGCGGGCAGCAGCATCTGCCGCGCGGTGCTCTGGCGCAGGCCCTTGCCGATCAGGCCCTGACGGCGGCCATAGCCTTCCGGGTCAGGCCCGTTGAAATCCGGGCAGGCGGGAAATTGCAGCGACGCCAGCGCATCCATGAAGGAGTAATTGAGCTGGTTGGGGTTCTCCACGTGCTTGACGTTGATCGGGCCATCGGTGCCGTGGAACACGCTGGCGGGATAATTCTCATTATGCTCGGTGCGGGTGAAATAGGGCAGCACTTCGGCATAGGACCAGCCGGTGCAGCCCGCGTCCGACCAGTCATCATAATCGGTGGGATGGCCGCGAAAATAGACCATGCCGTTGATCGCGCCCGATCCGCCCAGCACCCGCCCGCGCGGCACGCCGATCTTGCGGCCCGCCATGCCCGGCTGCGGCACGGTTTCAAAGCTCCAGTTCGTCTCCTTGCGGCCAATCGCGGCGGCAACGAAGCTGGGCACGTGGATGAACGGATGGCTGTCATGCCCGCCCGCTTCCAGCACGCAGACGGTCTTGGTCTCATCCTCTGAAAGCCGCGCGGCCAGCGCCGCACCGGCAGAACCTGCGCCGATAACAAGGTAATCGAATTCGCCAGCGATCATGTATCTCTCTCCCGAGAATTACTGTGCGAGGCGGACGCAGGCTTGGCAAGGCGGAACGTGAGCAGCAGCTGCCCCGGACCTCATTCTAGGATGCGGAATCCGCCCCACCTGCCCGCAGGCGGATCATGAAGGCGGCCAGCGATTCGATCTGGTGCTGCTCCAGAGTGAAGCCCATTTCGGCCGGATAATTGTGACCATCGGTAAGCCATGCAGCCAGCGCCTGCTGGGTCATGGCGGGACGGCCTGCGATTTCGCGGAAGGCGGTTGCGTCCTCATTCGGGGAATCCCCGGTCCTGCCCGTTGCATGACACTCCGCACAGGAATCGCGCGCGATCAGCATACCCATAGAGGCGTCGGGCGCATAAGGCGCGCCATCGGTGGTGGTTGCGCAAGCCGCCAGAGCCAGCAGCAGGCACGGCAGGCCAAGCTTGGCGAGGACCGCGCGAGGCGAGCCTGTGCGGGCGGCGATGTGGTCGGGCGTGGCAGCGGTCAAGTGGTGTCTCTCCTGAGGGCACTGTGCGGAGGGGCAGGAGGCTTGGCAAGGCTCTTGCGTCATTGGCTCCTGATTGCATCAATAAACATATGACTTGCGAACTCATGTGAAAAAATAGCAGCAAAATCCCTACGCTTTGCTTTGACTGTTCCGCCTTGCGTTGTTCGCGACATGCTTCCTGCCGTATGCGCAACAAAGTCTGCAACCACGAGGCCGGCGAGAAGCTCCTTTCCCGTATTTTTCGCTTGGGTGGCAAAAAAACAAGGGACTTTCGCGCCATCCTTACGACGGAAGTCATAACGCCTAAAATAGTCGTTGTAGAGCGAGTCCAATCGTTGTGAATGTTCAAATAGCATGACGATCCCGCTAAAGTCTCCTCCCATCCTCTTTATGACTTCCAGCATTTGCTGGATCGCCATGTAAGCTGTGAGATGGAAGGCGCTATGCTCCGTTTCGTTTATCATGCTCGATTTTGCAATTGCTGCGAAGCGGCCAAAAGCTCCCTTCGCGAAATATGTGCCTAATGCAGATTTTTGCGCATCGCTAAGTTCTTTCGGATTCAACTCTGATGCGTGCAGCCGACTACCTTTATAGGAGAATTTCGATTCCAAGATTGTCCAAGATCGTTCAATCGCGGTTTCATAATCCGAGGCTCGACAGAGGCAGCCCCCAAAGCCAAAATAGGGCACCTCGAAAGACGAAAGCCTCTCATCTCCCGTCTCGTCAACAAAGACTAAGAGAGTGTCATCGTCAAATTCAGTTGCGGTGCGATCGTGCTCAATCACGAACGCCATGGTAACCGCCTGCGTATTCTCTCACTCCCCATCATACTCAATCGCCTGCGCCGCAGCACCGCTCAGCACAAAGCCGATCGGTCGCTCGGCCTCCTCGGTCAGGTGGCCGATCAGGCCGCCGGTGCGGCACAGCAGGCCGATGCCTTTCAGCGCCGCGACGGGCCAGCCCAGGTCGAGCATGATCGCCGGGATCGGGCCGTTGACGTTGACGGGCAGTTCGCGGCCGATGGTTTCGGGCAGGGCGGCCTGCAATGCGCGCATCATGGCCACGTGTTCGCCCGATACGCCGCGCTCGTCTGCCAGCTTGAGCAGCAGGTTGGCACGCGGGTCGCCTTCTGAGTGTTGCGGGTGGCCAAAGCCGGGCACGGCCTTGGTGGTCTTGCGCAGTTCCACGATATTACGCTTGGCCACGTCCGCCACATCGTCGCCCGTCTCGCGCTGGTCGGCCACGCACTGCGCGTAGAATTTGCCCGCCACTTCGGCGCTGCCCAGTACCACCGATCCGCAGCCCAGCAGCCCTGCCGCCACGGCGCCCTGCACTGCCTCTGGCGCGGCGGCCAGGGTCATGCGGGCGGCCACGACGCTGGGCACCAGTCCGTGTTCGGCCAGCGCGCACAGAACGGCGTTGAGGAAGAAGGACTGGTCCTCGTTCGGCTCCTCCCCCGTCACCAGCAGCCAGAAGTAGGAGCTGAAATCCATTTTTCCGATGATGTCGCCGCACAGGTCTCTGCCCCTTACCGTGATGCTGGTCGCATCCGATTTACAGATAGCGCTGAAGGGTTGGTCCTGTTTGCCGATGCGCATTTGTCTCTCCTTGCCGATCAAGCTTTCAACCTATAGCGATCCACGCAAAGAGGAACAGGAGAGACGAATGGCCAGGCCGCTTGAAGGCATACGCGTGCTCGATATGGGCACTTTCATCACCGGGCCGGCTGCCGGCATGTTGCTGGCCGACTTGGGCGCCGAAGTGATCAAGGTGGAAATGCCCGAAACGGGCGATCCCTTCCGCGCCTTCAAGGGCGATCTCTATTCGCCGCATTACCAGACGTATAACCGCAACAAGAAATCCATCACGCTCAACACCAAGAAGAACCCGGAAGATCTGGCGGCGCTGGACGAGCTGGTGAAGACCGCGGACGTATTCATCCAGAACTTCCGTCCCGGCGTGGCCGAGCGGCTGGGCGTGGGGGCAGAGCGGCTGCAGGGCATCAATCCGCGGCTGATCTATGCCGATATCTCCGGCTTCGGTAACGATGGCCCGTGGAAGGATCGCCCCGCTTTCGACACGGTGGCGCAGGCGTGCAGCGGGTTTCTGCGGCTGCTGGTCAATCCGGGCAATCCGCGCGTGGTTGGCCCCGCGATAGGTGACGCTGTGACCGGCTTCTACACCGCCTTTGGCATTCTTGCCGCGCTGTATGAGCGGGAGAAGACGGGCAAGGGCCGCCGGGTCGAAACGTCGATGTTCGAGGCGATGTGCCACTTCAACCTCGATGATTTCACCCATTACCTCAGCGTGGACGAGGTCATGGGGCCGTGGTCTCGCCCGCATGTCAGCCAGAGCTATGTGTTCGAATGTGCCGACGGCGGCTGGATCGCGCTGCACATGTCCTCCCCGCCCAAGTTCTGGGAAAACCTGGCAGAAGCGGTGGGCCAGCCCGACATGCTCCAGCGTCCGGAGTTCGAAAGCCGCCCGGCGAGAATTGCCAATTACGAGAATGTGATCGCCTTCCTCGCGCCGATCTTCGCCACCCAGCCGCGCGCATATTGGGAGGAGCGGCTGACCGCTCTCGAAGTGCCGCATTCGGCGGTCTATTCGTCGAAGGAGGTGCTCGAAGGCCCGCTGGCAAAGCACCACAGGGTGAAAATTTCGGGCGAAGGACCGCGCGGTACGTTCCGTACCATCCGCAACCCCATCCGCTTTGACGGCGAGATAGAGGACACGGTCGTGCCGCCGCCAGAGCTGGGCGCGGACAATGCGGAAATCCTCGGGCGCAAAGGGTGATCCAGGGCGCGGCACTCGTCAATTGCGCCAACGCCCCAGTTTGATAGACTGACTGCATCAGGGACCGAGAAGAATCGGCCGAAGGGAGAATTCAAGATGTCCAGACTGCCTAACCGCCTGCACCATACCGCTTACGTCACCAAGGACATGGAAGCGACGCGCCATTTCTACGAGGATATCCTCGGCCTGCCGCTGGTGGCCACCTGGTGCGAATCAGACATGCTGTTCGGCAAGATGCGCACCTATTGCCACTGCTTCTTCGGCATTGGCGATGGCGGCGCGCTGGCTTTCTTCCAGTTCGCCAACAAGGAGGACGAGGAGCTGTTCGTCCCCGATATTCCGCAGACGCCTTTCGTCCACCTCGCGCTGGACGTGGACAAGGAAACGCAGGTGGAACTGGAGCGGCGGATCAAGGACGCCGGGCTGGATGCAACCTACGTGCTGGAGCACGGCTATTGCCGGTCGGTCTATGTCGTCGATCCCAATGGCATGACGGTGGAGTTCACCCATGACGATCCGCGGGCAGCGGCAGGTGACGCGGCGCGCAAGGCCAAGGCGCATGACGAGCTGAAGCGCTGGCTGGCCGGAGACTACACCTCCAACAACGACTTCCGCAGCGAAGAGGAAGCTGCCTGAACAGCAGGTTCCGCCACCTGAACTGGCGCTGCGAGGCGGATACCGCCCGGCGCGTGCTGCGTGCTTATAATTGAGAGGATACTGAATGACCCTTCCGCTGCTCCCGACTTCGCTGGTCGGCTCCTACGCCCAGCCCGAATGGCTGATCGACCGTGCCAAGCTGGCCGGGCGGTTCCCGCCGCGCACAAGGCAGAAGGAATTGTGGCGCATTCCGGAAGACATGCTCGAGGAAGCATGGGACGATGCCACGATCATGGCGATGGAAGCGCAGGAGCGTGCCGGGCTGGACATCATCACCGATGGCGAGATGCGGCGTGAGAGCTATTCCAACCGTTTCGCCACGGCGCTGGACGGGGTGGACATGGACAATCACGGCACCGCGCTGGATCGCAGCGGGGAGCCGGTGCCTGTGCCGCGCGTGACCGGACCGATCAGCCGCCGCCATGCGGTGCAGGTGCGCGACGTTGAGTTCATGAAGCAGCATACCGACAAGGCGATCAAGATCACCGTGCCCGGCCCCTTCACCATGAGCCAGCAGGCGCAGGACGATTACTACGGCGATCCCGAAGCGCTGGCGCTGGGCTATGCCGCCGCCGTGAACGAGGAGATCAAGGACCTGTTCGCCGCCGGCGCCGACGTGGTCCAGCTGGACGAGCCTTACATGCAGGCACGGCCCGACAAGGCGCGCCAGTTCGGCCTGGTGGCACTCGAACGCGCGCTGGAAGGCGTGCAGGGCACCACCGCGCTGCACATCTGCTTTGGCTATGCCCACCTGATTCACGAGCGGCCCGAAGGTTACAGCTTCCTGCCCGAACTTTCAGCGAGCGCGGTGCAGCAGATCTCGATCGAGACGGCGCAGTCGAAGCTCGATACCAAGGTGCTGGAAACCCTGCCGGGCAAGACCATCATCCTGGGCGTTCTGGACCTGTCGACCCATGCGGTGGAGGAGCCGGAAACCGTTGCCGCGCGCATTCGCAAGGCGCTGCCCCATGTCGATGCCAGGCGCATCATCGTGGCTCCTGATTGCGGGCTGAAATACCTCCCGCGCGAGGTTGCCTTCGGCAAGATGCGGGCCATGGTTGAAGGTGCGCGGATGGTGCGCGAGGAGCTGGCGTGAGCGGGTTCAAGACCACCCATACCGGCAGCCTGCCACGCCCAGAGTACCTGCTAGACCTGATGTTCGCCCGCGAAGGCGGCGACGGGGTCGATCAGCCGGCCCTGGATGAGGCGATTGACCGGGCCACGGCGGAGGTGATCGGCCACCAGAAGGCGGCGGGCATTTCCATCGTCGGCGATGGTGAAATGTCCAAGCCGTCCTACGCCACCTATATCAAGCACCGCCTGTCGGGCTTCGGCGGCGAAGCGGGCCAGTACGAGTTTCAGGACCTGGAGGAATTCCCCGGCGCCAAGGCACAGGTGTTTGGCAACAAGGGCCGCGCCAAGCGGTCCGCCCCTGCCTGCACCAGCCCCATCGAAGTGATCGACATGGAAGCTCCGCGCATCGATGCGGAGCGATTGACGCGCATTGCCGCTGGCCATGACAGCTTCATGTCCGCCGCATCTCCGGGTGTCACCGCGCTGTTCTTCCCCAACCAATATTACCCCAGTGACGAGGAATATGTCTTCGCCCTGGCCGAGGGATTGCGCCACGAATATGAGACGATTGCCGCTGCCGGGATCACCCTGCAGGTCGATTGCCCGGATCTGGCGATGGGCCGCCATGTGCAGTTCACCAATCTCAGCCTGGAGGAATTCCGCAAGCGGATCGGCATGAACATCGCCGCGCTTAACCATGCGCTGCGCAATATTCCGGCAGAGCAATGCCGCATGCACCTGTGTTGGGGCAATTATCCCGGCCCGCATCACTGCGACGTGGCGCTGGACGAAATTGCCGACATCGTGTGGAGCGCCAAGCCGCATGCCGTGCTGCTGGAAGGCGCAAACCCGCGCCACGCGCATGAATTCGCCTTCTTTGAGGACAATCCGCTGCCCGAAGGCAAGGTGCTGTGCCCGGGCATGATCGAACCGCAATCGACCTATATCGAACACCCTGAGCTGATTGCGCAGAGGATTGGCCGCTATGCCGATCTGCTGGGCCGTGAGCGGGTGATGGCGGGCGTGGATTGCGGCTTTTCCGTCCATGCCGGCAGCAACAACCTTGATCCCGATGTGGTGTGGGCAAAGCTGGCCACGTTGGCACAAGGTGCCGAGATCGCCAGCAAGCGATACTGGTAAGCGGGTAAAGCCCGCGCTAGGCACTTTTTTAACGATGTGGGCGTGGCGGAATTGGTAGACGCCGGGGACTTAAAATCCCCTGAGCTTTGCTCGTGCGGGTTCGAGTCCCGCCGCCCGCACCAGCTTTCCGCGCCAATGCTTGGCCACCGACGCATCCGCGTCTGAAACGAATGTCTCGCTGCGTTATCCATTCATCAACCACATGGGGTTAGATTAATTCTGTTCGCAGCCAGCGGGCCGGTTGATTGGGGCAGCCGCCGCGTAGACTTTTGGAGACGCCATGCGCGACGGATTACGCCGCGACACTGCCACTGCGCATTCCGCCGGGGCTGCACAATCGGGCAGCGATCAGCGCGGAGCACCCCGATTCGCTTTGCTGATTCGGGCGGCCAAGCTCATCACGCCCGAGGGGGAATTTCTGTGCGTTGTGCGAGATGCATCGGAGACCGGCGTCAATGTCAGGGTCTTCCATGCCCTGCCCGACTGCGGCGCGATGATGCTGGAAATGCAGAATGGTGACCAGCATGAGCTGGAGCTGATCTGGCAGGATAGCGACCGGGCAGGCCTCAAGTTTCTTGGCCCGGCAAATATCGCTCGAATCGTCGAAAGCCCCAGTCGCTTTGCCAAACGCCCCATTCGGATCAATCTGGAGGTTCCGGCTATTGTCGCCAGCGGAGATGAGCGTGCTGCGGCCCATATCCATGATATCTCCCAGCAAGGTGCCAAGATCACCAGCGATCACCGCTTCTCAATCGACCAGCGTGTCAGGCTTTCTGCGCAAGACCTGCCCGAAGTTAATGCCAAGATTCGCTGGCGGCGCGACAATGCCTTTGGCCTGGTGTTTGAAGATACGTTCCAATTCGGCGATCTGGCGCGGATCATTGCCGCCATGCAATCCCGGAAACCTGCCTGAATCCGGAAAGTCCGGCCCGCACAGGGCCGATCAGGGGCCGATCAGGCTCAGGCGGGGCGGAAGTCCATCGCCACACCATTGATGCAATGCCGCTTGCCGGTAGGCTGCGGACCATCATCGAATACATGGCCCAGATGCCCGCCGCAATCACCGCAATGCACTTCGCGGCGCGGATAGCCGAGCTTGTAATCGGTAGAAAATCCGACCGCTCCTGCGATCTCGCGATAGAAGCTGGGCCAGCCGGTGCGGCTGTCATACTTGGTGGCGGAGGAATAGATTTCATTCGCGCAGCCCGCGCACAGGAATGTGCCGGTGCGGTGCTCGTTATTGAGCGGGGACGTGAAGGCGCGCTCCGTCCCTTCCTCTCGCAACACGCGGAATTCTTCAGGCGTCAGGCGGCGGCGCCATTCGGCTTCGGTATAAGAAACGCGAAAACTCTGCGCCTTGGCGCTGAAACCACAGGCGGCAATGGCAGGCATTGCTGCGCCCATGCCCAACCAGGCCAAAAGCTTGCGTCGATCAATTTGCTGCCGGGTCATGATGATATTCCTACGCTGGTTTGTCGGAACCGTTCCTGAACATGCTCACAATCAGGGCCAGGCCGCGCGGACGCTGCCTGACGGCCTGCGGTCCCGATTTCATCACCTTCTTGCGGAACAATCCAGCCCCGACCTTGATGAACACGGCCACGCAGACAAGTTGCCAGCCAAGCGCCAGCACATGCGGCCAGATGGCTTCATCCAGCGCGGCACGGGCAAGCATGGCAAAGGGTGAGCTGAGCGGGAACACGATAGCTGCATATTCGATCCACTCCCCCGTTCTGGTTACCGCCAGGCTGGCAAAAAAGAACACCAGCACCTGCGTCATGGTGGCGGGCATGGCCATGGTCTGCACATCGCGCACGGTAGGCGCCATCGATCCGATGGTCAGGAAGATGGAGCCGAGCAGCAGATAACCCATGCCGAAATAGAGCGCCCCCAGCGTGAAGAACAACGGCCAGCCGACCCCCGGATTGGCGAATTCGGACAGAGACCTGCCGCCCAGCGCCAGCAAGGTGGCGCCCGCCGTTCCCCACACGGCGATACCGAATACGGAAATCGCCAGCATCGCGAACAATTTGCCCATGAACACGGCATCCATCGGGATGGCGGCGGCAAGGATCTCGATGATCTTGTTGCCCTTTTCCTCAACCAGATTGGACAGCACCATACTGGCCAGCAACATGATCAGCAGGAACAACATCAACTGCCCGCTCTGCGCCGTTCCCAGCCGGCCGCGGTTCTCGCTCGCCCCGCTGGTGGCAACGGCACTGGTGGTGACATGCGGATAGGCTGCCGGCTCCGCCCTGGATGCGCCCGCCGCGATCATCGCAATGGTGCCTTCCCAGCGCGCCAGATTGCCGGCGGGGGCGGTCAGTTCGGGGTTTTCGGGTGTACCGGTGACGATGGCGGCCAGGCTGCCTTCCCGGCCTTCCAGCACGGCACGGGCATCAAAGCTCTCACCCGGCTCCAGCCTCTTCAGTTCCACCATGGGCGGAATGGCCGGGCCTATATGCGATGCCAGATCGTTGCGTGCGGCCAGCATGGCATCCACATCATCGCCCTGCATGGCAACGCCCACATCGGCCGTGATGGCAGACGTCTGCACTTGCGCGCCGACCGTGCTCGCCAGCACCAGCACCACAATCGGGAACAGCGGGCCGAGCAGGAAGAAGATGAATGCGCGGCTGAACAGGATCGCGGTAAAATCGCGGCGGGCCACCACGAAGGCGGCGCGCCACAGCGACAGGCGGCCCGATTGGCTGGACTGGTTCATCACGCTACCTCGCTTAGGGGCCGGGTTACCAGATCGGCGGCGGCGGCTTCACCGGCAATGGCGACAAAGGCATCATGCAGGCCAGCCCGTTCTATGGAAAGCGACTGGATGCCGGCGTTGCCATCGATCAGCGCGCGCAGCAGTGGCTCAATCCCTGTCTCGGGAAGCGGGAAATACCAGAACTGTCCCACCCGGCGCGTTTCCTGCGGCAGGGCGGCCTTCCACGGACCTTCGCTTGCGCTGGTTTCCAGGCGGACCTGCGCGGGAATGCGATCGCGCGCGTCGTCCACCCGCCCGGCAAAGGGCACCTTGCCGCCGGCGATAATGGCAATGCCTTCGCACAGGCGCTCGGCATGGGCGATCACATGGGTGGAGAAGATGACTGTGGTGCCCTTGTCCGCCAGCGACCTGATCAGCACTTCCAGCTTGCCCTGATTAATGGCGTCGAGGCCGGAGAATGGCTCATCCAGAATCACCAGCTCAGGGTCATGCACCAGCGTGCCCAGCAATTGCACGATCTGCGCCATGCCCTTGGACAATTGCCGGATCTGCCGGTCTGCGGCATGGCCAAGGTCGTGATTTTCCAGCAGCTCGCGCCCGCGCCTGCGCCCTTCGGCCAGTGGCAGGCCGCGCAGCGCGCCCATGAAGGCGATCGCCTCATAGGCTTTCATCGCCGGATAGAGGCCGCGCTCTTCGGGCAAATAGCCGATCAGCCGGGCGACATCCTGCGGGTCCTTGTGGCCCAGCACGCGGCGCATTCCCGCATCGGGATCGATAATACCCAGAATCATCCGCAAGGTGGTGGTCTTGCCCGCGCCGTTGGGGCCAAGAATGCCGTAGATCGATCCGCGCTTTACGCTCAGATCAACCCCGTCCACCGCCAGCGTATCGTCAAAGCGTTTGACGAGGCCGCGAACTTCGATTGCCAGCCCCGTTGTGTCTGATGTCGCATTGTCCATCTGCTCGCGGTACAGCCCAAGCATGAACACGAGCAAGCAGGTTTATGGTTAACGCGGCCGTCATCAATTCACTTCAGCACGAATTGCGGCAGCAGGCGGCGCAGCTGGGCTTTGCGGCCATCGGTTTTGCACCGGCGGCGGATAATCCGCAGCAGGCGCAGCGCCTGCGCGAATGGCTCGATGCAGGCTTTCACGGCGACATGGCGTGGATGGAAGACAGGGCCGATGTGCGCCAGGGCCCGCAAAGCATGTGGAGCGAGGCGCAAAGCGTGATCGCGCTGGGCATGTCCTATGCGCCGGATGGCGATCCGCTGGCGCTGGAGGGCGATGACGAGAAGGCGCGCATATCGGTCTATGCGCAGGGCCGGGACTATCACGATGTGGTCAAGAAGGCGCTGAAGGCACTGGCCCGGTGGCTGGCTGCCGCGGCGCAGGATGCCGGGCTGGAGATGCAGCTGAAGGTATTCGTCGATACCGCGCCGGTGATGGAAAAGCCGCTGGGGCAGGCGGCGGGCATCGGCTGGCAGGGCAAGCATACCAATCTGGTGAGCCGCGAGCATGGCAGCTGGCTGTTCCTGGGCGCGATCTACACCACATTGCCGTTTGCCCCGGATATGCCGGAGAAAGACCACTGCGGATCGTGCAACGCTTGCCAGCAGGCCTGCCCGACAGATGCTTTTCCCGCGCCTTATCAACTGGATGCAAGGCGCTGCATTTCCTATCTGACGATCGAGCACAAGGGACCGATCCCGCTGGAATTTCGCGCCGCCATCGGCAATCGCATCTATGGCTGCGATGATTGCCTGGCAGTCTGCCCGTGGAACAAATTTGCCGAGGCGGCCGGGCGCAACCTTGCCTTTACCGCGCGCGACGATCTGGCCGGGCCGCTGTTGCGCGATCTTCTGACGCTGGACGACGCAGGCTTTCGGGCGAAGTTCTCAGGCTCTCCGATCAAGCGCATCGGGCGTGACCGGTTTGTGCGCAACTGCCTGATTGCGGCGGGAAACAGCGGCAATCGGGCGCTGGCCGGTCCGGTCCGGGCGTTGCTGGGTGACGGGGATGAAACGGTGGCTGAAAGTGCCCGATGGGCGCTTGAACAGCTTACAGGTAATCCTTGAGCGGTATATCGGCGTCCATCAGCGCCGCGGCATCTACTTCCGCCCGCGCCTCCACCAGTTTGCGGCCCTGCACATAATCCTTCACCCGGTTCACGCAGTCGATGGCGATGACGCGCCTGTCCTTGAGATAGACCACGCTGAAGCTGCGCTCTGCCGGGTCGCCGCGCAGGACGGTAGTGTCATGTCCGATGCTGAGGCCGGCGGTCTGCAGCTTGAGGTCATACTGGTTCGACCAGAACCACGGAATCGCGTGATAGGGCTGGGGCTGGCCGCAAATGGCCTTGGCGGCAGTGGTGGCCATGTCATTGGCGTTCTGCACGCTTTCCAGCCGGATGATCGCGCCATCGGCAAAGGCATTGGCATGGGCTGCGCAATCGCCGATCGCATAGACGTCGGGCAGGCTGGTGTGGCAATATTCGTCCACGTCCACGCCGTCCGCCCCGGCCGCTCCCGCAGCGATCAGCGGCCCGACGGCGGGCACGATGCCGATCCCGGCAACCACGATATCGCAGGCGATTTCCTCGCCACTTTCAAGCCGCACTGCCTTCACGCGCTCTTGATCGCCTTCACCATCGCCCAGCAGGCAGTCGACCGAGGCGGACAGGCGAATGTCGACCCCGTGGCGGCGATGTTCGGCTTCGAAAAAGCGCGAAAGATCCTCTCCCGCCACGCGCGCCAGCACGCGGTCCTGTGCTTCAACCAGCGTGACCAGGCAATTCAGCTTGGTCAGCACGGCTGCGGCTTCCAGGCCGATATAGCCGCCGCCCACAACCACCACGCGCTTGGCCCCGCCCTGCAGGTCCGCCATCATGCCATCGACATCGGGCTTGTGGCGCACGGCGTGCGTCCCGGCCAGATGCGCGCCGGGGCATGACAGCCGCCGGGCATCGCCGCCAGCAGCCCAGATCAGCGTGCCATAGCGCACCGGTCCGCCTTTGGAGAGGGTGATTTCCTTCGCATGGGGATCGATGCGGGTGACCGAAGTATCCAGCATCAGATCGATCTGCTTGTCAGGCCAGAACTGTTCGGGCCGGATCAGCAGACGCTCGAAAGGTTTGTCTCCGGCGAGATATTCCTTGGACAGCGGCGGGCGCTCATAGGGCGGAGACTTGTCTCGCCCGATCATCAGGATTGATCCTGCAAACCCGTTCTGGCGCAGGGCAATGGCTGCCTGTGCGCCGCCATGGCCCGTTCCCACTATCACGACATCAGCGCTGTTCATGGCCAACGGTTCGCTGGATTCGGCGGCTGCGTCAAGGACGCTGGGTCAAGCACCGGGTCAAGGCCACCGGATCAGGAGGACCGTTGCAGCAAATTGCGTGCCTGGCTGCCGATCTGCGCCAGTATGGCGGAGGAGACCGGTACGCTGGCCTGCGCGCGGGTGACTATCCGGCGGAACTGCTCGATCGCTCCGCTGTTGGCACCTGCCCATTTATCAATGCTGCTGCCAATATCGTCCCGGCCCTTGCGAGACTGGGCCTGACTGCGCAGGAAATCGAAGCGCATCTGCTGGAAATCGCGCGCCAGCCCCGCAACCAGCAGGCGTTCCCACGGATCGGACGGGTTCATCACCGAAGCGCGGGTCTGCGCCCAGTCGAGCCCCAGGCGGCTGCCCAGATCGACAAAGGCATTGGCCAGTTCCACCGGGTCCATCCGGCAGTCGCTGGCCAGCCGGGCCAGCCCGATAACGCCATCCTGCGCGAACAGCTCGGCCACCATATGCGCCAGCTTCACGGGCGATCCGGCTTCGATGAGCTGCGCGGAAATTGCCGTCACATGGCTGCGCGCCTCAACCCCCAGTGCATCATCCGCATGGGCCGAAAGATCCGCCACCATGGTGCCGATTTCAGCCTTGAGCTGCGAGGGAGGAATCTGGCAGCCGCCGGCCCTGAGCAGGTCCGCCATATGGCCGCGCAGGCCAAGTGCAGCCTGGTCAAACAGAGCCAGACGCGCGGCTTCGGGCATGGCAGCCTCGTCCAGCGCGCGCCAGATTGCATCCATGCCGATCAGGTCGCAGGCGGCGACAAAGGCACAGGCGACCTGGCTCAGGCCCACGCCTTCTTCCTCGGCCAGTTCGAAGGGATAGATCATGCCCATGCGGTTGACGATCTGGTTGGCCACGACCGTGCCGACAATTTCCTTGCGCAGGCGGTGGCTCAGGATCGCCTTGGGGAAGGCCTGCTGCAATTGCTCGGGGAAATCGCCCATCAGCAGCGGCTGTGCCGCCGCATCGTCTGCCAGCGCGCAGCCTTCCACCGCATCCTGCAACACCAGCTTGGCGTTGGACAGCAGGATGGCGAGTTCGGGACGGGTCAGGCCAAAGCCATCGCTGGCCCGGCGGGCAAGCACGTCACTTTCGGCCAGGCCCTCGGTGCGCCGGTCAAGATCGCCAATTTCCTCCAGCGTCTCGATCAGCCGCAGATGCGCGCCCATCGCCTGGGCCCCGCCCTGCTGGGCAATCGACAGGGCCAGAGCCTGCAGGCGGTTATCCTCCAGCACCAGCTCGCCCACCTGCGTGGTCATTTCCTGCAACAGGGCGTTGCGGCGTTCTTCGGACAGGCGACCGGCCTTGCGAGCGGCAGTGAGGGCGATCTTGATGTTCACCTCATTGTCCGAACAATCGACGCCTGCCGAATTGTCGATGAAATCGGTGTTGATGCGCCCGCCGCGCAGTGCGAATTCGATGCGGCCCGCCTGCGTCACACCCAGATTCGCGCCTTCGCCAATTGCCTTGGCGCGCACGTCGCGGGCGCTGACGCGCAGCCCGTCATTGGCCGGATCGCCCACTTCGGCATTCGTCTCGTTCTCGGCCTTGATGTAGGTGCCGATGCCGCCGAACCAGATCAGGTCGGCATGGCTCTTCAATATGGCCGAGATCAGGCTTTCGGGATCGAGCGCCTCTTCGGTGACGTCCAGCAGCGCGCGCGCCTGTTTTGACAACGGAATGCGCTTCATGCTGCGCGCAAAGACGCCGCCGCCCTTGGACAGCAGCTTGGCATCATATTCCGCCCAGCTGGATCGCGGCATGTCGAACAGCCGCTGGCGTTCCTTCCAGCTGACCGCCGGATCGGGATCGGGATCGATGAAGATATGGCGGTGATCGAAGGCTGCCACCAGCTTGATCGCCCTGGACAGCAGCATGCCATTGCCGAACACATCGCCCGACATATCGCCGCAGCCGACCACGCGGGTCGCCTCTGTCTGTACGTCCACGCCCATTTCCAGGAAGTGGCGCTGGACCGAAATCCACGCGCCGCGCGCGGTAATGCCCATGACCTTGTGGTCATATCCGTTCGACCCGCCGCTGGCGAAGGCGTCGCCCAGCCAGAAGCCCCGCTCCAGCGCGATGGCGTTGGCGGTGTCGGAGAAGCTGGCGGTGCCCTTGTCGGCGGCGACCACGAAATAGGGGTCCTCGCCGTCATGGATCACCACGTCCTGCGGGTGGATCACCTTGTCATCCACGATGTTGTCGGTGACGGACAGCAGCGTGCGGATGAACAGCTTGTAGCTCTCGCGCCCTTCCTCAAACCACGCATCGCGGTCGAGCGCGGGGTTGGGCAGGCGCTTGGGGTAAAAGCCGCCCTTGGCGCCGGTTGGCACGATCACCGCGTTCTTCACCCGCTGCGCCTTCATCAGGCCCAGAATCTCGGTGCGGAAATCGTCGCGCCGGTCGGACCAGCGAATGCCGCCGCGGGCAACCGGTCCGGCCCGCAGGTGAATGCCTTCCACGCGCCGCGAATAGACGAAGATTTCGCGCCATGGCACGGGCTTTGGCAGGCCGGGAACCTGCGAGGAATCGATCTTGAAGGCGAGCGCTTCGATCGCTGCCGGGGCGAACACATTGGTGCGCAGGACCGCACGCACAATCTGCCAGTAAAGGCGCAGGATGCGGTCATCGTTGATGGCGCCCACATCCACCAGCCCGGTGCGAATGGCGTCCTCTGCGGCCTCGCAGGCCTGTACGCGGTCGCCCTTGAAGGACGGATCGTGACTGGTGCGGAACAGCTGGATCAGCGCCCGGGTCACATCGGGCGCACGGGTCAGCGCGTTGACCACGGTGTAGATGGTGAAGGCGGTATTGGCCTGGCGCAGGTAGCGATAGAACGCGCGCAGCCATTCGGCTTCCTGCGCGGAAAGCGTGGTGGAAATGACCAGGCGGTTGAAGACATCGTCCTCCGCCCTCTCGTTCAGCACGCTGGTAATGGCCTGCTCGATCGCTTCCGCGCGTTCAAGCAGCGGGGCGCTCTGTTCGCCGGTCGGCATGCCGAGCAGGAAATCGTGGATCGTGCCGTGATCGTTACCGCCCAGCTTTGTGGGAATTTCGGACAGCACACGGAAACCGAAGTTCTCCAGCGCGGGCACCGCATCCGACAGCGGCAGCGATCCGCTGGTCTGGTAAATCTTCAGGCGCAGCTGGTCCGCCGCATCGCTTTCCAGCCGGTAGAGGCGGGCATCGCGGCCCAGTGGCTTTTGCGCATCCTCGCCGGCCATATGGCGCAGCCGTTCGATATCGCGGGCGGCCTCGATCGCGCCATAGGCGGCACGGTACGGGATCGGGAAACTGGCGGCATAGCGCAGCGCCAGCGCGGCGGCGCGGCTTGGCTCCTCCGTCTCGCCCAGCGCGGATTCCACCGCGTCACCCCAGCCGCGCAGCATATCCTGCAGGCGGGCATCGATAGCTGCTTCATCCGGCTCGAAATTCGCGCCGCGGGCATCGAGCACGAAGCGCAGCAGCGCCAGATTGCCGCCTTCCACCATCAGGCTCCAGTCGAGCGTGTGGGTGTGGGTGGTCTCTTCCAGCAGACCCTGGATCTGCAGGCGCACGGTGGTGGAGAGCATGTCGCGCGGCAACCAGACAAACGCGAACACATGCCTTTCCAGCGGTGCGGCGACGATGGCCACGCGCGGGCGCGGGCGATCGATCAGCGCCATCAGCGTGGTGGCGATCCGCAGCGTGTCATCCTCGGCAAAGCTGATGATCAGGTCATGCGGCAGCACGCTCAACGCATGGATCAGCGCCTTGTGATCGTGGCCGCCGGGCGTGAAGTTCAGCCGGTCCATGATCGATTTGAGTTGCTGGCGCATCACCGGCACGGTTTCCGGCGGGGAGGTCAGCGCGGCGCTGGTCCAGATGCCGGCATGGACCGACAGGGCAGCCACGCGTCCGTCCTCGAACAGCGGAACGATGAACAGGTCCAGCGGCACGCGGCGATGCACCAGGCTGAGCCGGTTGGCCTTGATGATCAGCGGCGAACGGCCCGGTGTGCCCTTGACCCCGTCGAACCAGGCAAAGGCGCGCTCATAAGTGGAATCGGCCAGCAATTCGTGCGCGCTCTTGCGGCAAATGCCCAGATGGCCCGATGTTGCTCCGTCGCGGCGGCGGACCAGATGGCCAAGCTGGGTCATCATGCCCCCGCCCAGCCAGCGCAGCAGCGCCGCGCCTTCGGCATCGCTCAGCCGGTCGGCATCGCTGGCAATGATCTCGCGCATTCTGGGCCAGTCGGCCACGGTCGCGCGGACATCGGCAATGGCGCTGTCCAGATCGGCCTGTACCGCGCGGCGTTCCTTCGCATCGATGCGGTCACATTCGATATAGACGAAGGATTCGTGCTTTTCGCCGGTGCCATTGCCCTGCGGCAATTCGGCCAGATTGCGGTTCGCGTCCCGCCGCACGGGCAGGATCGGATGGACCAGCCGGTCAATCGTCAATCCGCGCGCGGCAATGGCATGGGCAATCGAATCGACCAGGAAGGGCACGTCGCGATTGACGATGGCGATGCGGGTGAAGCGCTTCTCGCCACTGGCGGAGCGGATCAGGATGGAAGGCTTGCCATCGCCGCGATGTTGTGCGGCTTCCAGCAGGAACCGGGCGGCATCGTCGAGCGCCGGCCCATCCAGCGGCAGTTCGCCGGGAAGGATGGATCTGGCGATGCGATCGCGCAGGGTCTGCAACAGGACATCCTGCCCGGCCTGCTCACCCGTGCCGCTCTTTGCCGTGGAAACTGGTGCCTTGGCTTTTGCCATGTCCTGGCCCTTCTGTCTGGCCCTCTCCCGGGCCGTCTTATTGGTCTGATTGCCGGCAGGTCCGGCAGCTTGCCATGCCTCTACTATGCGCTCAGGGGCTTGGCACCCTTAAACTGGTAATTTGTGAAACCACTTAGATTCCCCGTTAGATTCCCCGGCTCATTTGGCAAGTGCGGCCCTGGCCAGCCGCAGCGATTCGCAGCGCGCCTCGGGATCGAATGTCGCGCCGGAGGTGATGATCTCATCCGCCTGCGTGCGCGCCACAAAGCGCCCGATCCGCTCGCGCACGGTTTGCGGCGAGCCGACTGCGCGCGCGGTGTCGAGCCGGTCCAGCATGGCGCGCGCGGACACCGGCAGGCTGTCGCGGTAACCGGGCACGGGCGGCGGCAGCTTGCCCGGATCGCCGGTGCGCAGGCGCACAAAGGACTGGTCCTGCGAACTGGCCAGATCCTGCGCCTCACGGTCCGTTTCGGCGCAGATCATCGTCATGGCGGCCATCACATGCGGCTTTTCCAGCGCCTCTGAAGGGCGGAAGTGGCTGCGATAGGTTTCCAGCGCGGCATCGAGGTGGTCGGGCGCGAAATGGCTGGCAAAGGCATAGGGCAGGCCCAGCCGCGCGGCCAGCTGCGCGCCAAACAGGCTGGAGCCGAGCATCCACAGCTCCACCTTTGCCCCAAGGCCCGGCGTGGCGGTGATCGGCAGATCGATGTCGCCGGTCAGCATGGCGCGCAGCTCGACCACGTCCTGCGGGAAATATTCGGCGTTCTGGTGCAAGTCCTTGCGCAGCGCCTGACCCAGTATCTGTCCGGCACCCGGCGCGCGGCCAAGCCCCAGGTCCACCCGGCCGGGAAACAGGCCGTCCAGCGTGCCGAACTGTTCTGCGATCACGAACGGGTTGTGATTGGGCAGCATGATCCCGCCCGCGCCGATGCGGATGGTGCTGGTGCAATGGCCGATATGCGCCAGCACCACCGACGTTGCGCCGCCTGCGATGCCCGGCGTTGCATGATGCTCCGCCACCCAGAAGCGCTTGTATCCGGCCTTGTCCGCCACTGCGGCCAGCTGGCCCGCCTGTGTCAGCGCCTGCGCGACATCGCTGCCTTCGCGAATGGGGACGAGATCGAGGACCGACAGGGGTATCATCGCGCGGGAGGTTCTCCATCCAGTTGCGCCAGATATGTCTGGGCGGTCATGGCTTCGGCGGTGCCGGGGGCAAGTGCAAGCACCGATTGCCAGCTGCTGCGTGCGGCATCGTCAAACCCGCCCAGCGCGGCGATCAGCCCGGCCTCCAGCCCGACAGCGGGGTTTTGCGGATCGAGCAGCGCGGCGGTGCGTATCCACCCCTGCGCCGCAGCAAGATCATCCATCCGCCGCGCCAGAGTGGCAGACAGCAGCCAGATGGCGCCTTCCTGCGGGGCCAGCTCGCGCGCCTGTTCAAGGACGGCGGCGGCCTCCTGATTGGAACCAAGCCCCACCAGCGCGCGGGCGCGATCGGTCGCCATTTGTCCTGCCAGCGGGTTATCGCCTGCTGCCAGCGCGTCTGCCTGCGCAGTGGCCAGCAACGGAGCGGCAGCGGCGAAGTCCTCCGCCCCCAATGCCGCATTTCCTGCCATGCCACCCAGCCTTGCGCGCCCGGCATGATCGGTTTCCGGCCGCGAATCGCGCGCGGCGATGAATGCCACGCGGGCGGAATCCCAGCGCAGCAGGCTCATATAGGCAAATCCCAGGCACTGCTGTGGATAGCTGAGGTCACCGCCATAGGTGCCTTCCATCCATTCCACCGCCGTGGTGATGGCGGTGGGCGGATCGCGGCGGGCCTGTGTCATGCAGGCGCGCAGCCGGTCTTCCTGCAATGTGAGTGGCTGGAGGGCAGGTGGCTGATGGATGAGCGGGGCCGAAGTCTGGGCGGCGGCCAGAAGCGTAAAGGCAAAGGCAATCATCAGCGCATGTCCGGATCAGCGTATCGATGCCGCCGTGCGCAGCAAAAGGGCGATATCCCCCTCACGCGACAAGCGGTGGTCGCCCCCCTTGACCAGCGTCACCTGCACATCGGGTGAACGCAGGGCTGCTGCCAGCCGCAGGGAGATTTCGACCGGCACGTCGCCGTCTTCCTGCCCGTGCAGCAGCCGCACCGGACAATCGAGCGGGATCTCATCCACCAGCTGCAACTGCTCCTGCCCATCGGCCCAGAAGGCGGCGTGGGTCGGGGTCGGGTCCGGGCCATAGGGATTGTCGCGCAGCACTGTGTGTCCCCCGGCCAGCCGCGCCTTTTCGCTATCGTCATAGCCCCAGCTGGTGAAATCCGGCGCTGCGGCGATGCCCACCAGGCCGGCGAGTCTGTCCTGCAACTGGCGGGCCGCCAGCAGCATCAGCCACCCGCCCATGGAAGAACCGACCAGCACCATCCGGTCACAGACGAGGGTCTGTTCTGCCAGACCGACCACTTCCTCGCACCAGCGGGACAAGGTGCCGTCGGCAAAATCGCCGGGGCTTTCCCCGCAACCCGAATAATCCAGCAACAGGCATTCGCGCCCGGCTGCGGTGCACCAGTCGAACAGCGCCGTCGCCTTGCTGCCGGCCATGTCGGACATGTATCCGGGCAGGAAGACCATGGCCGGGCCACTGCCCCGCACATGGCGCAAGGCAATTGTCCGGCCGGCGATATTCGTGTGGGCAAAATCCATATCGGCCATGACCAAATGAGTGAAAGCTTGGGCGCATCAATTCAAGTGAAATGCGCCCGCGCGCCGGGCACGGACATGGCCAGCTAGCGATTGCAGCGCGAATAGGCTGCTGCCATGAGGCACGGGCAATTGAAAAATCTGGATTATCGGGGGACATCCATGAACCGCATCGCATTTCTGCTGCTGACGCATGATGATCCCGCCATGACCGAACGCCTGTGCACCCGTCTGGCCCCGCACCGGGTGTTTGTGCATGTGGATGCCAAGGCCACCGGCTTCCCTGTCGAGCGGATCGAGGCCCTGGATAACGTCACCGTCATCAAGACGCGGGAAACGGTGTTCTGGGCAAGCTTCCCGATGGTGAAAGCCATTCTGGCGTTGATGCGCGCGGCTCTGGCAGACGGGGAGCAGTTCCTGCGCCTGATGCTGATATCGGGCACCTGCTATCCGGTTCGCCCGCTGGATGAACTGGTCCGGCACTTTGAAGAGAACCCCGGCCATCAGGATCTGGCCTTGGTCAAGGTGGCGCCAGGTTCGCATCTGGCAGGGCTTTCAGGCCGCCACTGGGCGCTTTCGCCAATGGTTTCATGGACCGCGCTGAAATCCCGTCCGGCGCTGGCCAGGGCGGACACCGCGCTGCGCAACTGGCGCAACCGCTTCGCCAAGCTGATCGGGCGGGATATCAGCCGGGAAATCGACCGCGCGATGTATTTTGGCAGCACCTGGTGGGCGATGACGCCTGACGCATGCCGGTTCGCGCTGGAGCAATCGGATCAGGAGCCGCGGCTGGCCAAGGCCTTCACTTCGGTCTGGGCTGCCGACGAACAATTCTTCCAGACGATCATGGGCAACTCTGCCTATGCACCGGCATGCGTGCCGGTCACTGACCGGGGGGGAGAGACGCTGTATGAGGCTCCGCTGCACTTCATTTACCCCACAGGCACCCGCGATTTCGGCAATACGGACAGCGATTTCGACATGATCCGCAACAGCGGAAAGTACTTCGCCCGCAAATTGACGAGCGCCCGCAACGCGCCACTGCTGGACAGGATCGACCGCGAGCTGCTCAATCCGGGGAGCTGATGGACGCCATTGCAGAGGCCGCATTCCCGGCATGCTGCGCTCCCGGGCGGGGAGTGCACGGCGCGCGGCCCGCGGGGGCTTGCCCCTTTCGCCGGATCGCACCATGTGCCATTGCGCCTGCAACCAGTTTGAACGGCTATTATCTCAATGACGAAGTACATCACGATTACCCTGCCCGACGGATCGTCGCGGCAAATGGAAGCAGGATCGAGCGCGGCCGACGTGGCAGCGGATATCGGTCCCGGCCTTGCCAAGGCGGCGCTTGCCGCCCGCATCAATGGTGAGCTGCGCGATCTCACCGCGCCTCTGCATGACGATGTGCAGCTGGCGCTGGTCACGTCGCGCGATGAGGCGGATGCGCTGGAACTGGCGCGGCACGATTATGCCCACGTGCTGGCAGAGGCTGTGCAGGCGCTGTGGCCCGGCACGCAGATCACCTTTGGCCCGGCCACCGATGACGGCTTTTACTATGACGTGATGGCGCCCGCCTCCCGCGAACCGTTCGGCATGGATGACCTGCCCGCGATCGAAGAGAAGATGCGCGAGATCATCAAGGCCGACAAGCCGCTGCGCCGTGAAGTGTGGAGCCGTGCCGACCTGATCAGGAAGTGGTCCGACGATGGCGAGCAGTTCAAGGCCGAATGGGCCGCTGAACTGCCCGAAGGCGAGGAGCTGTCGGTCTACTGGTCCGGCGATGCCAATGATCCCACGGCATGGATGGATATGTGCCGCGGGCCGCATCTGCCCTCTACCGGCAAGCTCGACCCGCAAGCCTTCAAGCTGATGCGCACCGCTGGCGCTTACTGGCGCGGCGACCAGAAGAATGCCCAGCTGACGCGCATCTATGGCACCGGCTGGCTCAACAAGAAGCAGCTGAACGAACATCTGATGCGGCTGGAGGAAGCCGCCAAGCGTGACCATCGCAAGCTGGGCCGAGAGATGGACCTGTTCCACCTGCAGGAAGAAGCGCACGGCAGCGTGTTCTGGCACCCGCACGGCTATCGCATCTGGCGCGAGCTGGAGGCCTATATGCGCCGCGCTATCGATGCCGCAGGCTATCTGGAAATCAAGACGCCGCAGGTGATGGATGCCCGCCAGTGGGAGAAATCCGGCCATTGGGGCAAATATCGCGAAAACATGTTCGTGATCCCGGACGAGGTTCCCAACACCGAGGATGAAGGCCCGATTGTCTCCGACGCCGCCGAATGGATGGCGCTCAAGCCGATGAACTGCCCGGCGCATGTGCAGGTCTTCAAGCAGGGCATCACCTCCTATCGCGACCTGCCGCTGCGGCTGTATGAGAACGGCTGCTGCCACCGGAACGAGCCGCATGGCGCGCTGCACGGACTGATGCGCGTGCGCCAGTTCACGCAGGACGATGCGCATATCTTCTGCCGCGAAGACCAGATCGTGGAGGAGGTGCGCAAGTTCTGCGAGCTGGCCGATCGGATCTATGCCGACTTCGGGTTCACCTATTCGATCAAGCTGGCGCTGCGCCCGGATCAGCGATTCGGCTCCGATGAGGACTGGGACAAGGCCGAGGCCGAGCTGCGCCAGGCGGTTGTCGATGCCGGCATGGCCACGGAAGAATTCGGCTGGGAAGAACTGCCCGGCGAAGGCGCGTTCTATGCGCCCAAGCTGGAATGGCACCTGACCGATGCCATCGGCCGCACCTGGCAGGTGGGCACGATCCAGTCCGACCGCGTTCTACCCGAACGTCTCGACGCCACTTATGTGGCAGAGGATGGCTCGCGCCAGCGCCCGGTCATGCTGCACCGGGCGATCTTCGGATCGTATGAGCGGTTCATCGGCATTCTGATCGAGCATTTTGCCGGCAAGCTGCCGGTGTGGATCGCTCCGGTTCAGGCGGTGGTGGCCACCATCGTTTCGGACGCGGACGATTATGCGAAGGACGTGGCGGCCCGGCTGGAAGCGGCGGGCATTCGCGCCGATACCGATCTGCGTAACGAGAAGATCAACTACAAGGTGCGCGAGCATTCCGTGGCCAAGGTCCCCTATATGCTGGTGGTCGGCAAGCGAGAGGCGGAAGAGGGCACGATTGCGCTTCGGACGCTGGGTGAGAAGGAGCAGAAGTTCCTTTCGCTGGAGGAGGCGATTGCCCTGCTGACCAGCGCCGCAACGCCGCCCGACCAGCTGGCGGACTAAGGCACGGGCGATCTTTCACGATCTGCCGCCAGAAGCATCGGCCCTCGCCATTGCTGCAGGGCGGGGCCAGGCGCGTGGTGGTTGTGGGCGGCGACTATGGCAGCACTGTTGATGCTGGGTTGAAGCTGGGCGGAATTTGAGCGGAAGCTGACTGAGCGTTCGCCCGCAGACCGGAGCGGTTTAGAAAGGCAGAGCCTGACCCGCTGCGACCAGCGCGCTGCCGCAAATCACCACAATGGAAAGGCGCGCGGCTTCGATGCTGCGCGCTGCAATCTGGCGGGTGTGGGCAATGGTCTTGCTCATCCCGCCCTTCTGGCCTGCAGATGCTAATGAATCGTTAAACCACCGCCGGAACGTGGCAGCTGCAACAGTGGAAACTGCCGCCGCCGGTCAGCACCGCATCGGCGCGCAGGCCCACAGCGGAGCGGCCGGGGAACAGCGCGCCAATGGCCGCCACCGCCAGATCGTCCTGCGCCGAGCCATAGGTTGGCACCACCACCACATCATTGGCGATGACGAAATTCATGTAGCTGGCAGGCTCCACATCGTCGCCCTGCCCCATCGCGCCGGGAGACGGAATGCGCGCGACCTCCAGCCCGAAGGCGGCGGCCCGTGCGGCGGCATCGTCATAGGTTGCGGCGTTGGGATCGTCGCTGCCAGTGGCCACCGGAATGGCAATCCTGCCCGGCGCCACGAAGCGCGCAAGATTATCGACATGGCCGTCGGTATGATCGCCCAGCAGTCCGTTGCCGAGCCACAGGATGCGATCGAAGCCGAGGTCCCGCTGCAAGCGCATGGCAATCTGCTCGCGCGTCAGCTGTGGGTTGCGATTGGGATTGAGCAGGCATTGCTCGGTCGTCACCACCAGCCCGCTGCCATCGCTGTCAATCGCGCCGCCTTCCAGGATCCAGTCAGCCTTGGCGCTCTCCAGCCCGCCTGCCTGCGCCAGCGAGAGGCCCGTTTCCTGATCGCCCTCCAGCAGATACTTTCCGCCCCAGCCATTGAAGCCGAAGCGCTGCGCAAAGCGCCGGCCATTGCCCAGCAGGGCCACCGGGCCGGTGTCGCGCACCCAGATGTCGCCATAGGGGTGCTGCTCGAAAATCACCGATCCATGCGCCAGCTTTCGCGCGGCGGCCTCGCTGGCGTCGTCTCGCACCACCAGTCGCACCTGCTGCCCGGTTTCGGCAATGGCATTGGCGAAAGCGGCCACCTGTTCCTGTGCGGGGGCAAGGTCGTCCTCCCACAAATCGGCGGCGGCCGGGAAGCCGATCCAGATCCAGTCCTGCTTGGCCCATTCGGCCGGCATCAGCATGGTCATGATTCTCGGCATCCTCCAGACGGTACAATTTGCGCATATCACGCGGAAAGCGTGCGCGCGCTGTGGCAAAGCGCGCGGCAAGCTGCAAGCTTGGGCCTTGCCCTTGGCGCCGATGCAATGCACTTCGCCTGTCATGCAAGGTGACTGGACAAATGCCATAGAGCGTGCGCGCGGCCATTCGCCCTTCCTTTCGCTCGCGCTGCAACGGCGGCCCGATCTGGCCGATCTGCTGGGCCGGGGGGAGGCGGATGCCGCCTTTTCTGCCATTGTCGGCCAGCATCATGACGATGTGGGCGTTGCCCTGCGGCGGGAACGGCTGGGTCTGGCGCTGGTGCTGGGGATCGGCGACCTTGCGGGCCATTATTCGCTGACCAGGGTGATGGGCGAATTGTCCGGCTTTGCCGATCGTGCGCTGGATACCGCCATCACCGCTGCCATCGCCCGGCGCGTGCCCGATGCTTCGCCCCAGGGCTTCTGCGCCATCGCTCTTGGCAAGCAGGGTGCAGGCGAACTGAACTACAGCTCCGACATAGACCCGATTCTGCTGTTCGATCCCGATCTGCTGCCGCGCCGGGAGCGTGACGATCCGGGCGAGGCGGCGCAGCGTTATGCCCGCCATGTGGTGGAGCTGCTGGCCCACCAGACCGGGGAGGGATACGTCTTTCGGGTGGACTTGCGGCTGCGCCCGGCGTCCGAAGTCAGCCCGCTGGCGATCTCCTTCGCCGCAGCGCTCAGCCATTATGAAAGTTCAGCGCTGGCGTGGGAGCGGGCGGCCTATATTCGTGCGCGCGCCGCGGGCGGAGATATTGCCGCGGGTGAGCATTTTCTCGACCAGATCCGCCCGTTCGTGTGGCGGCGCAGCCTCGATTTCACCGCGATTGAGGAAATCCGCCGCCTGACCGCGCGCATCCGCCAGGCCTATGACGGCCCGCGCCAGCCGGGGCCGGGCTTTGATCTCAAGCGCGGGCGCGGCGGGATTCGGGAGATCGAATTCTTCGCCCAGACGCACCAGCTGATCTATGGCGGACGGCAGCCTTCGCTGCGCCTGCGCGGCACCCGTGCGGCGCTGGATGCGCTGGCGGCGGAAGGGCTCATCTCCACCGATGATGCCGCCATGCTGGGCACTGCCTATGACCGGCTGCGCATTGTCGAACACCGGTTGCAGATGGTCGATGACCGGCAGACGCATGAACTGCCCGGCGATGTTGCGGCCATCGACAATGTGGCCCGGCTGGACGGGCTGGCGGACGGTGCGGCGCTGATTGCCGAACTGCGCGAAATCTGCGCGCAGGTGGCTGATCGTTATGGCCAGTTGCTGGGCGAGGATGAGGCCGGGCGGGCGAACGGCAAGGAAAAGCCTGAAGGCGAGATCCCCGCCGACTTCCTGGCGCGGGTCGATGTCTGGCAGGATACCATTCGCGCCCTGCGCGGGGAGGAAGCGCGCCTGGCGCTCACAGCCATCCTGCCCGATCTGTATGAGGCGTTTTCCAACGCGCCCGATCCGCAGCGGGCAATGGTGCGCTGGGAAACCCTTTTGGCACATTTGCCAACTGCAATTAACCTGTTCCGCCTGTTCGAACAAAGGCCGGGCCTGCTTGGACAGGTGCTCGCCGCGCTGACACTGGCTCCGCCGCTGGCAGACGCACTGTCGCGCCGGCCCGAGCTGCTCGATGCGCTGATCGATACCAGCGCGTTTGACCTGCCGCCCCCTGTGGCGGACCTCGCCGCGCGCATGGCCAGCTGCGAGGATGACGATTACGAATCGCGGCTGGACCAGATCCGGCAGGTGGTTGGGGAAGAACGTTTTGCCCTGGGCGTGCAGCTGATCGAAGCGCGCCATGACCCGCTCGACATTGCCGAAGGCCTGTGCCGTGTGGCTGAAGCGGCGCTGCTGACCGGGGCCGGGGCGGCGATTGGCGAATTCGAGGCCAAGCATGGACGCGTGGGATCGAGTGAGCTGGTGGTGCTGGGGCTTGGGCGGCTGGGCGGCGGCGCGCTGACGCATGCCTCGGACCTCGACCTGGTCTATCTGTTCGATGGCGAAATCGGCGACGAGTCCGACGGGCCGCGCCCGCTCACCGCGTCGCTCTATTTCAACCGCCTCGCCACCCGTGTCACCGCAGCGCTCAGCGTGCCCACGGCGGAGGGCGCATTATACGAAATCGATACCCGCCTGCGCCCGCAGGGCAATCAGGGCCCGCTGGCAGTCAGTCTGGAGAGCTTCGCCCTGTATCAGCGGGAAAGCGCGTGGACATGGGAACACATGGCCCTGTGCCGCTCCCGCCCCTTGCTCGGTTCTCCCGCCGCGCGGGCGAAATTGCAGGCAATTATCAGGGACGTGCTCGAAGCTCCGCGTGATGCAGACACGCTGCGCGCAGACGTACTCAAGATGCGCGGCGACATTGCCGCCCACAAGCCGCCGCGCGGGCTGCTGGATGTCAAATTGCAGCGCGGCGGACTGGTTGATTGCGAGTTCCTCGTCCATTTCCTGCAGTTGCGTGAAGGCATGGCGTTTGATCCTGCGCTGGAAGTGGCGATCGGCCAGCTGGCAGGCGCTGGCCACCTGCCCGCGGATTTCGCCGCCCACCATGCCGCTCTTACCCGGCTGCTTGTTTCGGCACGGCTGCTGGCCCCGGATGGCACCGAGCCACCGCCCGCAGCCGGTATTGCACTTGCCCGCGCATGCCGTGAAGAGAGCTTCGCAGACCTGCTGCGCAGCATGACCGTGGCCCGTCAGGCCATCGCGGCGCAATGGGAACGGCATTTCGGTGAGAAACTGGAGATCGAATGATGAGTGAACACCCTGATGTGGGCGACATGATGCCCGATATCGCCATGGCAACCCCCGACGGCGCAAGCGTGAAGCCATCGGATTTTGCGGGCAACCCGCTGGTAATGTTCTTCTATCCCAAGGATGACACGCCCGGCTGCACCACCGAAAACAAGGATTTCAGCGCGCTGAAGGGTGAATTCGATGCCGCTGGCGTGGCGCTGTTGGGGATCAGCAAGGACCCGCCGGCAAGGCACCAGAAATTTGCCGCCAAGCACGATCTGACCGCTCCGCTGGCATCCGATACGCCCGCAGAAGGCCCTGCCGGTATTGCCGATGCACTGGGTATCTGGACCGAAAAGAGCATGTATGGCCGCACCTATATGGGCATGATGCGCACCACTTATCTGGTGGATGCCAGCGGCAAGATCGCCAGGGTGTGGAACAAGGTGAAGGTCAAGGGCCACGCGCAGGAAGTGCTGGATGCCGCCAGGGCGCTGGCTGGCTGAGCAGCATGCCGGACCTCTCGAATGCGATTCGCAGCGCCCTGCTGACCGGCGAATCGCTGGCCAAGGTCAAGGCGACCCGAAGACTGGTGCGCCAATGGCGGCGGGGTGAACTGGCCACTGGTTTTCGCGCGGACATGCCCGATCGGCCCTGCTGGCCAGAGCGGCTGGAACTCCTGCCACCCGGCCAGATGCCCCGGCGCGGCGGCGGCGGATCGGACCGCAACAGGATCGCCCTGTGGCATTCGCTGGCGCATATCGAATTCGTGGCGATCGATCTGGCGCTGGACATCGTCGGCCGGTTCGGCGCCGGGATGGATCAGGCCTTCATCGCGGATTTCCTCTCGGTCGCCGCCGATGAAGCGATGCACTTCGTGCTGATAGAGCGAAAACTGCGCACGCTGGGCGCAAGCTATGGCGATCTGCCGGTGCATGATGGCCTGTGGAGCGCGGCATTCGATACGCGCCACGATGTCGCCGCCCGTCTCGCCATCGTGCCCATGGTGCTGGAGGCGCGCGGGCTTGATGTAACGCCCGCCATGATAGAGCGCGTGCGCAGCCAGGGCGATTCGGGCGGCGCGCGAATCCTCAAACGAATCCTTGACGACGAAATCCGCCACGTCCGCGCGGGATCAACCCATTTTGACGCGGTTTGCGCCTCAAGGGGCTCAGAACCGCAGGAATGCTGGAAAATTTTGGTGAAGCGTCACTTCAAAGGCGGTTTGAAACCGCCATTCAACGACTCGGCGCGTCTTGCAGCCGGTCTGTCGCGGGAAGCCTACACCGCGCTTGCGTGATTAACCTTCACCCGCTTACCAACACAATCAAGAGCGGGCCAAAAGGTTCCGCAGGAAGTTCAAAATCTGCCCGGACGGGGTTCCTGCAAAGGAAAAAGGGGTCCGGAATGAGGCGAACGGCATCGCAAGATGTTCGAAAACCAAAAGGGATCGCATGATCATCAAGTCAGCAATCGGACTCGTCGCAAGTCTGTTCATCGGGGCAACACCTGCCCTGGCAAAGGACGCAGCGATTTCCACGCAGGTCGCCAGCTCCATCGAAACAGCCAGCGACGGCATTACTGACAATGGCGACAACGAATTCCGTGAACTCTTCTCCAGCTGGGAAGCTCTTGACGATGGCGGCCGCGTCAATGCCGCCGGCCTGATCACTCCTGCTCCGCACAGCAGCGTTTCTGTCCCTTCTCGCATGCCGGTTGACGGTGTGCGGCTGACCAGCGGCTACGGAATGCGCAATCACCCGATCCTGAGCCAGCGCCGCCAGCATAATGGCGTGGACCTGGCCGCACCCAGCGGTACGCCGGTCTTTGCGACGGCTGATGGCCTTGTGGGCCGCGCCGAATATTACGGTTCCTATGGCAATTACGTGCAGATCGAGCACGGCGGCGATCTTGAAACCCGTTATGCCCATCTGTCATCCTACACCGTCAGCGCTGGTGACGAGGTCAACAAGGGCGACCTGATCGGCTATATCGGCAGCACTGGCCGTTCGACCGGCCCGCACCTGCATTATGAAGTGCGGGTTGAAGGTGAAGCGGTGAATCCCATTCCCTACATGGTCGCTCAATACGCAGAGCTGGACCAGGGCGAAGGCGGACGGGGCGGCCCCGAATAACGCAAGATACAATTTGCGCATGAAAAAGCCGGCAGGTCACCCTGCCGGCTTTTTCGTATCTGGTGCGTATGTGGTTCGCAACTGGCCGGATTTTCACATCCGAAGTGCGGACGATGACCCCCGGATCAGCGTTTCAGCAGACGCTCGGCAATGCGGCGGACTTCCTCGCCCATGTCTTCGCGTTCCAGCGCCAGAGCCAGCGTCGCTTCCACAAAGCCGGCCTTGCTGCCGCAATCGAACCGCCTGCCGTTGAAGGTCACCGCGTGGAACGGCTGGTGGCCGATCATCCGCGCCATGGCGTCTGTCAGCTGGATTTCCCCGCCGGCGCCCTTGCCCTGATTTTCCAGCGTCCGCATGACATCGGGTTGCAGGATGTAGCGCCCTGAGATGATCTTGTTCGATGGTGCCTGATCGACGGGCGGCTTCTCCACCAGGCCCAGCACTTCCGTCAGCGCGCCTGACACGGCGCCCGGATCGATCACGCCATAGCTGGAGACTTCCTCGCGCGGGACTTCGAGCACAGATATCAGATTGCCGCCAACTTCGTTATAGGCATCCACCATCTGCTTCATGCAGCCAGGCGTGCCTACCATCAGTTCATCGGGCAGCATGATGGCGAAGGGTTCATCGCCCACGATCGCCCGCGCGCACCAGATGGCATGGCCCAGCCCAAGCGGCACTTGCTGGCGAACGGTGATGATGTCGCCGGGTGTGGCGCGGGTGGCTTCCAGCACGTCGAGCGACTTGCCGCGTTCGCTCATCGTGCTTTCAAGTTCATATGCGACGTCGAAATGCTCGACGATGGCGGTCTTGCCGCGCCCGGTGACGAAGATCATCTGCTCGATCCCCGCCTCGCGCGCCTCGTCCACGGCATATTGAATCAGCGGCCTGTCAACGATGGGCAGCAGCTCTTTCGGGATCGCCTTGGTCGCCGGCAGGAAGCGGGTGCCAAGCCCAGCAACGGGGAACACGGCTTTGCGGATCGGTTTCTTTTCGCTCATGCACAATCCAATAGTTAGGCGGCAACCATGCGGTCAACCGCAATTGTCACCCGTTTCAGACAGATAGGCGCTTCAACAAATGAGGAACTTTGAACCTTCCCGGCTTTCGTTCGTTGTGACACCAGAAAGGAAGGATAGATATGTCTCTACTAAGAACTGTTACGCTCGGCGTGCTGGGCTTTCTGGGCTACAAATATTACCATATGCAGACCGGCAAGCAGAATGAAGCATTTGCCGAAGGTCAGGCAGGTGGTGAGAATACCACGCAGGTGCGCGATGCCGGCCCGGAGGCCATGGCAGACCCACCGGTGCGCGAATGGACCAAGGTGGATGAGCAGGGCGACGAAAGCTTCCCCGCCAGCGATCCGCCGGCGAATTACTGATCGTCTGATTGCTGCAGGCAGGCCGTACTCGCCTGCTTCACCGTGAGATCGGATTCGAAAAGGAGTTGGCCGTGGAAAATTCCGCACAAAATCCATCACGATATGGCAAATTCTTCGCCATGATCGCCACGTCCGGTGTGCTGATGTACGCGCTGATGTACCTGAACACCTATGCGCTGGATCACGTCTTCTTCAGCCAGACCCGGCTGTGGATGACGATGATCATGGTCGCCGCAATGGCGGTGGTCATGCTCACCTTCATGCGCGGCATGTATCGGCACAAGCCGACCAATCTGGCCATTTATGCCGGGTCATTGCTGCTGTTTGGCATGTCGGTCGGGCTAGTGCGCAGCCAGAGCACCGTAGGCGACATTTCCTATATGAAGGCGATGATTCCGCACCATTCCATCGCCATCCTTACCAGCCGCCGGGCGCATATCAGCGATCCGCGCGTGCGCGACCTCGCCAACAATATCATCGAGGCGCAGGTGCGGGAAATTGACGAGATGAAAGCTCTGATCGCCGATATCGAGGCAAATGGCGACGCGCCGGGACAGCTCGCCCCCGTAAGCTAGGTCATCAATCCGGACTACGCCCGCTGCTGGCCAGCCACAGCCTGATGGCACTGGCGAGGCCGGGCGGGTTTTCCGCCACGATCCGCTCCGCATCGATCCGCGCGACCAGCGCGTTTACCGGCAGGCCTTCAGCCTCGGCAGCCTCGCGCAGCAGGTTCCAGAAAAATGGCTCAAGGCTGATCGAGGTCTTGTGACCGGCGATCTCTACCGAGTGCTTGACCGGCGGATGATAGATGTCTTCCACCGGTCAGGCCGATCAGTACATGTGCTGGCCGCCGTTGATCGACAGCGTCGATCCGGTGACGAATCCGGCGTCTTCAGAGGCCAGGAAGCTCACCCCGCGGGCGATTTCCTCGGCATGGCCAAGACGGCCGACCGGGATCTTGGCGACGATCTTTTCCAGCACGTTCTCAGGAACTGCGGCCACCATCTCCGTGTCGATATAGCCGGGTGCGATGGCATTGACGGTGATCCCGGCGCGCGCGCCTTCCTGTGCCAGCGCCTTGGTAAAGCCGTGGATGCCGCTCTTTGCAGCAGCGTAGTTGACCTGGCCATATTGCCCGGCCTGTCCGTTGATGGAACCGATGTTGACGATCCGGCCCCACTTCTGGTCGCGCATGTGCGGGAAGCAGGCCTTGGCCATGTTGAAACAGCCACCCAGATTGACGCGCAGGACTTCGGTCCAGTCGTCATAGCTCATCTTCATCAGCGTGCCGTCGCGGGTGATGCCGGCATTGTTGACCAGCACGTCAATCGGGCCAACTTCCTCGGCAATGCGTGCGCAGGCGGCCTGGGTTGCGTCATAATCACCGACATTGAACTTGTAGGCCGGAATGCCCGTTTCATCGGTGAAGGCGCGCGCCTTTTCCTCATTACCGGCGTAATTGGCGACCACGGTGAAACCATCGCGCTTGAGCGTTTCAGATATGGCCCGGCCAATTCCTCTTGTCCCACCGGTAACAACTGCGACACGTGCCATTATCATTTCCCTTTCAAAGTCAGATGATCGAGTGATTGCATCGTTCTTAGGCGGCGCATGGTCGCCTGGTAAAGAAAAACCCCGCCGAAGCGGGGCTTTGCCAGTCCAGAACAGCCGCGCCGTTCCGGAACAGGTGCGATCAGAAGCGGAACTGCGTTCCGATATAGACTGCCTGGCTATCCTGCTGATCAATGCTGGGAAGCGATGACAGGCGGTCACGCTCCTGCTGGTAACGCACGCCAGCGGTAACATCGATGTTGCGGGTCAGGCGGTAGCTGCCTGCCACATCGAGCGACTGGTCCGTCAGCGCATCAAATGTCTGCGGTGCGGGGCGCGATGCGCGCTGTTCTTCGGCCAGGGCGATGCGTGCGGCAAACCGGCTAGGCGTTTCGCGAACACCGGGTGACGGTTCAAACTGCGAAAGATCCGGGATGGCGGCATCGGTCAGCGCGGGCGCAAGGACCGGAGCCTGCGCGAAGCTGTGATAGCCGCGGGCAAGGCCCAGATTGTAACGCGTCTGGGCAACACGCGGGGTGGCTTCTGCCACCGCCTGTTCACGCACGGAAGCGATTGCCGAGCGGACGGAAATCGCCTTCGCCGATTCTTCATCGACGCGTACTGCCACGGTGATGGCGCGATCGCTGTTGCCGGTCACGCCTGCGGGGGTGAAGCGCTTCATGCGGGCCTTGCCGCCGCTGCGCGATTCGATCATTTCGATCAGGCGCGGGTCGGAAATGGCGGGCGTGAAGGACGCAAAACTCTTCATCGATACGTCATCAGACCCATCGTTGAGCAGGTTCACGGCGAAGACGGCACTGGGAATGGCAAGCGCAAGGGCTGCCCCGGCAATGCCGGCAGCCAGTCGGCTCCTGAAGCCAGATGAAGCAATCTTGCTCACGCGATCAGCCTCTTTTCCCCAATAGACCCTGTCCATAGACACGCAGGAAACTGAATGGTTCCTTAGCGCATGCCCGCCGAGTCTCTTCTCCGATTCGGATATGTAATCCTGCCGCCGGGCTTTGACCAGCGCATCGCACGAAAGCCATGCTGTTTTTTCAGAGTGTTGCAGCCGGTCCACAGACTCGCGCCGGACCCGCGTTCACATTAAGCAGGGGTTCACTGTCGAAGTCCGTTATACGCCACTGCAATCGTGGGTGAGATTTCGCTTCGCCTTGCCGCAGGCGGCTGGCTGTTTATAGAGGCGCTTTATCCGTGCTGCGTCTTGCAGGCTTTGAGTACAGGACCAAGAATGGCTTTTTCCAATATCCGCATGGCTTCATCCGGCAATCCGCTGTTGTCTCGCGCCCTGCGCGCAATGGTGCTTGGCGGGCTTGCGCTCGGCGTAGCCGGCTGCGGCGGGGGCGATGAACGTCCGCGCGCCGACCTTGCCGCATCGCAGGTGACGCAGATCGGCGTGAATTCCTATCTGTGGCGCGCCAGTCTGGAGACCTTGTCGTTCATGCCGCTGACGCAGGCGGATAGTGCTGGCGGCGTTATCGTCACCGACTGGTATGCCAATCCCGATAGTCCGGAAGAGCGGGTGAAGGTTTCTGTCTCCATCCTCGATCAGGATCTGCGCGCCGATGCCTTGCGCGTCGCCGCCAGCCGCCAGGTGCTGCAGAACGGTGTCTGGGTGGAAGCCACGGTTCAGGCAGCCACGGTGCAGCGGCTGGAGGACATCATCCTCACCAAGGCGCGCGACTTGCGCCGTTCCGCTATCGGCTGATCCGCAACCCGCAGGATTTTTACATGACTACAACGCGTTTCGATGTCCGGTTTGATGCCGGGCAGGCTGACTCTCGCTGGCAAAAGGCGTGGGACGAGGCGCGCTGTTTCGAAGCTGACAGCAACTCCGCCAGGCCCAAGAGCTATGTGCTGGAGATGTTTCCCTATCCCAGCGGCCGCATCCACATCGGCCATGTGCGCAATTACACCATGGGTGACGTGCTGGCGCGCTACAAGGCGATGCGCGGGTTCGAAGTGCTGCACCCGATGGGCTGGGACGCATTCGGCATGCCGGCGGAAAACGCCGCGATGGAAAAGGGCGTTCACCCGGCCGGCTGGACCTATGACAATATCGCCGCGATGAAGGCCCAGCTCAAGCAGCTGGGCTTTGCGCTGGACTGGAGCCGCGAGCTGGCGACATGCGATCCCGAATATTACGGGCATGAGCAATCGCTGTTCATCGATCTGTACGAGGCGGGGCTGGTCTATCGCCGTGAAAGCGCGGTCAACTGGGACCCGGTCGACATGACCGTGCTGGCCAACGAACAGGTGATCGACGGGCGCGGCTGGCGTTCGGGTGCGGAAGTTGAGAAGCGCAAGCTGAACCAGTGGTTCCTCAAGATCACCCAGTTCGCTGACGAACTGCTCGACGGTCTGGGCACGCTGAAGAACTGGCCCGACAAGGTCCGGCTGATGCAGGAAAACTGGATCGGCAAGAGCAAGGGCCTGCGCTGCACCTTCCATTTCGTTGACAGCACGCAAGGGATCGAGGTGTTCACCACCCGGCCTGATACGATGTTCGGCGCCAGTTTCGTGGCCATTGCTGCCGATCATCCCTTCGCGCAGGAACAGGCCAGGCACGTTCCCCGGCTGGCGGAATTCATTGCCGAGTGCAAGCGCGGCGGCACCACTGCGGCGGAACTGGAAACGGCTGAAAAAATGGGCTTTTTCACCGGTTATTCGGTGGAGCACCCGCTGTCGAAGAACTGGCACCTGCCCGTCTATGTCGCCAATTTCGTGCTGATGGACTATGGCACCGGGGCCGTATTCGGCTGTCCGGCACACGATCAGCGCGATCTCGATTTCGCGCGCAAGTACGAATTGCCGGTTACCCGCGTGGTGGCCGATGGCGACCAGACCGAAGCCGAATTCCGCGGCGATGAGGCCTATACCGGTCCGGGCCGAATCGTGAATTCGGAATGGCTCAGCGGCATGAGCGTGGACGAGGCCAAGGCTGCGGTGATCGCCAAGGCCCAGCACGATGGCTGGGGGCAGGGTGAGACGCAGTACCGCCTGCGCGACTGGGGCGTTTCCCGCCAGCGTTACTGGGGCACGCCTATTCCCTTCATCCATTGCGATGCCTGCGGCGTGGTGCCCGTGCCCAAGGACCAGCTGCCGGTGAAACTGCCCGAGGATGTCGACTTTTCCGTCCCCGGCAATCCGTTGCAGCGCCATGCCACATGGAAGCACGTGGAGTGCCCCATATGTGGCGGCAAGGCAGAGCGGGAGACCGATACGCTCGACACGTTCGTCAATTCCAGCTGGTATTTCCTGCGCTTCGCCAGCCAGCCGGCGGACAAGCCCTTCGATGCGGCCGAAGTCGCCAAGTGGATGCCGGTTGAGCAATATATCGGCGGGATCGAACATGCGATCCTGCACCTGCTCTATGCCCGCTTCTGGACCCGCGCGCTGGCGCATGTCGGCCTGATCGACGTGACCGAGCCGTTCGCTTCGCTGTTCACGCAGGGCATGGTCACGCATGAGACTTATTCCCGCAGGGACGGGCCGCGAGAACTCTATTTCAGCCCCGCCGAAGTTGACCGCAGCAGCGATGGCGCGATCCTCAAGGCCGATGGCCAGCCGGTGGAAATCGGCAAGGTCATCAAGATGTCCAAGTCGAAGAAGAACGTCGTCGATCCGGAGGATATCATCGCCCAGTACGGTGCCGATGCCGTGCGCTGGTTCATGCTGTCCGACAGCCCGCCAGAGCGCGACCTGCCGTGGTCCGAAAGCGGGATCGAAGGCTGTGGCCGCTTCGTCCAGCGCCTGTGGCGGCTGTTCGGCCAGTATCAGGATGGCGCGACGGGTGAGGACAGGAAGCTGGCGCAAAAGACGCACCAGACCATTGCCGCCGTGGCGCAGGATATTGAAGCCCTGGCCTTCAACAAGGCCGTGGCGCGCATTTATGAGCTGACTTCCGCTGCCGAAAAGGCTGCAGACTCGGCATCGCGGAATGAGGCGATTCGCACGATCCTGCTGCTGGTGTCCCCGATGATGCCGCATCTTGCCGAAGAGGGCTGGGAAGCGCTGGGAGGCAACGGTCTGGCTGCCGAGGCAGACTGGCCGCAGGTGGACGAGGCTCTGCTGGTGGAGGACGAGGTTACCATCGCCATCCAGCACATGGGCAAGCTGCGCGATACGATCACCGCCGCCAAGGGCCTGCCCAGGGAAGAGCTGGAGGCGCTTGCACTGGCGAGCGAGAAGGTCCAGCGTTCGATCGATGGAGCGCAAGTGCGAAAGGTGATCGTGGTGCCCGACAGGCTGGTGAATATCGTCACGTGATGCATGCGCTGCGCCTTGCCCTGGCTGTGGCCCTGCTTCCGGCGCTGTCTGCGTGCGGCCTGCGCCCGATCTATGCCGGCGGCGCACAGGGCGCGGTTGCGCAGGGACTGGCTGCGGTCGAGGTGTCTCCGGTTGCGGGCCGCGAAGGCTGGCTGGTGCGCAATGCGCTGATTGACCGGCTGGGCCAGGGCGGAGCCAATACCGCGCCGCGCTATCGTCTTGATATATTGCTGGATGACCAGCTTGAAGGGCTGGGGCTGCTGACTGATGATACCATCGGGCGGGAGCGGCGCACCCTGCGTGCCCGCTATCAGCTGGTCGATCTTGCCAGCGGCGTGGTGATGGTGGACGCCACAGCGGGCTCGGACGCAGGCATCGATGTCGTCTCGTCCGAATATGCCACCATTGCGGCGGAAGAGCGCGCGCTCGAAAATCTCGCCCAGCAGGTAGCGGACAGGATCGTGACGCGCCTGACGCTGGCGCTCAGCGCGCAATCGTAAGGTTGATGGGCGTGAAGGTGTTTCAGCTGTGAAGGTGTTTCAGGCATGAAGGCAACCCAGCGTGATTTCCTGGCAGTGGCGCAGCGCGCAGCCGGGAATTGCGCGATTGCCTTCTTCTGTGGCCCGGATGAAGCCGGGGCCTCTGCCGCCGCGGCCAGAATGGTCGCCATGCTGCCCGATCCCGGAGAACGAATCGAGCTGAGCGGGGGGGATCTGCGGTCCGATCCGGTGCGCCTGGTGGACGAGGCGAGGTCAACATCGCTGTTCGGCACAACGCGCCACATCATGGTGCGCGCAGCGGGGGAGGAGACGCATGATGCGATCAAGTCCTTCCTCGAAATGGCCGATCTGGGAGAGACCAGCGGCGCCTGCCCGATCTTCATCGTCGCCACATCGGCAACCGACAAATCGCGTTCCGCCAAGCTCCTGATCGGCCGCGATGATGGGCTGGTGGCGATGTTCTATGCGCCCGATCTTCGCACCGTTACGGCAGAGGTGCGCACCATGGCCGATGCGGCAGGCCTGCGGCTGGGCGGCGATCTGGCCGAACAGATTGCCCGCGCCGCCGGGCTGGATGTGCGGCTGGCGCAATCGGAAGTCGACAAGCTGGCGCTGTTTCTTGACGCATCGCCGCAGTCGCCCAAGCTGGCCGATGGTGAAGCTTTTGAGCTGATTGGCGCCAGGACCGAGGAAGACGGCTTCATGCCGCTGGTCAACGCCGTCCTTTCCGGCGAAGTGCGCAAGCTGCCGGCCGAACTTGAGCGAATGCAGCACGTCGGGCTCAATCCCGTGGGCGTGGCGCTGGCGCTGGAACGGCGCGCGGCGCAGCTGGCGTCGCTGGCCGCCAAGCTGGAGCCGGGCAGCGATATCGGCGCAGTGCTTGACCGTCAGCGTGTGTTCTTTCGGGACAAGCGGGATTTGAGTGTTCAGCTGCGGCGCTGGCCCAGTAAGAAGCTGGAACGACTGGTGCCGCGACTGGCGGATATGCATGCTGCATTGCTTGGCAACAGCCAGAACGCGGATCTGATCCTTCGTCAGTCACTTACCCAGATCGCCAGGTTCGCCGCGCCACACCGCTGATCATTCTTTCGCATTTGCAATATTGCAGATGCAATATCGGCTGGTCTGCAATAGTTGTCGCTGGTATAGGTATTACTCCGTAGCCATACTGCTCTGGGGGTATCGACGGAAGTAATGGATATTTCAGCCGCACAGACCCAGGCTACACAAGCCGATGCTGCGCTGACGGCAGAGGATATATCCGCTTTTGTCCCGTCGGATGAGAGGCGCCTGCCGCGCCCACCCAAAAACGGCCTTGCCTCCTCGCTGGAACGTCGACGGCTGCAGGTCTATATGGTCCAGCTTCTGGCCGATGTTTTCATCATGCTGGGCTGCTTTGCGCTGGCGGTGGAGATTTACGAAACCAACGGGCTGAACAACGATGCGATGCTCGCCGCATATCTGCTTCTGCCGCTGTTCCAGACGATTGCATTCTACAACGCAACCTATTCGCGCGGCGGCCTGACGGAGTGGCGCAAATCGAGCGCGCGGGCGATTGGCGCCATGCTGATATCGGCATTGCTGCTCAATTTCTTCGCATTCTTTGCCAAGATGAATGCCGAGTTTTCCCGCGTCGTATTTGCCGCAGGGATGATGCTGACCGCGATTGGCATGACGGCGTTCCGCTATGGCGTGTCGCGCTGGATCACCAGCCGCTGGGGGCCCAGCGCCACCAACCGCCTGCTGATCGAAGCGGGCGGGCCGCAGGTCAACATCCCGCACCTTTACCGCGTGCGGGCCGATGAGCATGGCCTCAGCCCCGATATTACCGATCCGGTCGCGCTGGATCGCCTGGCGAAATATCTGCAAAACATGGACGAGGTGATCGTCAGCTGCAAGATTTCGGAGCGGCTTGGCTGGGCCGAGGTGCTCAAGGGGTCGGGCATCCATGGCGAGGTGATCAGCGAATTCGCGCGGGAAATTGGCGCACTCGGGGTGATCCATCACGATCAGGCGCAGGTTTCCGCCTTGCTGGTCTCGTCCGGACATCTGGGCTTGCGTTCGCGCGCAACCAAGCGTGCATTCGACGTGATCTCTTCCCTGCTTGGCCTGATTCTCCTGTCGCCGCTGATGCTGCTGTGCGCGCTGGCCATCAAGCTGGAAGATGGCGGCCCTGTGTTCTTCATGCAGAGGCGCATGGGGCGCGGCAACCAGTTTTTCGACATCTTCAAATTTCGCAGCATGCGCGAGGCAAAGGCCGATGCCGATGGCGCGCTCTCAGCCTCCAGGGATGATGACCGGGTCACCCGCATCGGCCGCATCATGCGGCGCACCAGCCTGGATGAGCTGCCACAGCTGATCAACGTCCTGCGCGGAGACATGAGCATAGTCGGCCCTCGTCCGCATGCGCTGGGATCGCTGGCCGGCAAGAAGATGTTCTGGCAGGTCGATCGCAAGTACTGGCAGCGCCATTCGCTGCGCCCCGGTATCACCGGCCTGGCGCAGGTTCGCGGCTTTCGCGGCGCGACGGATCGCGAAGTCGACCTGGCCAACCGCCTGCAGGCCGACCTTGAATATATGAACAGCTGGAGCCTGTGGGGCGATGTGAAGATCGTCCTCTCCACCCTCAGCGTGCTGGTGCACCACCGCGCTTTCTAGGACCCGACCCCTCAGGCCTGCTGCTCCAGAAAGGCGCGATAGGCATCCTCGATCCCGGCGCGCAGGGAAATGCGCGGAGCCCAGCCCATCTTTGCGATCCTGTCACCGCTCATCAATTTGCGCGGTGTGCCATCGGGCTTGCTGGTATCCTTGGTGATCTGGCCTTCAAATCCGACCACGTCACACACCAGCTGCGCCAGTTCGATGATCGGCAGGTCCTTGCCCGATCCCAGGTTGATGTGCTCCTCGCCGGAATAATTCTTCAGCAGGAAGATGCAGCCATCGGCCAGATCGTCCACATGCAGGAATTCGCGCCGCGGCGTTCCGCTGCCCCAGATCTCGATTGAAGGTGCGCCCGCCACCTTTGCCTCATGCGCCTTGCGGATCAGGGCGGGCAGCACATGGCTGGAGGTGAGGTCGAAATTATCGCCCGGGCCATACAGGTTGGTGGGCATGGCGCTGATGAAATCGCAGCCATATTCCCGCCGGTAGGCCTGACACAGCTTGATCCCGGCGATCTTGGCGATCGCATACCATTCATTGGTCGGTTCCAGCGGGCCGGTCAGCAAGGCCTCTTCCGGGATCGGCTGCGGCGCCATGCGGGGATAGATGCAGGATGAGCCGAGGAAGAGCAGTTTCTGCGCGCCGCTGCGATGGGCGGCATCGATGACATTCGCCTCTATCATCAGGTTGTCATAGAGGAACTGCGCCGGATAGCTGTCATTGGCCAGAATGCCGCCGACCTTTGCCGCAGCGACCACCACCGTATCGGGCCGGTTGGCGGCAAACCATTCGCGCACCGCCGCCTGCTCGCGCAGGTCGACCTCGCGCGGAGATGTCAGCAGCTCGCAGTTTTCCTGTGCCAGCCGCCGCACGATGGCCGATCCCACCATCCCGCGATGCCCGGCGACATAGACGCGCTTACCGGCCAGCTGATACATCAGTCATACTCGGCAATGGGGGCCTCACGCATGATCTGCAGATCTGCCTCGACCATTTCGCGGGCCAGTTCCCTGACCGAAGTCTCATGCCGCCAGCCGAGCTTCTGGTGCGCCTTGGACGGATCGCCGATCAGCAGTTCAACCTCGGTCGGGCGGAAATAGCGCGGATCGATCTCTATCAGCAGTCGGCCATCGCCCAGCGCATAGCCCTTCTCGTCCACGCCCTCCCCGCGAAATTCGATGGGAATGCCCGCGTCCTCGAACGCCCAGCGCACGAAATCGCGCACATAGGTGGTCTCTCCGGTTGCCAGCACAAAGTCGTCCGGCTCATCCTGCTGCATCATCATCCACATGCCGCGGACATATTCCCTGGCATGTCCCCAGTCGCGCCGGGCATCGAGATTGCCGAGGTAGAGCTTTTCCTGCCGCCCGAGACTGATTGCCGCCGCCGCGCGGGTGATCTTGCGGGTCACGAATGTCTCTCCGCGCAGCGGGCTTTCATGGTTGAACAGGATGCCGTTGCTGGCATGCATGCCATAGGCCTCGCGGTAATTCACCGTGATCCAGTAGGCATAAAGCTTGGCCGCCCCATAGGGTGAGCGCGGATAGAACGGCGTGGTCTCTCGCTGCGGCACTTCCTGCACCAGCCCGTACAGCTCCGATGTCGATGCCTGATAGAAGCGGCAGCTCTTTTCCAACCCCAGAATACGCATGGCCTCCAGCAGCCGCAGAGTGCCGATGGCATCGGCGTTGGCAGTGTATTCGGGGGTTTCGAAGCTGACTGCCACATGGCTCTGCGCGGCTAGGTTATAGATCTCGGTCGGCTGCACTTCCTGCACGATGCGGATCAGATTGGTGGAATCGGTCAGGTCGCCATAATGCAGGTGGAAGCGCTGGTTATCGACATGGGGGTCCTGATAGATATCCTCGATCCGGCCGGTGTTGAAAGAGGAAGACCGGCGCTTGAGGCCGTGCACCTCATAACCCTTTTCAAGCAGCAGATGCGCAAGATAGGCACCGTCCTGACCGGTCACGCCCGTGATCAGCGCGCGCTTGCCATTTCCACTGTTGCTCATTCCATACTCCACAAAACCCGCACCGCGCCTAAGCCAGCGGGCTGCATGGTGGCAAGATGTTACTCAATGTAAACGCGAAGCTGCTCGATTCGCTGAATTTCGAAAGGACCAGTCCATGGCCGCGAAGACACGCAATCAGAATGTCGAACTGCTCCGCATCGCTGCTGCCTTCGGCATCGTCCAGTTTCATGCAGGCGCGCCAGGTGCGGAGGTTGGCTATGCCGGACTGATCGTATTCGTCGCGATGTCCTGCCTGTTTGAAGCGTCAAGCGGGGATCGGAAGTCCGGTGCGGGCACTCTTGCCCAGAAGCTGCTGGTGCCCTGGGCGTTCTGGCTGGTGATTTATGGCGTGCTGAATCTGGTTGTGAAGGGCCGTGCCCTCGATCCCGATCTTCCACCGCTGAACGCGGTTCTCATGGGTACAGGAGCTCATCTGTGGTTCCTGCCGTTTATCTTCACCGTGCTTGTGCTGGTGGGATCGATAAAACGAGCCATCAGCGCGCGGACCATGTTGCTGGCCTCCGTGCTGCTGGCGCTGGTTTCGCTGGCCACGGTTCCCTGGTGGCGATCGGCGATGAACGGCTTCGATGCACCTGTGCCCCAGTGGATTCACGCCATGCCGGCGGTGTTCATCGGTCTGGCGCTCGGGTCCGCGATGGCGGCAGGCAGGACGCGCCCGACCTATCTGGTTCTGGCACTGGCCCTGTTGCTGAGCGCCTTGTGGCAGGTCCCCGGCGTCAGCACTGTCTATCTGGTTGGCGGCGGGTCGCTGATCGCGGCGCTGGTGTTGCCGCAGCTGCGCCTGAACGTTCGCCCGATCTCGGATTGCATGTACGGGGTCTATCTGGTCCACCTGCTCGCGCTCGCCGTCTTCAACCGCATTCTGGGGGAGCATCAGCTGCTGACCGTATGTGCCACGTTTCTGGCATCGCTCGCCGGGGTGTGGTTTGCGCGCAAGTACATTCGCCCGGCGCAAAGAGTGCTTTGACAGTCCTTTCCGGGGCCAGTCCTTGCCGGGCGACCCGGCATTATTGTGCGGTGCAATAAAACCTTGCGGAACCTACGTACAAGACCGTAGAAGATCGCCTGCGGGGCGTTTCAGGCCGCGCGCTATGCCGGATTATCCGGGCGCGGAGATATCTTGAAAATAGCAATTTTCGGAATGGGTTACGTTGGCTGCACAGCGGCCGGCTGCATCACCAGCCAGGGGCATACCGTCGTTGGAATCGACGTGAGCGAGGGCAAGGTCGCCGCGATCAATGCCGGGCAATCGCCCGTCCGCGAACCGGGCCTGGACGAGCTGATGGCCAAGGCCCGGCGCGAAGGACGGCTTTACGCCCTGCGCGATGCCGGGGCAGAGCTGGATGACTGCGATATTGCGATCATTTGCGTGGGCACGCCCAGCGGTGTGGATGGCGCACACAACATGAGCTATATCGCGCAGGTCACCCGCTCGATCGCCGCCGCGCTCAAGGCTGACCGTGCCACTCCGCTGACGGTGGCCTATCGCTCCACCATGCGGCCGGGCACGATGGAGCAGATCATTCTGCCGATCTTTCAGGCCCGGTTCGGCGATGCGGTGGGGCAGGTGGTGGAACTGGTCTACAATCCCGAATTCCTGCGCGAAGCGACCGCCATCGCCGATTATTTCGATCCGCCCAAGATCGTGCTCGGCACGCTGGACGGGACCCCTTCTGCAAACATGGAAAAGCTCCATGAAGGGATCGATGCGCCGGTCTTCCATGTTGGCATTCGCGAAGCCGAAGTGACCAAGTTCGTCGATAACACCTGGCATGCGGTGAAGGTCGCCTTCGCCAATGAGATCGGCCGCGTGTGCCAGAACCTCGATATCTCGGCGCAGCAGGTGCACCAGATTTTCGTCAGCGATACCAAGCTCAACATCTCGCCCTATTACACGCGTCCGGGCGGGGCATTTGGCGGATCGTGCCTGCCAAAGGACGTGCGCGCCCTGCAATATATCGCCGCTGACATCGGCGCCAACACGCATCTGGTGGATTCGCTGCTGCGCAGTAATGAAGCGCATAAGCACCATCAGTTCCAGAAGGCGACGCAGGGTCTTGAACCGGGCGCAAAAGTGCTGCTGGCCGGCCTGTCGTTCAAGGCCGAGACGGATGATCTGCGCGAAAGTCCGGCGGTGGACATGGCGCGCAAGCTGATCGATGCAGGCTTCGACCTCGATGTGTATGATCCGGGGCTGAAGCCGGAAATGCTGGTGGGGCAGAACCTTGGCTATGCCTTTGCCTTCCTGCCCTCGATAGAGAACCTGCTGGTGGACAAGGCGCAGGCAGAGAGCGGCGCCTATGCGCGCATCATCGCCACCAACCGGCTGATCGATACGCTGGATACAGGCGCAACGCCGGTCATCAATCTGAGTGTCATCGCTTGACCGGTGGGGCTGTGACTGGCGACGATTTTGAATTCCCCACGCATATTGAGGGGCAGCCGCTGGCCGGCAAAAGTGTCCTGATCGTGGTGGAGAACCTGCCCCTGCCGTTTGATCGCCGCGTGTGGCAGGAAGCGCGCACGCTGAAAGCGGCCGGGGCGACGGTGTCGGTCATCTGCCCCACCGGCAAGGGCTATGAAAAGCGCTACGAGGAAATCGAAGGCGTCCACATCCACCGCCATCCGCTGCCGATAGAGGCTGAAGGGGCGCTGGGTTTCCTGCTGGAATATGGCGCGGCGCTGTTCTGGGAAACGGTGCTGGCGTGGACAATCTACTTCAAGCGCGGGATCGATGTGATCCAGGGCTGCAATCCGCCCGACCTGATCTTTCTGGTGGCGCTGCCGTTCAAGCTGCTGGGCGTGAAATACATCTTCGATCACCACGATATCAATCCAGAGCTTTACGAAGCGAAGTTTGGCAGGCGCGGCTTTTTCTGGAAACTGATGGTGCTGTTCGAAAAGCTGAACTTCAAATCGGCGGATGTCTCGATGGCCACCAACCAGTCCTATCGCAAGATTGCGATAGAGCGCGGCGGAATGGACCCGGACAAGGTCTTTGTGGTGCGTTCAGGTCCCGATCTGTCCCGTCTCAAGCGCGTTGAGCCGGTCGATAGCTGGAAGCGCGGCAAGCGCTTCATGGTGGGCTATGTCGGCGTGATGGGGGATCAGGAAGGCATCGACCTGCTGATCGATTGTGCCGAGTGGCTGGTGCGCGAAAAGGGCCGCACGGACATCCAGTTTACGCTTGTGGGCGGCGGTCCCAGCCTGGAGAAACTCAAGGCCCTGGTGCGTGAAAAGCAGCTGGAGGAATGGGTCCATTTCACCGGCCGCGCGCCCGATCAGGACCTGTTCGAAGTGCTCTCCACAATGGACATCGGCGTCAACCCGGACCGCGTCAATGCGATGAATGACAAGTCGACCATGAACAAGATCATGGAATACATGTCTCTGGGCAAAGCCATGGTTCAGTTCGACGTGACCGAGGGGCGCTTTTCCGCCCAGGACGCATCACTCTATGCCAGGGCGAACGATCCGGTCGATATGGCCGAAAAAATCGTCCAATTGCTGGATGATCCCGCGCAGCGCGACGCGATGGGCAGTTTTGGCCGCAAGCGCGTGCAGGAAGAACTCAGCTGGCTGCATCAGGTCGATCCGCTGATCGCAGCCTATCGCCGCGCCCTTCGCCGCCCCTGAGTGCGCCTCGCGTCAGCGTGCGCGCCTCTTTTGCAGTGCAATATGTACAGGATGGCGGCGCCACCGATGGTCAGCGTAAGTCCGATATCGATTAGCCAGTTGAGGCGCAGCGGTCCTGCGTAAAGCAGGCGGTCGGTAAGGTGTAGCGACACGATCCGCAGGCCGAACAGCGGAACAAATCCAAGCATTGCCAGCTGCGCGATGACCGTTTGGCTCAGCTCTTTCCCCTGCCGTTGCCATCGCTTTACCAGATAGAAAGCCGCCACAAGTCCTGCCGCCGCAAGGACGACCACAATTGCCGTCAATGGCGCCTGATATTCCCAGCGATGGCCATACTCGCCATTTGCCTTGATCATTACGCGCAGGAACTGCCGAATGCGATCCTCGGCATTGGTCAGCCTCATCGCTGCCAGCAAAAGCATGAAAATTGAGGCAAAAATCCACGCGGCACCGTCTTTCCAGGGGCGCTTGCCAAAATGCCCGGCGAGCGCCGCGCCCATGGCCGCCAGGGCCACTGCTGCGTACAGCCCCACGGCGATCAGACCTAACATGGCGTTCGCACTCCTTCAAAAATCCGGCCATCATGCCATCAGCCCAAACTGACATCCGGGTGAGATACGGTACTCAAATGCACAATATCGTCGATCCAATGTCGGATCGAAGGATAGAACTGATGACATTTTGCTGCAATGCACCAAAATAGGCCGCAATCGCACAATACGGGTTGTTGCCCAGGAACTCTACCGCTAAGCCAAGGCAGTTCAAACCAGTTTGATACGGGGCAGAGCGTGATCGAATTACCGCAGATTAGGCTTTCGAAACGACTGGGTTCCATGATGGCCGGGCTCGGCGCAATCCTGTTGATTGGCGGCTGCGGCGGGGGCCCGCAAATCTCCCCTGGCATCGCATCCACCACCCCTGTGACTGCTTTGGGGCAGACGGGCTATTCGGCCGATGTTGCATCAGACTATATTCTCAGGCCGGCGGACGTCATCAGCATTACTGTCTTCCGTGAGGAAGATTTGTCACTCGATTCCATGCCGCTTTCGGCTGACGGAAAAGTCTCACTGCCACTTGTAGGTGCCGTTGATGCGGCGGGGCTGACGGCGCACCAGCTGGAACAGCGGGTGGAACAGCTTCTGGGTGCACGTTTCCTTCGCGATCCCAACGTTTCGGTCAACGTGCTGAAATATGGCTCGCACATGGTCACGGTGGAGGGCGCGGTAACGCGGGCCGGGTTGTTCGAATTCCAGCCCGGCACTCGCCTGTCTGGCGCCATTGCGCTGGCCGCGGGCACATCGCGCGTGGCCGATGCCAATAATCTGGCGGTATTCCGGCGCACGCCCGAAGGCCTGATGGTCGCCAAGTTCGATTATGCTGCGGTGCAATCGGGCACCATGCTTGACCCGGTCTTGCAGCCTGGTGACCGAATAGTGGTGGGCACGGACGGGCTCTCGCAACTCTGGCAGGATGCGCTGCGCGCGCTTCCGGTGTTCGCCATTTTCACCAACATGAATATTTGAGGCACCAAGGAGCCATGATGCAGGAATATGCTCCCGGCCAAGGCCATGCCAATGCGGGTCGATCTGAAGAGTTTGCTGCGGCACAGCCGGCGCTGGCTCAAATCAATCTCGCGGACATTCGCGGAATATTCTGGCGCCAGCGCTATGTGCTCATCGGGGTCGTCGCCCTCGTTATGCTGGGGGCCTTTGTCTACACCCTGCTCACACCGGCGACCTACCGCGCATCTGTCACCATGCAGATCGAACCCAATCAGCAGGCCATCATTGAAGGGCAGGAGCTGACTGGAACGAGCATCGCGTCGAACGATATCACCCGGTACATGGAGACGATGGCGGCGGTTATTCGCAGCCGGAATGTCGGCATGGCGGTTGTCGACGAACTGGGGCTGACCAGCAACCAGAGCTTCATGGAATCTGTGCTGGACGAGGGTGTCACAGTAGCCTCCGGCGATATGGCGAAGGACGCGGCTGTCGAGACGATAATGTCCGAAGTCGAGGTCGCTGTGCCGCTTGAAAACCGGGTGATGACGATCAGTTACACCTCGCGCGATCCCGCAATCGCGGCGCAGATCGCCAATGGTTATGCCGACGCGTTCCTCGCTTACGATCTCACCCGGTCGATGGCGGCCAACCAGTACGCCCGCGAATATCTTCAGGAACAGATCGTAAGTGTGCGCGAGCAGCTGCAGGATGCCGAGCAGCGCGCCAATAATTATGCGCGCAACAACCGTATATTTGGCTCGCCAGCATCCGATGATGGGGAAGGCCCCGCCGCGTCGACCGTCTCCGCCTCCAACCTGTCCGCAGCCAATACGGTATATGCCCAGACCCGGTCTGCCCGGATCGCCGCGCAACAGCGCTGGCTGGCAATTGCCAATGTCCCTGCCGGGCAGCTTCCCGAGATTCAGCAGAACGCCACCGTTTTGTCCCTGCAGGCGCAGCGGGCAGAGCTGCTCAGCCAGCTTACAACTCTGCGTGAGCGCTATCGCGATGACTATCCCGAGGTGCGGGAGCTTATTGTACGGACCGAAGTTCTCCAGCAACAGATCGACAGTGCCGCGGCTGACATCAAGGCCGGTATCCGTCGGCAGTACGAAATCGCCCAGCGGCAAGAGTCCGCGCTTGGGGGCGAGCTGGAGCGGGTTGCCGGTCTGACGCTCGATGAGCAGGATAGCCGCGTTGCCTATAACGTCATCGAACGCGAGGTGCAGTCCTATCGCGATCAAATGGCGGCACTGCTGGATCGTTTCAACGATATCTCCGCCGCGTCAAACATTCAGGCGCGCGAGGCGACAATCCTCGATCGGGCAATGGTGCCTGGGGCACCTTCGGCACCGAACCTGAGCCAGAATCTGCTGGTGGCCCTGATCCTGGGAATTGGTCTTGCCGTGGTTGTCGCAATCCTGCGCGAATTCCTCGATGACCGACTGCGCAACATCGAGGATGTCGAGCGCAAGCTGGGTCTGCGCCCGCTGGGCACTACCCCGGACGTTTCCGGCGACGTGCAGGAGGCGGTCACGGATACATTCAGCCCGCTCAGCGAGTCTTATGCCTCGCTCCGGGCGACGCTGGATTATGCGATCAGGGACATTCCCCATCCTGTTATCCTGGTCACCAGCGGGCAGGCGGTTGAAGGCAAGACCACCAGCTCAACCGCGCTCGCCCGCAAATATGCCGGTATCGGCAAGCGGGTGTTGCTGGTCGATATGGATTTGCGGCGTCCCGCTGTGGCCAAGGTGTTTGATCTGCCACGCCGTGACGCTGGCGTGGTCGAAGTGATCTACGGCAACGCTTCGCTCGACCAGACCGTGGTGAAGGACGTCGTCAAGAACCTTGATATCCTGCCAATCGGCACTCTTCCGTCCAATCCGATCGAGATACTTTCGTCGGGTCTGACTGGCGAATTCCTGGATAAATGTCGGCAGGCCTATGATGTCATCATTCTCGACGGCTCGCCGATCCTGGGGATCGCCGATGCACCCTTGCTGTCGCGTTATGTCGATGGCGTTGTCGTTGTCGTGGAGGCCAACAACATTCACAGCAGGCAGGCGCGCGCCGCTATCCGCCGCCTGAATGACGCCAGGGCACCCATTCTTGGTGCATTGCTGACCAAATATCGGGCGCTGGATGCTGGCGATAATTACGCGTACCAGTACGAATATTACAGCTACGGCAAGGCTGGCGACTAGCGTGCAGCTGGCTGCCGCAAGTCATCCTCGGGATATCCGATCGGGACGGGCGGCCATGCTCCACGAGGTGAAGGCGAGAGCCTGTTCGATACTGCGCGGGGAGGGCACTGATGCCGGATCCCAGCCGCCGCAGATCGACGCTCTCCATGCTCACGGGGGTTCAAGATGAACGCCCTGGATGCGTTCAGCGTCCTCAAGCCCGCTGATGACCGGCCGTCAGGCTCCAGAATCCTTCATATTTCGGCCGATTTTCCGGATCCGATCGAGGAATCCAAGACCAAAGCGGTGCGATGGCTGGTTGATCTGACACAACACCAGTTTCAGCACGAGGTGATCTCTCTGAACAGGGTCAGCCCAGCTCTTCTCCCTTTCGCTGCCCGCACGCTGGCCCATTGGGGCCGCCCGCCCTGCCGGGTCGAACAGCATGACTTTCCCTACGGCAAGTGCCTGAGATATCAGGCGCCCGCGCGCGGTATCTACCACCAGACATGCCTGCTGGACCTCGCCGAGAGGATTTGCGCACAACAGCAGGCCGGTCCGGTCCCGGACCTGGTGATAGGTCACAAGCTGACCGTGGAAGGCATCGTTGCCCGGCACGTTGCAGAACGTCTCGGGCGGCCGTTCGCAGTGGGGATCATGGGCGACACGGACCTCAAGATCCTCAAGGCGCGCCCGGACCTTGCCGGGACGTTTGCGCGCATTTTCCATGAAGCCGCTGTGGTCTTTCCGCTGGCCCCGTGGACGCTTACCGCATTCGAACAGCAGTTCGGCAAGCGTCACGGCCCGGTCCAGATGTTGCCCTGCGCAACCGACATTGACCGCCCGATGGACCCGCAATTGGGCGGCGATGGCTTCGTTTCGGTCTTCCATCTCAGAAGCCACGTCCGCAAGAACCTCAAAGGCATGGTCGCAGCCATGCAATTGCTGTCGGACGTGGGGCCGAAAACCCGTCTTTCCGTGCGAGGCGGCGGTAGCCCGCGTCAGGTTGAGCTGTGCCGCAAGGCCGCGAAGAACCTGCCCAATATCACCTTCGATGGGCCGATAGGGCGCGAGGAACTCGGGCCTTTTCTCAACGGGTTTGCGGGTTTTCTCCTGCCCTCGTTGCGAGAGAGCTTCGGAATGGTGTTTGTGGAGGCGCTTTTCGCCGGCCTGCCGGTGATTTATCCGCGCGGGGCCGCGATTGACGGCTATTTTGAAGGCTGCAATTTCGCTATTGCAGCAGATGCAGGCGATCCTGCGTCGATCGCCGCGGCTATGCGCACCATTATTGACCACCAGGCTGAACTCAAAGGGGAATTGGCACAATGGCAGCAATCGCCAGCAGCGCGCCGATTTACCCGTGCGCAGATCGGCCAGTCCTTCGCCGCTGCGGTCACTCAGGCAGTGATGGCACGATGAGCAGGCTTCGAGACCTCCCCTCGCCTTCCGGGCATCAGGCTTGGCAGGCGGCGCAATGAGCAACGGGGCAATGAACAGCAGGCCAATGAGCGGCGGGGCGAGCAACAACGGAGCAGTGGCAGCCAGGCCCGCCATTGGCAGGAAAATCAGGGAGCGGATTCCGGCACGCCTGTGGCCGGCAATTCTTGTTGGTTACAGCTGCCTGTTGCCCAAGGAAATGAGTGTCGATGTTGTCGGCGCAAACCTGTTCCCATGGCGGGTCATGATGATACTCGTCCTGCCCTGGGTCATTCGCTCCCTTATCAAGGACCCGGTCCGCTTCTCGATCGTCGATCTGTTTGCGGGTCTCGCAAGCCTGTGGTTCGTGCTGTCGCTGCTTGTCATGGATACCGTGGAAGACGCGCTGATCGTCGGGGTGTCCCAGCTGATCGACCTTGCCTTCGCCTATATAGCCGGCCGTGCAGCGATCCGCAGCTACCACGATTTCCGGACATTTTTCGCCTGTCTTATACCAGGACTTCTGGCGGTCGCGGCTATTCTTGCGGCAGAGAGCATAGCCAATCGCACCTTGTTACGGCCATTTGTGGGGGAATTGTTCGGCAACCTCCCGGCATATTTCTACAGCAAGCCGCGTTTCGGATTGACGCGCGCCATGGGGCCCTTCGCACACCCGATCGTGGCAGGCGTCATCATGTCTTCGTTGATACCGCTGGCATGGTTTGGCGCGCGCAACAATCGGGTTCGAGTGCTCGGTTTGATAGCGGCCGCATGTGGTATCTTCACCTTCAGTTCCGCAGCGGTTTTGGCTGCCATCCTGGGCGTGGGGTTGATTTCGCTACTGCTCATCCGTCGTCATTTTCAGATTCCTGCCCTGACGATTGCGGCGTTTTACATCATGCTGATGCTCTTGCTGACCAGTGTTGTATCCGAGAGTGGTATTCTGTCGGTCGCTATCCGCTATCTGACGCTTGACCCCGGCAGCGGCTATTACCGACTGCTGATCTGGAATTATGCTGGCGCGGAAGCCTTGAACAATCCAATCTTTGGAATAGGCGTGCGTGACTGGCATCGACCGGACTGGATGTTCGATCCGACCATTGACGCATTCTGGCTCGCCATCACGATGCGTCATGGCTTTCCTCTCGGCTTTGCGGTGCTGATGGTGGTATTCGGCGGCATCTTCGAGGCTGTGAAGAACAATTCCAACGTATCCAGTGAGGATCGCAACACCGGATATGCAACCGCAATCGCTTTGACAGCCTTCGCCTTTTGCGGGGTCACTGTGCACATCTGGGAAGGCGTCGTCAGCTGGATGTACCTTCTTGCAGGCCTGTCAGTGAGTCTGGGGACCCAGCGGGTTCGGTCACTGCCAATCAGAAACGGCGCGGAGCCTTCGGGGGCTTCGCCAGCATATGCCAGCACCCGAATTGCTGGCAGGGTTTAGCAGATGGCCAAGGACTTTTCCCTGCTCACCAAGACCTTCCGGAATGATCTTCCCGAATTCGAGAAACTATGTGCAACGATAGATGAGCACATGCCCGATCGCCGGCATTATGTCCTCATCGACCACAGCGATCTGGAACTGTTCAGCCGCTTCAAGTCCGAGCGCCGGATCATCGTCGATTGCAGCGAACTTCTGCCGGGATTCCATGAGTTCGAATTCATGGGCAGGAGGCTGTGGTGGGCTCCGCCTGCCAAACTCGTCCGCGGATGGATCTATCAGCAGTTGGCGAAGATACAGTTCGTCGCCCGGTGCACGGAAGATGCCATCGTGCTGGTCGACAGTGACGCCCAGTTCCTGCGTCCGGTAGAAGACCGGCATGTGTTTGACGGTGACCGGGTGATCCTGTTCCACAATCCGGACAATCCTTCGGGCGGCGTGGCGCAATCGGACAAGTGGCACAATATCGGCCTGCGCTCATTCGGGCTGCCGGAAACCGGCTACACGGGCTTTGACTATATCTCGCAGGCGGTGGTGTGGTCGCCGGAAATTGTCCGGGCGATGATCAGGCGCATTGAAAACGTCAGCGGTTCGCAATGGGTCAAGGCGCTGATCGGGCGGTTTCGGTTCTCCGAATATGTTCTTTACGGTGTGTTCTGCGAGCAGGTTCCCGGTCCGCATCAGGCCATGGTGGCGCCAACCGATCGCGAGATTTGCCATTGTTCCTGGCATCACGATCTCTCAACACCAGCCGGTGTGGAGGACTTCATCGCCGGGTTCAGCGATCACCATGTGGCGATATTGATCCAGTCCAACCTGCATATGCCTGCGGCGGAGCGTGACCGGATTTTTGAACGCTTTTCCGCTAACGAATCGGCTCAAGGCTAACGTCAGGCAGAGTTGGCGTCAGGCAGAGATAACGTCAGGCGAACCCGGAAGCTCTGGCCTGCCACAGTAGGCATCACTGCAAGGACGATCACTCCGCCGGAACTGAAACCCGCCAGGGGGTGGAACCGGATGAACCGGTCTCATCTGCAGAAGCCGAAGCCCTGGCAACGCAGAACAACGATTCACCAAGCGTCCTGGGGCCGAAAGCTGCTCGCATCGGCAACCAGATCGGGGCAGTCAGCATCCGGCGCATGGGGGTGGCGAACGAGCCTGCCGTGGTGGTTTCAATACAGTCGAAGCCGCACTCGGCAGTCATCAGCGGAAGCTGCCCTTCCTGGATCGGCGAAATATGCCGCTGGCTGCGATAGTTACGCTCTCCGAAGCCCCACAGATTGCCGGTCAGCGCAAACTTTATGCGACCTTCGAAGAAGGCGATGTTGGGTGTGGAGATCACCACGTGGCCGCCATCCTTCAGCAACTTGCGGCATTGCTTCAGGAAAGCCCGCGGATCGTCGAGATGCTCGATCACCTCGCAGGCGACAATTGCATCGAAATTGCGTTCGGAGATTGCCTCGGAAAAATCCTCATTGAAATCGCAGGCCCAGTGGTCGTCGACCTTTTCAGTCAGGTGATTGGCCAGATCGGCAGCCAGAAGGCGGGTATATCCGTTGGCCCTCAGCCGGGAAATCAACGCCCCTGTGTAAGCCCCCAGATCCAGAATCTTGGCGTCCAGCGGAACGTGCTGGAGCATCAGCTCGGCAATTTTCTGATGCGTTCCAGGCGCCGCCGCCACGCGATGATTGCCGTAGGTTTCGTTAGGTTTCCTGAACAAATCCACTACTCCGATCGTTACCGGTCACCATAGTGTGTTTTTGCACTGCACAAAACTCTTCAGTTGCTGCACTGCAAAATAAATCCTACGAGCGCGTCCATCGTGCAGCCGCATTAGAGGTTCCACAAGGAATGACCGAAGCCGGTATCGATGTCAGCATCCTGATTGTAGGCTACAACTCCCTCAAGCATCTTGAGGAGTGCCTTGGATCGATACCGCAAGCAGCCGCCAGCTATTCTTGCGAAGTTCTGTTCGTAAACAATGGTACGGACAATTCCGAAGCATTTATTGCCCGCCGCTTCCCCGATGTGCGCGTCTTGCAAAGCCGTGGGAACGTCGGCTTCGCGCAGGCCAACAATTATCTGGCAGCGCAGGCCCGTGGACAATGGCTGCTGCTGCTCAACCCCGATACACGCCTGTGCGAAGGCGCGATCGACACCCTCCTCCAAACGGCGGAGCGGCACAGTGATTATGCTGTGTTCGGCGGCATGCGTCTGACCGATGACGGCCAGCCGCAGACGCTGACCGCGCTGGAATTCCCGACCATCGGCAGTCTTTGGCAAGGCGTGATCGGCCGCGCGTCATCGGCACGAATGGGTATGACCAAAGACGAAATCGCCGAGGTCGACGCAGTGAGCGGCGAATTCCTGCTCGTCCGCTCCGCACTTTGGCAACAGCTTGGCGGGATGGACAACGCCTTCTTCCTTTACGCGGAAGAGATGGACTTCTGCTGGCGCGTCAAATCGGGGGGCGGCAAGGTCGGCTTCGTTCCGGGCAGCTGCATCTACCACGATGTGGGGAGCGGGGAGAGTTTCTCCGCATTGCGGATGGTCTTCCAGTTCACCGGCAACGCGCACTTCTATCGCAAGCATTATTCGGGCGCCTATGCCTTTGCCTGCCTGGCCACCTTGTGGCTGGTCGCTCTTACGCGCCTGGCCGGCGGTGTGTTGATGTCCTGGCGCAAGCCGAAATATGCCCGGATGGCGCGCGGCTTCAGGCAAGTCGGCCTGCAGCCATGGATCTGGATGCGCGGCTATGTCACCTCGGCTGATCCGCGCAGGACCAGTTCATAGGCGGTGTGCCCTTGCGCCGGGGGAACCCGCGCATGGGACTGGCAGGCGTGCTTCGAAGATCGGTCTATTCAGGCTGCGCAAGCTGGCGCTGGCTGACGATCCGGCCAGGTGATCCCGCGACGATGGCCATCGGCGGAATATCGCCCTTCACAACGGCCCCGGCCGCGATAATCGCCCCGTCACCGATCCGCGTACCCGGAAGCACAACCGCGCGCGTGGCCAGCCAGACATCATTGCCGATGATCACATCACCTTCGGTCATCGGCTGATCTGTAATCGGCGCGCCATCGTTGTAATTATACGTTGCGGCGGTCAGCATGACTTCGGGACCGAACAGCACATCATTGCCGATGATGATCCGGCCAGACCCCGGCCCCGCCCAAAGATGACAACGCGATCCGATTCTGACGCGGTCTCCGATTTCTATCCGTTCGGCATGGGAGAATACCGCGTCGGGGCTGATGCGCGGTGTGCTGCCAAGCTGCATGACGCGCAAAGGGCGGACGTGCATATAATTGTAATAATTCACAAATTTGAACAGGTGCAGCCATGCGCGCGGATCGATAACGGATTCTACCAGTTGCCACAGCCGCTGCCGCCTGGAGAGATTTACCTTTTGAACCGGCGCATCCATCGCGTTACCTTCGGTGCTAGCTGGGGGACGTGCTACACGGGTAATGCATTCGCCGGTCAAGCGTCCATACTCCGCGGCCAACAATCGCCAATATGGCAAATAGCGGATGGCGGGCGGGACTGGCTTCATGTCACAAATTGTTCATATTTTGTTCTTTCCTACAGTCAGAGACCACTCATAAGCGCCATGTCCTATCTGATTCACAAGAAGGAGCAGGACATGTTCAAAGACACTTTCCGCAACTCGGTCGATTCTCCGATGGCGCCAGCCGAAAGGTGCTTTCCGATCACCCCCGATGACAACGTCGACATCGATTTTGCGACCAAGGCGCTTTATGTTGGCACCGGCGGAGATGTAACTCTGGTCCCGGTGCGCGGGGAGAATCCCGTGACATTTCGCAATCTTCCCTCGGGAGCCATCCTGGACGTGCGGGTCCGTGCGGTGAAGGCGACCGACACAACGGCAGCTGATATCGTGGGCCTCGCCTGATGGGTGGTTTCGGGTTTGGCTTCGGTTCCCAGGGCCGGGTGCGCATGCACGTGCATCCTGGGTCTGGCGGAGGGGGAGTGCCCGAAGGGCAGCCCATGCTCTCCACCATCTCCCCTTCCGGCGCGTGGACCGGCACGGCGGGCAGCGGCTTTGTGGCCGCTCCGGCCGATCCGGTGCGCACCACGGCCAAGCCGGTCTGCCGCCTGCTGGTTCCACCAAACCAGTATTTCACCGACGAGTTGACCGTTGGCGTGATCGCGGCGGCAAATCACAACGGGTCTTTGCTCGCCAATCTCGGCCTGGTGAAGGTCGTCGCCCATTTCGAGGGCGCCAGCGTCGACATTATGGCGCCCAGCTTCCACACTTTCGCCGATGCCAATGGCAAGCCGGTTACCTATTTCGGCTGGTGGGTAAGTCTGAAGAAGCCGGTGGGGGTGGCAGGCCATGCCAATCTCTATTTCGAGGCTGTGCCCAAAGACGCGACGATGCAGCACCGCGTCATGGGGCCATATCAGTTCAGCCCGCAGGCTGCGTTGCATGACAGATATTACACCATTCAGCCGTCGCTGCCGAATGACATCCCCAATGGCCGTTTCATGGATTTCAACCAGCTCTTCTACAACATGGCAAACAATGCCTCATTGAGGGGGCAGAATCCCCATGTCCAGATACTGGAAGCGGGAACCTATGATCTGCCAACCTGGATGGGCACGTATCAGGGGCAGGGGTATCTGACGATTGAAGCGGATGTGCCTGTGACGATTGGCCGCGCGTCATCTGGCCTCATGCGCCCACGCTGGGACGGTATTCACTTCAAGGGCGAAAACATCACGCTCGACATGGTGAATATCCAGCAGCTTTACCACGAAGGCTCGGCCCGCAGGCACTGGCTGGACGGGATCACGATCACTGACAGCGCGGGCAATTACTACCTCGTCAACAAGGGCCAGAAGATTTCCACCGGCGTTCGTTATGGCGGCATTTTCACCGAATGCGACATCAGCAACGTGCAGGATTATTGCAATGGTTCAACGCTGGTGCGCGGGTGCCATATCCATGACGGCTGCCGAGATGTGATGAGCGATGCCACGTGCATGGTGGACAACACCATCACCAACTGGACCAGCAAGGAATGGCGCGAGGAAGTCCCCGCCCTGAGTGTGCAATATACCGGCGCAGGAGCCACCGCCACGCTGGCGCTTTCGGGCGCCAATGACGCAATTTCCCGCACCTTCACTGCCAAGGTGGGCGGCGTGTCCGTTGGCACCTATGTGGTGGTCAACAACAACCCGGCGGGCAATTATGACGTGTCTGACGTGGTCGCGTGGCTGAACGGCCTGACTGACTGGACCGCCACCACGCTGGACGATACCCGCCGCGCCACCGCGCTGGGCAAGGCTGGATCTGCGGGCGCGGCCTTTGGCGATACGGACGTGAAAACCGCGCCGTTGACGCTGATTGCAATGTTCGATCAGCACTCCGATCTTTGGCAGAGCGGCACGTCGCTGGACAATATCGTAATGTGGGGCCTGCGCTGCTGGGACATGGGAACGCAGAACATCTACATGGGTTCCGCATCCGGCATGAGGGACGTTCTGGTGGCCAACAACAGCTTCCACCTTGACCCGACAAACCCCGAAGCGACGGTGATTTTCCACCAGCTGTCCGGCGCACAGAGCCACTTCATGGTGGCGCATAATTCCAGCGCCAACCAGGCGATGTATCTGCGCGTCGATATTACCGGCTCGTTCAAATACAACCCCGATGGCTATTGCCTGATGAGCAACAACGTGTTCCCCGGCTTCGTGGTGAGCGGGACGCCCGATGCCGATCTGGTGATGGCCGATAACCATATGCATGGCGGGGCAGGCATACCAGACGGGGCGACAGGGACGACTACTGGCGGCACCGCTGCCAGCCTGTTTGCCGATGCCGCGAATGGCGACTTCACCCCGGCGGGCGAGTTGCTGACCAATCTGAAAGTGCCAATCCTGAAAATCGACCTGGTTGGCAGTGACCGCGGCGCAACGGCAGCAGCCGGAGCGTTGAGGTAGTCAGGACGTAGATGGATCGGGCAGGGTGGCGCGCGGATTGATCAATCGGCGTGTTATCCTGCCCCGTCAGGCGTTGCGTCGCCCTTCCTGGCAAACGGCGGCATGTACCGGGCAAACTTGCTCGCCGCGATGCTTTGGCGGATGGCATCGGGCATCTGCAGCAGGGTGACAAGCACAGCCAGACTGCCCAGAACCACCCCGATGAACAGGTTGGGGAACCAGTCTTGCGTTTCGGCGCAAAGTGCCAGTGCGATCGCCACCAGACCGCCGGGCGCCGCCAGCTTGCGCAACATCGGGGCGGTCAGCAGGCGGGCCTTGTACAACAGCACGATGCAATCGAGGGCGCAGCGCAGCGCGAACGCAATGGCGGCGCCGGCCAGGCCGAAAGATGTTCCCAGGAAATACAGCAGCAGGAAATAGGCGGGCAATTCGCAGACGTGCAGGATTGCGGTGAAGCGCGGATTTCCGCGCGCCTGAAGGAAAGTATAAGGGACATTCGCCAGCGCGTTGACCCAGAAGCCCACCAGAACGATCTGGCCGATCAGGATTGATCGCAGATCGAGGTTGTCGCCCAGCCACAGCTTCATCAACGGGCCGGCAAGGCAGATCAGCCCGATGATGATCGGCGCATAAAGCTGACCGATGAAAACCAGCGAAGTGCGCGACAGTTCGATTGATTCCCCATGTTCCTGGGCGGCCATTCGCGGGAACAGCGCCTGAATGATGCCATAGGGGAAGATCATCGTGCGAAGGGCAATCTGGAAGGGCACGGAATAGGCGACGACCGCTGCCGCGCCCATGACCGCGCCAATCACGAAGCGATCGGAGATCGTCATCAGCGGGCCAACGAATGCCGTCACCATGATCCACGCGCCAAAACCCGCAAGGCGGCGAAATTCGTCTTTTGAAGGCGCGATGGACTCACCCTTCAGGAAGGTTTTCCAGACGCCGAACGACACCATTGCCAGGCCCAGCAGTCGCCCGACGAGCGCGGAGCCGATCAGATATTTGAGCTCGTGACTGAACTGCCATGCCACCACCAGGGGGAGGATCTGTGAAGCGGCATTGCTGAAGGTGTTGCCAAGCGAGACGAGCTTGAACCTCTCCAGACCGGTCAGCGCGCCAGACACCACCCCGGCAATGGCGATCAACGGCACGCACAAGGCCAGCAACCACAGCGAATCCAGCAATTCGGCGCGCAGGACCTCATCGACCTTGAACAACTCGCTGAAGAACAGGCTGGACATGGCATAGATCAGCGCTGCGCCGACAAAGCCGAAAGCCGCGACGCTGAACAGGGCGGACCAGACTGCCCGCGCCATGCCGCTGCGGTCATCCTTCGCCATGGCGCCGATGCGCTGGGCAATCGCCCGGCCGATCCCGAAATCGGCCTGACCGAAGTATCCCAGCAGCAGCCAGGCGATCATCAGCGCGCCATATCGATCATTGCCGATCATGTTGATGTAGATCGGCACGGTCGCAATGCCGATGACAATGGCCAGACATGCGGGAAGAAAGCTCAGCAAGCTGTTGGTGGCGATTTTCATTCGATCTCCAGACTTCGCATCCGCAGCTTGTTCAAGAGCCGGTTCCGGCTCCGGCCATCGCCCGCTGCCTGCTCTTGGATGCAGCCAACGACAAGCAGAAATTGGTTGGCATCTCCAGTACGCGCCTTTAGAGATGCTGCAATGCAACATGAGACGCCAATAAAATGACGCCTTCTGGATCGGAAGAAAGAATTGGCGCGAGGGAGGCCAGTTTCGAAAGTGTCGAAGCCTGTCCTTTTTGTCGCAGCACAAGTCATTCTGCCGATGTCAGTGATGTAGCGGACTATTTCTTCGCCACTTACGATGGAACCAGCGATTTCGCGCGCTGCTCCGATTGTGGGAGCCTGTGGCAGCAAAAACGACTGGTGCCGCACCTGCTGGCCCAGACCTACAAGAATTATTATACTCATGAACTTCCCTCGGCTGAGCCGGATCAGGTCAAATCTGGTGGTTTGAAGGAGGCTTTGCGCGAATGTTACGTTCGCTGGCGTTTCGCGAACAGCGCGCGCATGGCCGACGTTCTGGGGGCAATATCCTATCGACTCGTCGCCCGTGAACTGGACAGATTGGATGTCCGGTACAGATATACGCCAAGAGGCCCCGCTAAAATTCTCGACTATGGATGCGGGAATGGTGACTGGCTCAGAATTATGCGCGGCATGGGGCATGATGTTAGCGGCGTCGATTTTGACCTCGCTGCAATCGCAGTTGCGGCGCAAAGCGAGATCCCTGTTTTTACTCCTGATCAAGCGGCGGAATTGGACTGGTCCGAGAAGTTCGACGCTGTAACATTGAGCCATGTGATCGAACATGTGCCTGACCCCCGGGCATTGCTTCAGCAGGTTTATTCCTGGCTCAAGCCGGGCGGCATAATCTATGTTGAAGCGCCGCATGCGAATGCAGAAGGTCTGGCAGTTTTTGGTCGGTACTGGCGCGGCCTCGAAGCGCCACGGCACCTCGCGATTCCAAGCCGGGTCGGACTTTTGACAGCGCTCAAGCATGCTGGATTTGCAAACCCTCAGTCTGCGATTGTGAGGCAGGTCAGATCATGGGTTTGGGAGCGGTCACTTTCTGTCATCAAAGAAGATGAACGAGGTGAGGTTAATGAGCGTTGGCGAGACGCCCAAGAGGAAAATATAGAAAATTCTGAGTATTTGGCATTTGCATTGCAGAAGCCTCAAATAAAGTGATTTGAGGGAGTTTGAGACTTCATTCAGCATCAGTATATTCAAGAATTTTTTCTGCAGGAAACCGATGTTGAAATCGGTAATCTATTTAAAATTTATATCCTAATTTGGGGCTGTTCTAAAATGGATAAAACGCAATTTGTACAAGCGCTTCGAGTTCGGTTGAAGGAGCGGGCGCCAGATTCTGTTGTAAGAGCCCTTCGTTTCGCCCGCGCACAGCTTCGACGGCCTCCAATTGACGATGTCGTGTTGATGGACTTCAAAATGGTGCCGGAAGCTTCCGAGATGCCGCGCATTAACCTCGTAATGCCCGCGCTCACGGCAGGAAGCGATTTCGGCGGTGTCTCAACCGGAATTGAACTCTTCCTGCGGCTGGTGCGTGATTTGCGTGCCTCTTGCCAGATCGACATGCGCCTGATCGTCACCGATTACACTACTCAGAGCGACCCGGGGATATTCACGCGGCGTGCGGAAAAGGCAGGTGAAACTGTTTCGCCTGAAGATATTTCGCTGGTCAGGTCGAGCAGCGACAACATCACGGTAAGGAAGAACGATATCTTTTTTACTTATAACTGGTGGACAACACTAAATATACAAAAACTGATTGATCAGCAGACGGTACATTTTGGCCGATCTCCGCTCCCGTTGATCTACCTTATGCAAGATTATGAGCCAATGTTTCACGAGTTCTCTTCATCCCATATGCTGGCGAGAGAAGCTCTTGATACAGTGCCTCGGCTCTGGACCATTCTCAACAGTTCCAATCTCAAGAATTTCGTTGATCTTCTCGGTCACCGGATGGAGCGTAGTTTTGTGTTCGAGCCGGTCGTCAGCGGGTCCCTGCGGCCATATCTTGGCATGGTGCCGGCGAGCCAGCGGGAAAAGAAGATCCTCGTCTATGGCCGCCCGACGGTGGAGCGTAACTGTTTTCCGGCGCTGGTCAGGGGCCTGCGTCGCTGGGCGCGGGATTACCCGGAATATGCGGATTGGGAGATCATCTCTGCCGGCACGGAGCATCCACCGGTGCCGCTGGTGGGTGACCGCGAGATCCGCTCGGTCGGCAAGCTCTCGCTGGATGATTACGCCGATACGTTGCTCAAATGCTCGGTCGGTGTCAGCCTGATGGCGTCTCCCCATCCCAGCTATCCGCCGCTGGAAATGGCGCATTTCGGGCTGCGGACCATCACCAACACCTATGCCTGCAAAGATCTGTCCAGCTTTCACGGCAATATCGTGTCGGTGCGATCCATCGCCGAGGAACCGTTGGCAGCGGCCATTGCGCAGGCCTGCGCCAGCTATGGCCAGCCGGTCAGCGATGAAGGCAATGCGGAATATCTGCGCGAGGATTCCTACCCTTTCCTTGCGCAGCTGGTTGCCGAAATCACCGCCGAACTGGCCTGAGCCCGGTCAGTCTGCGGCTGGCGGGGCCTGATTGGATTGCGATAACGCGCCTGCCAGATAAGGCGCCAGCCTTGCCTGCAGGACCGGTGAGAGTTGCAGCGAGTACGGCACCGAAAGGTGATCGCCATCCGAATATCGCAGCTGGCCTTCGGGGCCGAACAGCGGGCAGTCCACCGGGCCACAAATCGCATCTGTCAGAAACTGCTCATAGGCGACATTGCTGTGCGTCGCGGCCAGCTGTGACAGGATCGGGGCATAGAGCGCCCGTTGCTCCTCCGCCGCTGCGCGCGGCAGGGCATCCAGCCCGCTTCCATGGCTGACCACGCCGCGCACGTAATGGCGCACGTACAGCTCGCGTCCGGTGGGCACATCGTCCAGGAAAACAAACTGCCGATCGGGAAAACGCGCAACCAGCCGGTTCAGAGCGTTGGCAAAGGCGCGCGGATTATAGTCCGTGCCCGATCCGTCATAATCCTCATCCGCGAAGATAGTGCCATTGTGGCGATATGTCCGGCTGGTCGCCTCATATTGCCAATAGCCCGCCATCACGACGGTGTGGATCTGCGGATTGGCATCCAGCCAGCCGAACACCTCCGGGGTCAGGTTAGGGGCATAATTGGCACCCAGGTTTCGCCGCCCGGGCATGGGGACGTAGCCGGCAGAGGACAATTGCGCCCCTGACACGCCAAGCGCATCGGCGGCCTGGAATATTGGCGGGGAGAGTGCCCCGGCATGGCTGTCACCGATCAGCGCAAATGTCGGGGCCACGCCTTCGCGCCCCCGGATGCAGAAGTCTCCGGCGCTGATATCGCCTTCTTCCAGATTGTAGCATTCACCGCGCAGGTCGCTCCGGCTCTGAGTGTCCAGCAGCGCTTCGAGTTCCTGCCTATTGTCAAATCGTTGCGGGAAGCCGCCGCCCAGATACATCGCAAAGCCCGCAGCCACGAACAATGCCGTTCCGCCCGCCGCCGCCAGGAAAAGCGGCTTTCTGCCCGCCAGCACACGCTTGCGGCGTACGGGAGTTTCGACAAGCTGCAAGGAGGCATAGGCCAGCACCAGCGAGATCAGCAGCGCGATTGCTCCGCGCCATCCCCCTATCTCCTCGCGGCCATAGCTGAGCGCGACGATCACCGGCCAGTGCCACAGGTACAGCGAATAGGACAATTTGCCGATCCACACCAAGGGCGAGAGCCGCAGCACGCGGTGCATGATCGTGCCGGGATAATGGCCTGCCGCCAGCAGCGCAGCAGCACCCAGCACCGGCATGGCGACATAGCTGCCCGGAAAGGGTGTGGCCTCGTCAATCACGTAACACGACGCCAGAATCAGACCTGCACCGGCGAGCGTGATCGCCTCCGCCACTGGCCGGGACCTGACCCAGCCCGTTCCCGTCAGCGCCAGCACCCCGCCCACGCCCAGTTCCCATGCTCTGGCAGGCAGCAGGAAATAGGCCGCCATCAAGCTCACATTGGTCAACACGACGCACAGCACGAAGCCCGCGATAGTCATGGCGATGAGAATGGGCAGGATCAGCCGCCGCGGTATCCAGCGGATCAGCAGTGCGAACAGGATCGGCACGACGATGTAGAACTGCTCTTCCACCGCCAGCGACCACGTGTGCAGCAGCAGCATGGTGGTGGCATCATCGCTGAAGTAGCCGGTGTCCCAGTAGAAATTGAAATTGGCCAGATAGAGTGCGGCACTGAACAGGCTGCGGCCGAAGCTGGCGACATCGAACCACGCCATGGCCAGCAGCGCGTAAATCGCCGAGGCCAGGAACACCACGAAGGCGGCTGGCAGCAGGCGGCGAATGCGCCGCTCGTAGAAATCGGCGTAGCTGAAGGTGCCCGCCGTCATCTCGCCAAAGATGATGCGCGTGATCAGGAATCCGGAGATGACGAAGAACACGTCAACGCCAACAAAGCCGCCCGGCACGCCCAGATTGGCGTGGAACAGCAGTACGGGGATGATGGCCAGCGATCGCAGGCCATCGATATCAGCGCGGTACGTCAGGCCAGGATGTCCGGTTCCGCTCATCAGCCACCTCGCGCGCTCAACCGCGCAGCAGAGGACTCCACCACGCTTCGTTTTCAAGATACCAGCGCAGTGTTCCCGCCAGACCGCTTTCGAAATCATGCTGTGGCATATAGCCAAGTTCGGCCTTGGCCTTGCGTTCGTCAATCGCATAGCGGCGATCATGGCCGACGCGGTCGGTGACGAAGTGCTTCAGCTCGCTGGTGGCGCGGCCCTTTGCGGCCGGCGCATCGGGATAGCGATCGGCAAGCCCGTCAATCTCGGCGAAGGCGCGGTCAACCTCTGCACAGATGCGGTCTATCACGGCCATGTTTTGCAGTTCCTCGCCGCCGCCGATATTATAGGTCTCACCCGGCTTGCCCGCGGAAAGGCACGCTTCGATCCCGCGGCAATGGTCTTCCACATGCAGCCAGTCGCGCACGTTCATGCCATCACCATAGATCGGCAATGGCTTGCCCGAGAGCGCGTTGAGCAGGAACAGCGGAATCAGCTTTTCCGGATATTGGTAGGGACCGTAATTGTTGGAACAATTGGTGGTGGTCACTTCCAGCCCATAAGTGTGGTGGTAGGCGCGCACCAGATGGTCCGAAGATGCCTTTGACGCCGAATAGGGCGAGTTTGGCGCATAGGGCGTCGTCTCGCTGAAGGCGGGGTCCTGCGGGCCAAGCGTGCCGAACACCTCGTCTGTCGAGATATGGTGGAAGCGGTGCGGCTTGCCGCCGTCCACATCCAGCCAGACCTTGCGCGCGGCCTTCAGCAGGCTGTTGGTGCCAAGGATATTGGTTTCGATAAAGGCATCTGGGCCGGAGATCGACCGGTCGACATGGCTCTCGGCAGCGAAGTGAACGATGGTTGCAATATCGCGTTCACGCAGCAGCTTTTCGGCCAGATCGGTATCGAGGATATTGCCCACCACCAGCTCGGCCTGTTCCACGCCGGCAATGGTGGACCTGTTGCCAGCATAGGTCAGACAATCGAGCACGATGATGGCGTCATCGGGGTGTTTGTCCGCCCAGTAATGGACGAAATTGCCGCCGATGAAACCGGCACCGCCGGTTACCAGTACGTTAGCCAAGAGCCTTTTCCTCTTTCAACATGGTCCGCAGGTTGTGACGCCAATGCGTCCAGCCATCTTGCAGCAATGCGCGGGTGGCACTGCAATCCAGCAGTGAGAATGCCGGACGCACCGCCGGTGTGGGATAATCCGCAGTGGTGATCGGGTGCAGCGGGATCGCCTTGTCCAGCAGCCCGGCCGCAAGCGCCTCGTCCTGGATCGCGACGGCAAAATCATACCAGCTGGCCACGCCGGCATCGCTGTGATGATAAATGCCGCTGGCCCCCTGTGCGGCCAGCCCCCACAGCACGGTTGCCAGACCCGGTGCCCAGGTGGGCGTGCCAATCTGGTCGGCCACGACCCGCAGCTCGTCCTTCTCGCGCATCAGGCGGATCATCGTGCGCACGAAATTGGCGCCGCCAGCGGTATAGACCCATGCGGTGCGCACTATCAGCGCGCCGCTGTCTGCGGCAGCCTGCTCGCCGGTCAGCTTGGTGCGGCCATAGGCGGAAATCGGCGCGGGCGAGTCTTCGGGCCGGTAGGCGCGCGAGGAGGTTCCGTCGAACACGAAATCGGTCGAGACGTGGACCAGCCTGCCGCCGGTTTCAGCGAGCGCGGATGCCATCGCCGCCACGGCGGTGCCGTTGATGGCCAGCGCCAGATCTTCCTCGCTCTCCGCCTTGTCGACTGCGGTATAGGCGGCGGCGTTCATCACCAGATCGGGCCTGCCGGTCATTATTCTGGCGCGAATGGCCTCGGCGTCGGTCAGGTCGAGATCGGCAATGTCGATTGCTTCAAGCTCGCACCCTTCGGGCGCGCTGGCGATCAGCGCGCGGCCCAGCTGTCCGCCGGCCCCGGTCACCAGAACCTTCATGCGAAGGCCTCAATCTGCGACAGGCTCTGGCCTTGCTGGTCCTTGGCGGAAAGCTGCGGCCGGGAGCTGCCCAGTGGCCATTCTATGCCCACTTCAGGATCGTCCCAGGCCAGGCTGTGTTCGTTCTGCGGCGCATAGGGAGCGGTGCATTTGTAGAGGAAATCGGTGTTGTCCTCCAGCGTCAGGAAACCATGGCCGAAGCCCTCGGGCACCCAGAACATGCGCTTGTTGGCGGCCGACAGTTCCACGCCCACCCACTGGCCGAATGTCGGCGAGGAGCGCCTGAGATCGACCGCCACATCATAGACCGCGCCTGCCACCACCCGCACCAGCTTGCCTTGCGGACCGGGGTTCTGAAAATGCATGCCGCGCAGCACGCCCTTCTGCGACCGGCTGTGGTTGTCCTGCACGAAGGTCAGGTCCAGCCCGGCATCGGCAAATTTCTGCGCGTTCCAGCTTTCCAGGAAGAAACCCCGCTCATCGCCGAAGACCGGAGGCTCGATGATCAGCAGGTCTTCGATGGCGGTGCGGATGATCTTCATGGTGCGCCTCAGCTATCCAGCAGCTGCATCAGATATTCGCCATAGCCCGACTTGCGCAGCGGCTCGGCGATTTCCTGCAATTTGGCATCGTCGATAAAGCCCTGACGCCATGCGATTTCTTCAGGACAGCAGATCTTCAGCCCCTGCCGATCCTCGGTAATGCGCACATATTGCGCGGCATCGATCAGCGAACCGTGCGTCCCGGTATCGAGCCAGGCATAGCCGCGGCCCATGATTTCAACGTTGAGCTTGCCCTCATCCATGTACAGCCGGTTGAGATCGGTAATCTCCAGCTCGCCGCGCGGGGAAGGCTTCAGGTCGCGCGCGCGATCAACCACTGTTCCGTCATAGAAATACAGGCCGGTGACGGCGTAGTTGGATTTGGGCTTGGCGGGCTTTTCCTCAATCGAGGACGCGACGCCATCGGCATCGAAAGCGACCACGCCATAGGCTTCGGGATTGTTGACGCGGTAGGCGAACACGCTGGCGCCATCCTGGCAGTCGGTCGCATTCTTGAGCAGGTTGGGCAGGCCATGGCCGTAAAAGATATTGTCACCCAGCACGAGCGCGCTCGGCCCGTTGCCGACGAAATCGGCACCGATATGGAAGGCCTGCGCCAGACCTTCAGGGTTGGGCTGGACAGCGTAGGAGAGATCGATGCCGAAAGCGGACCCGTCTCCCAGCACACGCCGGAACTGGTCTGCGTCCTCTGGCGTGGTGATGATCAGTATATCGCGGATCCCCGCCAACATCAGCGTGCTGAGCGGGTAATAGATCATCGGCTTGTCGAAGACCGGCATGAGCTGCTTAGACACGCCTTTGGTCAGGGGAAAAAGCCTGGTGCCCGAACCGCCCGCCAGTATTATTCCCTTGCGCGCAATCACCACTTTTGCATCCCTTCCTGATATTCGAAACTCGCTCAGAAGACACGGTGCTGCATTGCAGCATTGGCAGCTACGGTCAATCACGTAATGCGGTTTCGAGCGGTAATTCAGGGTGGAATTTATGACGCTGTGGCCGCCTGCTCATCGTGTCAGCGCGATTGACCGCGCCGACCCACTCCTGCAAGATTGAACGATGCAGGACCGGGCGATCGCCAATTCTTCAGACGTCGAATTTGCCGGCCCTTCCATCGCGAATCCGGCTGTCGGCGAGGGGGATATTCCGGCGATAGACGAGTTCCTTGCCGGGCTTGGGCGGCCGGGGCCGATGGTGTGGCCCACGGACCTGGCGCCAGTATCGGCAAGCGCCGTCATGCAGCGGGTGAATTTCCACGGCGTGGTTCACCAGCTGCATGCAAGATTGCCCGAACTGGCGAATTTCCCCGCCGGACTTTTGCAGGACCTGCGCAAGGCGGCTGCCTTGCAGGCGCTGTGGGAAGAATCGCATCGCGCAACCTTGGTGCATGTGCTGGAGCTGTTTCACGCAGCGGGGATTGATGTCCTGGTGATGAAGGGCACGGCGCTGGCCTATTCGCTCTATCCATCCGCTGCCGCCCGATCGCGCACCGATAGTGATCTGCTGGTCAGAAAGGAACAGCTGGCCCGCGCCAGAGAGATTCTGGGCGAATGCGGGTATGATTGCCTGGCTCAGGGACGGATCTTTCAGGAAAGCTGGTGGGCCGATTCCGGCATCGGCTTCGTGCACAGCTTCGATCTCCATTGGCAGGTCACGAACATGCCTGCCCTGCGCCGCCTTTTCGATGTGGAGGAGTGTTTCGCCCGGTCCAGGCCGCTGCCCAAGCTGTGCGGCAGCGCGCGCGGCACCGATCCGGTCACAACTTTCATGCAGGGATGCGTGAACCAGTCGCTGCACGAACATTACGGCTATTATGTCGACGGGGAAAAGCTGAAAGGCACCGTGCGGCTGATCTGGCTGCTGGATAACCACCTGCTCGCCTCTTCCTTCTCGCAGGAGGACTGGAGCGAGCTGACCGGAAGCGTGATGCAACGCCATCTGGCACCGATTTGTCTTGCCATGCTGGAACAAACCGTCAGCCTGTTCGGCACGCAGGTTCCGCAGGCCACGCTGGAACAGTGGCGGGCCGCACCATCCACCAATTGGGTGACGCATTACATCGGCACGGCAAACGGGTTTTCCAGGTTCCGGTCAGATCTGCAGGGCTGCCCGGACATGAGGTCCAGGTTCGACCTTGTGACAGCGCGCCTGTGTCCTGGCCGTGACCAGATGCGTGAGCGTTTTCCGGATTTGGGGGATTGGCCGCTGCCGATCCTCTATCTGCTGCGGCTGGTCGCCGGACCGTTCCGCCTCCTTGCCCGGAGGAGCCGGTCATGAAGGCGGGTTTCATGCTGGCCAAGGCGCGCGAATACCGCGGCAGTCTGGTGCTGATCGCCCTGCTGGCGACCGGGGAATCGCTTGCCATGCTGGCGCTGCCGTGGCTGGCCGGCAACGTGCTGGGCGATGTGGTGGCGGCGCAGGCGCAGCTTGCCAATATGGGCGTGGGGCTGCTGATAATCGGCCTGATCGCCATCAGCGCGCTGCATTCGGCGGCGGCAATTCTGTCGGCCTCCACCTCGGGCAAGATACTGGCCGACCTGCGCAATCGCACCCATGCCCATGTCCAGAGCCTGCCGATCGGATTTCACGATCGCAGCCGCCAAGGCGATCTGCTGGCGCTGATGACATATGAGGTCACGCTTCTCAGCTCCTTCCTGTCCTCCACGCTGGCGCGGGCGCCGGCCATGCTCATCACCGGGGCAGGCGCCACGATCCTGCTGTTCATGATCGACCCGATGCTGGCGCTTTTCATACCGCTGATCATTCCGGGGTTCTTCCTGCTGATGAAGATCGGCGGACGGCGGATAAGGCGGCTGGGAGAGCGGAGCCGGGACGCCGAAGCCACCGTGTTCATGACGGCCGAGCGCCAGCTGGCCATTCTTCCTGCGATCAAGTCCTTTGCCATCGAGGAACGGCAGGATGCCGTTTACGCAGACCATGTGGAACAGGCGCGCCAGTTGCAGTTTCATCAGGCGCGGGTGGATTCGATCCTGGGGCCTGCGGTGGGGCTGCTGGCCGGGCTGGGAATTATCGCGCTGATCGTATTTGGCATGAGCGATCTGACCACGGCGAACCGCACGCCAGCGGATATGTTCCGCTTCCTGCTCTACGCCGCCTTGTTGACCCGGCCGGTGGGCGCGCTGGCGGATTTCTATGGCCGCTATCAATGGGCGGCGGGAACTCTTGCCCGGCTTGAAGCCCTGCTCGGCGAAAAGGCTGAGCCCGGCTATGCGCTGGCGGGTGATCCGGGCGCCGTCAGGGGCGCGATCCGGTTTGAAGACGTATCCTTCGCCTATCCGGGACGGCGCGCAACACTCAGCAACATAGATCTTGATATCAAGGCGGGTGAAATCGTTGCGCTGACCGGTGAGAATGGCGCGGGCAAATCCACCTTGATCAGCCTGCTACAGCAATTCTACGTGCCCGACGCTGGCCGGATTTTGCTGGACGGGCAGGACATTTCCACCTTTCAGGTGCAGGCGCTGCGGCGGCAGATCGCGCTTGTCCCCCAGCGCGCCCTGCTGTTCGATGGCACCGTTCGCGACAATATCGCGCTGGCGCTGGATGATCCCCATGACCAGCGGATAGAGCAGGCCGTGCAGCTGGCGCAGGCGGACGAATTCATTGCCGAATTGCCCGATGGATACGAAACCTGGATCGGTGACAACGGCGTGCGCCTGTCAGGCGGCCAGAGGCAGCGGATTGCGCTGGCGCGGGCACTGGTGCTCAACCCGCCCATCCTGATCATGGATGAAGCGACATCGATGTATGATCTGGAGGCCGAGCTGGCTCTTGTGGAGGAGTGTCAGACGGCGCTGGCGGGCCGGACGGTAATTCTGGTGACGCATCGGCCCGCCAGCCTGGCGCTGGCCAATCGCATCATTCGGCTGGATCACGGGCGGATCACCACCTCAGACCCTGGCTGAGTTATCGCTTGGACAAAGGGCTGTCAGGCATCGCTGGAAGTTATCAGCAGATCGTTTTCGAGCAGCTTTTCGACCAGTGCCGCCACGTCGCTTTCAAGCTGGTCGCGGGTGACGTCGAATTCTTCCTCGATTTGGTCGCAGATACCGGCAAGGTTCAGGCTCTGCTTGTCGAGCAATTCCCAGATTGCGCTGCCAACTTCGTTGAGGCCGAAATAGGTGCCACTGGACAAGTTGAGCAACACGGCTTCACCACCCACGGAGCGAGATACAACGTCGTCAGAGGTCTCAACCTTGGCATTCTTGTCCATTAAGCGTCCGATTCTTTCATGTGGTTGCGAATAGCATCGATAACCTGTGGAAGTATCTCAAATTCACGCGGGTAATCGAGTTCGTAGCACGGCAACTTGAATGACAGATTGCCGAGTCTCTCAAAATGGCCGCGCAATCGACCCTTGTCTTCCACGTCCAGAATGAAGGCGTGGGGCAGCAGTTGGGCCAGGGCGCGCTGCGGTTCGATCCGGCGAATCTGCGGCTTCGTGGCGTCGCCCGGCCCAAGCAGATAGATACTGGCGAGCGGCACGCTGTCCCGGCTGAACGGAAGCGATGCTCCTGTCGCCAGTTCCTGCTTGCCGTCTTCATCCGTCCAATCCGGATCATGGCCAAGCAGGAAAGACGCGCTGTCATGAAACAGCCGCAAAACCGCGCGCGCCGGATTGACCAGAAATGCATCTTCATCCGCTTCGATGGCGACGACATCTTCGGAAAGATAGGGATGGCCAGCCTTGGCAAATGCGCCTGCCAGCGTTGTCTTGCCGCGCCGTGAAGCACCCAGGAATGCCGCTGCCCTGCCATCCAGATCAATCGCGCTGCCATGCAGGTTCAGCCCACCGCGATAATTGCCGATCATCGGCAGGATGGCATTGTGATACAGGGTTATTGCAACCGGGCGCATGTCCTCGCTCACCGCGCAGGCGCGCGTGCTCAAGGTGCCCGATGCGATCTCGAAATCGGCCTGGTCGGGAAAGCGCACCAGATAGCCGCCATCCCTGCGGTAAAACTGCGCAATGGTGGAACCATCGGGGCTTACCCAACTGTCATAGGGGCTGGTGCGGACGGCCTTCTGGGACTGCGGTGGAGCTTCGGCGAATGACGTCAAGACGTGTCCTTGGCCATTGCCTGTCGAACGAAGCGGCGCAGGAGCGTTTCGGTTGAAAAGAGGTTGGCATGACTTGCAAGCATGGCGTCTTCGATTTGTGCCATTGTGCGCTGGCCATCAATCAGCGCCAGTATCGCCTTATGTGCTTCACCGCGCGTGTTGAGGCGCAGCGGGGTGTCGGCATTCTCAGCCAGATCCTGCGGGGCCAGGATGCGCGTCTGCCATGTCGACATCTTCTGTCTGGGTGCACCATTGGGCGGGCGGATTGTCCAGGCAATGGTCTCGGCATCTTGCCGCACGCGGATGGAGATACCGATCTCATCGCCAGCACGGACCTGAAATGGCTCGCTGCAGGGAAAGAAGGCGTTGGGCCGTTCGATCGCCTGTTCATCGAGCGGTGAATTGGTCATCCACACATCTTCGGCAATCTCGCAATTGAACCAGCCGACCAGACCATCAAACTGCGCATCGCGCGTGGCCAGCAAAGTGGCCGAGAATGACAGGTTCTCGGGGATGTCGGAATGCAAATCGATATCGCCCAGGGTGACCGGCTGCGCGCACAGTTGGGCGCCCGGGAAATCATACTGATATTTGGTGTTGACGCCCTGTTCGCTGAGCCACTGATAGACGGCGGGGGCCTTTCCGCTATCCCAGAAATCCACCTTGGCGCGGCATTCGGGAGACTGAACTGCCGATATCATCAAGGTGATCCGGCGCGGCACGATCCGTCCGCCAGGTTTCAGGAAGCGGCGCCGGGCATCCAGCACCATTTCCATGATGCCATAATCCACGCCGAAGAACCCGACATGGTCGCAGATGAGCACATCGACCTTTTCCGGCAGCACTGCGGAGAAGGAAGAGCCACGGATGCAAGTGTAACGATCAGCAAGCCCGGCGCGTTTAACGCTTTCGCGGGCGATCTCAATCGCATCGGAATGATCGATGCCATAAATCTGGCTGGCGCCGGCTTCCAGACACTGAATGCCCAGCACGCCAAAACCGCAGCCCAGATCGGCGACCACGTCGCCTGACTTGATCACTTTTTCGATTGCCGCCGAATACCGGTCATATCGACCGGTGAGGGACATGTATTCCTGATGTTCTTCGAGGATCGCGCTCATTCGCCGGCATCAATTCAGCAAAAGGAAGCCGCGAAACGCGCCGCAATCCAGTAAATCACCCTATGACTTTCGAGAGAAAGCCGGAGTTGATCACATTGGCGGAACGAATACCACCATACGCATGCCGCCGAAGTCGGGATTGGAGCCGCCGCTGCCACCGGTCAGGTTGCGCACCGAACCGAACTCGGTCAGCGCCGGGGCCGCGTAGGCCTTCTTCATGGATTCACCGGTTACGCCGTTATGAGCCATCACGTCTGTCCTGTTCTTCAAGGGTTCTGTACTTCTAACGGCTGGTTAAGCCGAAGAATTAAGTAAATTTCGTAAAGGCTCCATACTTGCCAAAGGGGCCTCTGGTCAATTGGTGCGTTGCAATACGATGACAATATTTTCGATAAGTCTTCAGAATCAATCAGTTGATGAATCGCCGTTGGCATCGGTTGGGTAACAAATTTGGTAAACTCGGCGGCCGAATGTTCGATTGATGCGGAGAATTCGGCCTTGTCGGCACGATTCCGAACCAATTCGGGCAGTATTCCACGCAATCCTGTGCGGTGGACCCGGCGTCTTTCCCCGCCGCGAAGGCGGATGTGTTCCGGCGTTGCCGCGGAAAATTCGATGAAAGCCCGTGACAGCATCGGGCTGCGCGGTTCGGCGCCAACATGCGCCAGCTGCCGCTCGCCCTGAGACAGGGCCAATGGCAGGTAGGGGAAGAGGTGCTTTTGCTGCTTGTAGCGCAGCCGTGCCGGTTTTGGCAGCGGCGCAAAATAGCGGTCCTTGCGTTCGGCCAGTTCCTTGCCGGCCTGCGGGGAAAGCACCCAGCCATTGCAGTCATCATTCTGTTGCGGAGCCAGAGCTTTACGCAGGCGTCGCAGGCCGTCCGGAGCAAATTGCCAGATCCCGTAGCGGGTGAGGAAGCCGGTTGCGGGCCTCCAGCCATAGGATCTGCAATCGGCACCATAGGCACTGGCCAGTTGTTTCCACTGGCCGGCCGCCATCATCTCGAAATAGTAATTCTGCGTTCCGTCCAGCCACTGGTCGCCGCCGTGACCGTTGATGGAAACACGGCATCCGTCCGCGACCAGCCTTTGCTGCATGTTCAGTCCCATCGCCGCGTTCGGTCGCGGCGGAAGGTCGCGGTCGAGCCGGGACCGGCGTTCGTACCAATCCAGCCCGGCAAGGAACAGGGGCTCGCGCTGGATGACCCGCCCCACATGCTCCTCCACCGCGTTGACATAGGCCAGCTCGTCCGAACCCGTGCCGGGGATGCCGGCAAGGGCGTAGCCGCGCATTTCCGGTGCCAGCAGCCGTCCTTGTCTGTCCAGTTCGTGCCCTACGCAATACAGTGCCGAGGAATCGAGCCCGCCGCTGACTTCAATGGCCAGAGGCAGGTGACTGCGCGAAGTCCTGCGAACGCAATCGAACAGCAGCTCGCGGTAATGCTCGGCATAGTCGCGCTCGTCTGCGTAAACGATGCTTATTTCGGGACTGACTTGCCAGTATTCGGTCAGTCGAGGCTCACCCCGGCCCAGCCGCAAGGAGTGGGCCGGAGGCAGGCGCATCACGCCCTTCCACACGGTTTCGTCCAGCGAATACCACTCATCGGCGAGTATTTCGGTGAAGTAGCCCAGATTAACCGACGGTGCCTGTTCCATCGCGGCCAGAACGCCCGCGACATCGGTGGCCAGAAACAGCGTGGCTCCATCCCAGTGCCAGTGCAGTGTGCGCAGCCCCTGATGATCGGTGCAGGCGAACAGCGAGTGGTTGCGCGCGTCAGAGACTATGAGGGCAAATTCTCCGTCCAGATGGCGCGGGCAATCCTCCCCCCAGACCTCATATGCCCGCAGCGCCAGTTCGGCATCGGATCGATTGCGCAGACGGATGCCGCGGGCGGTGAAATCGCGCCGCAACTCTTCCCAGTTGGACAAGAAGCCGTCCATCACCAGAACAATGGCGGCGTCTTCACTGGCATCATTGGCAGCGGGCTGGCACTCCTCCAGCGATTCGGGCGTGGTGCACATGCGGCAGTGCGCCAGCGCCGCACGTGCGCCAATCCAGTGGGTTATGCCGTCCGGCCCACGATAGCGCATGGCCTCGCCCGCCGCGGTGATCGCCTGCCGGGTGGCCGGCTTGCCGCCGGCATGAAAGATTCCGGCTATGCCCGCCAAGCCTACTGGTCCCCGGCCGACACCGAGTAGAAATCGGCGAACAGGTCACACAAGGGTTCCATCTCCGGGATATCGAAATAGCGCGCCCATCCCGTCGGCGTGATCAGGTCGCTGCAACCTGCCGGAAAGTAATGAAAGAACAGAAGGTTGCAATAACCGCCCGGAGGCATGGCCTTGCGATAGTGCCATTGAGAACTGCCAGCGAACAGGATCGCTTCATTGGGCTGGATGACTTCCGCGCGGAAATCCATCGAAGGATCGCGCAGAACTTCCTCCGGGTTCCAGTTCTGCAATTCGGCCGCGCCGGGCCAATCCACCACCCTGCTGAAATATATCGGCCAGTCCCCTTCCTGGTCGATGCAATAGTCCAGCGTATACATGGAGACAGGCTCGTCCATATGCGGTTCGCACCGGCCGGCATTGCCGTAGAGGCTGAGGAAGTTGTAACCGGCTTCCACCTCCTGACCGGCCAGTTCGCTCACGCGTGGCAGTATCTGGCGTTGCAGATCGAGGAAGAACGGGTGGTCATGCACCACGTGGCGGCCGAAGCTTGCCAGTTCGTGCTTCTCCAGCTGCTGCTCTTTCAGTCCGGCGACTATGGCGCGCATTTCCGCCTGCAATTCACCCGGGAAAAGGTCGCGAACCTTCTTCACCGTGAAATCGGCCGGGGTCCTGATCGGAGCAAATCCGGCAATGAATTCGTCCAGCCTGTCTGGCCGGACAAGCTGCAGATATTGCTTGGCGATCTCGAAGCTTCTGAGGAAATGGGCATCGTACCAGGGGACCTTGCGATTACTCTGCATCAGAGAGATGGCGAGCAGGTGCATCTGCCCGTAGTCATGGTCCTTCATCCGTTCCTTGAAAGACTGAACCATCAACTCTTACTCCGGCAAACGGCAAGCCTTCACGGAACGGGTCACGATGCGAAAGCAGCGGGGCAGATACGCATCAACAACCCTTGTCCTGTGCTCTCAGGATAGGTCTGGCCGGGAAGAATGCAAGCTTGGCACCAACCCGCAAAGCTGCCATTTCTGAGCCTGTGGACGAGACACCATCTCCTGCGGCCCCGCCTCCTCCCGAAAGCCCGGGGCGATCCGGATCTGTGCGGGATAGGTCTGGACCGGGCCTTGCGACAGGCCTGCCCTTGCTGGCAATCCGCGCGCTGATGGAACTGGCGCGTGCGCGGTTGCGGCTGGTGCGGCTCGAGGCTGGCGATATCCACCTGTACAACCGGATTGCCGCCAGATCGGGTCGGGCCGCCGGTAAGGCGCTGGCGGGTGATGCGGCGCAGGTTGATCTGGTGGCAAGGGCCGTGCCAGGCGTTGCGCGTCACATACCCTGGCGCTCCGACTGTCTGATTCAGGCGATTGCGGCACAGCGCCTGCTGACGGCCAGAGGGATCGCCACCGCCATCGTTATCGGCGTCGACCGGCCTGCCGAGACCGGCTTTGCCGCCCACGCCTGGCTGGAATACGGTGATCGAACCGTTACCGGGGGCGACGTTTCGGCCTTCACCACCCTGCTGGAGACGAGTCCGGAGAGTGGGCCAGAAAGCGGGCCGGAAAGCCGTGAATAGGGTGTTGGCGAAGCCGGGTAGTCAGTTGTTTAAGGAAATTAAGCATTTTTACGCAGTTTTGATTGCATTTCATTGTGCACTGCGGTATCGACAGTCTTGGAAATACGGAATTGCGAATCAATTTTAGGAGCCATGCCCATGATTAAGAATATTTTTGCATGCGCAGCGGCTGCAGGCCTGGCGCTTGCTCCTCTTGCGGCTCAGGCTGGAACACGTGCCAATGCAAGCGAGGTTTCTCTCGCACCGCTTTCGTCCTCGCAGGCTCGCCTTCCTTCGGCTATCGGCCAGAATGAAGCGCTTGACGGCGAAATTTCGCCTGTGTTCCTCATTATTGGCGGTCTTGTCGTGATCTGGGGCATCATCGAGCTGACATCGTCCAAGGGCATCATTCACTAAGATTGATTTCCGGACATCAAGGAATTCGAAAAAGGGAGCTTGCAGTGTATGCAAGCTCCCTTTTTCATTTGTGGCTCCATCAATGTGGCCGGTCATTGTGATGCGTTGGGATATTGATGGATAGGTCTGTGCCCGGCATGCGGAATCCTGCCCAGATTATCCGGCTTTCTGTGACCCAGCTCCAGATTCTTCTGGTTCTTGCGATAGGTCTTGGGGGCGGAGGCATCGCCTATGGCCTGCGCCACATGGCCATTCAACTGGTGGCCCTGGCTATTATGGCGCTGAACCGGCAGGCCGTGAGCCAGTTCTTCAGGGAAGCTCCGCGGGCGCTGGTTGGCATCGTGCTGCTCTCGCTGGCCCTGCCGCTGTTGCAGATTGTGCCGCTGCCCGCAGCCATCTGGCAGGCCTTGCCGGGCCGGGAACTGGTGAGCCAGACTTATGACATCGCCGGAATTGACGGCGACAGCTGGTTCACCTGGAGCGTGGACCCTGTCCGCACGCTGGTGGCCTTTTGCAGCACGATCGCGCCCGCTGCGATCATTGTGATCGGGTGGAGCCTGTCCTCGCCGATGAGGCTGCGCCTGGCGCTCACCCTGATCGTCGCCAGCCTGCTTGCGCTGCTGCTGGGCGCATATCAGCTGTCGACGGCGAATACTTCGGGCATTCTTCAGGCCATCAGTCCAGACACCAATGTCCTTTACGCCACCTTCTCCAACCGCAACTCGACCGGCATATTCTTCGTTATCGCCGCGATAATAGTGGCGGCGCTGCCCAGTGCAGGGCGCTCCGGTCTGTTGCTTGCCCAGATCGCCGCCGGTTCGCTGATGGTGATCGCGACGATATTGACGCAGTCGCGTTCCAGCATGGCGCTGCTGCTGGTCTTTCTAGCCTTCCTGACCCTGCGGCTTGGCGCACATTTCTGGGCCGCACGCGCGCCTGCCCGGAAGGACGCCCAAACGCCGAAGGGCGCAGCACAGGCTTCGCGCAAGGCGGTCTATCTTGCTGCCATCCTTGGCCTCGCCATGGTCTGCGCCATTGCCGCTTCGCTGGCATTTGGCGGGCGGGCATCCAGCAGTGTCGAGCGCTTCGCCAACCTCGATACGGATCGCACCGAAGTGTGGGAAGACGGCATTTACGTGGCCCAGCGCTACTGGCCGGTCGGCAGCGGTACAGGCACGTTCGACGAAGTTTTCCAGATCGACGAATCGCTCGAATATGTCTCTCTGGCGCGCGCGGGCAGGGCACATAATGACTACGTTGAAATCGCCATTGAATCTGGACTGCTCGGCCCGCTGCTTGTGCTCGCGTGGTTCGTCTGGATAGGCATGGCGGCGACAAGGCGCACAGGCGACAGCGACCGCTGGCTGGCCTTTGGCGCGGCGGCATCGCTGGCGTGTATCGCGCTGCAATCGGGAATAGACTACCCGCTGCGCAATGAGGCGATGCTGTGCGTCGCGGCTATCATGATCGTCTTGCTGTTCCCGCCAAGAAGGGCCGTGCGATGATCGGGCGGATTGCGTTTTATGGCCTGCTGCTGGCCTTGGCCGGGCTGGTGGTCAGCGTGCAGCTAGACCGGCAGGCACTGGACGATCCGCAACTGGGGCTGGTGGTGCCCGAACCGCTGCGGGCCGTCGCGCAGGAGCGTTTGCTGGAAGCGCAACTGGTCGCTGGCGGGACTGCACAATCTGCCGGCATGGCGCGCGAACTGCTTCGCAGGCGGCCACTGCCGGCCCGGCACCTGGTGCTGCTGGCTCAGGCTGCGCAGGTGAGCGGGGATACCGACCTGGCAATACGAGCGCTTGAAGGCGCGGCCTTGCGCGGCTGGCGCGAACCGTTCCCCCAGCTTGCGGTGGCGCAGGCCGGAGTGATCTCGGGCAATTATCCATCGGCCGCGCAGCGCATCGCGGCGCTGACCGCGATGGGCGGATATCCGGAAGAAACCAATCGCTTGCTGGGCATTATGCTGGATAGTGCCGAAGGGCGCGAGGCGCTGGCCAGCCAGATGGCGCTTGGTGGCCGCTGGACCAAGTACTTCGCCGGGCAACTTGCGCAGGCGGGCACTTTGGAACAATTCGCCGATACCATCGAACGGGCACGGGCAAAGGGCGCGCTGCTGGATTGCGGGCAGTTACAGGCGGTTGCCGAGAGGGGTCTGGCAGATGGCGAGGAAGACCTTGTGGCCCGCTTCTGGCCCGGCGCCTGCCCGGCCCGCTGACGCCTGCTCGCAAGCCTAGTTCTTGTCAGGAACGGCGAAAGTTCCCGATACGCGGCCACCCCGGCCGGTATTGCCTGCCGCATTGCCATCCACGCTGGATACGCCGGTATTGAGATCGATAACCAGCCGGCCACCGTTGAGCGTGTCATTGCCGCGCCGCAGCGCCACTCCGCCTGACATGATGATCAGCCGCCGATCCACATCATAAACCGCAGCCGCGCCGCTGGCCCGCTCATTGCCGCGGGTCACGGTGACGCCGCCGGTGGCATCGAGCCGGTGAATGGTGAGCCCGCCATCGCGGCTATAGGCGATGGTGGTGCGCTGTGCGGTCAACCGCATGTCACCCTGCGAAATCACCACATCGCCGCTGGCGACAACGCGGTTCTGGCGGTCCTGCAGATCGATCCGGTCCGCTTCGTAATTCACCGGCTGGTTGGTGTTGAAGCTGGCAAAGGCCTGCGCACCGGCCAGTGAGGAAAAGCCCAGGGCCGCAATTCCGCCAGCCAGCAGGCCACCCGCGAGCCCGCGCAGGGCCAGTTGGCTGAGTGAAGGACGAAGGGCGTGCATGGCAGACTCCGATAAACGATCAGGCTTCTGAGGCAAGCAGGTCATTGCACGCCCCTGGGCAGGCGCAGCTGGCTGGGCACCATGCGCAGCCGCGCATTGCCGATCAGCGACAGGGTCCGCTCCGCCAGATTGGCGCGCAGCGAATCAGCCTCGAACGTGCCGGCGGGGATGGAACCTTCCACCCGCCCATCGCTCACCAGCGAACGGGTCGGCAGGTCCACCACCACGTTGCGGGCCACCATGTGATAGCCATCCGCAGCGGTAAATTCGACCACGCCGGGAATGCCCACCTGCTCCTTGTCGATGGCATAGGTGCCGGTGTCGGCAGTGAGTACGGCGGGGCCTTCAGGCAGGATAATCCGCGCCACCAGATCGTGCATTTCCACCACCGGAACCGTCCGGCTGGTCTGCACGGCATCACCGGCGGCGAGCGAGAAAGGGCGGCCAGAGGAATCCTCGCCGCGGTACATGGCATTGTCCACCCGCAGGCGGTCCTCGGCAATCGCCACCTTGTTGCGATCGAGCAGGAAGCTGACCTCTCCGCGCGGCGAAAGCGGGGTGATCAGCATCATCGCCGCAACCACGCCCACCAGCGCCGGCAGGCCAATGGCCAGCACCCGCACCATGGTATCCAGCCTGCTGCCGGGAGCGGCAAAGGCCTGGCGGCGCGAACGGATCTTGTCAGCTTCAACAGTCATGCGGTGGTGCAATTCGCCTTTACGAGCTTACTCGTGGCTGAAGATGTCCTTGTCCGCCCATCCGGCAATATCGAGCAAGGCGCGGGTGGGCAGGAATTCGAAACAGGCCTGGGCAATTTCAAGCCGGCCTTCGCGTTCCAGCCTGACGATCAGAATGTCCCGCATGCGGTGCAAAAAGCGCACGTCGGACGCGGCATATTCACGCTGCGCCTGCGACAGTTCGTCCGCGCCCCAGTCGCTCGACTGCTGCTGCTTGGACATGTCTTCACCCAGCAGTTCACTCACCAGCATCTTCAGCCCGTGACGATCCGTATAGGTGCGGACCAGCTTGCTGGCGATCTTGGTGCAGAACACCGGCGCGGCCATCACGCCCAGGTAATGGTGGATGGCGGCCAGATCGAAGCGGGCATAATGATACAGCTTGATCCGCGCAGGATCGGCCAGCACCGCCTTCAGATTGGGCGCATCATAGGCGCTGCCATTGGCAAAGCGCACAAGATGCTCGTCGCCATTGCCATCGGATATCTGCACCACGCACAGCCTGTCGCGCGTGGTGACAAGGCCCATGGTTTCCGTATCGACGGCAACGGGTCCGGGAGCCAGCACATCGGCGGGCAGGTCTTCTTCGTGATAATATACAGCCATATGCAATTTGCCTTAGGCGGATTGGGGAAAGAGGGAAAGGGTGTGCTGGCTGCACACGGAACAGGGCAGTAGGAAAGCATCATGGCAGAGCAAATCCCCGATAGCTGGCGCGATGCGCTTGGCCCCGTGCTGGCAACTCCTGCGGCGCGGCAACTGGGCGGCTGGCTGCGGGCGCAGGAGGATGCGGGCAAGGCGATTTATCCACCGCGCGGGATGCGCCTGCGCGCGCTGGAGCTGACCCCGCTGGACACGGTGAAAGTGGTGATCCTGGGGCAGGACCCCTATCACGGGCCGGGGCAGGCGCATGGTCTCAGCTTCTCCGTCCCGCCGGGGGTGCGCCAGCCGCCGTCGCTGATGAATATGCTCAAGGAACTGCACAGCGATTGCGGGATAGAGCGGCCCGATCACGGCAATCTGGAAAGCTGGGCGAGCCAGGGCGTGTTGCTGCTCAACAATGCGCTGACGGTGGAGGCGGGGCAGGCCGGATCGCACCAGCAGCGCGGGTGGGAGGAAATCACCGATGCCGCCATCGCCGCCGTCGCTGCCCGGCCCCAGCCATCGGTATTCATTCTTTGGGGCAGCCATGCACAGAAGAAGGCGCAGCGAATCGACGCGCTGAAAAATGGCCACCACCTGGTGATCTCTTCCCCGCACCCCAGCCCGCTTTCTGCCCATCGCGGCTTCTTCGGATCGCGCCCGTTCAGCCAGGCCAATCGCTTCCTGGAGGAAAACGGCCGCGGCGCGATCGACTGGTCTCTCTGACCTGGATCAAGGCACGCACCTGCATGCTGGCCTAGTCCGGTCAGCGGCGATATGAAGCGCGCAAGAACAAGAGAGGACTGCCATGGCGATCACCGTCACCCCGATCAGCGAGCGCTTTGGCGCGGAGATTTCCGGCGTCGACATCAGCCGCCCGCTGGATGAAGCCACCAAGGCGGAAATCCGCGCGGCGCAGGACAAATGGGGCGTGACCGTGTGGCGCCAGACCGGGCTGGACGATGCCAGCCATGTCGCCTTCAGCCGCATCTTCGGCCATGTCGAACTGGCCCCGCGCCACAAGGGCAAGCCACCGCGTTTCAGTGAGCCGGAACTGTTCGATGCCAGCAATGTCGATGCCGACGGCAATATCATCGACAATGATCTGCGCCGCCTGATCAATGCCGGCAACCGGCTGTGGCATATCGACAGCTCATATATGGAGGTGCGCAGCGCGCAGGCCCTGCTGCTGTGCCATTCCGCCCCGCCGATGCCCGCGCCGACATGGTTTGCCGATGCGCGCAGCGCCTGGGACGACCTGCCGCAAAGCATGAAGGACAGGATCGAGGGGCTGACCGCGCGCCATTGCTATTTCTATTCGCGGATGAAGGCTGGTTACCCGACCACGGAGGAGGAGCTGGATGCCATGCCGCACGCCCACCAGCCGGTGGTTCTGGAGCACAAGGCCAGCGGCCGCCGCACGCTCTATCTTGGCAATCACGCGCGCGACATCATCGGCCTGAGCCGCGAGGAAGGCCGCGCGCTGATAGACGAGCTGAATGCGTGGATGACGCAGGACAAATATCTGATCTCTGTCGATTACCAGCCCGGTGACATGTCGATCTGGGACAATCTGGCCGGCGCCCACCGCGCCGGAGAATTCGACGATACCGCCTGGGCACGCGACATGCGCCGCACCACCGTGCGCGAAGCGGGCGTGGAAGCGGCGGATGACCATTTCAGCACCATGTTCAACAACTCCAAACGCAAGGCCGAAGAAGAGGCTGGGATAGAGGCTGGGGAAGAGGCTGGGGTTTACACAAGTGACACGGTGTAAAGCCGGGTAGCACTGCCATAAACCCAGGATTCCTGCGGCTTTGCGGCCTGTATCGGGGGTACGCGGAAACAGGCTGAAGGAAAAATTATCTTATCCATCTGCGTAATAATATTACGCGAGGGTTGCAGCCATACCCGCGCCGGAAATGGCTGGAATATGCACCGACAATGGGAAAGAGCCGCAAGGCCTTTGACATAGGGCAGGCATGTAGGACAGCATCGCCTCTCCATGACCGAAGATGCCGCCCGCAAGGCCCTGGAGGCCCGGCTTGCCGAGCTTGACCAGTTACAGGCGATGAGCGCGGAAGGCCGCGCGCCGGTGACCTTGCAGCAGGATAGCGTGGGCCGCCTCAGCCGCATCGATGCCATGCAGCAACAGGCGATGGCGCAGGCCGAACAGCGTCGGCGGGAAGCCGAGCGCACCCGCATCGCCGCTGCGCTGGCACGGCTGGATGAGGGCGAATGGGGCTGGTGCGTCACCTGCGGTGAGCAGATCGCCGAGGGACGGTTGAGCGGCGATCCCTCGCTGGCGACATGCGTGCAATGCGCGGGCGGCAGGCGATGAGGCTGGTCACGCCCACACGCGCACATCTGCCATCCTATATCGCCGCACTGGAACGCGGATGGTCGCCCAACAACATGGATTCAGAGCGCCACCGCCTGCGCGAACTGGCCGAGATCGCCGATGATGCGGACAGCTTCCTCGCCAGCATGACCGACCGGGAGGCGAAGGCGGGCGATGTCCAATTGCCCGATGGCAGCTTCGTCAAACGCCTGCCGGGCATCCGCAAATGGATGTGGGAAGACTCAGCAGATAGCGCGGGCGGCCAAGGCGGCGGGCAAAGCGGCGGTGAATTCTGCGGCCAGATCGGCTTTCGCTGGATGGAAGGGACTGAAGCGCTGCCGCCGCATCTGCTGGGCCATATCGGCTATGGCGTGGTGCCGTGGAGGCGGGGCAGAGCCTATGCCGCGCAGGCCGTGCGCGACATTTTGCCAGAGGCGCGGGCGCTGGGCATGCGCTGGGTCACCATCACCACCGATCATGATAATCCGGCATCGCTGCGCACCATCGCCAGGGCTGGCGGCTATCACACCGGCACTGCGGCCAAGCCCGCCGCCTATCGGCATGGCGACACCATCGAATGGTTCCGCATCGATCTGTAAAATGGGCGCAGCCTGTCCGGTTTCTGCCCCGATCTGTCGCCAGAGCAGGGCTGGCACACCCTGCTGCACCTTGAAAATCGGGCCTCTCACGCCAGATATTGATCAAATCAGATAAGTGGAATCATACAGTGATATTCAATCGACGCCAGTTTCTGGGCGCGTCGGTTGCGGCTACTTCCTGCCTGGCGGCCCCGCGTGCATTTGCCGCGCCGTGGACAACGTCAAGGCCCCGCCTGTTGCCGCAAGCCCTGACCGCCCTCGATACCCATTCCAGCCAGATCACCCAGCGGGACGTGATCGGTCTTGTCGACTTCTCCGCCCATTCGCGTGAATTGCGCTTCCAGCTGGTGAATGTCGCCAGCGGAGATGTTGCGGCGGAATGGCTGGTCGCCCATGGCCGCGGGTCCGATCGGGCCAACAGCGGCTTTGTCAGCCAGTTTTCCAACCAGCCGGGTTCCAACGCCTCCTCTCGCGGGAGCTTCCTGATCGCCAACGCCTATGTCGGCAGGCATGGCCGTTCGCGGCGCCTGATTGGTCTGGAGCCGCAGAACAACCTCGCGCTTGACCGGGCAATCGTGATCCACGGCGCAAATTATGTGGACCGGGACATGGCCCGCCAGCAGGGCCGCATCGGCCGCAGCCTGGGGTGCTTCACCGTCGAAATGCGTGAGATCGAAGCGGTGCTGGAGAAGCTGCCGGAAGGCTGCCTGCTGTTCGCCTCGAAATAGGTTCCCCTGCGGTGTGATCAGCCCCCGGTTGCCAGATCCGATGCCGGAATGGCGAGCTTGTAACCCTTTACCGGATGGGTGAAGTGCCAGGGGTTGAACTGGCGGCCCAGTGCTTCGACCACGGGCAGGCTGGGGCTATCGGGCGGCATATCCTCGCTCGGCGGGGCGGAGGGGAACCAGATCTTCGCCCGTTCCAGCGCGGCATAGAAGGTCATGGTCACGCCGATCCCGCGGATTTTCCATTGGCCGTCCTCACGCACATATTCGTTCTCGTAAATGCCGTCTGCCAGCAGGAAATGCGGCGTATCGGGAGGGGAATTTCCCTGCACCTGCGCCCGCGCGCGTGACTTTGCGCTCTGCCGGTCATCGGCGATGGTGATGATTGGCTGCTGCTGGACGTGGTTGATCACCTCATCCTTCGCCAGCCCCCAGCGGCCATCTCCCAGCACGCGCAGCAGGAAGGCGTGTATCCGCTCCTTGCCCAGATAGCGCCCGCGCTGGCCGATCTCTATCCACGCGCCTTCATCGCAGAACAGGTCGGCCATTTCGCGAAACATGCGGTTATCGATGAAATAGCCATAGGCATATTGCAGGCGCTCGATTTCGGCGCGGTCTTCCAGCAGGCCCAGCTGGTGGCGTGTGCGGGCAAGCTCGTCTGCCTGCTGTGCCACCGTCGCCTCCAGCGCGCGCAGCGCCTGCGTCAACTCGTCCAGCCTGTCCATCGCATGTCCCTCCACCTGTATTCAGAGTGCACCAGGTGGTGCGCGCAAACAAGAAGGGCGCGCCCTGTCAGGCACGCCCTTGCTCGATGTCACAGGGGTGCGGCGATCAGCGCGGCAGTTCGCTCACGCCCATCAGCGCCTCGTCCACGCTGCGCGCGCACTGGCGGCCTTCGCGGATGGCCCAGACCACCAGCGACTGGCCACGGCGCATGTCACCGCAGGCCCAGATCTGTTCGTCGGAGGTGCGGTAATCTTCGGTGTTGGCATCGATATTGCCGCGATCGGTCAGTTCCACGCCCGACTGGTCTATCATCCCGGCCTTGCGCGGGCCGACAAAGCCCATCGCCAGCAGGATCAGGTCGGCAGGCAGGGTAAACTCGGTGCCGGGCACTTCCTTCAGCTTGCCCTCGGACCAGTCCGCGCGCACGCATTTGAGGCCGGTAACCTTGCCGTCCTCACTCTCCACTTCCTTGGTCAGCACGGCCCAGTCGCGGGCCACGCCTTCTTCATGGCTGGAGGAGGTGCGCAGCTTCATCGGCCAGTCGGGCCAGGTCAGCAGCTTGTTCTCATGCACCGGAGGTTCGGGCATGATTTCGATCTGGGTCACGCTCTTGGCGCCCTGGCGGTTGGACGTGCCCACGCAGTCAGAGCCGGTGTCGCCGCCGCCGATCACGATCACGTTCTTGCCCGTTGCGGTCAGCGTGCCGCGCGGTGCGGCGCGTTCTTCGCTGTCACCGGCGTTGCGCTTGTTCTGCTGGGTCAGGAATTCCATCGCCAGACGCACGCCGGGCAGTTCCGCACCGGGGATCTGCAGCATGCGTGCATCTTCTGCGCCGCCCGACATCACGATGGCGTCGAAGTTTTCCTTCAGGCTCTTGATCGACACATCCACGCCCACTTCGGTGGAGGTGCGGATGGTCACGCCTTCGGCTTCCATCTGCACCGCGCGGCGGTTGATCAGGTGCTTTTCCATCTTGAAGTCAGGGATGCCGTAACGCAGCAGTCCGCCGATCCGGTCATTCTTCTCGAACAGGGTTACCGAATGGCCGGCGCGTGCCAGCTGCTGTGCGCAGGCCATGCCCGCGGGGCCGGAGCCGACCACGGCAATGTTCTTGCCCGTGCGCTTGGCCGGGACCTGCGGCTTGATCCAGTCTTCCTTCCACCCCTTGTCGACGATGGCGCATTCGATGCTCTTGATCGTCACCGGCTCGTCAGTGATGTTCAGCGTGCAGCTCGCCTCGCACGGGGCGGGGCAGATGCGGCCGGTGAACTCGGGGAAGTTGTTGGTCGAATGCAGCACTTCCAGCGCGTTCTGCCAGTCGCCCTTGTAAACCAGATCGTTCCAGTCCGGGATGATGTTGTTCACCGGGCAGCCGTTGTGACAATAGGGAATGCCGCAATTCATGCAGCGCGATGCCTGCGAGCGAAGTTTCTCCTCGCTCGGCTGGATCACGAATTCCTTGTAGTTCTTCAGCCGCTTGGCGGGAGCTTCATAGCTGCGCTCTTCGCGATCGACTTCGAGAAAGCCGGTTTCCTTGCCCATTGTAGTGTTCCTTACTCGGCAGCCACGGAGGCGGCAGCATTACGCTCCGCTTCAAGCTGCCTCAGCGCGTTTGCATAATCGCGCGGCATGACCTTGACGAATTTACCCAGCGCATTGTCCCAGTCTTCGAGCAGTGCGCTCGCCCTGGCAGAGCCGGTGTGCAGCTTGTGCCGCTCCACCAGAATGCGCAGCCGCTCGGCATCGTGATAGAGCATGTCGCCCATGCCGAAATCGGTAACGCTGGTGGCGCGCTGCTGCGGACGGCCGGTGCCTTCTTCGGCAGAAGGTGCGGGGCTGATCGGTTCCAGATCGACCTGCGCCATGTTGCAGCGATCCTTGAACGAGCCATCGGCGTCATAGACATAGGCCACGCCGCCGCTCATCCCGGCGGCAAAGTTGCGGCCCGTGCCGCCCAGCACGCAGACCACGCCGCCGGTCATATATTCGCAGCCGTGATCGCCGGTGCCTTCAACCACCGCCACGGCGCCCGAATTGCGCACCGCGAAGCGTTCACCCGCAACGCCGCCGAAATAGGCCTCGCCGGCAATCGCGCCATACAGCACGGTGTTGCCCACGATGATGTTCTGCGTCGGATCGCGGTCCACATTGGACGGCGGGCGCACGATCACGCGGCCGCCCGAAAGCCCCTTGCCGACATAGTCGTTGGCATCGCCCACCAGATCCAGCGTGACGCCATGCGCCAGCCATGCGGCAAAGCTCTGCCCGGCAACGCCGGTGAAGTTGATCCGCAGCTGTTCCGGCTTGAGGCCGGCATGGCCGAACTTCTGCGCGATCTGGCCCGACAGCATCGTGCCGACCGTGCGGTTGACATTGCGGATCGGGAAATCGAGCACCAGCGTTTCGCCATGTTCGATCGCCGGACGCGCAGCCTGGATCAGGTCGTTGTCGAGCGCAGCCTGAAGGCCGTGATCCTGCGTTTCGGTGTGATAGAGTTCCTTGCCTTCGGGCACGGGGATCGACGTCAGCAGGCGGGTCAGATCCACGCCGTCTGCCTTCCAGTGGCGAACGGCGCGCTTCATGTCGATCCGGTCAACCCGGCCGATCATCTCCTGCAGCGTGCGGAAGCCCATTTCGGCCATGATCGCGCGCAGCTCCTCGGCCACGAAGAAGAAGTAATTGATCACATGTTCGGGCTGGCCGACAAAGCGCTTGCGCAGTTCGGGGTTCTGCGTGGCCACGCCCACCGGGCAGGTGTTGAGGTGGCACTTGCGCATCATGATGCAGCCCGCTGCGATCAGCGGAGCGGTGGCAAAGCCGAACTCGTCCGCGCCCAGCAGCGCGCCAATGGCGACATCGCGGCCAGTGCGCAGGCCGCCATCGACCTGCACCGCAATGCGGCTGCGTAGATCGTTGAGCAGCAGCGTCTGCTGCGTTTCCGCCAGGCCGATTTCCCACGGCGAGCCGGCATGCGTCAGGCTGGTCAGCGGACTTGCGCCGGTGCCGCCTTCATAACCCGAGATGGTCACATGGTCGGCGCGCGCCTTGGAAACGCCCGCAGCCACCGTGCCCACGCCCACTTCGGACACCAGCTTGACCGAAATACGCGCGACCGGGTTCACGTTCTTGAGATCGTGGATCAGCTGCGCAAGGTCTTCGATCGAGTAGATATCGTGATGCGGCGGCGGGGAGATCAGGCCCACGCCAGGGGTTGAATGGCGGGTTGCGCCAATGGTCTTGTCGACCTTGTGACCGGGCAGCTGGCCGCCTTCACCGGGCTTTGCGCCCTGCGCCATCTTGATCTGGATATCGTCGGCATTGACCAGATATTCGGTGGTCACGCCAAACCGGCCCGATGCCACCTGCTTGATCGCCGAACGCATCGAATCGCCATTGGCCATCGGCGTGAAGCGGCTGGGATCTTCCCCGCCTTCACCGGTGTTGGACTTGCCGCCGATGCGGTTCATCGCCTTTGCCAGCGTGGTGTGCGCTTCCCAGCTGATGGAGCCATAGCTCATCGCGCCGGTGGCGAAGCGCTTGACGATTTCCGCCGCCGTTTCGACTTCGGAGATGTCCAGCGGCGTGTTGGCTGGCTTGAGTTCCATCAGCCCGCGGATCGTCAGCAGGCGTTCGGACTGCTCGTTGATCGACTTGGCGAACTCGGCGTAATTGGCCCAGTTGCTGGCCGGGTCCGTGCCGCGCACGGCGTGCTGCAAATGGGCGACATTGGCAGGCGTCCAGGCGTGATCCTCACCGCGCAGACGGAACTGGTAGATACCGCCCACGTCCAGCATGTTGCGATAGATCGGGTTGTCGCCATAGGCAGCCGCATGGCGGCGCACCGCTTCCTCCGCCACGTCGATCAGGCCGATGCCTTCGATGGTGGTGGCGGTGCCGGTGAAATATTTCTCCACGAACTCGGTCGACAGGCCGACCGCATCGAAGATCTGCGCACCGCAATAGGACTGGTAGGTCGAAATGCCCATCTTGGACATGACCTTCTGGATGCCCTTGCCGACCGCCTTGATATAGTTGCGGCGGACCTGAACGGGGTCCATGTCCTGATATTTCTCGGCGCGGATATCCTCCAGCGTCTCGAACGCGAGATAGGGGTTGATGGCTTCGGCGCCATAGCCCGCCAGCGCGCAGAAATGATGCACTTCGCGCGCTTCGCCGGTCTCCACCACCAGGCCGGTCTGCATGCGCAGGCCCTGGCGCACCAGATGATGGTGCACGGCTGCGGTTGCCAGCAGCGCGGGCATGGGAATGCGGTCCTTGTTGGCCGCGCGGTCGGACAGGATCAGGATGTTCTTGTCCTGCAGCACCGCTTCGGTGGCAGCCCAGCACATTTCCTTGATCGCCATTTCCAGCCCCTCGGCGCCGGTTTCGGCATCCCAGGTGATGTCGATCGTCTCGGTCCGGAAAGCGCCATCCAGGCTGCTTTCGACAGAGCGGATCTTCTCGACATCCTTGTTGGTCAGGATCGGCTGATCGACTTCCAGACGCTTGTGCAGGCCGCCATCATGGCCCAGCAGGTTGGGACGCGGGCCGATCATCGACAGCAGGCTCATCACCAGTTCCTCGCGGATCGGATCGATCGGCGGGTTGGTTACCTGGGCGAAGTTCTGCTTGAAGTAATCATACAGCAGCCGGCTCCTGGCGGACAGCACGGCAATCGGCGTGTCGGTGCCCATCGACCCCAGCGGATCGTCGGCGTTGACGGCCATCGGCTCCAGAAAGCGCGAGATGTCTTCCTGCGTGTAGCCAAAGGCCTGCTGGCGATCGAGCAGCGAATCTTCCGGCGCGCGCACGGCATCGCGGTCGGTCTCAATGGTTTCAAGGTCGCGCAGTTTGTACTGCGCCTGCTTGAGCCATTTTTCATATGGATGCGCGGCGGCCAGCTCCGCCTTCAGCTCGGCATCTTCGACGATGCGGCCTTCTTCGAGGTCGATCAGCAGCATCTTGCCCGGTTGCAGGCGCCATTTGCGGATGATGTCGGTTTCGGCAAACGGCAGCACGCCGCTTTCCGATGCGAGGCAGACGATATCGTCCCGGGTCACCACAAAGCGCGCCGGACGCAGGCCGTTGCGGTCCAGCGTGGCGGCGATCTGGCGGCCATCGGTAAAGGCCACGGCGGCGGGGCCGTCCCAGGGTTCCATAAGCGCGGCGTGATATTCGTAGAACGCCTTGCGCGCGGGATCGATCATCGGATCGCGCGCCCACGCTTCCGGGATCAGCATCATCATCGCATGGGCCAGCGAATATCCGCCCAGCAGCAGCAGCTCCAGCGCGTTATCGAGGCAGGCGGTGTCAGACTGGCCATGCGGCACGATCGGCCACAATTTGTCGAGGTCGGCGCCCAGCAGGTCGCTTTCCATCGTGCGGCGGCGGGCGTTCATCCAGTTCACATTGCCGCGAACCGTGTTGATCTCGCCATTATGCGCGATCAGGCGGAACGGCTGTGCCAGGCGCCAGCTGGGGAAGGTGTTGGTGGAGAAGCGCTGGTGCACCAGGCCCAGCGCGCTTTCGCAATCGGGATCGCGCAGATCGTCATAGAAACTGCCCACCTGATTGGCCAGCAGCAGGCCCTTGTACACCACCGTGCGGCTGGAGAAGCTGGGCATGTACAGCTTCAGCAGGCCGGGCATGTTGTGCTTTTCGGCCAGTTCCTTGAGCGGGTTCTGCGTCTGCTTGCGAATCACGATCAGCTTGCGCTCGAACGCGTCATGGTCCTCGCAATTTTCGCCGCGCGCGATGAAGCACTGGCGGATCATCGGCATCGAATCGAGCACGGCCTTGCCCAGGCCGTCCAGCGTGCAGGGCACATCGCGCCAGCCGATCAGCGTCTGGCCTTCCTTGGCGATGAACTTCTCGAACTGTTCGGTGATGAACTCGCGCGCTGCATCTTCCTGCGGCAGGAAGCACATGGCCACGGCATAATCGCCGGCCGGCGGCAGGCTCAGCCCTTCGCCCGTGGCCCATTTGCGATAGAGCTTGTCCGGGATCTGCATCAGGATACCCGCGCCATCGCCCAGCAGTGGATCAGCGCCCACAGCGCCGCGATGGTCGATATTTTCCAGAATCTGCAGCGCCTGGGTCACGATGTCGTGCGATTTGACGCCCTTGATATGGGCTACAAAGCCTACACCGCAGTTATCATGTTCATTGCGCGGATCGTAAAGGCCCTGTGGGGCTGGAAAATCGGTCAACTCTTCTATCCTGTCTCAAGCCGATGGTTTTGCACGCTCCGACACCGGCAAAAGCCAGCAGCGAAACGCGACTCACCCAGCTTGGGTGCTTATCGAAAATGTCGCGAAGGAACCCCATGGCGACAGGAAAGTGTTTTGGCAAGGTTTGCTGCAATGCACAATGGTCAATTCATGGCCTTGTGCCGGGATTCCAGATGTTTAGCGCCAGTGCGCGATCAGGCGACGCCGCTCATCCGCTGGAGGTTGAGCAGGGCTTCGCGCAGGACGCGCTCATTTTCCTCTGCATTGACCGGCCGGGCCTGTTCCGCAGCCGCAGGTTTGGCCTGTGCTGCGCCCTGGTCTGACGGCGCATCGAAGGGGCGCCGGGTGCCGGTGGAAATGGCAGCAAGAGCGGCGTCTTCCTGTGCGGAGCTGCTTGCAGCCTCGTGCGGGAACACCACGGCAGGCTCGACATGGTCGTCTGCGGCCTGCGGCTCATCCTCGATCCGGACGAATTCCTCCGCCCGCTGCCGGAAGGGATTGTTCATCGCGACCAGCGAGGCGAAGTCCTCCGCGTCATCGCCTTCTTGCTCTGACGGAGCGGTATCGGCGGGCCGGGAGAAATCGAGCGGCTTGCGGGCGGCAGGTGCCTTGGCCCGGGCCGTTTCGGTGCGCATGCGCTCAAGCGGAAGATTGAAAGACGCGGTGAGGTCATCCTCATCCGTGTCATCCTCGGCATCAAGCCCGCTCAGATGGGCGAAATTGGCGAACAGCCGGAATTCGCTGTCTTGTGGCGGCTGTTCTTCGCCTGCGTCTTCAAAAGGGGCCGCGTCTTCAAAAGGGGCCGCGTCCTCATAATCGGCATCGTCATGACCGGCAGCATCGTCGAGATCGGCGTCAGGCTCGTCCAAGCCCTGCGCAGGTGAGGAGAAATCGGCAAAGGGCGCTGGTTCTGCGGCAGCAGACGTGATCGGATCTGCGGCGGATTCGGTGCGGCCGAAATAGGCCTTCATCGCCTCGGCGGCCTCGTCCGGCTCGGCCACGTCGAAGCCACTGGGCATGGCGCGCATGGCGTGCGCGGGGATCGGTGCGGAAGCGGCCAGCCTGGCCCGGGCGGCGCGCATCTGGCGGTGTTTCTCGATCGAGGAGCCGAGGCGCTGTGCCAGCTGCACCAGCGCCAGGTCGCCCAGTTCCGCCTCGTCCCACTGCGCGGGCGCAGCGTCCGTTGAGATATCGGCTTCGGCTTGATCAGGCTCGGCGGCAGGCTCGAAACTGGACTCGATCATGGTGTCCTCGTTGTAAATGTCATCTTCCGGCAGCGGAGCCAGGAATCGTGCAGGCGATGGTGCAGGCTCTGCAGAGGGTTCGTCAGAAGGCCCCTTGACCGGCCCTTCAGCGGACTCGCCGCGCTTCATCGATGGCGGGGAGAAGGCCAGGGCATCCACAGCGGCTTCGCTGTCATCCTCAGCCTCGAACCAGGCCGTGTCGAACTGGTCTTCCGCCTCGTGTACATCGGGCTCTGCATCAAGACCGGCGGGCACTGGCGCTTCGATGGCGGCTGCGAATTCCGGCCCGTCGATCATTGGTTCATCCCCGTCCATGTCTTCGCCAAAGCTGGCGGCAGGCGCCATTTCCGACAGTTCCATCACGTCATCAAAATGATCGTCGCTGGCGACTCTTGCTGATTCTTCGACTGCTGCTTCCAGATCGAAGTCGGGCATGTCGGCGGCCTTGGCGGCAGCAAGAAATCTGGCGCCGGGGTTGCCGGGCAGCGGGGCGAAATCGAAATATTCGCTGTGACCTTCATCCACATCTATGGCCAGCGCGCGGCGGCGCGGCCCGGTATCGTCAAACCCTCTTTCGCCCAGCTCCTCATGCGCATTGATCGGTGAGCGCTTGGCTGAGCCTTTCTTGGCGGCGCGAGAACGCTGCGGGGCGGCAGGGGAATGGGCCCTGGCCACCTGGCGCGCGATCAGCAGGCCGGAAATCGCCCCCAGCACGGTGAAGCCGAGCGCCATCAGCGCGCGGGCGGTAAAGCCGAGCGGCGGCGCGGTGGCAGGCACGATGGAGGAAAGGCCGGTCGATACGGCGATCTGTTCGATCACCGGGACAGGGACCACCAGACTGCCCATGCCCAGAAGGGCGGCAAACCACAGGGCCACGATAAACGGGAACGCCGGATGCGTGCTGATGGGGGCCTTTGCGCCCCCTCGCTTCATGCCGGTTTCTTGTGCCATGCTAGCCAATTGATCACCCAGGTTTCGCGCCGGTCCATCTTGCCGCCACCTGTCAGGCTGCGGCGCAAATCCGGCTGTTCGGATCGTGGCCTAACAGCACTTGGTAAACAGCTTGATAACGTTGAACGTTGCAGGCCCAGTCATGATGGCTGGCAACATGCTGGCGAGCGGTCTGACGCATGGTGTCCCAGTTGCCGCGCGCATCCAGCAGATCGGCCAGCGCGCGGGCGCATGACTGCGGATCGTCGGGGGTGAACAGCGTGCCGGTGACCCCGTCCTCCATCAGCTCGCGGTGTCCGCCCACATCGCTGGCGGCGACCAACTTGCCCTGCGCCATCGCTTCCAGCGGCTTGAGCGGGGTGACGAGGTCCGTCAGCCGGCTGGCCTTGCGCGGATAGGCCATGATGTCGGCCAGCGCGTAATATCGTTCCACCTGATCGTGCGGCACGCGGCCGACAAAGCGAATCGCATGGCTGGCGGGGGAGGCTTCGGCGCGCGCCTTGAGCGCATCTTCCATCGGTCCGCCGCCCACCAGCAGCAGCCGCGCATCGCCATGGCGCTGCACCAGTGCGGGCATGGCATCGATCAGGTCGTCCAGCCCTTCATAATCATAGAAGCTGCCGATGAAGCCGATCACCGGGCCATCTCCCAGACCGAGCGAGCGCGCCAGCGCGCCATCGCGGGGCACCGGATTGCCGAACAGCGTCAAATCCACGCCATTGGGCATGATCGCAATCTTGCTTGCGGCAACACCGCGCGCCACCAGATCGGCGCGCAGACCTTCGCAAATGGTCACCACCCGGCCCGCCTGCGCCACCACGTGGTTTTCCAGGCTGCGGGTGAGGCGGTATTTGAGCGATCCGGCCTTGCCCACGCCGTTGCCCACGGCGGCATCTTCCCAGAAGGCGCGGATTTCATACACCACCGGTATGCCCAGCTTTCGCCCGGCGCGAACCGCCGCCATCCCGCCCAGCGCGGGCGAATGGGCATGCAGGATATCGGGCCGCCAGCCCTGCGCCAGATCGACAATCGCGTCTGCCAGGGCGGAAATCTCGCGCCATTCACGCACAGCGGGCGGGCCGGAGGCTTCTCCGCGTGTGCGGTGAAAGGTCAGCCCCTCGGCCGCTTCCACATCGGGACCATCGGCGGTGTGGCGCAGACCGGTTATGCCGCGCACTTCCAGGCCCTGCGCCAATTGCGCGCGCATGATCGCCCGCGTGCGGAAGGTATAGCCGCTGTGCATCGGCAGCGAGTGGTCAAGGATGTGCAGAATGCGTGTCATTGACGCAAATCCTTGCCACGACAACCTTAACGGCGCGTCAATTTGTCTGGGCTATGGCTGCCGATGAAGCTGCCGGAAATCTATCTGTGATCGACTATTTCACCATCGCGCTGACACACGGCCTGATCGCGCTTGCCGCTTTCCGGCTGCTGACGCGCGACGATCTCGATCGCGAGGATGAGGCGGCGGCTGCCGATACCGCCCCGGCGCCGCGCCCAAAGGGCAAGTTCTCTCCCTATGCGCGCCCCAACGCTGGCCGCAGCACGAACAAGGACGGCTGAGCGCGTGCTCGACCTTGTCCTGATCGGCTTTATCGGCCTGCTGCTGGCGATGGGGCTGAAGCGCCCGTTCATCTGGGTGCTGGTCTATATCTATATCGATGTCGTGGCCCCGCAGAAGATCGGCTGGGGGCTGATCCAGGCCTTGCCGCTATCGCTGATGGCCTTTGCCGCGGCGTTTTGCGGCTGGCTGTTCTTCGACAGCAAGCAGGGCATGCGCTTCACTTTCCGCCAGGGGCTTATCGTGGCGCTGCTGGTCTATTGCGGGCTGACCACGATGGCGGCGCAGTTCCAGGATTCGGCGTGGGAGAAGTGGGACTGGGTGTGGAAGGCGCTGGTGTTCGCCACTTTCCTGCCGCTGACATTGCGCACGCGGCTGCGGATAGAGGCGGCGGTCCTGATCCTGGTGCTGTCCATCGGCGCGATCATCATCAACGGCGGGATGAAGACCGTTTTCGGCGGCGGCGGCTATGCCACGCTCAAGCTGCTGGTGGATGAGAATTCCGGGCTGTACGAAGGCTCGATCATCTCCACCGCGGCGATTGCCACAATCCCGCTGATCGTATGGCTGGCGCGCCACGGCACCATCTTCAAGCCGGACTGGCGGGTGTGGACATTCAGCGGCGCGCTGATCTTTTCCTGTCTGCTGATCCCGATCGGCACGTCTGCGCGCACCGGGCTGGTGTGCCTTGCCGTGCTGGGGGTGCTGATGCTGCGGTCGGTGCGCTATCGCTTTGTCTATGGTGCGCTGGCGGGTCTGGTGCTGATGGCGGCGATACCCTTCCTGCCGCAGAGCTATCTTGAACGGATGGGCACGATCACCGGCTATCAGAGCGACCAGTCCGCCTCCACCAGGCTGGCGGTGTGGCAATGGACCTATGACTATTCGAAGGATCATCCGCTGGGCGGCGGCTTCGATGCCTATCGCGCCAATTCCTTCACCTACAACACCCGCGTGGTGACCGGAGAGGGCAATAACCAGCAGGTCGAATTCCGCGAAGTGACGGAAGAAGCGCGCGCCTATCACTCCTCCTATTTCGAGCTGCTGGGCGAGCAGGGCTGGCCGGGCCTGCTGCTGTGGCTGTGGTTGCAGGGGCTGGGCGTGTGGCAGATGGAGCGCATCCGCTGGCGCTTCTCCCGCACGGCAGGCGATCAGGACGCAGCCGATGGCCGCAAGAGCTGGCAATGGGGTCTGGCCACCGCCCTGCAGCAGGCCCAGCTGGCCTATCTGGTGGGCGCGCTGTTCGTGGGCATTGCCTATCAGCCGTTCATCTTCATGCTGGTTGGCCTGCAATGCGGCCTGTGGTCCTATGTCCGGCGCACGCAGGGCGATGCGCGCAAGGCCCGGTCCGGCCAGCCTGCCGAAACGGCGCAGGTGCCGTCAGCCGCCTGACCTGCGCGCGTCCTGTCGACAGCGTGTCCCATGCTGCGTCGGCCCGCGCCGATCAGCGCTGATCAGCGCGAATGGGCGCGGATCCAGTCTTCCACCACGGGAGCGATCTTGCCGCGCCATTTGCTGCCGTTGAAGATGCCGTAATGGCCCACATCTGTGGCCAGGTAGTACTTCTTCTGATCGGCTGGCAGGTGCTTGGTCAGGTCCAGCGCCGCGCGGGTCTGGCCCACGCCTGAGATATCGTCGTTCTCACCCTCGATCGCCAGCAGGGCGGTGTCGCGGATGGCATCAGGATCGATGGCCTTGCCGCGGTGCACGAATTCACCCTTGGGCAGCGAGTGTTCCTGGAACACGTGGTGGATCGTCTGCAAATAGAACTCCGCCGTCATGTCGCAGTGAGAGAGATATTCGTCGTAGAAATCCTTAGTCTTGTCGGCGCTTTCCTGATCCCCAACGGTCAGGTGCTTGAACATCTCGTAATGGCTCAGCATGTGGCTTTCCATGTTCATCGACAGGAAGCCCGCCAGCTGCAGGAAGCCGGGATAGACCTTGCGGCCCGCTCCGGGATAATTCAGCGGCACGGTGGCAATCACATTGTCGACGAACCAGCTGTGCGGCTTGTCCATCGCCACATCGTTGACGCTGGTCGGGCTGGCGCGCGTATCGATCGGGCCGCCCATCATGGTCAGCGTGGCGGGGCGGCACGCATCGCCTTCCGCCGCCATCACCGCCGTGGCGGCAAAGGCGGGAACAGAGGGCTGGCACACCGCCAGCACATGCGTGTTTTCACCGATGAACCGGAGGAATTCGATCAGGTAATCGATATAGTCGTCCAGATCGAAATCACCGGCGGACAGTGGCACCAGCTTGGCGTCGGCCCAGTCTGTCACCCACACTTCCTGATTTTCCAGCATGCGCGCCAGCGTACCGCGCAGCAGCGTGGCGTAGTGGCCGCTCATCGGCGCAACCAGCAGCAGCTTGGGCGCATCGGCGGGCAGGCCCTCGCGCTTGAAATGACGCAGCGATCCGAACGGCTTTTCCAGCACCACGTTTTCGGACACCGCATGGGCCTTGCCATCGACGGTGACCGATTCGATGCCGAATTCGGGCTTGCCGCGCTCTTCATAGACGTGGGCGAACACCTTCAGCGCGGAGGCCATGGCTGGCCCCATGCCGAAATACCCGATGGGAAGCGCCGGATTGCTCAGCAATTGGGCCCCGAAAGACGCCAGATTGCTGGCCGAATGCATCATCGATCGATGCATTTCATAGGCGGAATAGAGCATGTGCGTCCCCTGATGCGAACCATGTGCCAGGTGGATCTGCTGCGATCCCGGCACGGCGCGCAATTGTGTTGTCTGCACCATGCCATAGCCTGACTTGTGCATCCAATGTAAGCGATGTTGCATTGCAGCAAAAGGGGCTTGTGCCCGGAAAAACCGCAATAATGCAGAATTCCGGCGGGCAAGTGCTTCAATCGCGCGATCTTATCGGCTAGGCGCAGCAGCGAAATGGCCAGCCGCGCTTCCTCCGATGATGTAGAGCCCGCAGATAACCTGGGTCCGCTGGCGATGATTTTCCGCGCCGCCGGGCGCTATCCCGGCATGATCGTGTTCGCCTGTATCGCCCTGATGGTGACGGCAGCGGCCACGCTGGCGATCCCCGCCGGTTTCCGCCTGATCATCGATCGCGGCTTTGCCGAGGGCAGCAACCCGGACGAGATCGGCCGCTGGTTCCGCTATCTGTTCGGCATCGTGGTGGTGCTGGCACTGGGCACGGCCTGCCGGTTCTATTTCGTCAGCCTGCTGGGTGAACGCGTGGTGGCCGATATCCGCCTTGCCGTTCAGCAGAACCTGCTGCGCCTGTCCCCCGGCTTCTTCGAGGAGAACAGCCCGTCGGAGATTTCCAGCCGGATGACCGCCGACACCGCGCAGATCGAACATGTGGTGGGCACCACCGTCTCGGTCGCGCTGCGCAATGCCATCATGGCGGTGGGCGGCACGGCCTATCTGGTTTACCTCGCGCCCGCGCTGACCGGGATGATGGTGGTGGCCATTCCGGTGGTGATCATTCCGATTGCCATGTTCGGTCGCCGCCTGCGCGCTGTCAGCCGTGAGAGCCAGGACCGCGTGGCCGATGTCGGCGCGATGATTTCCGAAGTGCTGGGCGCGATGAAAATCGTCCAGGGCTTCAACCAGGAAAGCCGCGAACAGGCCCGCTTTGCCGCCAGTGTGGAGGCCACTTTCGAAACCGCCCGGCGGCGCATCGTGCTGCGCTCGACCATGACCGCGATCATCATTGCGGTGATCTTCGGCGCGATCACCGCGCTGATGTGGCGCGGGGCGATGCAGGTGGCCGAAGGCACGCTTTCGGGCGGCACCATCGCCGCCTTCGTGCTCACCGGCGTGCTGGTGGCGGGTGCATTCGGATCGCTGACCGAGGTTTACGGGGATCTTCTGCGCGGTGCCGGTGCGGCTGGTCGGCTGAACGAATTGCTCAACCAGGCACCCGCAATCGCGCCGCCCGCGCGTCCGCAGGCCCTGCCGGAGCCGCCGCGCGGCAGCCTGTCGTTCCAGAATGTCGGCTTCAGCTATCCCACGCGCTTGCAGGACAAGGCGATCGAGGGGTTCACCCTGACCGTTGAGCCGGGTGAGACAGTGGCCATCGTGGGGCCATCGGGCGCCGGCAAATCGACCATTTTCCAGCTGGTGGAGCGTTTCTACGATCCGCAGGTGGGCACCATCCGCATGGACGGCGTTCCGCTGGATCAGGCCGACCCTGCCGCCATTCGCGGACGCATGGCGCTGGTTCCGCAGGAAGGCGTCTTGTTCGCCGCCAGCGCGCGCGACAATCTGCGCTATGGCGCGTGGGATGCCGATGAAGAGGCTATCTGGGACGCGGCGCGCGCAGCCAATGCGGAAAAATTCCTGCGCGAACTGCCCGATGGCCTCGATACCTATCTGGGCGAAGGCGGGGCGCGTCTTTCGGGCGGCCAGCGCCAGCGCGTGGCAATCGCCCGCGCGCTGCTGCGCGATGCCCCGATCCTGCTGCTGGATGAAGCCACCAGCGCGCTGGATGCCGAAAGCGAACGGCTGGTGCAGCAGGCGCTGGAAAAGCTGATGGAGAACCGCACCACGCTGGTCATCGCCCACCGCCTGGCCACGGTGCGCGCGGCAGACCGGATCGTGGTGCTGGACGATGGCCGCATTGTCGAGCAGGGCGATCACGCCAGCCTGATTGCCAAGGGTGGGCTTTATGCCCATCTCGCCGCGCTGCAATTTGACGATCAGGCCGCCTGACGGCCCGCTTGCCCGCCTGACCGGCGAAGCACACGAAGTTTCCGGTTGAGAATTCGATTGAGACAGGGGTTAAGCCCCTGCTAATCGACGAAGTATCATATGAAACCGATGAATGACGTCGCCTTTCCGGGCTTGGCGCTAAACCGATATTTCACTTCGATTCCGCGGGCGCTGATCCTGCGCGGCGGAACAGATCAAGGGACGCTCGATGATTCGCAAGATATTCGCTACCGGCATTTCCGCCATTGCGCTCGCCGCCGCCATGCCGGCCCTGGCTCAGGAGGCGCAGGAGGCGCCGGAGCGGGCCACCCCGGCAATGTCGTTCGGCGCATGGGGCGTCGATCTGACGCAGCTGGACCCGTCGGTCGATCCCGGTGCCGATTTCGATGCCTATGTGAATGGCAAATGGGTGGCAGCGACCGAAATTCCCGCCGATCGATCCGGCTATGGCCCGTTCGACATTCTGGCCGAAGGCGCGGTGGACGATGTCGAGACGCTGGTGACGGAGCTGGTTGCAGCCGATCCGGCGCCCGGAACCACCCAGCGCCGCATTGTCGATGCCTATAATGCCTATGCGGACCGGCCTGCCATCGATGCGGCGGGGCTTGCGCCTGCCTATCCCTATCTGACGCAGATTTTCAACGCGCCCGATCTGGATGCACTTGCCCATCTGTTCGAACAGCCGGGCTATCCGGCGATGGTTTCCGCAGGCGTCACCGTCGATAGCCGCGATCCCAATTCCTATGTGGTATCGGTCGGCTTCACCGGCATGGGGCTGGATGACCGCGATTATTATCTGGTCGACAATGAGCGGAACCTGGAAATCCGCGCGGCATACATGGATTTCCTCACCTTCATGCTGGGCAAGGCAGGCTACGGCGATCCGGCGGCCGCGGCCCGCGTGGTGTATGATTTTGAGCATCAGGTGGCCGAACTGGAGTGGGACAGCCAGATGTTCCGCATTCCGGAGCTGACCTATAATGTGCTGAGCCGCGACGAGCTGATCGCGCTCGCCCCCGATTTTCCCACCGAGACGCTGCTGCAATCGGGCGGCTTCGGCGATGTCGATCGCTTCCTGGCCAGCCAGTTGCTGCCCGATGCCGAAGAAGCTGCCGCGCTGGGTCTGGACGATGAACAAATGGGCATGATGGGCGGCGGCCTGCCGGCGATGATGCAATTGCTCACGCAGACCCCGCTGGCCAATCTCAAGGCCTATATGGCGGTGCGTTTCCTGTCATCCTATGCCGCCGTGCTGCCAAGCGACATCGATGATGCGAATTTCGCCTTTTACGGTACGGTGATGAGCGGGCAGGACAGCCCGCGCCCGCGTGAAAAGCGCGCCATCGGCGAGGTTGAAGGCCTGCTGGGTGAGCAGCTGGGCGCGCTCTACGCTGCGCGCTATTTCCCGCCTGAAAGCAAGGCGCAGATGGATGAGCTGGTGGCCAACCTGCTGCGCGCGATGGGTGAGGATCTGGACGATAATGACTGGCTGACCCCGGCCACGCTGGCCGAAGCGCGGGCCAAGCTGGCAAGCTTCACCCCGATGATCGGCTATCCCGATGAATTCGAGACGTATGACGGGCTGGAGATCACGCCGGGCAATCCGCTGGCCAACCGCATCAGCGCCATTGCGTGGAATCAGGCGGATTCGCTTTCGCGCCTGGGCAAGCCGGTGGATCGCACCGAATGGGCCATGCTGCCGCAGACGGTGAATGCCTATTACATGGCGATCTTCAACCAGGTGGTGTTTCCCGCCGCCATCCTGCAGGCACCCTATTTCAACCCCAATGCCGAAGCGGCGGTGAACTATGGCGCAATCGGCGCGATCATCGGCCATGAGATTGGCCATGGTTTTGACGATTCCGGGTCGCGGTTCGACAGCACCGGCACGCTGCGCAACTGGTGGCAGGACGTGGACCGGGCGGGCTTTGAAGCGCGCGCGGGCAAGCTCATTCCGCTGATCGAGGCCTATTGCACCGATGACGGGGAAACCTGCCTGACCGGGCGGCTGGCTCTGGGAGAGACGCTGGGCGATGTGGTCGGCCTGCAAATGGCCTACCGCGCCTATCGCCTGTCGCTGAATGGAGCTGAGGCTCCGGTGATTGACGGGCTGACCGGCGACCAGCGCTTCTTCCTCGGCTTTGCGCAGAACTGGCGCGAGAAGCTGCGGCCCGAGCGCAAGCGTTCGCAAATGCTGTCCGATTCGCATCCTCCGGGCGATTTCCGCCTCAACAACACCGTACGCCAGCTGGACGCATGGTATGATGCCTTCGATGTGGGCGAGGATGATCCGCTGTACCTGCCGCCGCAGGATCGCGTTTCGATCTGGTAGGACAGGTTGCGGCGCAGGGTCACGGTGCGCCGCTGGTGTGGGCTGCTGATGTTGGGGGGCGGTTTGGCTTGACTAAACCGCCCGCCCTGCCAATTGCTCGGCAGCAATGGACACCACTCTCACCGCAGTATTGCTCGGCATTGTCGAGGGGCTGACAGAATTCCTGCCGGTCTCCTCCACCGGCCACCTGATCCTCGCCACGGAGATGTTCGGCTATGATGCCGATGAGTGGGCGATGTTCAACGTGGTTATCCAGCTGGGCGCGATCCTGGCGGTGGTGTATCAGTACTGGCCCACATTCTGGGGCGCGGGCATGGGCGTGCTGAAGCTGGAAAGCGAAGGCCTGCGCTTTGCCCGCAACATCCTGCTGGCGTTCATTCCCAGCGTGATCCTGGGGCTGGCGTTCAAGGATTATATCGACATCATGCTGGGCAGCCCGTCAATCGTGGCGTGGGCGCTGATCCTGGGCGGCATTGCCATTATCGGGATCGAAAAAGCCTCCAGCCCGGGTGACGAGGTGAAGGTTGCCGACCTGCCGATGAAGACGGTGATCGGTATTGGCCTGGCCCAGTGCACGGCGATGATCCCCGGTGTCAGCCGATCAGGCGCCACCATCATGGGCGCGCTGGCGATGGGCGTGAACCGCAAGACGGCGGCGGAGTTCTCCTTCTTTCTGGCCGTGCCCACCATGATCGGCGCCACCACACTGGAACTGTTCCAGAAGGGCGATGCGCTGATGGCCGGCACCACAAGCGTGGGCTGGTATGAAATCGCCATCGGCTTTGTGGTCAGCTTTATCGTGGCGCTGATCGTCATTCGCCTGTTCGTGGCCTTTGTCAGCCGCCGCGGCTTTACCCCCTTCGCCTGGTACCGGATCGTGGTGGGCACAGTGGCAATTGCCTGGCTGACGCTGCGCTAGGGCTTGCGCCTCCCCGCAATTTGACTTGGAACCAAGCGGTTGCCGCGGTGTTTTCTAGGCATGATGTCTGGAAACTATCTCGGATGGGCCTGATTTTCCTCATAGGATCCGGCGCGCTGCTTGGCTGGTTGACAACAATTGTCCTGCAGACCGGCGGCAATGCCCTGAAGGTCAATCTGGCATCGGGAATCGGTGGCGCGCTGGTTGGCGGGCTGCTGGTCAATCCCCTGATCGGCGAAGGGAACTTGCTGGCCGGGGGATATAGTATCGCGGCGTTGCTGATTTCGCTGGGCGGCTCTGTCGTCCTGCTGGCGTCAGTCAATATTTTGCGACACCGCGAATTGCGATGAATTTTGCGTGATGAGCCGATGGCTCGTTTTATGGGTCGGCCTGGCCGTCCCGAATCTTGAAGGGGAATACCAATGAAGAAGATTATTTCTGTCGCGTCTGCTGCTGTGCTGGCTCTGGGTGTTGTCGCTTGTGACGGCGCCAACGAAAATGCCATGGAAGACGAAGGCGAGCAGGCTGCTGAAGTCGTGAACGACCAGGCCGAAGCCATGGAAGATGCCGGCATGATCAGCGACGACCAGGCCGATGCCATGACCGACGCTGCCGAAGACCGCGCTGATGCCATGGAAGAAACCGGCGAAGCGATGGACGAAGCCGCGGAATAAACTTCCGCGCCGCTCCTTCAGGAGCGGACAAGAATTGGGGCCGGTCCCGCCATCATGGCGGGGCCGGCCCTTTCGTTTGCAGTCTAGGTTGCCTGGCTAGGGCGCCTGTTCGGCGGCGGGTGGCGCTTCATCGCCCGGCTCGCTCAGCGCTTCGGCGGGCAGGCGTTGCTGGTCGAGCATCTCGGCCGCCTGATCCAGCGCCGCCGCTTCCCCCACGCTCACGCCGCCGGGACCGGGATCATTGTCTCCCGCACCGCATCCGCACAGCATCGCGCAGGCGGCCAGGGCGGGGAGGTATCGGGCGTTGATCGCGCTTACTCCCCCACTCATTCCCCACCTTACTCCCCAACTCATTCCATCGACGATTCGGCGCTGCCGATGGCGGCTTCGACATCTTCATTGACCATGCCTTCGGCAGCAGCGGCGGCTTCCATCGCGTCAATCTCCGCATCGCCAGAAGCGGCGTCTGCGGCGTCGGTCACGGCGTCTTCATCCATTGCCGGCTCGGGCGTGCCTGCCAGGGCCTGATCGGCGGGCATTTCGACCGTGTCGGCCATCGCGTCTTCGGATGCATCGGTGGTGGAACCGCACGCGGAAAGCGTGAGCAGGGCCGTGGCGGCGATAGCCAGGGGGGCGATTTTCTTCATGGTATTATCTCCAGTGGAATGGTCCCGCTCAGGCATTTGCGCCTGATAAGGGTGAATTACCCCAGCGCGCCGGGGAATAAAATCGCAAAAAGCGCCTGCGCCGGTTCCGGTGGAGCAAAGCCTGTGCAATCGGTGGGCAGATGACGTCATCCGACATGATTGACCGGCCGGGGCTGGAACAGGCGCGTGCCGCGCTGCGCCGCACCTTCGGCTTCGAGGAGTTTCGCGGCGCGCAGGAACAGGTGCTCTCGCGCGTGCTGGCCGGGCAATCCACGCTGGCGGTGATGCCCACCGGCGCGGGCAAATCGCTGACCTACCAACTGCCCGCCACCATGCTGGAGGGGACCTGCGTGGTCATCTCCCCGCTGATCGCGCTGATGCATGACCAGCTGCGCTCGGCCCGTGCCAACGGCATTCGCGCGGCATCGCTGACCAGCGTCGATACCGATGGGATGCAGACGGTGGACGCCTTCCGCAGCGGCGCGCTGGACCTGCTCTATGTCGCGCCCGAACGTGCCAGCCAGCCGCATTTCCGTGATCTGCTGGGGCAGGGCCGGATCGCCCTGTTCGCGGTGGATGAGGCGCATTGCGTATCCGAATGGGGGCATGATTTCCGCCCCGATTACCGCCAGCTGCGGCCGCTGATGGATATGTTCCCGCAGGTTCCGCGGCTGGCGCTGACCGCCACCGCCGATGCGCATACCAGGCGCGATATCCTGCACCAGCTGGGCATTGGTGAGGACGGGATGATCGTGGCCGGGTTCGACCGCCCGAACATCCGCTACGCCATTCGCCACCGTGACAGCATGGGCGCGCAGCTTGCCGCGCTGCTGGATGAGCATTCCGGCCCCGGCATCATCTATGCCCCCACCCGCCGCAAGGTGGAGGAACTGGCGGAAAAGCTGGGCGCAGGCTCTCGGTCTGGATCCGGCTCTGGCTCGGGCAGGCAGGTGTTGCCCTATCACGCCGGGCTGGCCCCCGAAGTGCGCGCCGCCAACCAGGCTGCATTCGTTTCCAGCGAGGACATGGTGATCGTGGCCACCATCGCGTTCGGCATGGGGATAGACAAGCCGGACGTGCGCTTTGTGGCGCATGCCGGCATCCCCAAATCGATCGAGGCCTATTACCAGGAAACCGGGCGCGCGGGCCGCGATGGCGATCCCGCGCTGGCCTTGATGCTGTGGGGTGCGGGCGATTTCGTGCAGGCGCGGCAAAGGCTGTCCGAAGTGGATGAGGCGCGCCAGCAGGGGGAGCGGACCCGGCTGGACGCACTGGCCGCGCTGGTGGAAACGCCCACCTGTCGCCGAGCCGTGCTGCTGCGCCATTTCGGCGAGGACCCGCCGCAGACCTGTGGCAATTGCGACAATTGCCTGGAGCCGCCGCAGGTGATCGAAGTCACCGAACTGGCGCGCAAGCTGCTGAGTGCGGTCTATCGCACCGGGCAGAGCTTCGGCTTCGGCCATATCCAGAAAGTGCTGACCGGGGCGCAGGATGATCGCATCACCCAGCGCGCGCATGACCAGCTCAGCGTGTTCGGCATTGTCGAGGGGGAGGAGGCGCGCCTGCTCCAGCCGCTCGCCCGCGCATTGCAGGCACGCGGGGCGCTGGTGGCGACAGAACATGGCGGGCTGGCGCTGGGCGGCGATGCCCGCTCGATCCTGAAGGGGGAGAGCGATGTCGCGATCATTCGCCCGCCCGAACGCAGCCAGCGCCGGGGCCGCAAGGGCAGCGCGCAGGCGCCCAATCCGGTTGGCGATCCGCTGTTCGATGCCTTGCGCGAACTGCGCCGCTCGCTGGCGGCGGAGGCGCAGGTGCCGCCCTATGTCATCTTCCACGATGCCACCTTGCGCGAAATGGCTTCGCGCCGACCGGGCAGCCTTGATGCGATGGGCACTATCTCGGGCATCGGGGCCAGGAAGCTGGAAGCCTATGGCGATGCGTTCCTGGCCATCATCCGCCAATATTGATGGCCAGCAACAATGGCCGCCCGCTGCCGGTCCGAAAATCCGGTTTTGATTGCGAAAACCTGTAATTTGATATAATAATGATATCATAATTAAACAAACAGGAGATTCGATATGTCAAAGGGGCAAGAAGCCATGATCCGCAGCCGGGAAGGCCCGGCCAGCACGTATAGCGGCTATCCCATGCTGCTGGTGCTGCTGGCGATCGTCGCTTTGGCGCTGTTCGTCCTGAGCACGGGCATTCCGCCCAAGGGTTCGAGCAAGCTGATCAAGATCATGTTCGTGCTGACCACTTTCGGGTCGGGCTTTGCCGTGCTGTTCTTCTCGGTCGGCTTCTACATGATCCAGCCCAACCAGGGCGCGGTGATCACGCTGTTCGGCGAGTACCGGGGAACAGACCGCAAGGAAGGTCTGCGCTGGCGCTGGCCGTGGATGGGCCGCAACAAACTGTCCGTGCGCGCGCACAACATCCATTCGGAGAAGGTCAAGATCAACGATCTGCGCGGCAATCCGATCGAAATCGCCTGCAATGTGGTGTGGCGTGTGGCCGACACCGCGCAGGCGGCGTTCGACGTGGATGATTACAAGGAGTTCGTGAACATCCAGATCGAGGCCGGGCTGCGCACGGTCGGATCACGCTACCCCTATGACGATATCGAGGAGGCGGAAACCACGCTTCGCTCTGATGCGGACGTGGTGAACAGCGAATTGCAGACCGAGCTGAACGAGCGCCTGTCTGCCGCCGGTATCGTGGTTGATGAGGCGGGCCTGACCCACCTCGCCTACGCGCCGGAAATTGCCGGAGCCATGCTCCGCCGCCAGCAGGCCGATGCGGTCATCTCGGCGCGCGCCAAGCTGGTGCTGGGCGCGGTCAGCATGGTCGAAATGGCGCTGGAGAAGCTGTCCGCCGACGACATCGTCCATCTGGATGATGAGCGCCGCGCGGCGATGGTTTCCAACCTGATGGTGGTCCTGTGCGGCGACCGTGAGGTGAACCCCGTCGTCAACGCAGGATCTTTGTACCAGTAACTCCGCCATGGCCGGACGCAGCAAACCTACACCCGGCAAGAAAGCCTTTGCCCTGCGGCTCGACCCGGCGCTCCACGATGCGGTGGAGCGTCTGGCGGCCACGGAACTGCGTTCGGTCAATGCCGAGCTGGAAGTGCTGATCCGCGAAGCGTTGAAGCGGCGCGGCATTGATGTGCCGATGGGCGAGCGCCCGCGCCGTGGCCGTCCGCCGAAGGTAGACTAGCATCCGCCATTGCCCGGCCGGGATTGCCCGCTAGTCTGGCGGGAGAGAGGGAGAGCGGTGCATATGAAATTCGGCGTATTCGACCATGTCGATGACAGCGGCCTGCCATTGGCACAGCATCTGGCGGCGCGGCTGGACATGGCCTGCGCCTATGAGGCGGCGGGCTTTCATTGTTACCATGTGGCGGAACACCACGGCACGCCGCTGGGCCATGCGCCATCGCCCGGCATGCTGTTTTCCGCCCTGTCCCAGCGCACCAGCCGCATCCTGTTCGGCCCGCTGGTCTATCTGCTTCCGCTGTATCATCCGCTGCGGCTGATCGAGGAGGTGGCGATGCTGGATGCGCTGTCCGGCGGGCGCTTCCAGCTGGGCGTGGGGCGCGGCGTCTCGCCCATCGAAATGGGTTTCTACGGCATCGACATGGCCCAGCAGCGGGAGATTTTTGACGAGACGCTGGAGGTCCTGCTCAAGGGTCTTTCCAGCGACCGGCTGAGCCACGAGGGCAGGTTCTTCAGCTTCGACGATGTGCCCATGACCATGCGCCCCGTGCAGCGCCCGCATCCGCCGCTGTGGTACGGCGCGGGCAGTCCCGAATCGATCACCTGGGCGGCGCATAACGGCGTCAATATCGTCAGCCTCGCGCTGGGGGACCGGGTGAAGCAGGTCAGCGGCCTGTTCCGCAAGGAATGGGAAGCGGGCGGCGGCGCGGCGGAAAACCTGCCGCTGGTGGGCATCAGCCGTCATATCGTGGTGGCAGACAGCGATGCCCAGGCGCGCGACCTGGCCCGGCCAGCCTATGCCCGCTGGCGCGCCAGCCTTGCCAGATTGTGGGAAGATCGCGGCGGCGGATTTCCGCTGGGCGATCTCTATCCGCCCGAATGGGACGCAGCCGAGGCGATGGGCCACGGCTGCGCCGGCAGCCCCTCCACCGTGCGCGACTTCGTGCTGCGCGAGGCGGATGGCAGCGGCATCAATTACATGGTCGGCTGGTTCGCCTTTGGCGATCTGCGGGTGGACGATGTGACGCGATCCGCGCAATTGTTCGCCCGCGAGGTCATGCCCGCTTTCGCCTGAGAACTTGCACCTGAGAACAGGCTTTGCGAGCTCTTAACCAATCTGGCGTAGTCCGCTACGCATGACCCATGATGCGCAAATTGTGCCGACCCGCCCGTCGATGAAATTCGCAGCTGCCCTTGCCGCTGCCGCCATCGCGGCCATCCCGCTGACGGCGCTGTTCGCGCAGGCACCTGCCGCCCCCTATACGATTGTCGAGACCGGGCAGACCTTCAATTCGCTGCAACAGGCGGTGGATGCGATTGGTGACGGGCGCGGCTCGATCGCTATTGCCGTGGGCACCCACCGCCAGTGCGCGGTGCAGCAGGGCGGGGTGATCTCCTATCTCGCCGCAGTTCCGGGCGAAGTGATCTTCGATGGCGTGACCTGCGAGGGCAAGGCCGCGCTGGTGTTGCGCGGGCGCGGGGCGGAAGTGTCCGGCCTCACCTTCCAGAACATGAATGTGCGCGATTTCAACGGCGCAGGCATTCGCCTGGAAGCCGGCAACCTGACCGTGGCGCAAAGCTGGTTCCGCGATAGCCAGCAGGGCATCCTGACCGCCGACGATACCGGCTCCACGCTGGTGATCGACCGCTCCACCTTCTCCGGCCTTGGCACGTGCGAGGGATCGGGCGGCTGCGCCCATTCGATCTACACCGGCAATTATGGCCAGGTGCGCATCACCAACAGCCGGTTCGAGCGCGGGCAGGGCGGCCATTATGTCAAACTGCGCGCGGGCCGGGTGGACGTGGCCAGCAGCAGCTTTGACGATTCGAACGGGCATGAAACCAATTACATGATCGACCTGCCTGCCGGGGCCAGCGGGCAGATATCCAACAACTGGTTCGTGCAGGGGCGAGACAAGGAGAATTACTCCGCCTTCATCGCCGTTGCTGCCGAAAGCCGCGATCACTCCAGCGCCGGGCTGACCGTAGCGGCCAACACTGCGCGCTTTGCGCCGGGCGTGGACCGCAATTCCGCCTTCGTGGCCGACTGGTCGGGCGAAGTCAGCCGGATCTCGGACAATCGCCTCGATCCGGGCCTGACCACCTACGAGCAGCGCTGACACCGTTCGGAACCCAGCCCACCCTTGATCGGTTTATTGGGCAGGAGACACGATATGGCAGGCGGTTGGTCGCGCGATGGCGCGGTTCAGGATCAGATTGACGACACGGTGAAAGACGCGGTGGAAGCCGCGCGCGCCCGCCTGCCCAAAGGCGAAAGCGCTGAATATTGCGACGATTGCGGTGAACCTATTCCGCAAAAGCGCCGCATGGCCGTTCCCGGTGTGCGCCGCTGCGTGGCCTGTCAGTCTGGTCAGGATAGCCAGATCCGCCATTCCGCGATCAACCGGCGCGGAAGCAAGGACAGCCAGCTGCGCTGAAAATCTATTTCAGCAGATGCCCCGCGCGGTCACGCTTGGTGGCAAGATAGCGCTGGTTATGCGCGTTGGCAGGCAGCTGATGCTCCACGCGCTCCGCCACCGTCACGCCAGCCGCCTCCAGCGCAGCCACCTTGGCCGGGTTGTTGGTCAGCAGCCGCACCGCGTTCACCCCCAGCAGATCGAGCATGCGCGCCGCCACGGGAAAATCGCGCGCTTCCACCGGCAGGCCCAGTCGCGCATTGGCATCCACAGTGTCGAACCCGGCATCCTGCAGGCGATAGGCGCGTAACTTGTTGATCAGGCCGATGCCGCGCCCTTCCTGCCGCAAATAGAGCAATATGCCCCAGCCGCCCGCCTTGGCCTCCTCCGCCATGCGCGCCAGCGCCGCGTCCAGCTGCGGGCCGCAATCGCATTTGAGACTGCCGAAGATATCGCCGGTCAGGCATTCGGAATGCAGGCGCACCAGCGGCACGCGGTCAAAATCGGGATTGCCGATCACCAGCGCCACATGCTCGCGCATATCGTCCAGCTTGCGGAAGGCGATCACCTCGGCTTCCTCGCTGGCGCTGATCGGCAGGCGCGCGCGGGTGGCGATGGTCAGCGCCACCTGATCGCTCCAGGCGGCAAGGTCGGATGCCGCCAGCCGCACCGGCTCCCCGGCGTGGGCGGGATCGAACAGGAAGGCGGGCAATATGCCGGCCAAGCGCGCCAGCTCCATCGCCGCCTCGGCCTCTGCCTTGCAGGCGATGGTCTCGGCCCGGAAAGGCCCTTTCAGCGGCACCACCAGGTCGAGCGCGGGATCGGCAATCGGGCGCGCTTCATCCAGTCCCATCGGCGCGGAACTGCGAATCAGCACGGGCGCATGGCCGCTGGCGGCCTCGCGCTGGTTGGCCAGCTTGAGCGTGGCGGCGCGCGCGGCGGAGATCAGCGCCCGGTCAGAGCTGGCCTGCGGGGCCAGCGCGGTTTCCACCGGCAGCAGCACGGGCGCCTCGCCAATCCGGATCGGCCAGCCGTGGCGCAAGGCATCCACCGCCTGCGCCACCCGGCGCGCGGGGGATGCACTGGTCGAGGCGGGAGCCGCGCTCAGCTGGCCATCTCCGTAATCAGCGGGATATGGTCGGACGGCTTTTCCCAGGTGCGCGCATCTTCCACGATGCGGTGCCCGGTGGCCTGCTGCGCCAGCTGCGGGCTGGCCCACATGTGATCCAGCCTGCGCCCGCGATCGTTCACCGTGTGGTCCTTGTTGCGATAGCTCCACCAGGTGTAATAGCGCTGCGGATCGCGGATGAACTCGCGGCCCACATCTGTCCAGCCATGCGCATCCTGAAAGCGCTTCAGCGTCTCCACTTCCAGCGGCGTGTGTGACACGACCTTGAGCAGCGCCTTGTGGCTCCACACATCCGATTCCAGCGGTGCGATGTTGAAATCGCCGACGATCATGGTCGGCCGGTCCACCTTGTCTGCCCAGCGAGTCATCCGCTCGAGGAAATCGAGCTTCTGGCCGAACTTGGGATTGATCGCGCGGTCAGGCTCATCGCCGCCGGCGGGGATATAGACATTTTCCAGCACCATGCCCGCCAGGGCGCCCGCTTCGGGGCCGGTCAGCTCCACTCCGACATGGCGCGCCTCGCCATTGTCCTGCCAGTCATGGCGCGAAAATTCGCTGATGGGGATGCGGCTGACGGTGGCCACGCCGTGATAGCCCTTCTGCCCGTGCACGGCGAAGTGGGTATAACCCAGCTCCTCGAACGCCTTGTAGGGGAACTGATGCTCCTGGCACTTGATCTCCTGCAGGCACAGGATGTCGGGCGCCTCCTGTTCAAGGAAACGCGCGATTATGGGCATGCGCAGGCGGGCGGAATTGATGTTCCAGCTGGCGATAGAGATCATGGCAACGTGCTTAGGTGCGAAGGCGCCGGGCGGCAAGGTGTCGGGCAGCCGGGCATTGCCATGCGGGCGGCGCGGCTGGTCTGGCGGCGCATGGCCCGGACAAAGGAAAACCCTCGTCCCGGGGGCAAGTGGGACGAGGGTTCCATTTAGCGTTCGTCACGCTTGCAAGCTGCCTGTTAGAGGGGCGGACAACAGGGGGGAAATCCGGGCCCGAGGCTGGCTTGCAAGATCATTTATACGCAGGTCAGCCTGTCGCTGATATGAATAAACCGTCGCAGTTTGTCGCAAATCTACAACATTTCACCTGCGAAGCGTTCAGCGTGGGCGACGGGACGATTGCCGCGGGTCGCGAACCTGAAATGTGCTGTCAGGAACGGCCACGCCATAACGGTGATTGCGCAGGCGCACCGTGGTGCGGATATTCTGCGAATCATTGGCTACCCAGCTGACCAGTTCCAGCCCGCCGGGGGCAGCGCTGTTCTGCAGGAAGATCAGCACGATCTCGCCGAACTCGGGCCTGGTGGGAACGGTAACGGCGATGCTCACCACATTGGGATTGGCGCTGGGCACGATGCGGCCATATTGCGCCACGTTGCGATCGGGATCGAGCAGCGCGCCCAGCGGCGTATCGCTGATCGGCCAGCGTTCCAGCTGCTGCACGTCATAATCGGCCATGGTCAGCGACCGGCCGTTGGAGACGATCACCATATTGACCGATTCTTCGTATTCGAAGCGGATGCGGCCGGGGTTCTTCATCGTCAGCACGCCTGTCACCACCTGGCCGTTGCGATCGGTCTGGGTGAAATCGGCGCGCATGGTGGAGATGCCGCGAAGCGCCCGCACGGCGCGGTTGATCCTGGCGGTATCGGCCTGCGAAGTTGATTGCGATGCAGATTGCGCAGCGGCGGGGATGGCCGGAGCCACCAGCGCAAGCGGCGTGCAAACGGCAAGAGCGCCGGCAATCGCGGCGCTCAGTGTCTTGCCTGTGAAGGGCGTGCTTTTGAAGCTAATCAAGGTGTTCATGCTCCCAGTCCTGGCGGTGGGGCATTGAACCGATGGTGAACCCGGTTCGTTCCCGGAGTTCAGCTTACTTGATCTTGCCTTCCTTGAATTCGACATGCTTCTTCGCAACCGGGTCATACTTGCGGAAGACCATCTTCTCGGTGATGTTGCGCGGGTTCTTCTTCGTTACGTAGAAAAATCCGGTGTCCGCGGTCGAATTCAGGCGGATCTTGACGGTTGCTGGCTTCGCCATGTCTTAAGTTCCCAAAAGGTTCGCTGGGGCCGGTCAGGCCCGAAAAAATACAGGCGACGCGCAAGCGCCGCCCTCAAGCGCGGGCCATTGGGGCAGAATCGGTGCAAAGTCAAGCAAGACAGGCCCTGCCAGCCTGCCCTACCAATCCACCTTGCCGCGATTGACCTTGAGCTGGCCGCGGGCCTTCTTGCCCGCCAGGCGCTTCACCTTGCCTACGCGGTTAACTCTTGTTTTAGCGCGCTTTTTCGGCTCGACACAGGCGCTTTCAATCATCTGCGTCAACCGTTCGCGCGCATCGCGGCGGTTGGCCTCCTGCGTGCGGTGGCTGCGCGCATCGATCACGATCTCGCCCTTCAGGTTCAGGCGGTTTCCGGCAAGATCCTTCAGCCGGTGGAAGATTCGCGGCGGCAGGCCGATGCGGTAGATATTGACCCGCAGCTGCACTGCGGTGGCCACCTTGTTGACATTCTGCCCGCCCGGACCCGACGCGGTGACGAAGCTTTCCTCCGCCAGCGACAGCGCCCGTTCGACCAGATTGTCTTCAGGTCTGGACATCAGTTTCAGGAATTTCGGGAGCTTGCGGAACGTCTGCCGTCACCGCGCCAGCAACAGGCACCGCGCCCACATCGGCAAAGCCCAGGGCAATGAAATCGGCGGGCATGGGCGAATGGGCGGCAATCGCGCTCTTGCCCGCGCGCGGCACTTCAATCGCGCTGGCGTGCAGCATGGTGCGGGCAAAGCCGGACTTTTCGCCATAGACCGGATCGCCCAGCAGGGGGATGCCGATGCCGCTGGCGGCGTGCACGCGGATCTGGTGGGTGCGGCCGGTCTCCGGGCGGAATTCCACCAGCGCGCGGCCGTTCACCTCTGCCAGCACGCGCCAGCCGGTGGCCGATTCCTTGCCCTTCTTGGCCGGGATCATCCGCCAGCCCTTCTCGGCGCTGCTGATCTTGGCCAGCGACAGTTCGATGCGGCCTTCCTTCTGCTCAGGAATACCGGCCAGAATGCCGAGATAGGTCTTGGAGACGACCTTCTCCTCAAACGCCATGTTGAAGCGCTTGAGCGACTTGGGATTGCGCGCCAGCAGCAGGCAGCCCGACGTATCGGTATCCAGCCTGTGCGCGGGCTGCGGCTGGCGCTGGAAGCCCAGCTTCAGCTCGTCCAGCCGGTCGCCCAGCGAAGCGCCGCCCTTGCGCGGGCGGTCAATCGGCAGGCCCGCGGGCTTGTCGATCACCAGCGCTTCGCCGTCTTCATACAGGATTTCGAGATCGTTCATGCCAGGGCTTTCCCGATCCGGTGGATCGCTTCAGTCAGGGTCGCCTCATCGGTGGCGAAGGATATGCGGAAACCGTCTTTGCCGCCGAATGCGGATGCGGCCACCACGGCCACGCCGTGTTCCAGCAGGTGCAGCGCCAGCTTGGTATCGTCGCCGCCAAAGCGCCCCATATGGTCGCTGGCGTCGATGAAACAATAGAAGGCACCATCGGGCACCGGCGTGGAAAGGCCGGGAATGGCGTTGATGCCAGCCACCACCAGATCGCGCCGCTGGCGGAAAATCTCGCGCCAGTCGGTCAGGAAATCCTGCGGCCCTTCGAAGGCGGCCACCGCGGCGGCCTGGCTGACGGAGGACGGATTGCCGGTGGAATTGCTCTGCAATGTGCCCATCGCATCGATCAGCCATCCAGGGCCGGTCGCCACGCCGATGCGGAAGCCGGTCATGGCGTGGCTTTTGGATACGCCGGAGACGGTGCAGATGCGGTCCGCCAGATCGGGGCACAGATTGGCCAGCGTGGCGTGCGGCCCGTCCGAATAGTTGAGCGGGGCGTAGATATCGTCCGACAGCGCCATCACCTGCAGGTGGCGACGCATCACTTCGCCCAGCGCCAGCAGCATTTCCGCCGGATAGACCGCGCCGGTCGGGTTGCCGGGCGAATTGAGCAGCACCCAGTTGGTGCGCGGAGTGATCAGCGATTCCAGCTCGCCCGCCTCAAAGCGGAAGCCGCGATGCGCATGGGTGCGCAGCGGCACCACGCGGCCACCGGCAAAGCGCACCATCTGCGGATAGGACACCCACCACGGCGAAGGCACGATAACCTCGTCGCCCTCGCTCACCGTGGCCACGATTGCCTCGAACAGGGCCTGCTTGCCGCCGCTGGTGACGATGATGTTTGCCGGATCGGCAGCAATGCCCAGATCGCGCCGGAAATGCAGCGCGGCGGCTTTCTTCAGCGCCATCGTGCCGGTGACGGGGGTGTACTTGGTCTGCCCGGCATCCATCGCTGCCCTGGCCGCTTCGATCACATGGTCCGGCGTGGCAAAATCCGGTTCGCCCACGGACAGAGAGATGATGTCCCTGCCCTGTTCGCGCAGGGCGGTGGCGCGGTCGGTCATCGCCGTGGTGGGCGAGGCCTGAATCCGCTGCAAATGCTGGCTGAGACGACCGGTCATTTCAACAACTCCGCTTTCATCAGTCCGCGCACCGAATTGCCCAGCAGGAAGCCGCCGGCAAGATCGTCTGGCGTCAGTTCCGCCTCCAGGGCGCGGCCTTCGTCCAGCAGGTGACGGCGCAGTACGCCGGGCAGCAGGCCCAGGCTGGCGGGCGGGGTCAGCAACTTGCCACCGCGCTCGACAAAAATGTTCGAATGGCCCGCTTCTGTCAGCAAGCCATCATCGCGCAACAGCAATGCCTCATCCGCGCCCTGGCCGATCGCTGCGCGGCGCGCGGCATCGTAGAAGGAGCGGTCGGTGGTCTTGTGCCGCAGCCGCCAGTCGCCCGAAACCACGGGCAGCGGCAATATCGCGCATGTCACCGGATCGGGCAGAGCGCCGGACCCCAGCGGCACGCTTTGCAGGGTGATCGCTCCGCTGCGGGCCAGCAACATGCGCAGCTTGGCAGGCTGTTCCAGCTCAAAGCACAGCGCCTGTATGCGGTTGCGCGCATCGTGCCGGTCAAACGCAAAGCCCAGCGTGGCTGCGCTCGCCTTCATCCGTTCGAGATGGAGTTCGAGCAGCGGAATGCCGTCCTGCGGATCGAAGCGCATGCTTTCGATCAGGTCGGCACCGCTTGCCTCGCGCTGCATGAAGCTGCCCTTGATCAGGCATTCGCGCCATTCGGACATGCCTTCGCTGTCGGCCACGATCGCCCCGCCAACGCCCGCCACCGCATGATGGCGATCGTTCTCGCCCGGGGTCAGGCGGATGGTGCGGATGGCGACATTGAAGGCGGCATCGATCGATCCGTCGGCAGCGGTGCCGATCCGGCCAATCGCCCCGCAATACGGTCCGCGTGCATCGCGCTCCACCTGCTGGATCAGCTCCATCGCGCGGATCTTGGGGGCGCCGGTGATCGATCCGCAGGGGAACAGCGCGCGGATCATGTCCATCGCGCCCTTGCCCTCCTGCAATTCGGCCCGGACGGAGGAGACCATCTGGTGCACCGTGGGATAGCTTTCGATGGCGAAGGGCCGGTCCACGCGCACACTGCCTGCCTCTGCCACGCGGCTGAGGTCATTGCGCATCAGGTCCACGATCATCAGGTTTTCGGCCTTGTCCTTGACCGATGCGGCCAGTTCCTGGGCAAAAGCCTCATCCTCGGCCTGCGTCTGACCGCGCGGGCGCGTGCCTTTCATCGGCTTCACCTTGGCCGCGCGGCCCTTCAGCGTGAAGAACAGTTCCGGGCTGAAGGACAGCAACCAGTGCGATCCGTCAAAGATCACCCCGCCATATCCGGCCCCCGCCGCCGGGCGTATCGCGCGGTAGATTGCCAGCGGATCACCCTGCGCGGCGCCCGCCAGCGGCATGGTCAGATTGGCCTGATAGATATCGCCCGCGCGGATCGCTTCCTGCAGCGTGTCGAATGCGCTGAGATAGGCGCCGGTCGATATCTGCGGTTCCATCGGCCCGATGGAGGCGCGCTCGCTGCCGCCGCGCGCTTCCAGAAAAGCGGGCACCTTATCCGATGGAATGGCCTGCACATCGTCAAACAGGCCCAGCCACACCAGCGGGCCATTGGCGCCGCTGCGCTCCTCGGCCAGCACTTGCAGGCGCGGCTCCAGCGCCAGACCTGCTTCATAGGCGAGATATCCGGCCAGCGTCCCGCCCGTCTCCGCGCGCGCCTTGTCCGCCTGTTCCAGCACGGCGGACACCTGATCCGGGCGATGGGCGACAAAGATCGCGCGCGGGCGTTCAAAAAGCTGCGCGTCATTTGCCCCCGATGCGCGGGCATCGTCCAGCAATACGAAGGGTTCGTAAGCCTGCATTCGCCCCGCTCTACCGTCAAATTGCCGTGTGTCTATTGCTTGACCGCGAATAGGTGCCTGCGCCAAGCATGGGGCAGACATATTCGGGACAAATCGGGCCAAGGGAAATCGGGCGCATCATGGCAGACATCTTCATCGGCAAGGACCTGGACGGCGAAACGCAGTCGCTCAACCTGGGGCGGGCCAACCGCCACGGACTGATCGCGGGCGCCACCGGCACCGGCAAGACGGTGACCTTGCAAGGGCTGGCGGAAAGTTTCTCTGCCGAGGGCGTACCGGTGTTCGTGGCCGATGTGAAAGGTGACCTTTCGGGCATCTCCATGCCCGGATCGCCTACGTTCAAACACGCCGACAAGCTGGAGGGCCGGGCCAGGGAACTGGGCATGGACGATTATGCCTATTCGGATAATCCGGTGATCTTCTGGGACCTGTACGGCGAACAGGGCCACCCCATCCGCACCACGGTTTCCGAAATGGGGCCGCTGCTGCTGTCGCGCCTGCTGGACCTGAACGACACGCAGGAAGGCGTGTTGCAGATCATCTTCCGCCATGCCGATGACGAGGGGCTGCTGCTGCTCGATTTCGAGGATCTGCAGGCGGTGCTGGCATGGGCGGCGGAGAATTCGAAGGAAATCTCCGGCGAATACGGCAATGTCACCAAGGCCAGCGTGGGTGCGATCCAGCGCCAGTTGCTGAGTTTCGAAAGCCAGGGCGCAGACCTGTTCTTTGGTGAGCCGGCGTTGGAAATCGACGATTTCCTGCAAAGCGACGATCAGGGCCGCGGCTATATCAACGTGCTGGCGGCGGATAAACTGATGCGCAGCCCCAAGCTGTATGCCACATTCCTGCTGTGGCTGCTGGCCGAATTGTTCGAAAGCCTGCCCGAGGTTGGCGATCCCGAAAAGCCCAGGCTGGTGTTCTTCTTTGACGAGGCTCACCTGCTGTTCGACGATGCGCCCAAGGCGCTGGAGGACAAGATCGAACAGGTCGTGCGCCTGATCCGTTCCAAGGGCGTGGGCGTGTTCTTCGTCACGCAGAACCCGATCGATATTCCCGAGGAAGTGGCCGGCCAGCTGGGCAACCGCGTGCAGCACGCGCTGCGCGCCTTCACCCCCAAGGATCAGCGGGCGATCAAGGCCGCGGCCGAGACCTTCCGCATCAATCCCGATCTCGACGTGGCAGAGGCGATCACGCAATTGCGCGTGGGTGAGGCGCTGGTGTCCACGTTGATGGATGACGGCGCGCCCAGCATCGTGGAGCGCACGCTGATCAAGCCGCCGCGCAGCCGGCTTGGTCCGGTCAACGCCAAGGAACGGGCGATCATCCAGTCGGTCAGCCCGGTCGATGGCAAGTATGACCAGAAGATCGACCGCGAAAGCGCCGAGGAAGTGCTGCTGGCCAAGGCCAGCGATGCCGCCGAAACCGCCAGGGAGGTGGAGGAAAAGGGCGAAGAAGAAGTGGGCAAGCGCAGCCGCAAGACCACTTCCCTGTGGGAAAAGGCCGGCAAGGCCGCGATGGGCGCTGCCGCCAGTTCCGCCGCCACGATCATCGCCGCCAGGATTTCCGGCCGAACCAGCCGGTCTGACCCGATGCGCAATGCCGCCACCAGCGCGGCGGGCACGATTGCCACCGAATTCGGCGGATCGATCGCCGGGCGATTCGTGCGCAATCTTATCGGCGGCCTGATGCGCTAGAGATCGGCGCGAGCGGCTCCGGGGCGGGCTGCGAACGCCGCCTTCCCGCGCTTCTCAGTCGAGAGGCAGGTTAGTCGAGAGGAAGGCGCAGTTCGGCCACCAGGCCGATGACCTTGCCGCTATCGTCCAGCCGGTTGGCCAGCGTCAGCGTGCCGCCGTGCTGTTCGGCAATGGCGCGCGCCAGTGTCAGCCCAAGGCCTGCACCGCCGGTTTCGCGATTGCGCGACGCCTCGCCGCGCGTGAACGGTTCCATCATCGCCGATATCTCGCCGGTGGGAATGCCCGGGCCAGTGTCCTCGATCCGCACCAGCGCATGATCATCGTCACGCATCACGCTGACCACCGGCTTTGCACCATAGCGCAGCGAATTGCCGATCAGGTTGCGCAGTGCGCGGCGCATCCACGTGGCGCGCAGGCGCAGCGCCATGCGTGAGCTATCGCCCAGCACCACGTCATCGCCCATATCCTCATATTCCTCCACCACGGAGGCGACGAGGGCGGACAGTTCCGTGCGTTCGAGCGGATCGCTGGGCCGGCCCACGCGCGCCAGCGAGAGGATATCGTCGAGCGATCTGGTGATGTCCTCGATGCTGGCGGCCATGCGCTCACGCTCGGTATCGTCTTCCACGCTCTCGATCCGCACGCGCAATGCGGCCAGCGGGGTCTTCAGGTCATGCCCGATCGCGCCGAGCATCACGTCCTTCTCGCTCAGCAAGGCGGAGATGCGCGATTCCATCGCATTATGGGCGGTGATCAGGCGGCGCATGTCCTCCGGACCGGAGGGTTCCAGCTGGCCCGATATTTCCTGCGTCTCGCCAAATTTCTCGACCCTGTCCGCCAGCGCAGCCAGCGGGCGGGTGATGCGGCGCAGCAGGAAGGCGAGGCCGCCCACCAGCACGATATACAGCACCAGCGTTTGCAGGATGACCCCGCTGAACCGGCGCGGTTCTGCGCCGGGCAGCGGTACGCGGGCGACCAGCCATTCTTCCTCACCAGCGCGTTTCAGCCCGGCCAGCAGCATTTCGCCCTGGGGGTCCCAGCCATCGCGATTGTCAAAATTGTTGCGGCTGCGCATGCGGGTAAGACCGCGCATGATATAGCTGTCCTTGGCCACCGGGCGGGCCAGCACCACCAGATCCTGAATCTCTATGCCCTGATCGGTCAGCAGGCCGCGCAGCCGTTCCGCGCGCGCTTCATCCTGCATTTCACCCGTGATGATGGGAGACTGCAGCACGCGTTCAATCCGCAGGCGGCGGCGCTGGCTTTCGGGATGGGCGGCATCGCCATTGCCGGTGCGATAATCGACGCGCGGATCGGCCACTAGCTGGAAGGCCAGCGCATTGATCAATCCGTTTTCGCGTCTTTGCTGTTCGGCGCGGAACAGCAATACGCCAGAAAGCGTCTGCGCGGCCAGCAACGCCAGCGCCACGGACAGCAACATCTGGCCAAGCAGGCTGCGGGGCAGGAAGCGGCGCATTATTCGGCTTCCTGCGCCACGCGGCGCACGTCTGCGGCAAGGCGGTAACCACCGCCCCACACCGTCTGGATCAGCCTGGGATCGCGGCTGTCATCTTCCATCTTGCGGCGCAGGCGGCTGACCTGATTGTCCACCGCACGATCGAACAGATGCGCCTCGCGCCCCTGCACCATATCGAGCAGGCGATCACGGTCCAGCACCTGTCGCGGATGATCGAGGAAGGCGCACAAAAGGCGGAATTCGGCAGAGGATATCGGGATCACTGTGCCTTCGGGATCGCTCAGCCTGCGCTTGAGCGGATCGAGCTCCCAGCCTTCGAACTGATACAGCGCATCCACCACTGTGGGCGGCGTGGTCTGGCGGGCGGAGCGGCGCAGCACAGAACGGATGCGCGCCACCAGCTCACGCGGTTCGAACGGCTTGACCACATAGTCATCGGCGCCGATTTCCAGCCCGACGATGCGATCGGTCGCCTCACCCCTTGCGGTGAGGAAGATCACCGGCAGTTTCTTCGCTTCGATCAGGTGGCGGCACAGCGACAATCCATCCTCGCCCGGCATCATGATGTCGAGCAGGACGAGATCGGGCGTCTCATCGATCAGCGCGGATCGCGCCTTGGATGCATCGGCGGCCTGACGCACGACAAACCCCTGACGGGAAAGATATTCCGCCAGGGGTTGGCGCAGGCTGGCTTCATCATCGACCAGCAGCAATTTGATCGGTGGCTGTTCGCTCATCTGTTCTTGTGCCCCTCTTTGGACAAGGGCTTAGCCGATAAATCCACGCGGTGCACGTCGTCCATCGGGGCGACCTTCCGGGCGTCCGTCGGGACGGGCATTGCGGCGTTCCTCGCGTGTAATCTTGCCATCGGAATCGGCATCGGCACGGTCGAAGCGGGTCAATGCGGCGCTGAGGAATTCGGCCTGGGTGACGGTGCCGTTATTGTCGATATCGGCTTCGGCCACCCTGCGCTCACCGCCCGGGCCGCCAATACCGGGGCCGCCATTGCCTGGTCCACGATCACCGGGGCCGCGGCCCATGCGGCGTTCGCGAATGCCGGGTCCGCGGCGCTCTTCGCGCGCTGCCATACGCTCTTCGCGCATGTCCTTGCGGTTCTCGCGGGCAGAGTCGAATTCGCTCATGTCGATCATGCCGTTGCCATCGGTGTCAAACCGCGCAAAGCGGGCCTGCCGGGCGGCATCGCGGTCCGCTTCGCTCAGCGCGCCATCATCGTTGATGTCGAGCCGTTCAAACTGGCTTGTGGCACGCTCCTGCACGGCTTCGCGGGTCAGTTCCGCTGCGCCGCGCTGTCCGCGCTCGGGCATCTGGGCATGGGCTGCGCCAGCTGCGAGCAGGGCGGTGGCGGCAAGCGAGAGGGTCAGGGTCTTGCGCATCGTTCTCTCCTTCAAAGGATTATTCGGAGAGCAACGGGGCACCGTCTTGAAGGGGGGGGGAGGAGGAGTCCGGCGCCCCATTGCTCATGGGGTCCGTTCTAGGGTGGCATTGTCGCAGCGATTTGCCCGCATTCGCCATTTGTGTCGCAATTTGTCGCGTTCAGCCACCCGTGTTCATGCACGCGCAAACCCCGGTTTAGCGGGCGTTCATATTGGCAGGCCGGACCGCCGCCTCAGGGGGCCTTGGGCGGGACATAGGCGACCAGCTTGTTGCCATCAGGATCGCGGAAATAGGCGGCATAGAATGCCTCTCCGCGCGGACCGGGAGGGCCTTCATCGCTGCCGCCATTGGCCAGCGCATGGGCATGGATTTGCTGGACCTGCTCCTCGCTCTCGACAGGCAGGCCAAACATCGTGCCATTGCCACCGGTTGCGGGCTGCTCGTCATGTGGCTTGATCACACCGATCATGGCGCCCTTTTCAGGCGTGCCCCAGGTTACCACGCGATCGGTTTCAAACACGCGGCCTGCGCCGGTGATGGCGGCGATCGCATCATAGAATTTGGCAGACCTGGCAAGGTCATTGGTGCCCATCGTGGCATAGCCAAGCATAATGTTCTCCTCTTCGGGACAGGTCTATATTGGCCTGCAGGCAGCGTCCAGCCACGCCAGTGCCTCACCTGTCAGCTGCGGCGCCACCACTTCGTGAACGCGCGCGTGATAGGCGTTCCACCAGGCGATTTCGGCCTCGCTCAGCAGCGCCCTGTCCACCAGAGTGGCATCGATGGGGGCCAGCGTCAGCGTTTCAAAGCCCAGCCAGTCCCCCTCCGCGCCATCGATCCGGCGTTCTTCCACCAGCACCAGATTCTCGATCCTGATGCCGTATGCGCCGGTCTTGTAATATCCCGGTTCGTTGGAGAGAAACATTCCGGGCAGCAATTCCTGTTCACCGCCAGCCTGTCCGCCGCGCGGCTTGGCAATGCGCTGCGGGCCTTCGTGCACCGCCAGAAAGCTGCCCACGCCGTGGCCGGTGCCGTGGGCATAGTCGATGCCCGCCTCCCACAGATATTGCCGCGCCAGTGTATCCAGCTGCGAGCCGAGCGTGCCCTTGGGGAAGGTCTGCATCGCCAGGCAGATATGGCCCTTTAGCACGCGCGTATAGCGGTCCTTCACCTGCGCGGGCGGGGCATCGGGGCCGATCCACACAGTGCGGGTGATATCGGTGGTGCCGTCAGGATACTGGCCGCCGCTGTCCACCAGATAGACGCTGTTCGGCTCCAGTGTGCAGTTGGTCTCCTCGCTCACGCGGTAGTGCACGATGGCGCCATTGGGGCCTGCGCCCGATATCGTATCGAAGGAGAGATCGCGCAGGTCGCCGCAAGCCTCGCGGCAGGCCTGCAATCTTGCCGCTGCAGACAGCTCGTCCACCGTGCCGCGCGGGCCTTCCACGCTCAGCCAGTGGAGGAAATTGGAAACCGCTGCCCCGTCGCGCCGCTGCGCCGCACGGTGGCCATCCTGCTCCGCCTTGGTCTTCACCGCCTTGGGCAGGACGGCAGGGTCGGTATGGGTGACGACCTTTGCCCCGCCCGCCTCCAGCGCATCGAAAATGGCGGCGACGGAGCGGGCCGGATCGCTGGAAACGGTCTTGCCGGAAAATTCGCCCAGCGATGCTTCAAACTGCGCGCGGTCGCGGATGCGCACGGCATTGCCCAGCGCGGCGGCCACGTCTGCGGGGACCTTGCCGGGCGCGATGAACCAGTCCGCCGTGCCGTCTGCATGGATGGTGAGGTAAGACAGCGCCACCGGCGTGCGTTCCACATCGCTGCCACGGATATTGAGCACCCAGGCGACCGAATCGAGCGCGGAAATGACCACCCCATCAACCGATTCGGCCTTCAGCCATTCGGCAATTGCGCCGCGCTTGTCTGCGCTGGACCGGCCCGCCAGTGCCTCATCCTGCAGGAAGGCGGGCGCGGCTGATGGTTCGGGCTGGTCCTGCCACACCGCATCGATGGGATTGGCAGCGACCGCGACCAGCTGCGCCCCGGCCTTTTCCAGCTTCTCACGCGCATCCTTGGCCCAGCTGCGCGTGTGCAGCCACGGATCAAAGCCGATCCGCGCGCCCTTGGGGGCATTTTGCGCCAGCCAGTCGGCCATCGAATCCTCGGGCACGGATTTGTATTCGTACAGCTTGCCGTCCACCTGATCGCGCACTTGCAGCGTGTAGCGGCCATCGACGAAGATCGCCGCCTTGTCCTTTAGCACCGCCACGCTGCCGGCCGATCCGCCAAAACCCGTCAGCCACGCGAGGCGCTGGGCATAGGCGCCGACATATTCGGACAGATGCTCATCGCTGAGCGGGACGACGAATCCTGCCAGGTCGCGGCGGGAAAGCTCCTCACGCAGGGCCGAAAGTCGGGCTTCATGGGTCTGCATCAACATGGCATTTGATTCCGATAACAACTGTAACTAGGTATGGTAGCATACCCTCTCTGCAAACATAGGCCCTGTGTTGCAGGCTTTCCAGCCGCGCCCGGTCCTGCCAAGGAACGCCCTCTAGTGACGAACAAGCTTTTCAGTATTGCCGCTGCCGCCCTGCTTTGTGCGGGCGCCATCCCTGCAACGGCGCAATCAGGTGAGTCTAACAGCGTGAGCCATTCCATTCCCAACGGTCCTCCGGTCGCGGAGCAGCGCCCCTATGAATACAGCTATCACGGGATCACCATTTCCGATCCCTATCACTGGCTGAAGGACGCATCATACCCGGTCATCGATGATGAGGACGTGCTGGCCTATGTGCGCGCCGAGAACGCCTGGTACGAAGCGCAGATGGGGCCGCACCAGCCGCTGGTGGACAATCTGCTGGCCGAGATGCGCGGGCGGATCAAGGAAGCCGATTCCTCCGTGCCGCAGAAGGATGGCGACTATCTGTACTGGTCCGAGTTCGAGGAAGGCGCGGAATATCGCAAATATTATCGCCGCCCGGTGGCTGGCGGCGAGGCGCAGCTCTACCTTGACGTGACCGAGCTGGCCAAGGGCCATGACTATCTGAGCCTGGAGGATATCTCGGTCAGCAAGAATGGCCGCTATGTCGCCTATTCCACCGATACCACCGGGGCCGAACGTTTCACCGTGCGGATCAAGGACCTGGAGACGGGCGAACTGCTGCCAGACGTGATCGAGGGCACCAACACCGACCTGATCTGGGCCGCCAATGACACCATGCTGGTGTATGGCGTGGCCAATGACAACTGGCGTGTCGACAATGTCCGCGTGCACCGCATCGGCAGCGATGCGGCCGAGGATGTGGAGATCTATCACGAAGGCGATATCGGCTTCACCGTATCGGCTGGCCTATCCGCCAATGAGCAATGGCTGATCATGGCGGTGGGCGACAATGAAACGTCCGAGGTCTATCTGATCCCGGCTTCCGATCCGATGGCAACGCCCGTGCTGGTGCGCGCGCGCCAGACCGGCGTGGAATACGGCGTCGATGTGCGCGAAGACACGTTGTACATCTGGACCAATGACACGCATGTGAACTTCCGCCTGGCCACCGCGCCGCTGGCAGACCCCGCCAACTGGACGACGCTGATCGAAGGATCGGACGACTTCTACCTCACCGGGTTCACGCTGTTTCGTGATTTCTACGTCACCGAAGGGCGGCTGGCCGGGCTCGACCAGATCCAGATCCGCTATTACGACAATCCCGCCGCGATGGAGACCATCACCTTTCCCGAACCGGCCTATGCGGCGGGGCTGGGCGATAATCCCGAATGGGCGATGGACACGATCCGCATCGGCTATGAATCGCCGATCACGCCGGACACCGTCTATGACTACCATGTCGCCACCGGCACGCTGGAAACGCTCAAGGTGCTGGAGATCCCCTCGGGCTTCGATCCTTCGCTCTACACGGTCGAGCGGCTGAGCATTCCCGCGCGCGACGGGGCCATGATCCCGGTCTCCATCGTCTATCGCAAGGACCGCCCGATGGCGCAGGACGGCGCAGACGGGCAGAGCGTCCGGGGCGGGCCGCTGCACCTGTATGCCTATGGCGCCTATGGCTATGCCGTGGACCCGGGCTTTTCGACCACGCGCTTCACCTATGTCGATCGCGGCATGGCCTATGCCATCGCCCATATTCGCGGCGGCGATGATCTGGGGCGCAACTGGTATCTGCAAGGCAAGACCGAACAGCGCACCAACACCTTCAACGATTTCGTCGATGTGGCGCGCGGGCTGATCGCGCGGGGCTATACCAGCGAAGGCCAGATCAGCGCGGCGGGCCGTTCGGCTGGCGGCGAGCTGATGGGCGCGGTGGTCAACCAGGCGCCCGAACTGTTCGGCGCGGTGGTGGCGGGCGTGCCGTTCGTGGACGTGCTTTCCACCATGCTGGATGACAGCCTGCCGCTGACGCCGGGCGAATGGCCGGAATGGGGCAACCCGATCACCAGCAAGGCGGCCTTCACCCACATCCTCAGCTATTCGCCCTATGATCAGGTGGTGGCGCATGACTATCCGCCAATGCTGGTGACCGCCGGTCTCAACGATCCGCGCGTCACCTATTGGGAGCCGGCCAAGTGGGTGGCCAAGCTGCGTGAGCTGAAGACCGATGACAACATCCTGCTGCTCAAGACCAATATGGGCGCTGGCCATGCGGGCAAATCGGGCCGCTTCGAAGGCCTGCGCGAAGATGCCGAGGAGGCTGCATTCATCCTGTGGCAACTGGGCATCGAGGAATAGGCGCCGCCATGAGCAACAGTTTCACGATGAAGTTCATCGCCACGGCGGAAGACATTGATGCCAACGGCCACGTCAACAACACCGTGTGGGTGAAGTGGATGGAAGAAGTCGCCACCGCCCACTGGACACGTGATGGCGATCCCGAGCATGTCGCCGCCTATGCCTGGGTGGTGACCCGGCACGAGATCGATTACCGCGGCAACATCCGCGAGGGCGACAAGGTGACCGCGCTGACCGAAATCCGCGAAGGCCCATCGGGCGCGCGCTTTGACCGGCACATGACCTTCACCAATGCGGCGGGCAAGGTGATCGTGCGGGCCAAGACCACATGGGCGATGGTGGAGCGTGAGACGGGCCGCCTGATGCGCGTGCCGCGCGAAGTGGCGGCACCTTTCATGACCTCCGAGGACGAGGGCGCGTAACGCCTAGGCTGCGCGGCGACCGGGTTGCGGCGGGTGGCCATGTTTGAAGGCCTGAATGCGTTCCATCAGCATCTTGTTGCGGCCCGCTGCCTTGGCTTCATAAAGCAAGACATCGGCGCGCCGGTACAGCGTATCGAATTTGGCATCGGGCATGGCATCGATGGGCACTTCGATAACCCCCATGCTGGCGGTCACGGGCCGATCGACGGCCACGTCTCTGGCCACGATTCTGGTCAGGGCGGTACGGCGCAGCTCGGCACGGGCGTGAGCATTGCGGCCGCGCAGCAGCAGGGCGAATTCCTCGCCGCCCATCCTGACCACAATCGTATCGGCATCGGGCTCCATCGCCTTGGCCACCGTGCGCAGCACATCGTCGCCCACCCCGTGGCCGAAGGTGTCGTTGATGGACTTGAAATCATCGAGGTCGAGCAGAGCCAGCGTGGTAAAGCCCTCTGCCCGCAGCGCGGCAAAACGCTCCTCCAGCACGCGGCGGTTATACAGGCCGGTCAGCGTATCGCGTTCGGACAATCGCTCCAGCATCTGCGCTTCGGTGCGGGCGCGGTCGCGCTGGTCCTTCAGCGCCATGAAGCGGTCGGTCACACCCAGCGTGGTGGCCAGAACCTCGAACACGCAGCCCACATAGAACAGCGTCATCGCATCGGTCGGTTCCAGTCCGGGTGCGAACTGGCTGACAATCCGGATGATCCCGACCCCCAGAAGCGGCAGCCAGCCCACCAGCTGAAAGCGCGCGGCGCGGCTTCCCCGGCGCAGCGCATCCACCAGCACGCTGATATACAGGATCAGGATCGGCAGATAGCACAGGTAATAGATCCCCGATTGCCACGGGCGCAGCACAAACGGGAAATTGGCATGGGCAAAGCTGATCAGCAATGATGCCAGCGCCGCCCAGGGTAGCGCCTTGCGAATGACCGGATTGAGCCTGTCCGCCTCGATAAAACTATGCGCGAACATGCCGCCGGCGGCCACCGACAGGCCAAATACAATCGTCGTCATCCGGCTCAGATCGGACAGGGACAGGGCAACCATATGCATCGACAGGCCCGAATTGACGATGATCGTCAGCATCAGCGAAATGGTCAGCGCGGTGTGCCACAACACAAACGGTTCGCGCAGCACGCGGTAGAACGCGGCGTTGAACAGCAGCGGCATCAGCAGCATGCCGCACAGCGCGGCCAGAAGCAGCAGCAAATCGTGCCCGGCCTCGTTGTCGCCCGGATCCCCGGGCGCAAGATAGGCCTGTTGCAGCGTCATCAGGCTGGTCACCTCGTCCATCCCGACGATCACCTGGCGGGATGAATCGGTAAGGGCAGGCAGGCGGGCCTTGATGAATCCGCCGGCCATGGCGGGCTGCATCTCGTCATAGCGATAGCTGACATCGCGGCGCGATCCGTCGCTGTCGATCACCTGGATCTGCAGCCGGGATAGCTGGGTCCGGCGGGTGATCAGGAAGCGCGGCTGTTCGGCCTGCGGGTCGAGATCGAATTTCAGCAGTGTGCGACCGGGGACCAGCGAATAGGACTTGTCCTCGCATTCCCACCGGGCCGTGCGCACCGCATCCTGAAAGCTGGCCTGCGACGATCCGCTGGCCACGCAATGATCGTGCCGGGCATCATGTTGGGCGGGCGATCCCGGTGCAGGAGACGCGGCGAGAAGTTGCGCTGGCAGGAAAATTGCCAACACCAAAATGGCCACGTGCAGGAACAGGCCCCATGATCTCCCGCCAAACATTACCCGCACCCTAGTGAAGGGTGCTTAGGGGGTCGTTAACCCGGGCAACAAAAAGTCAGGCGAGCACCTCGGCCAGTTCGAGCAGGTCATGACCCAGTTCGCGGGCGACGGCACCATAGGTCACGCGGCCGGCATGGATGTTGAGGCCCTGCGCCAGATGCGGATCGGCGCGCATCGCCTCACGCCAGCCCAGATCGGCAATCCGCAAGGCATGGGGCAGGGTGACATTGTTGAGCGCATAGGTGCTGGTGCGCGCGACTGCTCCGGGCATGTTGGCCACGCAGTAATGGACGATGTCATCAACGATATAGGTCGGATCGTCATGCGTGGTGGCATGGCTGGTTTCAAAGCAGCCGCCCTGATCGATCGCCACATCCACCAGCACTGCACCGGGCCGCATTTCCCCCAGCATGGCTCGCGTCACCAGCTTGGGGGCTGCGGCACCGGGGATCAGCACTGCGCCAATCACCAGATCGGCATTGCGCACCGCATCCAGCAGGTTCGCCTCATTGGAGAAGCGGGTGCAGGCGCGCGATTCGAAATGGGTGCCCACGCGCTCCAGCACTTCGGGATCGCGGTCCAGAATGGTGGTGAGGCCGCCCATTCCGGCAGACATCTGCGCGGCGTTGAAGCCCACCACACCGCCGCCGATGATCACCACATTGGCAGGCATCACGCCCGGAACGCCGCCGATCAGTACGCCGCGACCGCCGTGGATTTTCTCCAGCGCATTGGCACCTGCATGAATGCTCATGCGTCCGGCCACCTGGCTCATCGGCTTGAGCAGCGGCAGGCCGCCTTCCTTGCTCGTCACCGTTTCATAGGCGATGGCGATCACGCCTGATTTTATCAGATCCGCAGTCTGGTCGGGATCGGGCGCGAGGTGGAGATAGGTGTAGAGGATCTGCCCTTCGCGCAGCTGCGCGCGTTCTTCGGCCTGCGGTTCCTTGACCTTCACCACCATGTCGCATTCGGCAAAGATCGGACCGGGGCCATCAACAATGGTCGCCCCGGCGGCGCGGTATTCGGCATCGGTCGCGCCAATGCCCATTCCGGCGTGGCTTTCGATCCACACCTGATGGCCGTGAGCCACCAGTTCCTTGGCGCTTTCTGGCGTCAGGCCAACGCGGTATTCACGGTTCTTGATCTCGCGCGGGCATCCGATACGCATGGGGGATTCTCCTTTGGCGGCAGTCGTTACAAATGATACGGAGCTGCGGCAATGGCATTGCACCATTGCACCGCGCGCATGGTGGCCCCAAGTAGGGTGCCATGCAATTCACTATGGACGATCTTGGCCCGGCCGAGCGGTACAAGCTGCTGGTCAACACCATTACCCCGCGCCCCATAGCATGGGTGCTGACGCGCGATGGCCAGGGGCGCTGCAATGCCGCGCCCTACAGCTTCTTCAACGCCATGGGCGGAACGCCGCCGCTGCTGGCCATCGGCATGGCGCCCGATTCCCAGCGCCCGGGCGTGAGCGAGAAGGACAGCCTGCGCGCCATTCGCGAGACGGGTGAATTCGCCGTGGCGCTGGTGGACGAGGCGCATGCGCAGGCGATGAATGTCACCGCCATCAATGCTCCGCCGGGAGAGGATGAGCTGGCGCTGGCAAAGCTGCCGACGATGCCCGCCACCTGCATTTCCGCCCCGCTGATCGCCGATGCACCCGCGCAGTTCGAATGCCGCCTGTGGAAGCTGGTCGAAACCGGCCCCGGCGCTGCCATCGTGATCGGGGAAGTGCTGGTGACCCATATCGCCGATCGCTTTCTTGGCGATGAGGACGGACGGCTGCGGATCGATAATCCGGCGATGAAGCTGATCGGCCGCACCTATGCCGCGGGCGAATATGTGAGGAATTCCGATCCGCTGCACATGGACCGCAAGGTCTGGCCGCTGGAACCTGAAAGCTAGGCTTCAGACCGCTCTCAGCGCACGTCGGCGAATTGCTCCAGCCCCGGCACGGTGATTGTCCGGTCGCCGCCAAAATCCTCGCGCACCACGATCAGGCCGGTGCGTTCCAGATGGTCGAGCAGGCGGCGGATGCGCCCCGGCGATGTGCTGCCATAGACGCGCGCCAGCTCGCCTTCGTCGGGCGCGGAAAGCCCCTGCGCGGCGGCCACGGCGATGGCCAGATAAGGTGCTAGCACATCATCCTCCACGCCCTGCGCCAGTCGCTCCACCGCTTCACGCTGGCTGTCATCCAGCCGCTCCAGACCGGCGCAGGCAATGGCGAACAGACGGCGGAAAATGACCATGTCGACATGCGATGATGCAACGCCGCGCTGGCGGCAGCGGATGGCGAAGGTGCGAAACAGGCTGGCGGCAGGCTGGAATGTCGCGCCATCCTCTGCCGCCATCTCCCGCAGGATGCTGTCCAGATCGTGATTCGCACCGGCCGCGGGCGAGCTGTCGTGCTGGTCGTCCAGCGGGATGGCGGGCGTCTCGCTGGCCGGTTTTTCCACAACTTTGGCCCGCTCTTCAGCGCTGGTTTCAGGCACGGTCACAGGTGCGGTAAAGCTGGATATCGCCTGTTCCAGATCGGCTGCGGGCCTGGGCGGCGGCGGTGACACCTGCCGCGCGGGAACCGGTTCTGCCGCCTGCTGCGCCAGTTCGGCGTGGAGCAGGGCTTCCATCCCTTCGCTTGGCGCATCGGGCAGTGGCATCAGGCCGGTGGTATCGCTCTTCCCGCCCGACTGGACCGAACCGATTCTGACCGCTACCGGACGGCGGCTGATCGCCGGACCAAGGCCAAGGAAATGCCCGCGTTCCAGATCGCGGATACGCTCCGCCTGCCGCCGGTCCATGCCCAGCAGGTCCGCCGCGCGCTGCATGTCGATATCCAGGAAGGTGCGCCCCATCAGGAAGTTGGACGCCTCTGCCGCCACGTTCTTGGCCAGCTTGGCCAGCCGCTGGGTGGCGACAATTCCGGCCAGCCCGCGCTTGCGCCCGCGGCACATCAGGTTGGTCATGGCGGACAGCGTCATGCGCCGTGTGTCCTCGGCAATCTCGCCCGCCACCGAAGGGGCGAACATCTGCGCCTCGTCCACCACCACCAGCGCGGGGAACCAGTGCTCCCGCGGGGCATCGAACAGGGCGGTCAGGAACTGCGCGGCGCAGCGGATCTGCTGTTCCACCTCAAGATCGTCGAGCGAGAGCACGACAGAGGCGCGGTGCTGGCGAATGCGGCCGGCCAGTGCCTCTATCTCCCGCGGGGAATAGCTGCCGCCTTCGATCACGATATGGCCGAAATGATCGGCCAGGCTGACGAAATCGCCTTCCGGATCGATCACCACCTGCTGCACCATCCCGGCGCATTGTTCCAGCAGGCGGCGCAGCAGATGCGATTTGCCCGACCCGCTGTTGCCCTGCACCAGCAGGCGCGTGGCGAGCAGCTCCTCTATGTCGATCGGAACCGCCTGCCCCGCCGAATCCCTGCCTATTTCAATCTGGGTGTGCACGGCGGGCAGCCTAGAGTGGCCCGCCGTGCGCGAGAACCCGCCCGCCCGAATTATCCAGCGCTAAAAGCCTATTCGGCGGCGAACAGCGACAGGTCGATGCTTTCACCCACGGCCTGCAATCCGGCGTCGGAGCCGTGCAGGAAATCGCCCATGTGATAGCCATCGCGCATGGCGGCAGGATCAGCCGGATCGGCAAAGGCGGTATCGATCCGCACGGTGGCGTCGAATTCACCGGAATTGAGGATCCAGCTGTTGATCGCCTGGCGCGCGGCCTCTCCCTCTTCGGTCCAGTAGCTGGCGCCCTTGTACGGGCCGATCGGCGAGCCGATGACCTTGATGCCCTTTTCATGCGCGCGGGCGATCAGCTGGCGGAAACCGGCAATCATCTGCGGCACGTCGATCTGCGGCTGGTCTATGGTCAGTCCGCCCACGCCGCCGCGCTGCGGTCCATAGCGGTTGCCGATGTCGTTCACGCCTTCGAAGATGATCAGATATTCGACATTGGGCAGGCTCAGCACGTCCTCGTCAAAGCGGGCCAGCGCGCTTTCGCCCATGCCGGGACTGAGCACGCGGTTGCCACTGATCGCGGCATTGGCAACGGCATATTCCAGCCCCGCGTCCTGCAGGCGATTGGCGAGGATGTCCGGCCAGCGGCGATTGGCGCCCGGGGTCGATCCCACGCCATCGGTAATCGAATCGCCAAAGGCCACGATCGTACCCAGCGCATCGGCCGATTCCAGCTCCACCACGGACAGGAAGGCGCGGTGGTTGGCGGTGGAAACCGGCTCCCAGCTCTGCCCCACATGGTTGCCCGTAGGAGAGACCGCCAGCGTATCCGTGCCGGTCAGGTGGCAGGTGCACGGTCCGGTATCGTCGGGCAGGTAGAACTCCACCTTCATCCGCGCCAGATCGGGCACGTTGAGCGCCACCGCATCGGTGGCGAAGGGTGCGCCGCGCGGAATTACGGCGGAGGCTTCCCCGCCAAAGGTCAGCGCGCGGCTGGTGCCTGCAATCTCGTTATTGTCATCATCGATCAGCACCACGCGCGCCTGCCCGATGTGCAGCGGCTGCTGGCCATAGCGGTTGGAGAAGCGCACGCGGATATTCTCTCCGCCTTCGGACACGCGCAGGATCTGGCTGATCGTGACGTCATCATAGGATGCGGCGGCAAACGGGCCTTCCCCTCCCAGCGGCGCATGCGGGGAAGCGGTCCAGCTGGCCACCCACATGCCGCCCTCATGGTGGTTTGCATGGGCAGCGGTCGCCATCGATCCCGCCATCAGCGATCCGGCCAGTGCCAGCGCGGCAAATTTCAAACGCATCCTTGTTTCTCCCTTGGCGGGCAATCTAACCGGCCATGACGCTAAAGCAATTGTCTTGCGGATGGGCGGTCCGTTCGTTCCGCCAACCCGCAAAGCCAGCCTCCGAAGTCTGCCTCCGAAGTTCGCCCCCTAGGTCAGGCCTTCCAGACCCAGTATTTCGCGCCCCAGCGCTCTTCCAGATCGGCGAGGCATTCCTTGTGGATCTCGCGCACGCGCTCGGGCGTCATGTAATCGGCGGGATCGATCTCGCGGATGGTGAGGGTGGATTTGTCCTCATACAGATGCTCGCCCTTCAGCAGCGCGTTCTCGTCATAGGGCCAGATGAAGGCCTGCAGCGAATCGACCAGGTACAGGCCGTCATCCTTGTCCACCTTGTGGCCCAGCTTCTTCAGTTCGGCCCCGGTGGACATCTGGTGGAACCACATCTCGTCGGCAATGCCCCAGTCGGCCACGGCCACCAGATCGCCCGAATTCCACAGCACGATATCGCCGATGCTGGAGTAGAAATCGAACACGCCCTTGCGGCCCTTGACCTGAAACGGGCTGTCGCCCCAGGTGATGTGATAGACCGGATCGTCGGCCATCATGTCGGGCGCGGTGATCTCCTCGAACATGGCCGCGCCTTCCAGATGCACGTGGCGGCAATAGTTCTTCAGGATCGCGCGGTGATGCGGGTTGGTGGTCTTCTCGAGCAGGTCGAGCGTGGGGTTCATGCAGTTATAGACTTCGGTCTCGTACTTGCTGGCCATGTGGTTCTCTCTCCCAATTTTCCGCTGAGATGCCACGACAAGGCGGCAAGGGCCAGAGGGGACGCAATAGGGGACGCAATCAGGCGTCCGGATTGGCCACCGGCCGTTCGCGCAGGCGCAGCGCCAGGCCGATGATGGTGCCGGTGGCGATGGCCACGGTCAGGTCGACCATCACCGTCAGCACGGCGGTCAGCGCCATCAGCAATATATCGCTGCGCGGCATGCTCAGTCGCTCACCCCAGCGGTGCGGCTCTGCCATGGACCATGCGGTGAGGATCAGCAGCCCGGCCAGCGCAGGCAGCACCATCGCGCCTGCCAGCGGCGCGGCCAGAGAGACCAGCGCCCAGATCACCAGCGCATGGACGATGCCTGCCACCGGCGTGCGCCCGCCCGCGCGGACATTGGTGGCGGTGCGCGCAATCGCGCCGGTGGCGGGCAGTCCGCCGAACAGGGACGTGGCGAGATTGGCCGCGCCCTGCGCCATCAGTTCCGCGCGCGGGCGGTAGGACCCCTGCACCATCCGGTCGGCCACCTTGGCCGACAGCAGCGATTCGATCCCTGCCAGAAAGGCGATCGCCAGCGCGGAGGGGAACAGCTCCACCACCATTGCCCAATTGGCATCGGGCAGGCGCGGCATCGGCAGGCCGTGGGGCAGCGCGCCATAGGTGCCCGATACCGTGTCCACCGGCATGGCGAACATGGCGACCGCCAGCGAGGCCGCTCCCACCGCGATAATCGAGCCGGGCAGGCGCGCAGACAGTTTGCGCAAGGCGACAATGGCGATGATCGTGGCCAGGCCAATCAGTGCCGCCGCGAGATCGAATGATCCGCGCGCGCCCCACAATTGCGGCAGTTTCTCCATGAAATCGGCCGGCAGCGTGCCGGTGTCGAGGCCCAGGAAGTCCTTCAGCTGGCTGACCGCGATGACGATGGCGATGCCGATGGTGAAGCCGTCGATCACCGGTTCGGGCACCAGCGCAACCAGGCGCCCGGCCTTGAACAGCGCCGCGATCACCAGGATCGCGCCACACATGCCGGTGGCCACCACCAGCCCGTCGTATCCGTGATTTGCAATCACGCTGTAGACCAGCACGATAAACGCCCCGGTCGGTCCGCCGATCTGCACCCGGCTGCCACCAAGCAGCGATATCAGCAGGCCGCCGACGATGGCGGTGATGATGCCCGCCGCGGGTGGAGCGCCCGAGGCAATGGCGATGGCAATGCTGAGTGGCAGCGCCACCAGCGCCACGGTTGTGCCCGCCAGCGCATCATGCACGAAGGCGGAGCGGTCATAGCCTTGCAGCGTGGTCAGCAGCTTTGGTTTCATTGGCGGGGCCTGATGTGAGCCTGTACCCGAATTATTGCGCCGGTTTAAAGCGGATTGCCGTCCCGGTCGCGGAAGATCTCGCGGCGGCCCACGTGGTTGGCGGGGCCGACCAGGCCGTCCTCCTCCATCCGCTCGATCAGCTTGGCGGCGGTGTTATAGCCCACGCCCAGCTGGCGTTGCAGCCATGAGCCGGAAGCCTTCTGGTTTTCCCACACGATCTGGCAGGCCTGGCGATAGCGGCGCTCTTCCGGATTGTCCGACGCGGTGAATTCGTCCTCGAAATTATAGCCGCCGTCTTCGGGCTCCTCGGTGACGGAATCGATGTAGTCAGGTTCGCCCTGGCCGCGCCAGTGGCTGGCCACTCTCTCCACCTCGTCATCCGATACGAACGGGCCGTGGACGCGCACCAGTGCGCCGGTGCTGGGCTTGAACAGCATGTCGCCCTTGCCCAGCAATTGTTCCGCGCCCTGCTCGCCCAGAATGGTGCGGCTGTCGATGCGGCTGGTGACGTTGAAGCTGATGCGGGTGGGCAGATTGGCCTTGATCACGCCGGTGATGACATCCACCGACGGGCGCTGCGTGGCCATGATCAGGTGGATGCCGGCGGCGCGGCTCTTCTGGCTCAGGCGCTGGATCAGCACCTCTATTTCCTTGCCCACGGTCACCATCAGATCGGCCAGCTCGTCCACGATCAGCACGATCTGCGGCAGGGCGGCGTAATCGAGCTGTTTTTCCTCCACCAGTTCCTCGCCGGTTTCGGGATCGAAGCCGGTCTGGATGCGGCGGCCCAGCGGCTTGCCCTTGGCGGCGGCGGCGGTCACCCGCTCGTTGAAGCCGATCAGGTTGCGCGCGCCGATATCGCTCATCATCCGGTAGCGCCGCTCCATCTCCTCGACCGCCCATTTCAGCGCGCGGATGGACTTGTGCGGCTCTGTCACCACCGGGGCGAGCAGGTGCGGGATATCGTCATAGCTCTTGAGTTCGAGCACCTTGGGATCGATCAGGATCAGGCGGCATTCGGCCGGGCTGAACTTGTACAGCAGTGACAGCAATATGCAGTTGAGGCCCACCGACTTGCCCGATCCGGTGGTGCCCGCCACGAGCAGATGCGGCATGGCGGCAAGGTCTGCCACCACCGGCTCCCCGGCAATGTCCTTGCCCAGGATGATCGGCAGCATGCCCTTGGCATCGACGAAGGCTTCGGACGCGGCCATTTCCTTGAAGCTGACCATCTGCCGGTCGGCATTGGGCAGTTCGATGCCCATCACCGTCTTGCCCGGAATCGGCGCGACGCGGGCGGATATGGCGGACATGTTGCGGGCGATATCCTCGGCCAGACCAACCACGCGGCTGGCCTTGATGCCGGGGGCAGGTTCCAGCTCGTACATGGTCACCACCGGGCCGGTGCGCACGGCGGTGATTTCGCCCTTCACGTTGAAATCGTCGAGCACGTTTTCCAGCAGGCGGGCGTTGCGTTCCAGCGCCAGCTTGTCGAGCTTGGGGGCATTGTCGGTCGGCGGATTTTCCAGCAGGTCGAGGCTGGGCAGGTCATATTCGGCGAACAGGTCCTTCTGCCGCGCCTTGGTCGCCCTGGCCGGGCGCGGGGGCGCGGAAGGATCGCTGATTTCGGGCGGCTTGCGGTCCGATTGCGCGATCGTGACCGGTTCAGACGAGCGTTCGGTCTTCTTGCGCGCGGGCGATGGCTTGAACGGATTGGCGTTGCTGCCGGGCAGGCTGGGCGCGCGCTTCAGCCATTCGGGCAGAGTCAGCAGGCCGGCCCAGTCCAGCGCAAAGACCTTGCCCGCCAGGAATGCGCCGGCCAGCAGGCTGAGCAATCCGCCCGCCAGTATGGTCCAGAACTGCGCCCCTTCGGGCAGGCGTCCGGCCAGAGCGCGCAAGGCGCCTTCGCCCAGCAATCCCGCCAGTCCGCCGGTCGATGCCGGAAGGCTCCATTCGCGCGGATCGGTGACCAGTGAGAGGACGGTGGAAAGCAGCGCCATCGCCAGCAGCAACAGCAGCACGGTGCGCCACCACTTGCCCTCACCAATCGCCTCCTCATCGGAGGCATCGCGCCATAACTTGCGTCCGAAGGCATAGAGCAGCGGCAGGAACAGCACCGATACCAGCCCGAACAGCGTCAGCACGCCATCGGCGGCATAGGCCCCGGCGCGGCCCATCCAGTTGTCCACCACGGACCCGGCGGCAGTCGACAGGGACGGATCGGTATAGCTGAAGCTGACCAGCGCCAGCGTCAGGAATGCGGTGGAGGCGAACAGGATGACGGCGCCGGACATCTGCAGCGCACGGCTCAGCGAACGGCGAAAAGCCGCGCGCCAATCGGCATTTTGCGATGAATTCCGGGCGCGTGACGCCATCAGCTTCGTTCCCTTTTCGTCCCGCAGGCGCGCATCATGAGTCCGCACAGACTCCCCGTCAAGATTTAGCGTGAGGTAAGTCCATCAATCGCCGCCCAGTGTGGCCAATCGAGCCGCATGGCGTTGCGGGTGTTCATCCCGCCCAGCGCGATCACCGGGACCTGTGCGTGGCGGGCCAGCAGGCGAAAGCGCACCGGTCCAAGCGAGGGCGCGCCGGGGTGGGTAGCCGTGGCAAAGGCGGGGGACAGCAGGATCGCATCGGCGCCCAGCGTGTTGGCCAGAGCGATTTCCCGCATGTCATGCGCGGTGGCCAGCATCAGCAGGTCGCGGCGCGGATAGAGGCTGCGCGGCGCGCCATAAATGCCGTCCGCACCCCATTCGCGCGCGGTCAGGGCGCTGTCTGCCAGCACCACCACATGGTCCCGTGCCCGGGCGATCCTCTCCAACGCGGCATAGCGGGCCACGCGCTGCGCATCGGGCAGGTGGTAATGGCGATAGATGAAGCCGCTGCCACGCGGCAGGCGGGCCAGCGCATCCTCCAGCACCGCATCGTTGCGCGCATCGGACAACAGCCACAGGCGGGGCAAGATTTGGGGCAGGGACTGGAAAGCGGCCATCGGCCCGCTATAGCGCCCGGATGAGCACAAATGCAGCCCAGCTATTGAACAATGTGCAGGCCCATATCGCCAAGGCCTGCAAGATCGCCCGCCGCGAAGGGGAGGAGGTGACGCTGATCGCCATCTCCAAGACCCATACCGCCGAAGACATCACCCCGCTGCTGGATGCCGGGCAGCGCGTGTTCGGAGAGAACCGCGTGCAGGAAGCGCAAGGCAAATGGCCGTCGCTGAAGGAGCAATACGCAGGGGTGGAATTGCATCTGGTGGGCCAGCTGCAATCCAACAAGGCGGATGAGGCGGTGGCGCTGTTCGATTGCATCCACTCGCTCGACCGGCCTTCTTTGGTGACCGCGCTGGCACGCGCGATGGACAAGGCGGGGCGGCGCGTGCCGTGCTTCATCCAGGTCAATATCGGGGCGGAGGAGCAGAAGGGTGGCTGCGCCATTGCCGATGTGTCCGCGCTGATCGAGCAGGCGCGCGCGGCCAATATCCCGCTGGCGGGGCTAATGTGCGTCCCGCCTTTGGGGATCGAGGCTGCCCCGTTCTTTGCCCTGCTGGACAAGCTGGCGCGCGACAACGGACTGGAAGGGCGCAGCATGGGCATGAGCGGCGATTATGAAACCGCCATCATGCTGGGCGCGACCCATATCCGCGTGGGCACGGCGCTGTTCGGCGCGCGGGACTGAGATCAGCTGGCGGCAAGATGACCCGATAACAGGGTGCAGGATTCCGCTGGCCGGGAGAGAGGTGTTAACCGGTTAGATATCCGCGGGGCCTAAGCCTCCTGCCTGTCAGGAGACACTTCAATGCAATTCGTCCCCCTCAAGTCGCGCGGCGGCAACTATCTTGTCGTCGCTTCCAATATTGCCTGGCTCAGGACCGCGGAAAACGGCCAGACGCAGGTCGGCATCGTCGGCGGCAGTCCGCTGGTGGTGAGCGGGACGATCGAGGAAACGGCGGCGGCGATTCAGGCTGGCTGAGGCGAAGGGTCACTGTGCCCGCCAGGCCTACTCCGCCGCCTCGGTCTCGGGCTCGCCCGCGGCGATGGCGGCCAGCAGGGCCTGTTCCACCTTCTTGAGCCGGTCTTCGGAGGTGATCTTTCCGCCCAGCAGATCGGTCACATAGAAAGTATCCACCGCGCGCTCGCCATATTGGGTGATGTGCGCGGAATTGATGATCAGGCTGGTTTCGAACATCGCCCGGGTCAGCCGGTTGAGCAGCGCCGGACGATCGGTGGCGTTGACCTCGATCACGGTGAAGCGGACCGATGCCTCGTTATCGAACAGGATCAGCGGCGCGATGCGGAAGTTTTCCGCGCGTGTGCGCGGCAGCGGCCGTGCGGCAAGGCTGGGGACCATGTCGATCTTGCCCGCCAGCGCATCTTCGATGGATTTCTTCAGCCGCTTGAGCTGCACCTCTTCCTGGAACGGCTTGCCCAGCGGGTCCTGCACCAGGAAATTATCGACCGCCTTGCCCACTCTGGTGGTGTGAATGCGGGCATCGATGACGTTCGCGCCGGCCAGGTTGATGGCCCCGGCGATGCGGAAGAACAGGCCCGGATGGTCATCGCCGATCACGGTGATAAGCGTTGCCCCGCGCGCCGGATAATATTCGGCATGGATGGACAGCTTGTGTTCCAGCCGCTTGGCAGCTTCGTAGTGCGGCAGGTTGATGGCGATGATATCGGCAGGCTCGGCCATCCAGTAGTCGCGGTCGAACCGGCTATCGAGTTCCTGCACCAGATGGGCCTTGTCGCCCAGCAGGCTGGCCACTTCGAGGCGCTTGGCATCGAGGCGCTTCTGGCGGCGGTCCTCGTCGCCTTCGCCCAGGCGCAATTGCTCCTCGGCCAGCGTATACAGATCGCCCAGCAGCTGGCGCTTCCAGCTGTTCCAGATACCCGGACCCACAGCGCGAATATCGACAATGGTCAGCACGGTCAGCTGGCCCAGCGCCTCGGCATCGTCGATTTCCTCAAGGAAATGCTCGATCGTCTTGGGATCGGCCAGGTCGCGCTTGAAGGCGGTGGCGCTCATCAGCAGGTGATAGCGCACCAGCCAGCTGACCAGCTCGGTCTCCGCCTTGGTCAGGCCCAGCCGCGGGCAGATGCGCAGCGCCAGTTCGGCGCCCAGCACGGAGTGATCGCCGCCGCGCCCCTTGGCGATATCGTGCAGCAGCGTGGCGACATACAGCACGCGGCGATATTTTAGCCCGGGCAGGATCTTGGTGGCCAGCGGGTGGTCCTCCACCAGCTCGCCCTTCTCGATCTTGGACAGCAGGCCGATGGCGCGGATGGTGTGCTCATCCACCGTATAATGGTGATACATGTCGAACTGCATCTGCCCGCCGACCTTGCCGAAATCGGGCACGAAGCGGCCAAACACGCCCGCCTCATTCATCCAGCGCAGCACGCTTTCGGGATCGTTGCGGCCGCACAGCACATCCAGAAACAGCGCGTTGGCGCGTTCGTCGCGGCGCACTTCGCGCTGGATCAGCCCGGAATCGCGGCGCGCCTTGCGGATCGTTTCGGGGTGGATTTCCAGCCCCTCACGCTCGGCAATGGTGAAGATCTCCACCAGCCGCACAGGGTCCTGCTGGAACCAGTCATCGCTCGGCGCGGAAAGCTTGCCGCCCGCGACCTTGTACCCTTCGATCAGCTTTTCGCGCTTGCCCATCAGGCCGGACAGGAAGCCGGCACCGCGGCGCTTCTGCTGGGTCTGTTCTTCCAGCGAGGAGAGAAAGACGCCGGTCAGATTGCCGACATGCTGCGCCTGCAGGAAATAGAACTGCATGAAGCGTTCCACCGCGCTCTTGCCCGGACGGTCGGCATAATTCATGCGCCGCGCCACTTCGCGCTGCAGATCGAAGGTCAGCCGGTCCTCGCCGCGCCTGGCGATGGTGTGCAGATGGCTGCGAACGGCCAGCAGGAACCCTTCGGCACGGCGGAAGCTGCGGTATTCCTCCTTGGTGAACAGGCCCTTGTCCACCAGCTCTGCCGCGCTGCGCACGCGGTAGACATATTTGCCGATCCAGTAGAGCGTCTGCAGATCGCGCAGCCCGCCCTTGCCGTCCTTGATATTGGGTTCGACGACATAGCGCGAATCGCCCATGCGCTTGTGGCGCGCATCGCGTTCGGCCAGTTTTTCGGCGATGAACTGGCTTTCCGTTCCGGGAACGACATCGCCCCAGAAGCGGTCCTCGGTCATCTGGTAAACGTCCTTGTCACCCCACAGATAGCGCCCTTCCAGCAGGGCCGTGCGGATGGTCAGGTCGCTGCGGGCCATGGTCACCATCTCGTCCAGTGATCGGCTTGAATGGCCCACTGTCAGGCCCAGGTCCCACAGGAAATAGAGCATCGCCTCGATCACCTGTTCGCACCAGGCGGTGGGCTTGCCGGGGGTGATGAAGGCGATGTCGACATCCGAATAAGGGGCCATTTCGCCGCGTCCGTATCCGCCCACGGCAATCAGCGTCAGCCGCTCTCCGCTGGACCTGTTGGCCACCGGATACAGGTCGCCCACCACGTGATCGTGCACCACGCGGATGATCTGATCGATCAGGAAGGCATAGCCATTGGTGATCTCGTGCCCGGCACCGGGCTTTTCGGCCAGCCTGTCGGACAATTCCTGGCGGCCATCCTCCAGCGCCTTCTTCAGCAGCGCCACGATCTGCGGGCGCGCGCCTTCGGCCCCCTTGTCCTCAATTGCATCGGCAATGGCGGAAACGAGCGCGCGGCGATCGATGATGGCGCGCTGGCGGGTGATGGTAAGCTTTGACACGCAAAGGGAGATAGTGCGCGCGGGCCAATAGTGCAAAAGCTGCTTGCACGGCGCTGTGCATGCGGATCAGGGGTTTTACCGGAAGGTGCGCTGTGCCATTGCCTGCGCCAACAACGGGGTGCGGTGACAATGCTCGAATTTCTGGCAGTAGCGACAGGCGGGACGACCAACTGGATCGACCTGGGGCTGAAGAACGGGATCGACCTGGGTATCTTCACCCTGCGCTATTATTCGCTGGCCTATCTGTTCGGCCTGTTTTTCGCCTACTGGCACCTCTCGCTCATGATCAAGGCGCCCGGTGCCCCGCTGGCCCAGCGCCATGCAGACGACCTGTTCTTCTATTGCATGGTCGGCACCATTCTTGGCGGCAGGCTCGGCTATGCCACTTTCTACCAGCCCGAACTGTGGACCACGTTTGAGCCGGACACCTTCATATCCTGGCGCGTGCTGCGCCTGTGGGACGGCGGGATGAGCTTCCACGGCGGGGTGATCGGGGTGACGACGGCGATCGGCTGGGTCTCATGGCGCGGGCAGCTCAATTTCATCCGCGTGTGTGATTATATCGCCGTCAATGTCGGCCCGGCCATGTTGCTGGGGCGGCTGGCCAATTTCATCAATGGCGAACTGTGGGGCCGCGCTGCCCCGGCAGACCTGCCGTGGGCGATGACTTTCTGCGATATCCAGCATTCGGCCAGCACCTGCATCTCCTCTTACGTGCCGCGCCATCCCAGCCAGCTTTACGAAGCGCTGCTGGAAGGGGCGCTGGTGGCCGCGGTGCTGATCCCGCTGTTCTGGTTCAGCCGGGCGCGTTATCGCCCCGGCCTGCTGGTGGGCACTTTCACCGTGCTGATCGCTTCGGGCCGGTTCATCGTGGAATTCTTCCGCGAACCCGATGCCCAGCTGGCGGAATTTGCCGTGCGCACCGGCCTCAACATGGGCCAGTGGCTGACCATTCCGCTGATCCTGGGCGGGCTGGGGCTGGTCATATGGGCGCTCACCCGCACGCCGCTGGCAAGCGGACACAAGCGGCCTGCCGGCTGACCGGGCGATGGACCACGGCAAATCCGGGACTGGTGCGGGCGATGATCTGGGGGATATTTTCCGGCGGCTGATATCGTCCACCGGACCCATCAGCCTGATGCACTTCATGGGCGAATCCAACGCCCGCTATTATTCCAGTCGCGATCCGTTCGGGTCCGAAGGCGATTTCATCACCGCGCCCGAGATCAGCCAGATGTTTGGCGAGCTGATCGGCCTGTGGCTGGCCGATCTGTGGATCAGGGGCGGACGAACGGAGCCGGTCCATTATGTGGAACTGGGGCCGGGGCGCGGTTTCCTGGCGCGCGATGCCGGGCGGGCGATGAAGCGCTATGGCCTCAGGCCGCGGATGCATCTGGTGGAAGGGTCCACCCGGCTGCGCGATGTGCAGCTGGAACAGGTTCCCGATGCGATTTTCCACGATGACCTGTCCACCGTACCCATGCGCGGACCGGTGCTGATCGTCGGCAATGAATTCCTCGATGCGCTGCCGGTGCGGCAACTGATCATGACCGCCGAGGGCTGGCGTGAGGTGATGGTGGGCGTCGATGGCGATGAATTCGTGCTGCTGCCCGGTCGCCAGCCGATGGATTCCGCCGTGCCGGAGGCGCGCCGACAGGCCGAAGTGGGCACGGTGATGGAAACCTGTCCCGGTGCTGCGGCCAATATGTTCGAAGTGGCGGGCCGACTGGTTGCCCAGGGCGGCGCGGCGCTGTTCATCGATTATGGCCATATCCAGCCGCGCAGCGGATCGACGCTGCAGGCGGTGCGCGCGCACCAGAAGCTGGAGCCGTTGAGCGCGCCGGGGCAGGCCGACCTCACCGCCCATGTCGATTTTGACCAGATGAAGCAGATTGCCCTGTCGCGCGGGGCCAAATGGGTGGGCACGGTCACGCAGGGCGAGTGGCTGCGTGCACTGGGCATCGACCAGCGCGCCGAATCGCTGGCGGACTTTGCCCCGCAGCACCGGCAGGCACTGATGTCTGCGCGTGACCGGCTGGTTGCGCCCGATCAGATGGGCGATCTGTTCAAGGTGATGGCGCTGGCGGGGCCTGAATGGCCACATGGCGCGGGCTTTCCCGAGGATTATTCGTAACGCCAGGCGTCAGGTTGAGGCCTCGGTTTCAGCCATCAGGCCCATCGGGGCGATGGCGTCCCTCGGTAGCACCAGTTCAACCACCAGCCCGGCCGGCTCGAACCGGCGTTCCCAGCTGCCCTGCAACTGGCCGGTGACCGTCAGGTCGACAAGCCGCGATCCGAACCCGCTTTTGCCATTGTCCTGCGGCGGCGGCCCGCCATGTTCCTGCCACAGAAGGTGAACCTGCTCGCCATCCTCGGCAATGTTCAGCGTCACCGTTCCGCCATCCACGCTCAGCGCGCCATATTTGGCCGAATTGGTCGCCAGTTCATGGAATATCAGCGCGATCGATGTGGCCGCGGCCTGACCCACGGCGCTTTCCTGCCCGGTCACGATCACGCGCGGTTCCTGTCCGGCGGCGCGATAGGGGGCAAACACCACTTCGAGCAGGCCCTTGAGGCTCTCCCGCGTCGAGCCGCTGGCAGGGCGGACGAAATCATGCGCCCGGCCCAGCGCGCGCAGCGTATCGTTCAGCGTCTCGGCAAAGTCCTTGTGCTCGGGTTCCTTGCGCGCCTGCAGGGATACCAGCCCGCTGACCACGGCGAAGATGTTCTTGATCCGGTGCGACAGCTCCTTGGCCAGCATGTCGCGGCTTTCGGAAAGCTTATGCGCATCGTCGATGTCGGTCATGGTGCCGAACCAGCGGATGCGGTCCCCCACGCCGGTCTTCACCGGCAGCGCGCGCACCAGCATCCAGCGATATTGCCCGTCGGCGCGGCGCAGGCGGTTCTCCCGCTCATACGGCTTGCGCGTGGCGATGGCCTCCATCCAGTCATCGATGATATCCTGATAATCGTCAGGATGCAGGACGGTGCGCCCGATCTCCTCATTATAAGGCAGCGGCGCGCCGGTGAATTCCTGCCAGCGCCGGTTGAAGTAATCGAACACGCCATCCTGATTGGCGGAAAAGGCAATGTCGGGCATCGAATCCGCCAGCGCCTTGAAGCGCGCCTCGCTACGCTCGATCTCACGCGTGGCCACCAGCCCCTGCCGGCGAGAGCGCAGGCGGCGCATGGCGGCCTGTGCCAGCACTGCCAGCCCTTCGCGCTGGAACTCATTCAACGCCTCGGCATGGGGTTGCAGATCGATCACGCACAAGGTGCCCAGCGGCGCGCCTTCATCGGAAACCAGCGGCTGGCCGGCATAATAGCGCACATGCGGATCGCCGGTGACCAGCGGATTATCGGCAAAGCGCGCATCCAGCGCGGCATCGGCCACTTCCATGATCTCCGACTGACCCAGCGCATGGGTGCAGAACGAAATTCCGCGCGGCGTCTCACGCTGGTCCACCCCGGTGCGGGCCAGGAAGAACTGCCGCCGGTCATCCAGCAAGGTCACCATCGATGCGGGCACGTTGCACAGTTTTGCGGCGAAATTGACGATCGCCTGCAATTCGGGGTCGTCTTCCAGCGCCTCTGCCTGGAAATCCTCCAGCACGCGCAGGCGCTTCTCCTCATCCGAATACTCGGGTGAAGGCATGGGCATTTCGGCCAGCGGTTTGGGATCGTGAAGATTCAACCTGTTTGCTCCGTTGTCAGGATAGGATGTCCGCCCCGGCTTGGCCAGAAAACAAGTTCTTGGGGGGATGATGTTTCATCTGTAACCACTAGGCCCGATGGCAGCGCCTTGCTATGCCTGCAAGGCAAGGAGAGAGACGTCATGCGCGCAACCCCCGATTTCGACTTTGCCCTGGGCGAAAACGCCGCGATGATCCGCGAAAGCGTGAGCCGCTTTGCCGATGAACAGATTGCGCCAAGAGCGCAGCAAGTGGACCGGGACGATGCATTTCCGCGGGACCTGTGGCCACAGATGGGTGAACTGGGGCTGCACGGAATCACGGTTTCTGAAGAAGATGGCGGTCTTGGCCTGGGCTATCTGGAGCACACTATCGCGGTGGAGGAAGTGAGCCGCGCCAGCGCCTCTGTCGGCCTTTCCTATGGCGCCCATTCCAACCTGTGTGTCAACCAGATCGCCCGCTGGGGCACGGCGCAGCAGAAGGCGCGCCACCTGCCGCGCCTGATCAGCGGCGAGCATGTCGGCGCGCTGGCGATGAGCGAGCCGGGCGCGGGATCGGACGTGATCGCCATGAAACTGCGCGCCGACAGGGTCGATGGCGGGTGGAAGCTCAACGGCACCAAGTTCTGGATCACCAATGGCCATTATGCCGATGTGGTGGTGGTCTATGCCAAGACCGATCCCGATGGCGGATCCAAAGGCATCACCGCCTTCGTGGTCGAAAAGCACATGGCGGGGTTCGAGCCGGGGCAGAAGATCGGCAAGATGGGCATGCGCGGATCGCCCACGTCGGAACTGGTGTTCGATGATTGCACCGTGCCTGACAGCCATGTGCTGGGCGAAGTGGGCGCAGGCGCGCGGGTGCTGATGAGCGGGCTGGACTATGAACGCACGGTGCTGTCCGGCGTGCAGCTGGGCATCATGCAGGCCTGCCTCGACACGGTGATCCCCTACGTCCGTGAGCGCCGCCAATTCGGCCAGGCCATCGGCAGTTTCCAGCTGATCCAGGCCAAGGTGGCGGACATGTATGTGGCGCTGCAATCGGCGCGTGCCTATGCCTATGCCGTGGCGCGGGCGTGCGATGCGGGCAAGACCACGCGCTTCGATGCAGCAGGCGCGATCCTGCTGGCGAGCGAAAGCGCCTTTCGCGTGGCGGGAGAGGCGGTGCAGGCGCTGGGCGGGGCGGGCTACACCACCGACTGGCCGGTGGAACGTTACCTGCGAGATGCAAAGTTGCTGGACATCGGCGCAGGAACCAACGAAATTCGCCGCATGCTGATCGGCCGGGAACTGATCGGCACCTGACGTTTGAGGGGAGATCAATGCTGAACAGGTTCATCGGCGCGCTTGGCGCGGCCACCATCACACTGGCCATAACTGCCGCGCCCGCATTGGCGCAGGACGCCGCCCGGATCGAGTGGACAAGTTTTCACAGCCGCGCGATGGAGGGCAATCTGGAAGGCAATAGCGCCGAGCGCGGCGTCTATGTCGTAACGCCGCCCGGATATGACGAGAATCCGACCAGGCATTATCCGGTGGTCATATTCCTGCACGGCTATTTCGCGACCCCGCAAATGTACCAGCAGAGCATGCATTTCGAAGAGTCGGTGCAGGCGGCGGCCGAGGCCGGTCATGACATGATCATGGTGATCCCTGACGGGCATTCAAAGCTAAAGGGCGGGTTCTATTCGAGCAGCCCGGTAGTCGGCGACTACGAGGCAATGGTGGCACAGGATCTGGTTTCCTGGGTTGATGCCAATTATCGCACCATCGCCGATCCCGACAGCCGCGGCCTGTCCGGCCATTCCATGGGCGGGTACGGCACAATCCGCATCGCAATGAAACACCCGGGCGTGTTTTCCAGCATCTATATGATGAGCGCATGCTGCCTGCCGCCGCAGCCGATCGATGCCGAACAGGCGGCCGGCATCAATGTGCTGACCGAGGCGGAATTGGACGGCGCCCAGTTTGGCGCGCTGGCGGGGGCCTCGACCGGGGCGGCCTGGGCGCCCGATCCCAACGCCGAAAACGCCTTGATGATCGATACCACGCTGGGTGATGATGGCGCCATCGACAAGCTGGTGGAATACCGCATGGCAGCCAATTCGCCGGTGGTGATCCTGCCGCAATATCTGAGCTCGCTAAACGATCTTGAAGGTTTCGCCATCGATATTGGGGATGCCGATTTCCTGCTGCAGGGCAACCGCACCTTCATGGCCGAACTTGACCGCTTCGGCGTCGAATATCAGTTCCAGCTGTATGAAGGCGATCACGGCAACCGCATCGCGGAACGCATCCGCACTCATGTGCTGCCATTCTTTGCCGCACACCTGGATGGCGAATAGATGCTGAGACAGATCGCTCCGGCCTGCGCTATTGCCTGCGCCGCCATCGCCGCATTGCTGTCCGTGCCGTCAGCCGCACAGGACCATGCCCGCATCAATGAAGTCACCTTTCACAGCCCCGCGCTGGAAGGGAACTGGGAAGGCAATCCGGCAGACCGGCTGGCGCTGGTGTTCACTCCGCCCGGCTATGATGAGAACCCCGGCAGGCATTACCGTGTGGTCTATTTCCTCCACGGATACTGGGCCACGCCACAAATGTACCAGGACTTCGCCCATTTCGAGGAGGCGGTGGACGAAGCCGCCGCTGCGGGTGAGGACTTCATCCTGGTGATGCCCGACGGGCAATCGCGCATGCGCGGCAGCTTCTATTCCAGTTCCCCCACCACGGGCGATTTCGAAACCTATGTGGCGCGTGACCTGGTGGCCTATGTCGACGCCAATTTCCGCACCGTCGCCAACCGCGAATCGCGCGGGCTGGCCGGCCATTCGATGGGCGGATACGGCACATTGCGCCTCGGCATGAAGTTCCCCGATGTGTTCTCCAGCATCTACGCGATGAGCGCCTGCTGCCAGCTGGTGCGCGATCTGTCGGCGGACGATGCGCGGCAGGCTGAAGGCATCACGGACGAGGTGATCGCCGATGCCGAATTCGGCCAGCTTGGAGCGATGCCCTTCCTCGCCGCATGGTCGCCCGATCCCGATGGCACCAATTTCGTCGACAATGGCCTGCTGGATGACGGCACGATCGATCCGGCGGTCACCGCGCGCATCGCCGCCAACTCGATCATTCCCATGCTGCCGCAATATCTGCCCAATCTGCGTCAGCTGGAAGCCATCGCCTTTGACGTGGGCAATGCAGACAGCCTGAGCGTGGGCAATGAAGCCATGCATCAAGAGCTGCTGCGCTTTGGCGTGGACCATGTTTACGAGGTTTATGAAGGCGATCACGGAAACCGGATCGCCGCGCGTATCCGCAGCCATGTGCTGCCCTTTTTTGCCGAACACCTGGATGAGGAATAACCCAATGCTCAAAGGCCTTATTATCACCGCAGCGGCGCTGACCGCGCTGACCGCCCAGCCCGCACTGGCGCAAAACATCACCGCGCCTGACGCGGTAGTGCCCGCCGGTATCACGGTGGAAGCACCGATGGTTCACGGTGCCTCGCTGGAAGGCAACCTGGAAGGCAACAGCGCCGACCGTGAAGTGATGGTGGTGCTGCCGCCGTCCTATGCCAGCAGCCCCAGCCGGCATTATCCGGTGGTCTATTACCTCCACGGCTTCGCCATCTCCGGCCGCGATTTCTACGATTACATGCAGGTCCCCACCGCCGTGGCTGAAAATGCCGCAGCGGGCCGTGAGTTCATCGTGGTGGTGCCCGATACGCTGACGGCGATGGGCGGATCGATGTATTCCAACTCCGTCACCACCGGCAACTTCCGCGAGTTCATCGCCAAGGATCTGGTGGCCTATATGGACGCCAATTACCGCACCATTCCCACCCGCGAAGGGCGCGGGCTGGCGGGCCATTCGATGGGCGGATACGGCACCTGGGTTACCGCCATGACCTATCCCGAAAGCTTCGGATCGATCTGGGCGCAGAGCGCCTGCTGCGTTTCGCCGCGCGGTGAAACGGTGGAGAGCGCCACCGCCATGGCCGCTGTCCCGCGTGACGGAGTGGACCAGTCCGGCTTTGGCATGCGCGCCGGGCTCGCCTCTGCCGTGGCATGGGCGCCCAATCCGCTCAAGCCGCCGTTCTACGTTGATTTCCCGCTCGCCGCAGACGGCACGGTCGATCAGCTGGTGATCGCGCGCTGGGCCAACAACTCTCCGCTCGCCATGGTCTCCAGCCATATCGATGCGCTGCAAAGCTTCGACGCCATCGGCAGCGACGTCGGCGAACAGGACGGCCTGATCCGCGACGACACGATGATCAGCGCGGAGCTGGACAAGTTCGGCATCAAGCACATCTTCGAAACCTATGAAGGCACCCACACCGACAAGATCGGCCAGCGCTTCAACGAACTGGTACTGCCGTTCTTTGCCGAGCATCTGAATATGGTGGAATGAGCGGACCCGTTCTCTCAACCAAGCTGGATGTAACCAGCGAAGAAAGCCGCCAGCGCGCGAGGCATAATCGCGCGCTGGCGGAAGAATTGCGCGCAAAGGTCGCCAAGGCGGCGCTCGGCGGGTCCGAACGCAGCCGGGAGCGGCACACGGCGCGCGGCAAGCTGCTGCCGCGGGAGCGGGTCGAGCGGCTGCTCGATCCCGGCTCGCCTTTTCTGGAAATCGGGCAACTGGCGGCGGGCGGGCTGTATGATGATGCGGTGCCGGGCGCAGGGCTGATCGCGGGCATTGGCCGGGTGTCCGGGCGGCAGGCGATGATCGTGTGTAATGATGCCACGGTGAAGGGCGGCACTTATTATCCGATGAGCGTGAAGAAGCACCTTCGCGCGCAGGAGATCGCGCAGGCCAACCGCCTGCCGTGCCTCTATCTGGTGGATAGCGGCGGCGCCAATCTGCCGCATCAGGCGGAGGTGTTTCCTGATCGCGACCACTTTGGGCGGATATTCTTCAATCAGGCCAATATGTCCGCGCTGGGCATTGCGCAGATTGCCTGCGTGATGGGCAGCTGCACCGCGGGCGGTGCCTATGTCCCGGCGATGAGCGATGAGAGCGTGATCGTGCGCGATCAGGGCACCATCTTCCTGGCCGGTCCGCCGCTGGTAAAAGCGGCCACGGGGGAGGAGATTTCGGCCGAGGATCTGGGCGGCGGCGCGCTGCATGCCAGGAAGTCCGGCGTGGCCGATCATCTGGCCGAAAATGACGAACACGCGCTGACCATCTTGCGTGATATCGTCAGCCATATGGGCTTTTCCACAAAAGCTGAAGTTAACTTGAGAGAGCCGATTGCGCCGAAGTTTGACGCCGAGGACCTGTACTCCATCATCCCCGACGACGTGCGCGCGCCCTATGACGTGCACGAGGTGATCGCGCGGCTGGTGGACGCCAGCGAGTTCCACGAATTCAAGGCGCAATATGGCGCAACACTGGTGTGCGGCTTTGCGCATATCTGGGGCATGCCCGTGGCGATTCTGGCCAACAATGGGGTGCTGTTTTCCGAAAGCGCGGTGAAGGGCGCTCACTTCATAGAGCTGGCCTGCCAGCGCGGTATACCGCTGTTGTTCCTGCAGAATATCTCCGGCTTCATGGTCGGCGGCAAGTATGAGGCGGAAGGCATCGCCAAGCATGGCGCCAAGCTGGTGACCGCCGTCGCCACGGCGCAGGTTCCCAAGCTTACGGTGGTGATCGGCGGCAGTTTTGGCGCCGGCAATTACGGCATGTGCGGACGAGCTTACGATCCGCGCTTCCTGTTCACCTGGCCCAATGCGCGCATCAGCGTGATGGGCGGCGAACAGGCCGCCAGCGTGCTCGCCACCGTCCACCGCGATGCCGACAGCTGGAGCGAGGAAGAAGCCGAAGCCTTCAAGGCCCCGATCCGCGAGAAATACGAGACCGAGGGCAACCCATATTACGCCACCGCCCGCCTGTGGGATGACGGCGTGATCGACCCTGTCCAGACGCGCGACGTGTTGGGGCTGAGCCTCGCGGCCTGTCTGGAAGCGCCATTCGAGGACCGCCCGAGGTTCGGCGTGTTCAGGATGTAATCGAGGCCATGGCTTTCCAACCATTTGGCGATCATTTTGAGGTGGCATCGCACATGCCAGTGGATGCGGTGAAGGCCGCAATTCGGGCGAACAAGAAGAGCTGGTTTGATCCCAAGCGTGGTGCCCGAGGCTGGATCGTGGGACCCTTCCTGTGCCTGTGGATCAGTGCTCTTGATAAAAACGGGCCAATGGTGCTGGCGCGCATTTCAGTCGACGGCTTCGGCACGCGGATAAGCGGCAGGGCAGGCTCCGACCTCAATGGCCTGATTGGCATGACGTTCATGGCCTGCCTTATGGCGGCAATCCCACTGATTGCTCATTGGCGTGCTGATACACTGGCGCCAGTATTCTATCTGGCGTTGGCTCTCGTATTTTTTTCAGTGGGATTGTCATTCTGGTTTGCAAACAAGTCGCGCCGGGATGCTGAGCCCCTGATCAGATTTCTGCGTCGGACGGTAAACCCTGCGGCAAAGGTTCCGAAACCACCGAAGTCTTCAGTCGCTTTTCCTGCACAAACAGCGGTGCCGATGCACCTCGATTTTTCGGGTGAGGAAGTGTTTGATAATGTCTCCCCCAATGCGGTGCGCGACATGCTGTGCCGGATTGCGGAGGATGAAGATGGCTTTGCTATCCTTTCCTTCGATGATGGGCACTATCTGCAAACCGCCTGGGCCGATGACGGTTTTGTCCTTGAGAAGCGCGAAGGCAGCGAAGATCTTCACTTCATTGCAGTTCGCGCAGGCGATCCTCAACCGGCAAGGGGACGCGGCTCCAGCCTGTCGCTTGCAGAAATCGAAACTGCCTTCGCGGCATATTGCGAGCAGGTGCCCATCACGGATGCCCTTGGATGGCAGCCACTCTTCCGCTGAGCGCCAGAGCTCAAAACTCAAGCCGACCGCGCAGGAACATTCGCGCCGCCCAAGGCTTGGGTAAGGTAGTATGGCGCGCAACATCCTGATCCGTATCACCAAGGCGATGATTGCCTTGCTGACCATCGCGACATTTGTCGGGATCGTCGCTGTCGATGCCTGGTGGATTCGGGTTTTCGATTTCCCGCGCCTGCAATTCGCCGCGCTGCTGGTGCTGGCGATGGCGGGTCTGTTTGCGCTGTGCCGGGCGAAGGCGCGCTGGTGGCTGGCGGTGGGCACGGTGGCGCTGGCGTTCCAGCTGTATCAGGTCTTTCCCTATTCATCGCTGGCCGATCGGCAGGCGATCCCGGCGATCAACTGCGTGCCGGAGCGGCGCCTGCACCTGCTCTCGCTCAACGTGCTGCAGGACAATCGCGATTATGGTCGTACGCTGGAGCTGGTGCGCACCGAGCAGCCGGACGTGTTCCTGGCGATGGAAGTGGATGCGGCATGGATCGATGCACTCACCCCGCTGGAGGTGGACTATCCCTATTCGCGCAGGATTCCGCTGGATAACAAATATGGCATGGCGCTCTATTCACGCCTGCCGCTGAGCGAGGTCGAGCATCTGGAGCTGGCGGGTGACGATACGCCGCTGATCCGCGCGCGGGTGGAGATGGGCAGCGGCCTGCGCCCCACCTTCTTTGCCGTCCATCCGCTTCCCCCACGTCCGGGGCAGGACAGCGGCCAGCGGGATGCCGAGCTGGTGCTGCTGGCCGATCTGGTGCGCGATTCTGGGCGCCCCACTCTGGTGATGGGCGATTTCAACGATGTGCCGTGGTCACGTGTGAGCGAGACGTTCCAGCGCGTGGGCGAGATGGTCGATCCGCGTATTGGCCGCGGCTTCTTCGCCAGCTTCGATGCCACCAATCCGGCCATGCGCTGGCCGCTCGACCATCTGTTTCACACCGAGGATTTCGGCGTCATGCGGTTCGAGACCGGGCAGGGTGTCGGCTCCGACCATTATCCGCTGATCGCGACACTGTGCCTGCAGACAGAGCGGTTCGAGCCGTTGCAGGACGCGCCCGCCTATACGCAAGAAGCGCGAGAGAATGCCCGCGAGGAGCTGGAAAGCGCCGATCCCGCCATGGTGGACGCAATACCGGGTAACGAGTGAGGGCGCGCCCCAGACGTAGCTGAATCAAACGTCCAGATTGGCCACGTTCAGCGCATTGTCCTGAATGAACTCGCGCCGCGGTTCGACCACGTCGCCCATCAGGCGGGTGAAGATTTCGTCCGTAACGTCGGCGTCTTCCACCTTTACCTGCAGCAGGATGCGCACATCGGGGTCGAGCGTGGTTTCCCACAGCTGGTCGGCGTTCATTTCGCCCAGACCCTTGTAGCGCTGAATGGAGAGGCCCTTGCGGCCCGCGGCCATCACTGCATCCACCAGCTGGGTTGCCAGGGTGATTGCACCATCGCCCGCCACCACGGCGGTTTCGGCCTCGGTGCCGTCCTCGTCTGCGGCCACTTCCTCCACCGGCTCCGGCTCTGCCGCGCTGGAACGCACCAGCCGCACGGGCGTGGTGAACACGCCGCCCTGATCGCCGGCACGGGCATGCAGGCGGCGCGCTTCGCCGCTTTCGAGGAACTTGGCTTCGATCAGGTGGACATCGGTCACGCCGCGCCACACGCGGTCAAAGCGCACGTGGCCATCTTCGGCAATGCGCGCGGACCAGCGGGCCTCGCTGTCGCCCATTTGCAGATGGGCGGCGCAGGCATCCAGCCGCTCGGCACGTTGGTCCAGCGTCAGCCCGGGCTCGAACGCGCCGTTCAGCGCCATCGCTTCCACCACATTGTAGTTATATTTGCGCGGTACGAAGGCGAGCGTGTTCTTGAGGCGCAGGGCCTGCTCCACCAGCTCTGCCAGATCGGCCCCGCTGCGCGCGCCGCCTGCCGTTTCCAGAACGCGGCCCTGCAATCCGGCTTCCACCAGATAGCGATCGAGCGCGGGCTGGTCCTTCAGGTAAACCTCGCTGCGGCCCTTGGCGACCTTGTACAAAGGCGGCTGAGCGATGAACAAATGCCCGGCTTCCACAATCGCGGGCATCTGCCGGTGGAAGAAGGTGAGCAGCAGCGTGCGGATATGCGCGCCGTCGACGTCGGCGTCGGTCATGATCACGATCTTGTGATAGCGCAGCTTCTCAAGGTTGAATTCCTCGCGAATGCCGGTGCCCATCGCCTGGATCAGCGTGCCCACTTCCTTGGAGGAGATGATCCGGTCCAGCCGCGCGCGCTCCACGTTGAGGATCTTGCCCTTCAGCGGCAGGATCGCCTGCGTCTTGCGGTCACGGCCCTGCTTGGCGCTGCCGCCAGCGGAATCGCCCTCCACCAGGAACAATTCGGACTTGGCGGGATCGCGTTCCTGGCAGTCAGCCAGCTTGCCGGGCAGGCTGGCGATGCTCATCGCGCCCTTGCGGCTCATCTCGCGGGCGCGCTTGGCGGCCTCGCGCGCGGCGGCGGCATCGATCACCTTCTGGATGATGGATTTGGCGTCGGCGGGGTTTTCCTCCAGCCATTCGCTCATCTTCTCACCCATCAGGCTTTCCAGCGGCTGGCGCACTTCGGAGGAGACCAGCTTGTCCTTGGTCTGGCTGGAGAACTTGGGATCGGGCAGCTTGACCGATACGATGGCGGTCAGCCCTTCGCGCATGTCCTCACCCGAAAGCGAGACCTTTTCCTTCTTCAGCAGGCCCGAGCTATCGGCATAATTGTTGATCGTGCGGGTCAGCGCAGAACGGAATGCGGCCAGATGCGTGCCGCCATCGCGCTGCGGGATGTTGTTGGTGAAACACAGCACGTTTTCGTAATAGCTGTCGTTCCATTCCAGCGCGACATCGATGCCGATGCCTTCCTTCTCCGCCGAGACGGAGATGGGTTCGGGCACCAGCGGCTGCTTGTTGCGGTCGAGATATTTCACGAAAGCCGCGATGCCGCCTTCGTAGAACAGGTCATGCTCCAGCGGCTCCTCTCCGCGATTGTCGCGGATCAGGATGCGTACGCCGGAATTGAGGAAGGCCAGCTCGCGGTAGCGATGCTCCAGCTTGTCGAAATCATATTCCAGCACGTTCTTGAACGTTTCGCTGGAGGCCATGAAGGTAACGCGCGTGCCCTTCTTGAAGCCATTGTCATCCGCATTGCCGTCAACCCTGGGCGCATCGGCGCGAATGACCAGCGGGGATACGGCGTCGCCGTGTTCAAAGCGGATGTAATGTTCCTTGCCATCGCGCCACACCACCAGTTCCAGCCATTCCGACAGGGCGTTGACGACCGAGACGCCCACGCCGTGCAGGCCGCCTGAAACCTTGTAGGCGTTCTCGTCATTGGTGTTGTCGAATTTGCCGCCCGCGTGCAGCTGGGTCATGATGACTTCTGCGGCGGAGACGCCTTCTTCCTTGTGGATACCCACCGGAATTCCGCGGCCATTATCTTCCACGGACACCGATCCATCGGGATTCAGCTCTATCAGCACCAGGTCGCAGTGGCCCGCCAGCGCCTCGTCAATGGCGTTGTCCGACACTTCGAACACCATGTGGTGCAGGCCGGAGCCATCGTCGGTATCGCCGATATACATGCCGGGGCGTTTGCGCACCGCATCCAGGCCCTTGAGAACCTTGATACTTTCGGCGCCATACTCGCCCATGCGCTTGGTGTTGCTGGCCGGAGTTTCGGCAGAAATTTCCGCGGGAGTTTCAGGTGTTTCCGTCATGCTCATTATATAGGAATCGCAGGGCGTAAAAGGAAGCTGGTGTGACACTACTCCACAAGTTTACGCGCAAGGGGACGGCGGGTTTGGCCTGGGACCTGCGTCTGACCCGCGCCCAAACGCAAACGGCCGCCCGGTGAGGGGCGGCCGCTTTACTGGTCAGCTGTTGGGCCGGCTCAGGCCATCCACACTGCCGGATAGGGCAGGCGGCCTACGCTTTCGAGGTAGGACTTCAGCAAACGCTTGAGAAGATTGATCATGATGGATCTCCTTGAAGGGGGGAGGGAGAGGGTGTGCGGCTCGCTTCAGGTCAGACCAGGATAGCGTTCAGCATGGTGGCGCTGATCGCTACGGAGGCGAGAGAGGCGAGGACGATGGTTGCAAGATTGCGCATTGTGAAACTCCTGATTGGCGAACGGGAGGGGGGATTCGCCTTCGGGGGGCCAAATGGGGCGCGTAATTAAATAATACAAATGCGAAAAATTCGACAAGTGTTGCGTATTTTGCAACAGTGATTTCGCGAGACGCATCCATCTTGTAGCCGACAGGCCAGGCGGGGTTGGGAGAGGAGTAACCCGGCCGGGCCTGCCGACTATTCGTGGGCCGATCAGCGCAGGGCCACTGCCAGATTGGCGGCGGTGTTGCGCTGGGCCAGCTGGGCTTCCACTTGCTGGCGCGCATCGGCGATGCAGGCGGCGTAGAGTTCCCAGCCCTTGAGGTTACGGATGAAAGGCTTCTCGCAGGCATTTTCCACTGCGATTTCAGCCAGCCTGTCCAGGGAGGCGGGAGCCTCTTGCGACGCACGATGCGCCGGATTGCTGGTGACGATGATCTGCACGGTCTGTGCGGCGGCGGGTGCTGCGCCCAGCAGGGCGGCGGCGAGCGCGGCGGCAGACATGATAATGGTCTTCATGATGTGAACTCCAATCAAAAGGGTCGATCTGCTTTCAGGTCCTGTCCCGGGCCTTCCTGCCCTCTTGCTGCACCACTGTTGTGCATTGCAGCATAGAATTGTGCAAATGCGAAAAGAGCCACACGTGTTGCGCATTTTTCAACGACGTTTCTCATGAAACTGAAATATTCGCGGCTGAGCATGGAGATCCGCCCGGCCAAATGTCCGGCAGGCAATTGTGGTCTGTGCATCCGCGCCGCTGGACAGGCGCGGGCCTTGGGGGCTAGCGATCCGGCATGAACCCAACAGATTCTCAAAGCGCCCTTCTTCCCGATTCCATCCTGATCGTCGATTTCGGCAGTCAGGTGACCCAGCTGATCGCGCGCCGCGTGCGCGAGGCGGGCGTCTATTCCGAAATCGCCCCCTTCACGCTGGCAGAGGAAGCGTTCCACCGGATGAAGCCCAAGGGCATCATCCTGTCAGGCTCACCCGCAAGTGTTCCCGATGAAGGATCGCCGCGCGCGCCTAAATTGCTGTTCGCAGCCGGCGTGCCGATTCTGGGCATCTGCTATGGCCAGCAGGTGATGAGCCACCAGCTGGGCGGCGAAGTGCGCCCCGGACACGAAACCGGCGAAGGGGGCGAATTTGGCCGCGCTTTCCTGACCGTGACAAAGGAATGCGCGCTGTTTGACGGGTTGTGGAACGTGGGCGAGCGCCATCAGGTGTGGATGAGCCATGGCGACAAGGTCACCCGCTTTGCCGACGGATTCGAGATTGTCGCGATATCTGACGGTGCGCCCTTCGCGGTGATCGCGGATGAGAAGCGCAAGTTCTACGGCACGCAGTTCCACCCCGAAGTGGTGCACACGCCCGATGGCGGAAAGCTGATCGCCAATTTCGTGCGCCATGTCTGCGGGCTGGCGGGTGACTGGACCATGGCCGCCTATCGCGAGACAAAGGTGGCCCAGATCCGGGAGCAGGTGGGAGATGGAAAGGTCATCTGCGGCCTGTCCGGCGGGGTCGACAGCTCGGTCGCGGCAATCCTGATTCATGAGGCGATCGGGGACCAGCTGACCTGCGTGTTCGTCGATCACGGCCTGCTGCGCCTGAATGAGCGCGAACAGGTGGAGAGCCTGTTCCGCGACCATTACAACATCCCGCTGGTGGTGGTGGATGCGGAGGATCGCTTCATGGCGGGCCTTGCGGGTGAGACCGACCCGGAAAAGAAGCGCAAGTTCATCGGCGGAGAATTCATCGCCGTGTTCGAGGAGGAGGCGGCCCGCATCGGCGGGGCAGATTTCCTCGCCCAGGGCACGCTCTATCCCGATGTGATCGAGAGCGTATCCTTCACCGGCGGGCCTTCGGTGACGATCAAGAGCCACCACAATGTCGGCGGTCTGCCCGAACGCATGAACATGCAGCTGGTCGAACCCTTGCGCGAACTGTTCAAGGATGAGGTGCGCGAACTGGGCCGCGAACTGGGCCTCAACGACCTGTTCGTTGGCCGCCACCCGTTCCCCGGCCCCGGCCTCGCCATCCGTATTCCGGGCGAAGTGACCAAGGAACGCTGCGATATCTTGCGCAAGGCCGATGCCATCTATCTGGACGAGATCCGCAAGGCCGGCCTGTATGACGCGATCTGGCAGGCCTTCGCCGTGCTGCTGCCGGTCAAGACCGTGGGCGTGATGGGCGACTATCGCACATACGACAACGTCTGCGGCCTGCGCGCCGTGACCAGCACCGACGGCATGACCGCCGACGTCTACCCCTTCGACGCCCACTTCCTCACCGGCTGCGCCACCCGCATCGTCAACGAAGTGCAAGGCATCAACCGCGTGGTCTATGACTACACGTCAAAGCCACCAGGCACGATTGAGTGGGAATGAGGTGTCTGCAGACTTAAAATCAGAATGGCGCTTGCGCCTGTCTGAATGGCAGGGCCCAGACGTCTTTTCCAATCTAGTTATGGAGTGCCGTCTCGAATTAGGAAGGTTTTCTCCTATGATTGAGCATGGCACACAGTTTTGGCGTGATGCTTGGATCGCTGCTGAATTTGGTAAACTGAGCAAAGCTGATCAAGTCAGGCTCTTGCATCCTGAGCCGTTCCCTGATTTCGCGGCGCGCTTTGGCAGTTTAACCCGACATTTCGAAGCAACTGAAGCGATGTTACCTCGACGTCGGGGCGATGAGTATCGTGAAGATTTGGAGGCGCATAGTGCTGGTCAGACCGTGCTGAGAGAGCATCCATCTGAACAATGGCTCACCGCTTCGACTACTTACACTCTCTTGAAACGAGCGGCGGCAAAGAAAGCAGAAAAGCCTTATGCCCCTAATTGCTCCTTGATTATCTATCTAAACGAGAGCGATTACGGATCCGAAGGGCAGCAGATCGAAGAGCAGTTTAAGTCGGCAACAGAGATTGCTGCAAGAAGGTTTCAATCCGTGCATATCCTATGGGGAAGCAAGTTGCACACGGTTTGGGAATAGTGAAGTTTAGTATTACATCTGTTGGTGATTACGACACAGATTCACTAGGTCGAATCCATTCAAGGGCTCTTATTATTCGATCTGTACAAACCGCCCAGCCTCGCGGTCCTTCTTCACCCGTAGCCCGTCAAACACCTGTCCGCTCATGGCGATGTAGACGCCCGGCGCGCAGGTCTGGGCGGCGGCGAAGGCCAGGCCCAGGTTGAAGGCGGCGTCGCTTTCAGTGAAGCGGGCGGGGGCGAGCGCTCCGGTCAGGACCATGGTCTTGCCGGGAATGGCGGCGAGCGCGCCGGCGGTGTCGGTCATGGTGTCAGTGCCGTGGGTGATGACGATGCGGCTTTCGGGCGCGGCGGCGGCGCGCGCGGCGATCAGCGCGCGGTCATCATCGGTCAGCTCCAGGCTGTCCTTGCGCAGCACTTCCTCGATCCTGAACGGATGCGCCACGCGGCCAATGCGCAGCAGCATGCCCACGGTGCTTTCACCCACCTGATATTCGCTCAGCGCGTCAAAATACTGCTTGTCGATCGTGCCGCCGGTGGTGAGGATCAAGATGGGTTCGCTGGTCATTCCCTGCTCCTAGCGCAGGTGCAGCCCCCGGCCCAAGACCTCAAACCGGTCTCAGCCCCTGGCCACCACGCTTTGTGCCGTGCGCAGCAGCAGCACGGTGGCGGGCCAGAGCAACACCACGAGGCAAAAGAAGGCGAACACGGCCGGCACTATCAACTGGAAGAAGGCCGCCGCGCCCAGCAGCGGCAGCAGCGCCAGCGCAAACTTGCGCGGCGCGGTCTGCCCGGCGGGATTGGCGTAGAGCGATTCGTAATACTCGCCGTTTTCAGCGCCCTCTCCCGCAGCAAGCGGGCGGCGCTCCAGCATCGGCCGGTAATGATCCATATGCGCCAGCATCAGCAGCGCATTCAGCCCCACCACGATGACGGCCACCAGCGCCCACAGCGGATCGCGTTCCAGCACCAGCGCCCAGTACAGCGCGCAGACGTTGACCGGCATCACTGCCGCCAGCGCCAGCGGCATGAACAGCCCGGCCAGCACCAGCGCACCCGCCACCAGCTGGATGCCCATGGCGACATTGATCAGCTCACTGAATTGCAACGCTTCCATCAATTGCACGGCCAGCGGCATGGTGCCGGTGGGCATCGGCAGGAATTGTCCGAAGAAATGGCTCAGCCCGTTGGCGAGCATGATCAGGCCGAACACCAGCCGGGCAGGCAGCAGCAGGCGGTTCATGCGCCGTCTCCTGAAAGCATGGGTGAGCCGGGCAGGCGCGGCGTCGTGCGCATCGCCAGCACGGGCAGGTAGGTGCGGATATAGGCGAGGCACAACAGCAGGTTCGCGCCCAGCACTGCCCAGCCATAATAGGCCGAAACGGAGCCCCAGCCCTGCAACGGCACATCCCAGTACCACACGTTGAACGAGACGGGCAGCAGCATCACCAGCGCCAGCGGCACGCGCCAGCCGGTTATCAGGCAGATCCCGGCAAACAGCTCCACGGCCTTGACCAGCGCGAACAGCCTGGAATCGATCAGCGCGGTCATCAGCGCCGTGCTTTCAGGCACATTGCCATACGGCTGGTAGAACAGCGGATAGAAATGGTTGAGGCCTGCGGGCACCAGCCACGCGGCAAATCCCAGCCTGAGCAGCCACACGGCATATTTCATCGTTCCATCCCCCGCATATTCCTCGGGGCAAGTCTCAATGGCTGCCCTCACCGCAGATTAGGCACCGCCGGGATGAAAAGTAAATGGCCGGGCCGCTCTGGCCATTCACCCTACCAGGCAAAGCCTGCCTTCACCGCGCGTATTTCCGCCGCAGTGCTGGTGCGGCCCAGAGCTTCATTGCGGTGGGGAAAGCGGCCAAAGCGGGCGATTATGGCATGGTGGTCGCGCGCGAACTGCATGCCAAAACGCGGGCCAAGCTGCGTGTAATAGCGCACAGCGAGCAGCTGGTCGGCCATCTGCTCGCTGTGCATCAGCGGCAGGGCCAGGAACTGGCGCTGGGCCGGTGTCAGCCCACTGTCCCACCCGCGCGCCAGCACGGCGCGGGTCAGCGCGCGCGCCTTGGCATCAAAGGCAAACGCCTTGGCGCTGCCGGAATAGAGGTTGCGGGGGAGTTGATCGAACAGCAGCACGGCAGCCAGCGCGGTGTGCGGATCGGACAGGAATTCATGATCGGGGCGGTTTTGCAGCGCTGTCAGCCAGCGTTCAAAGCCATTGCGCAGGATGGCGGTGGCCTTGTCCGATCCGCCCCACCAGTCTTGCGGGTCCAGCTGGTGGAACCACAGGTGCAGCAGGTTGGCTGCCCAGCCTCTTTGCCCGGCAGCCACCTGTCTGGATCAGCCGCGATCGACCTTGTTGTAGGCCACGAAATCTTCGAGGAACAAGGCGCCGGTCACGAACTGCGAATAGCGATCCATCGTGCGGATCACGTCGGTCCGGCACAACTGGCTGCCAAAGCGTTCGATGATAGGCACATCGGTATCGCGCAGGCGTTCCGGCCTGACAGCGCGGGCGACGTAGATCGTGTCCCCGGCGTCATAGACCAGCCCGACATACGGGATGACCTGCAGATCATTGGAACGGAAGGTGGTGATGCAGCTCTGCGATTCGCCGGCTTCATAGCCTTCGAGCATTTCAGCAAGGCGCGTTTCGCCGCGTTCCTGGCGGGTTTCAGCCTGTGCCGCAGTTGCGCCCAGGGCCAATGCGGCGCTGGCGGCTGCAAGTGTAAGAAGCTTTTTCATCGTCATTCTCCCTAGATGGGACAAAGTCTCATATCGCTACTTAACACAGGCTGACCGGAATCGATGGGAAAATCGCCCGAAGACCCTTCGGGATCAGGCCGCCTGCTTGCCAGCCGTGATATCCGCCGGGCCGCCCTTGAGGATGAATCGCCGGTCGCAATATCCGCAATCGACAAAGCCCTTCTCGTCGATCTGCATATACACGCGCGGATGGCCCAGGGCGGCGGGGCGATAGCCGGTGCCGCCGCGAATTTCGCCAGCGCCATCGCAGCTGACGCGCGGGGTATCGACCAGTGTGGTTTCGGGTGCATTGTCCATGGGCACACGCCCTATATCGTCAGCATGATTCAGGCAATATCGCTGCTGCCCGATCGGCGCTGCAAACCGGGGGGACTTTACCTGCGCGCCGCAAGCGGCCAATGGATGCCCCATGCCTGACACAACACCAGATAACTCCCCGGCGATCGAAATTCGTGACGTCGTCAAGCAATATGCCAGCAGCAACAAGGCAGAGCCCAAGCTGGCGCTGAAGGGGCTTTCCTTCGATGTGCCGCAAGGCGGCGTGTTCGGCCTGCTCGGCCCCAATGGCGCGGGCAAATCCACGCTGATCAACATCATGGCCGGGTTGGTCAACAAGACCAGCGGATCGATCAGGATCTGGGGCCACGATATCGACCGGGATCACCGCAACGCCAAGACCTGCATCGGCATCGTGCCGCAGGAAATCGTCTTCGATCCGTTCTTCACCCCGTTCGAGGTGCTGGAGAATCAGGGCGGCATGTACGGCATCGCCAAGTCTCTGCGCCGGTCGGAGGAACTGCTGCGCGCGGTGCGGCTGGAAGACAAGCGCGATGCCTATGCCCGCACATTGTCTGGCGGGATGAAGCGCCGCCTGCTGATCGCCAAGGCGATGGTCCATTCGCCGCCGATCCTGGTGCTGGATGAGCCGACGGCAGGCGTGGACGTGGAACTGCGCCGCCAGCTGTGGGAACTGGTGGGCGATCTCAACGATCAGGGCGTGACCGTGGTGCTGACCACCCATTACCTGGAGGAGGCGGAGCAATTGTGTGACCGCATCGCCATCATCAACCACGGTGAGCTGATCACCAACAAGCCCACCCGCGAACTGGTGGGCATGATGGGTGAGAAGATCGTGGCGGTCACGGTCGATGCCGACATCACCGACCTGCCGCACGATCCGCGCTTCCGCAAATGCGTGAAGGCGGGCGAACGGGTGATCGAAGTCACCTATGACAAGTCCGAGATGACCGCCGGACAGGTGCTCGCCAAATTGCAGGAACAGGGCTTTACGGTGGACGATGTGACCACCCGCGAAGCCGATCTGGAAGACGTGTTCGTGCAGCTGACCAGCCAGGTGGGGCAGGGCTGAGGCAGGGCTGAGGCAGGGCTGAGGCAGGGCTGAGGCAAGGCCGGGGCAAGGCTGGGCAGCCGCCCGGCTTTTCGCGTTACATTTCGCTCAACAGGCGTAGACTTCCTCCGGGTCGCGAACCTTGGGGGAGGATTCGCATGAATGACAATGATCTGGAAACACCGCCTGCCGCCGCGCAACTGATGGATATCGCCTGGGGGTACTGGACCAGCCAGATCCTGCGGCAGACTGCGGAAATGGGGCTGGCAGACAGGTTTTCCGGCGCGCCGCGCACGGCAGATGATCTGTGCGCCGAATATGGCATGCACCAGCCCAGCTTTCGCCGCTTCATGCGCACGCTGACAGGGATGGGGCTGGTCGAAACGGTCGGCCCGCACACCTATAGCCTGACCGAAATGGGAGAGGCGCTGAAGACCGGCGCGCCCGGTTCCGCCCGATCCACCGTGATCAGCCTGATCGGCAAGCTGGTCAGCCCGTCATGGGAAAACCTCGATTACTCGCTCACCACGGGGGAGCCGGGTTTCGAGAAGCACTATGGCAAGGGCCTGTTCGAACATATCCAGCAAGTGCCCGGCATGGCGGAGATGTTCTCCGAAACGATGGTCGGCATTCACGGGAAGGAGCCGCCTGCGGTGGCTGCCGCCTATGATTTCTCGGGCATCGGATCGCTGGTCGATGTGGGCGGGGCATCGGGCAATATGCTTGGCCATATCCTCTCGCGCCATGAAGGCCTGCATGGCGTGCTGTATGACCTGCCGCATGTGGTGGCCGATGCGCCCGCGCTGCTGGGCAAGTTCGGCGTGACGGACCGCGTTTCGATTGTCGGCGGCAGCTTCTTTGACGGTGTGCCCACGGGCCATGATGCCTATCTGATGTCGCACATCATCCACGATTGGGATGAGCAGGAATGCGCCACCATCCTTGGCCATTGCCACGCGGCCATGCACGACGATGGCCGGTTGCTGCTGGTGGAGATGGTGCTGCCCGAAAGCGATGAGCCGCATCCGGGCAAGGTGTTGGACATGATGATGCTGGTCGGCCCAGGCGGCGCCGAACGCACGCCGGGTGAATATGAGCACTTGCTGGCCGCAAGCGGCTTCAGGATGACCCGCGTGGTCCCCACTGCGTCCGCAGTCAGCGTGGTGGAGGCGGTGAAGGCCTGAGAAGTGGGCCTCCTAAACCGGATATTTATCACTTTGCTTGCATGACCGGCGGATGGACGCGCCTGCCCAGCAACACCAGTATTCGATCCATTACCTGCGCGCGCTGGCCGCGCTGATGGTGGTTGCCTGCCATTGCTTCGGCTATGGCATCGTGCCCGTGGCGGACATGCGGGCGGTCGAATGGCTCAGGCACGGGGTGGCCATCTTCTTCGTCATTTCCGGCTTCGTGATGGTGGTTTCCACCACCGGGCGCGACATCGGGGCGGGCGAATTCCTGATGCGCCGCCTGATCCGCATCGTGCCGCTGTACTGGCTGGCGACCCTGGCATGGGGCCTGCTGTGGAGCGATCTAGCGCCCGACCGGCTGATCCCCTCGCTCGCCTTTGTATTCCTGCTTGATCCGGTCTTGCCCATGGCGCGCCCGCCAGTGCTGGCGGTGGGCTGGTCGCTCAATTTCGAGATGTTCTTCTATCTGATCTTTGCCGCCGCGCTGTTCGTGCCGCAGCAATGGCGGCTGTATGCGGCCTGCGCGATGCTGCTGGCCTATGCCGCGCTGGCCAGCCTGCTGCCGCTGCCACCGCAGGCGGCATTCCTGGCAAATCCGCTGCTGGCGCTGTTCGCTGGCGGGATGGCGATGGCGCATTTCAACCTGCGCCTGCCGGTAATCTGCGCGCCGCTTGGCCTGGCGATGATGGCGCTGGTGCCATATGCCACAGACAGCGTTGTCGCGGCGGTGCTGGTCCCGGCAATGCTGATCGTCCTGGGCGCCCGATCGCTCGATGGCCGCCTGCCGCACTGGAAGCTGCCCGCGCTGCTGGGCGATGCGTCCTACAGCATCTACCTCACGCATATCTTCGTGATGCAGTTCATCGCCTGGTATGTGGCCCCGCATCTGCCGGGCGTGGCACTGGTGCCGCTGGCGATTGTGGCGGCATCGGTATTTGGCGTGGCGGTGTACCGGATGGTGGAACTGCCGATCACCAGCTTCCTGCGCGCGGCCCTGCGGGCGCGGCGTCAGCGGCTGGCGCTCAGCGAACAGGCCGCCTGAGCGACATACGCTAAAGGTCCATACTTGCCCAAGTCCCCACTTAAGGCCATGTCCGCATCATGACTGGCAAGGCTTATGACGTCCTCGTAATCGGCTCTGGTGCTGCCGGGCTGACGGCTGCATTGTCTCTGGCGACGCGGCTGAAGGTGCTGGTGCTGGCCAAGGGCACGCTCAACTCCGGCTCCACCGCATGGGCGCAGGGCGGGATCGCCGCCGTGCTCGATACCGGCGACACGTTCGAGGATCACATCCGCGATACGATGGTGGCAGGCGCGGGCCTGAACGATCTGGAGACGGTGGAATTCGTCATCGGCCAGGCTCCCGCAGCAATTGCCCGGCTGGTGGAACTGGGCGTGCCGTTCAATGCCGAGGGCAAGGACCTGCACCTCACCCGCGAAGGCGGCCATTCGCACCGCCGGATCGTGCACGTCAACGATGCCACCGGCTGGGCGGTACAGGCCGCGCTGCTGAAGGCGGCAGAGGAAAATCCCAACATCACCCTGCTGCCCGATCGCACCTGCGTGGACCTGATCACCGGCCGGAACGAGCTGAAATATTCAGGCTCCGGCCGGGTGTGGGGCGCCTATGCGCTGGATACCGCCACCGGCAAGGTGGAAGCCTATACCGCGCGCGCCACGGTGATGGCGGCGGGCGGGGCGGGACGCGTCTACCAGTTCTCCACCGCGCCGCGCGGCGCCACGGGAGATGGCATTGCCATGGCCTGGCGAGCCGGTGCGCGTGTCTCCAACATGGAGATGATGCAGTTCCACCCCACCTGCCTGTATAATCTGGAGGTCAAGAACTTCCTGATCACGGAGGCCGTGCGCGGCGAGGGCGGGCACCTGCTGCATCCTGAAACCGGCCACCGCTTCATGGCGGATTACGATCCCGAGCGGATGGAGCTGGCCCCGCGCGACGTGGTCGCCCGCGCCATCGATGACCAGATCAAGCGCTATGGCCTCGATTTCGTCCATCTGGATATCAGCCACCAGCCGGCGGAGTTCGTGCGCGAGCACTTCCCCACCATCCATGAAAAGCTGCTGGGGCTGGGGATCGACATGACCACCGGCCCGATCCCGGTTGTGCCGGCGCAGCATTATACCTGCGGCGGCGTGCTGATTGACCTCAACGGGCGGACCGATCTGCCCGGGCTTTACGCGGCGGGCGAATGCACCGAAAGCGGCCTGCACGGGGCCAATCGCCTCGCCTCCAACTCGCTGCTGGAATGCTTTGTGTTCGGCGATGCTGCGGCAAAGGACATTCTCGCCAGCTGGGACAGCTTCACCGCTCCGCCCGCGATCCACGAGTGGGATGAAAGCCGCGTCACCGATTCGGATGAAGAGGTGGTGATCAAGCAGAACTGGACCGAGATCCGCCGCTTCATGTGGAACTATGTCGGCATTGTCCGCACCACCAAGCGGCTGGAGCGCGCGGCGCACCGCATCGCCATGCTGGGCGGCGAGATCGAGGATTATTACGGCCACTTCCGCGTGACCACCGACCTGATCGAACTGCGCAACCTGCACCAGAGCGCCGAGCTGATCGTCAAGAGCGCGCTGGCCCGCCACGAAAGCCGCGGGCTGCACTACACGCTCGATTATCCGCAGACCGCCGCGGAGGCGAAGGATACGGTGCTGGTGCCTTAGGCTCCCCTGACCAGCATCCCTTAACCCGCTGGCGGCACGAACCCTTGGACCAGCACCATGCGGCCCTTGCTATTGTCGGTCCGCAGATGCTTGATCGCGCTGTATTCAGGCGAATCGTACCAGGCGCGCGCGGCGGCGGCGTCGGGGAATTTCAGCACGACGGTCGTCTTGGGCGGATCACCCTCAATCGCTGTGGAGGCCGGATCAATGGCCAGCACTTCTACGCCTGTCCCGGCAAGTGTCGGACCCACAGATGGACCATAGGCGGCAAAGCCTTCCGGATCGGTCACGTCATAGGTGGCGATGATATAGGCGCTCATGTCTCTCTCCCATGTGGTATTTTCTGGCGGGGCATTGATCGAAATTGCAGCGATTTCAATCGCCCATCATGAATATCAGCACCCAGAACAGGAAGGTTCCGCCAAGGAACAGCATCCATGACCAGTAGAGTTTGAAATCGAGACCGAGCATTGCGATGTCCACATCGAAGCTGCGAATGTTCAGCTGCCCGCCGGTTGTGCCGCCCGAACCCATGAACAGGGCTATCAGCAGGGTGAAGAAGATTCCGATGGGAATCGCTTTCAGCAATGAGATCATCTGTGCGTCCTTGTTGCTCCAGCATGCGATCCTGGCGCTTTGTGTCCCAAGGCGGCTCTGCGGTCCAGTGTTTCGCGCATACCCAGTGTTTCGCGGATACCCGGTGTTTCGCGGATCCTGTGGTCATGGAACACCACCACGGCGCAGCATTGTTGCGGCGCGCGATTCTTTTGAATCCCGATCGGGAAACTGCACAGATTTTTTTCCGCAGATCGATTTTGGGGCTTGCGCCCCGCGCGAGCCGAGTTTCTTCCACGCGTCGCGGTGTGTTGTGTGTGTAGGACACGTATGAATTTGCAGTCCAGGGGGCGGTAAAACTGTCTGAACCCACTTGCGCCGCAATTCAGTCCGATTCACTATGGGTTGTGGCAGGGTTGTAAGGGATACCCACAATACCTAGATTTCCAGTGCAGGCGCCAGGGCGCGCCAGGCATCAGGATTCTTTCGGTTCCGGTCTCCCTTTCACCGCTGCCTGTGGGCAGGCGGGGGATAAGTTTTTCTCTGCCGACGCGTGGAAACGGATAGGATGGGGCAACTCCCGCCGATTCGAACACATGCGGAACATCGGGCGAAACATCGGGGTGGTCCAGGACAGGACCGGATGAGCATTTAGATCGGGACGGGCGCAATTATGGAATTCAGGAACACGGACGAAGCGGCAATGGGCCTCGATTTTACAGCAAGCGCGCCAACCCCCGAAACCAGGACGGAAGCAAAGTCGGCCGGTGCCGATGTTGCCGGTAAGGTCGTCGACAAGTCCGAAAAGGCAGTGGCAATGGACAAGCAGGATGCAGGCAGTGACGAGCTGGTGGCACAGGCTGCCGCCGATGCCGTGGCCGGTGCGCTGGCGCAGGCCGCAAAGGCCGGGGCCGCGCCGCAAAGCGATTCCAAGACCGTCAATGCACGCCGGTTCGAGATCGCTACCGATCCCGCGCGCGATGCCAATCTGACCGAATTCGGCAAGGCGACGCTGGACGATCGCTACCTGCTGCCGGGTGAAACCTATCAGGACCTGTTCGCCCGCGTGGCCGATGCCTACGCTGATGATCAGGCCCATGCGCAGCGCCTGTATGACTATATTTCCAACCTGTGGTTCATGCCCGCCACGCCGGTGCTTTCCAATGGCGGCACCGGGCGCGGCCTGCCGATCTCCTGCTATCTCAATTCCGTGTCGGACAGCCTGGAAGGCATTGTCGGCACGTGGAACGAGAATGTCTGGCTGGCTTCTCGCGGTGGCGGCATCGGCACTTATTGGGGCCATGTGCGCGGCATTGGCGAGCCGGTTGGCCTGAACGGCAAGACCAGCGGCATCATCCCCTTCGTGCGGGTGATGGATTCGCTCACCCTGGCGATTTCGCAAGGCTCGCTGCGGCGCGGTTCGGCTGCCTGCTATCTGGATGTGAGCCACCCGGAGATCGAGGAGTTCCTCGAAATCCGCAAGCCATCGGGCGATTTCAACCGCAAGGCGCTCAACCTGCACCACGGCGTGCTGCTGACCGATGAATTCATGGAAGCGGTCCGCGCGGGCGAGAAGTTTGACCTCAAGTCACCCAAGGACGGATCGGTCCGCGCCACCGTGGATGCGCGCAGCCTGTTCCAGAAGCTGGTGGAAACGCGCCTCGCCACGGGTGAGCCCTATATCGTCTTCTCCGACACGGTGAACCGGATGATGCCCAAGCATCACCGCGATCTGGGGCTGAAGGTTTCGACCTCCAACCTGTGCAGCGAAATTACCCTGCCGACCGGCATTGACCATCTGGGCAATGATCGCACGGCTGTGTGCTGCCTGTCCTCGCTCAACCTGGAAAAATGGGAAGAGTGGAACGGCGAGAAGGACTTTATCGAGGACGTGATGCGCTTCCTCGACAATGTGCTGCAGGATTATATCGACCGCGCCCCGGACGAGATGGCCCGCGCCAAATATTCGGCCGAGCGTGAACGCTCCGTCGGCATGGGCGTGATGGGCTTCCACTCCTTCCTCCAGGCCAAGAACATCGCGTTTGAAAGCACGATGTCCAAGGTGTGGAACCTGAAGATGTTCAAGCACATCAATGCCAAGGCGAACGAAGCATCGATGATGCTGGCCAAGGAACGCGGCCCGTGCCCCGATGCCGAGGAAATGGGCGCGATGGAGCGTTTCAGCTGCAAGATGGCGATTGCGCCGACCGCGTCGATCAGCATCATCTGCGGCGGCACCAGCGCCTGTATCGAACCGATCCCGGCCAATATCTACACCCACAAGACGCTTTCGGGCAGCTTCGTGGTGAAGAACCCCTATCTGGAAAAGCTGCTCGACAAGAAGAGCAAGAATTCCACCAATGTGTGGAACTCGATCCTGGAGAAGGGCGGCAGCGTCCAGCACCTCGATTTCCTCACCACGGAGGAAAAGGCCACCTTCAAGACCAGCTTCGAGATCGATCAGCGCTGGCTGCTGGAATTCGCCGCCGACCGCACGCCGTTCATCGATCAGGCGCAGAGCCTCAACCTGTTCATCCCGGCTGACGTGGACAAATGGGATCTGGCAATGCTGCACTTCCAGGCATGGGAAAAGGGCATCAAGTCGCTCTATTACCTGCGCTCAAAGAGCGTGCAGCGCGCCGGTTTCGCCGGCGGCGTGGAAGCGGACAACACCGCGGAACCTTCCAAGTACGAGTTGCCGACGACCGATTACGACGAGTGTCTGGCTTGTCAGTAAGGCCAGGCCACCAGACAAGCGAAAACGGCGGCAGCAATTGCCGCCGTTTTTGTTTGCGCAACGCAGCTTTGCATGACCAGCGCACGTGTGTTATGTTTATGATACACCTTGGAGGAATGACATGACCGCGCGCCGTACCATCACGCTTGTTGCCACCGCTGGCCTCGTGCTGCTCCTCTCCGCCTGCGCCAACCAGATCGATGCGGGCGTGGCGCAGGGCGCGGATGTTCCCGGTTTCTGGTGGGGTCTGTGGCACGGCTTCGTGTTTCCGTGGGCGTGGATCGGATCGCTGTTCGATCCTGACATCGCCGTCTATGCCGTGCCCAACAAGGGCGGCTGGTATGACTTCGGCTTCTTCGTCGGCATCACCGTGCTGGGCGGCGGCAGCTTCTTCGGATCGAAGAAGGGCCGCAAGGACTAGCCCCGCGCCACCATCGGCTCACGCGCCGAAGAAGTAGTTGATCAGGTGGAAGAACACCGGCGCGGCAAAGCTGACCGAATCCATCCGGTCCATCGCTCCGCCATGTCCCTCTATCATCGTGCCCCAGTCCTTCGCGCCCAGTGAGCGTTTGACCGCTGACAGCACCAGCCCGCCCACAAAGCCCGCGGTGACGATGGCCAGCGCCATGCCCGCCGCCTGAACGGGCGTGAACGGCGTGATCCACCACAGGCCAGCGCCGATGGCCGAAGCGGTCAGGCCGCCGCCGATCAGCCCCTCCCACGTCTTGGCCGGGCTGACCCTGGGGGCGACCTTGCGTTTGCCGAAAAGCTTGCCGAACACATATTGCAGCACGTCCGACAGCTGCACCACGGTGATCAGGAAGAACAGCAGCAGGAAGTTCTGATCGAAGCCGGGAATATCCAGGATCAGCAGCGCGGGCGCATGGCTGATGCAGAACACCGTCAGCATCAGCGCCCACTGGATGCGCGCGCTGCGCTGGAGGAAATCCGATGTCTCCCCCTTCAGCACGATCAGCACGGGCAGCAGCAGGAAGGCCCACACCGGGATCAGGATGGTGAACAATGTCTGCCATTCCGCCGCGATCAGCCAGTATTGCAGCGGGATGAAAAGATAGAACGCCGCGGCGATGGCGCGGTGATCCTCCGCCCGTGTGGGCGTGATCGAAAGGAACTCGCGCAGGCAATAAAAGCTCACCAGCGCGAACAGCACGATGGTGACGATCTTGCCGAAGGCGAAGGCCACCGCGAAGATCGCAATCATCATCCACCACGCCTTGATCCGCGCGTTGAGATTATCGACCGTGGCGCGACCGGCCTCGCTCGCCACTGTGCGTGACAGCACAAAGCCGATGGCGGAGGCCACCAGCAGCAGCGCCGCCACGCCGCCGAACAGGGTGATCATCGTCGGGCTCATGCGGGCACTCCTGTGGATGCGGCGCCTTCGGCCATGACGCACACGGCATCATGCGCGCGGGCGAGGAAGGCCTGCTTGTCCTCGCCCTCCGCCAGCGTGATCGGCGTGCCGAAATTGGCCACGCAGCTGATCGGCGCGGGCAGGGTCGCCCCCTTGGGATAGGCGCGCGCCAGATTGGCCAGATAGACCGGCACCAGCTGCACTGCGGGAAAATCGCGCGCCAGATGGTGCAGGCCCGATTTGAACGGGGCGGGCAGGGCCTCATTCCGGCGCGTGCCTTCGGGAAAGATGATCAGCGATTCGCCGCTTTCCAGCACATCGCGCAACGGGGCCAGCGGATCGCGGCTGCCGCCGCGCTCCACCAGCACGGCGCGCAGCACCTTGAGCGCGATAAAGCGGGAGAGCGCATTGCGGCCCCAGTAATCCGCCGCCGCCACCGGATGGGTGGTGCGGCGCAGGGTCACGGGCAGGGCTGCGCACAGGATGATCGTATCCAGATGGCTGGCATGGTTGGCGAAATAGATCCGCTGAACCGGCTCCGGCCCGCAGCCGCGCCAGCGCGCATGGCCGCCGACCAGAAAGCGGGTGAGCGCAAAGATCAGCTCGCGCACCAGTCCTGCCACCGCGTCTGCGATCATCGGAATTGTGCTTTCAGCAGGTGGGCGATGCGCTGTGTACGGATCACGCAGGTCACCGCCGATCCGGCGATGATGAGCCACAGGGTCAGTTGCATGACGACGCCATCGTCCAGCGCGCAGGCGATCAGCGCGCCCAATGTCAGCACGAACATGCGGTGCTGCTTGGCCATCGGGCCGACGAAATCCTGCGCCAGCCCCAGCGCCCCGCCACTGGCGCGAATATAGGCGGTGCCAAAGGCCAGTATGGTGGCGCCATACCCCAGCTCCGCCACGCCGCTGGCATAGCCCGCGCCGATCAGCAGCAGCGCATCCTCCACCCGGTCCGGCAATTCGTTGAACAATGGCCCGGTGGCGCTTTTCCTTCCGCCTTCCACCGCCACCAGCCCGTCGAGCATATTGGCCAGCAGGCGCAATTGAATGCCCAGCGCGCCGCCCAGCCACAGCCACCGGCTCTCACCCGCCTGCAGAAACGCCCATGCGCCCGCCGCGGCGAAGATAATGCCGATGGTGGAGATCGCATTGGGGGAAAGCCCGGCGCTGCCCAGCGCGCGGGCAAGCGCCTGCGCCCAGCCCGCTTGCCGCGTTTTCAGCGGCCTGCGATTTTCCCGATCGGCCAAAGCATTTCTCCCCCCTGATGCAAGTAGAGGCTAGCACAGGCAGGCAAAATCGTTCTAGTTTGAAATAGATGAGAGGAAAGTAAGGCTTGGGGTCGCTTCCTGTAATGAAATATGTGGTTGCTGCGGTGCTTGCTTCTGGCTTGCTGGCCGCCGTTCCGCTTGCTGCGCAGGAGGTAGCGCCGGAGCCAACTTTGGCGCAGATGCAGGCGCGCGATCAGTTCAGCCCGCCCGCGCAGGAGCTGGCCGCATGGCAGGAATTTGCCGCCCGCGTGCTGGCCGATCCCTCCACCAGCGCCGATGTGGCGGCGCAGACGCATTTTGGCCTGGGCGTGGCCTATTATTACGCCCGCCAGTATCCGCAGGGGTGGGATGAGTTTGCAGCCGCCCAGGCATTGCTGGCGCAGATGGATGCCAGCCCGCCCTACCACGCCCGCCTGCTCGCCTATGGCTCGATGATGCTGGTCGAACTGAACCGCATTGATGAGGCGCAGGCGATGGCGCAGCAGGCCTTTGCGCTGGCCGAAGCTGGCGGAGAGGCGGCGCTTGCCGATCTGGCGCTGGCGCATAATGCGCTGGGCGTGCTGGCCTTTGCCGACAATGATCTGGTGGCCGCAGAAACAGCGTTCTGCGCTGCGCGGGACCTTGGCATGCGCGCACAAGTTCCCGACCATGCGATGATCGTGAACGATGCGTCTTCGTGCGGCGCGGTGAAATATTATCTGGAGCGGCGCGATACGGTGGAGGCGGCGCGGTTTGCGCGCGATTATGCCTCTGCCCACCTGCCCAGCGATCATCCCAAAATGGGCAATGTGCTCAACATCACCTATGCCGTGCTGGTCAGCTATGGCCGCTATGGCGAGGCGGTGCCGCTGATCCGTCGCCATCTGGATCTGGAGCGCAAGCTGCGCGGCGATACGGATGAAGATATTTATGACCCGCTATCCATGCTGGCGCGCTCGCTGGAGCAACTGGGCCAGTATGAGGAGGCGGAGGGCATCTTCCGCGCCGCCGCCGCCATAGCCGACAATATGAACACCAGCGCCCAGCCCTATATTCCCGGTATCGCGCATACCAACCTGGCCCGTGCGATCGCCCGGCAGGGACGGCTGGATGAGGCCGAGCGCGAGGCCCGCGCCGGGGTGGAACAGCTAGTCCGGGATCTGGAGCCGACCAATTTCAACATCGGCAGCGGGCAGGTCCAGCTGGCCGATCACCTCGCCCGGCTGGGCCGGTCGCAGGAAGCGCTGGCGCTGACCGACAGCGCCCTGCCGCTGCTGGAAGCAGGATTGCCCGAGGGCCACAGCGAAATCCTCACCGCCCGGCTGATCCGCGCGCGCATCCTGTCCGACCTTGGCCGCCATGATGAGGCGGTGGCGCTGGCCGCGCCGACTGCCCAATTCTTCGCCCGCCAGCTGTTCGACGTTGCTTCGAGCGAGACAGAGCTGGTCTCGCTCTCGCAAGTCCTGCCAGAGGCGCTGGGCGATTATCTGCTGGTGGCCCTGCGCGCCGGCGCAATGGATCAGGCAGCCGAAGCCGCGCAATTGCGGCTGCTGTCCGAACTCACCTTGTCCAACGCGCGCATCCGTGCCGGCGCGCTGGCGCGGGGCAACGGGCTGGGCAGCCTGCTCGATGCGCTGGATGCGGCGCGGGCGCGCACTGCATCGCTGGCCGCGCAAATGGCCGCAGCGCAGGCCGATGAGGGCGCGCAGCTGGCGCAGCTGGCCGCCAATCTGGCCAGCGCGCGCGAACAGGCGCAGGCGGCGCAGGCGCAGCTGGAAAGCGAATTTCCCGAATATGTCGCGCTGGCCCGTCCGCAAACGGCATCGCTGGCCGATCTGCAGGCGACATTGGGGGAGGACGACCTGCTGGTCCTGCCGCTCTCGCTGCCCGACCGGGCGGTGACCATCGCCATCAGTCATGACGATGTGCAATGGGGTGAGGTGCCGCTGCTCGCCTATGACCTGCGCACGCTGGCAGACCGGGTGCGGCAATCGGCGCAGGCGGTGGGCCTGTTCGATACAGATGCCGCCGCGCAGCTGTATGATGCGCTGTTCGCGCCCAATCTGCGCCCGCTGCTGGCGCGCAAGCAGCGCCTGCTGTTTCCCGCCAGCGGCTATCTGGCGCGCATTTCGCCCGCCATGCTGCTGACAACTGCGACCAGTTCGGACGATCTGGGCGATGCGCCGTGGCTGCTGCGCGATCACTCGGTCAAGGTGCTGGCGGATCTGGGGGAGCTGGCCTCTGGCCGCACCAGCCTGGCCGGGGCGGATTTCCTGGGCGTGGGCGCGCCAACCGGCCTGCCGTCCTCGCTGGGCAAGGGCGCGGCGATGAGCCTGCCTCCGTTGCCGCGCGCGCGGGATGAATTGCAGGCCCTGTCCGCCGCGCTGGGCAGTGCCGGATCGCTGGTCCTGTCAGGCAATGATGCCACGGAAGAGCGCCTGCACGCGCTGGAACTGGACCGGTACGGCGTGATCGCCTTTGCCACCCACGGCCTGCTGGGCGGGGAGGTGCCGGGGCTGGCGGAACCGGCGCTGCTGCTCACCCCCTCTGGCGAACAGGGCACGGCGGGTGACGGACTGCTGACCGCCAGCGAGATTGCCGCGCTGCACCTCAATGCCGACTGGGTGATCCTGTCCGCGTGCGAGACGGCGGCGGGAGAGAGCGCCAGCGCGCCGGGATATTCCGGCCTCGCGCGTGCCTTCGCCCAGGCCGGAGCGCACAGCCTGATGCTCAGCCACTGGCGCGTGCGCGATGATGCGGCGGCCTATCTCAGCGTGGAAACCCTGCGCCGCGCGGCTGCGGGCGAGGACCGGGGCGATGCCCTGCGCGGTGCCCAGCTGGCAATGATGGCCGATCGCGCCATGCCCGATGCCGCCCATCCGGCGATCTGGGCGCCGTTCGTGATCGTGGAGAACTGACGCGCTGGCCGCCTGTCGCCCGCGCGCCGCACACCGCTTTTCGATTGCAAAGTATTAACCACCAATCTGGTAGTTGCCCTGCTCATGAGCAAGCGCCCGAACAGATTTGCCACCCACTACGGCTATGGCGAGATCAAGACGTCTCGCTATCTTGTGCTGTATGTGGCGCAGGCGTTCTGGCTGGTGTTCGGCGTGTACCTGTATTCAGGGGCGTTCTGGCCCTCCACCTGCACGCCGGAAAATGTCCTCGAGATATACAGCTGTTCGATGCGCCTGCCCGAAAACGGCGGCTGGCGCGAAGCGGCCTTGCTCACCTGGCTGTGGGCCACGCCGATCCTGATCCTGCTCGAAATCTCCCGCCGCATGGGCAAGAGCGACGACTGATTGCAGCGCACGGCCATCGGCCAGGCTGCTGCCATGACTCTGACCGCTGCCCGCCCGGCGAACGGCTGGACTCACGCCGTGCACGGTTCGTCCTCAATTTATCCCCGCATAAACCTGCCTGCTTGCCTTCGATTCTGCGCCATGGTTCCCTATATTGGAACTTCGCTCAGATTCTCGGAGATACCACATGTCGTTGCTCGAAGCCCGCAAGACCTACAAGCCCTTTGAATATCCGTGGGCTTATGAGTTCTGGAAGCGGCAGCAGCAGATTCACTGGATGCCCGAAGAAGTGCCTTTGGGGGAGGATTGCCGCGACTGGGCGCAGAACCTCTCCGATCATGAGCGCAACCTGCTCACGCAGATCTTCCGCTTCTTCACCCAGGCCGATATCGAGGTACAGGATTGCTACCACGAAAAATACGGCCGCGTGTTCAAGCCGGTAGAGGTCAAGATGATGCTGGCCGCCTTCTCCAACATGGAGACGGTGCATATCGCCGCCTATTCCCACCTGCTCGACACCATCGGCATGCCAGAGAGCGAATATGGCATGTTCCTGGAATATGAGGAGATGAAGGACAAGCACGACTATCTGCAGGAATTCGGCGTCGACAATGACGAGGATATTGCCCGCACGCTGGCCATGTTCGGCGGCTTTACCGAAGGCCTCCAGCTGTTTGCCAGCTTTGCCATGCTGATGAACTTCCCGCGCTTCAACAAGATGAAGGGCATGGGGCAGATCGTCAGCTGGTCCGTGCGCGATGAGAGCCTGCACTGCGAAGGCATCACCCGCCTGTTCCACGCCTTCTGCGCAGAGCGGGACTGCCTGACAAAATCGGTCAAGGAAGACATCATGGACATGTGCCAGAAGACGGTGCGGCTGGAAGATGCCTTCATCGATCTGGCGTTCGAACAGGGCCCCGTGCCCGGCATGACGGCCAAGGAAATCAAGCGCTACATCCGCTACATCGCCGATTGGCGGCTGGGCCAGCTGGGCCTGCCCAACATCTACATGATCGAAGACCACCCGCTGCCCTGGCTCGCCCCGCTGCTCAACGGCGTGGAGCACGCCAACTTCTTCGAAACCCGCGCCACCGAATATTCCAAGGGCGCCACCCGCGGCAACTGGCAGGACGTGTGGTCCAGCTTCGACAAACGCAAGAAAGCCACCGCCGCGAATGAAGAAGAAGCGGTGGACGATGGCCCGGGGCTGTTTGGTGAGGGTGAAGGTTCAGGCATACAGGCGGCGGAGTAGGGGGTGGCGACTCGCGAAGACCTGAAAGGCTGGGTGTTTGAAGCTCTAACGGACCTCGGGCCTTCCTAGGTTCCGGACGTTGCGAGGCATATTTGGGACAATCATGAGGCAGATCTCCGTTCGTCAGGCGATCTATTTTACACTTGGCAGTACGCGATGCATTGGGAAGCGCAAAAGCTTCAGCAGGAAGGTCAGCTTCTTAAGAAGACCAAGGGTCGTATCTGGGAGCTCACCTAAGGAATTTGCATTCCCCTCCTGCGTGCGGGAGGGATCAGGCTTTCGGACTTTTTAGCCTTTGCACTTCTTCGGCGATGGCTAGCACCACTCCCTCTGAATTGCCCAACACATCACCATTGGTGAAGCGCAGCACGGTATAGCCATTCGCTTGCATCCAGTTGTCCCGAACGGCGTCTGACTGCGGCGCCCGGTCATGGCTGATGCCATCGCATTCGACCACCAGCTTCAATGCCCTGCACAGGAAATCGGCAAAGTAAGGCCCTACGGGCATTTGCCGGCTGAACTTTGCGCCTGCCTGGCTGCGGGCGAGGTATCTCCACAGCATGCGCTCGGCAGGAGTAGCTTGGTGGCGCAACGTGCGGGCGCGGGAAGTGTTGCGTGGGTTCCACTCGGCCATGCAGCGGGTTTGCCCTTATGAGGGAGTGTTCGCAAGGTGGTCGCTAATGTTGCTGGCCCACCCCCGTCCCCTCCCGCAAGCGGGAGGGGAGAAGAATGGTGCGACGAGTCCCCCTCCCGCTTGCGGGAGGGGTTAGGGGTGGGGTCTTCCTTTACTGCGAGACTGGGTAGCGCGCCACCACACCCCTTTCCTACACCCAAACCACCGCGCTACCGCCAGACCGGCTCTTTCACATGGTCAGGCAGGTCTGTGGCTCCGCGTAAGGATATTGCTCGAACGCGTCAGATAATTTTATTTTGTGCAAGGTGTGTGTTTGCCTCCAAACAGGACATAACACGCTGAAATACTGCGCAATTATCCCGGTCCGCGAAGTTTACACCGTGTCACTTGTGTAAACCTGGGCGGCGCAAACCGGGCGCGGAGTGGCCAACCGTGGGGTCACCTGCGCGGCCATCTCCCGGTCCCGTGTCCGCGCTATAGCCATCCACGTGCCGCTGCGGCATAGCATGGCAGCGGGATTGCCCGCCCCAGCCTTCAAGGGAGCGCGTGCCATCTGCTTCTCCGCCACCGCAAGTTTCACCGCCAGTGCCGTGCTTGCCGTGGTCGGCACGGTGAGTTTGCGGCAGGCGCACAGGTTCGGGCTGGCCGATGGCCAGGGTAACGGTGTGGGTAACGGGCCGGGTAACGGTCTGGGCGCGCGGAACTATCCCTATGCGGCGATCCCGCTGCTGTTCGCCGCGCAGCAATTCATCGAAGGGTGGCTGTGGCTGGGTCTGGCCGGTACGGGGCCGGAATACATGCCGTCCGTTCCCGCGCTGACGGTGCTCTACCTGATGTTCGCCAACATATTGTGGCCGGTCTATGTGCCCGTCGCCGTGCTGGCGCTGGAGACGAGCGCGGCGCACCGCCGCCGGCTGATCGTGCCGCTGCTGGCCGGGATCGCGGTTAGCCTGTTCTTCCTCAATGCGCTGATCACGCAGCAGGTGTGGGCGGAAATTGCCGGGCACCACATCGATTACCACCTGCCGCACAAGTATGATGTGGTGGCGGTGCTGGTCTATGCCGGGGCGGCGTGTCTTGCTCCGCTGATGTCCAGCCATCCGATGGTGCGGTTGTTCGGCGGCCTGCTGGTGGCATCGATGATCGCGGCGGCGGCGATCTACCTGACGTGGTTCGCCTCTGTCTGGTGCTTCTTCGCCGCTTTGCTGAGCGTGGCGGTGTTGCTGCAATTCAGGCGCCGCAATACGTAAATGGTGCAACTGGCACGGCCCCGGCAATCCGCGCTATGCTTCACGCGCGGGCGACTCGCTTCTGCCCGCGACACAGGAGTTTTGACCATGAATACATCCCCGTTCCCGTCCCTGCGCACTGCGGCCCTGCTGCCGCTGGCCGGTGTCTTCGCTCTCTCGCTGGCGGCGTGCCAGGCCGAACAGCCGACCTACGAAGCCGATGCGGAGGATGTGAGCGGCGGTGATCTGATCGTCTCTCCCGACGATCCGGCGAACGTGCCGGTGAATGTGCCCGAAACGCCGATGACGCCCGTGCCGGATGAAACGGCGTCCGCAGCAGATACAGCTGCCGAATAGTACCGGGGGTCAGAGGGGCTGGCGCAAGGCCGCCCCTCCTTCCCGCGCATGGGGCTGATCAGCCCTTGGTGTTGGCGGAGGCGCCTCGCGTGTCTGCGCCTTGCGCTTCGGCCTGCGCGCGCTTGGCTGCAACGGCCTGAGGGTCATCCACCCGCTCGGCGGTGTTCACGGTCTTATCGGCATTGCCGGCCTGCTCGCCGGCACCAGAGATCCCAGCAGCGGCTTCCTTGGCATGGGCGGCTTCGGCATCATGATGGGTGCTGTCATGGCTGCTGTCCTGGGCGAGGCCGGCGGTGCTCGTCCCGGCAATGGCCAGCGCTGCCAGCGCGGCAGCTGCAATCGTCTTTGGTATCATCTCGTCATCCTTCCCGGATCCGGCGCGGATCGCCGAATCGCGCGTATCAGCGCCTGCGCGCGCAGCTTTGCACGTCGCTAGCGCCAGAGCGGGGCCGGCTTGCGCCCGGATGCGGCGGACTGGCCCGCGCGGGACCGATCAGCACCAGTCCACCTTCGCGCGCGAATCATAGCGGCGGGCACTGCCGATGCGCCGCATGTGATCGCCCAGGTCGTCGCGCGATCCATCGGCGGCTTCGCGCCACACGGTCTGCAGCTCGCGGCCATAGCGGTCATGCCCGGCCTGATCGGCGGGCAGCATCAGGAACGGTCCGCGCTCCAGCCAGGCGAGCAGGTCGGCGGTGGCACGACGAGCCAGCTCGCGCTCGGCATCGCAGCGCCCGTCACGCTCAGGCGCGTCGATCCCTTGCACGCGGATGCGGCGGCTGGCGATGCGGAACGTGTCGCCATCGACCACGCAATTCGGCGCATAGCCGGGGGCATCGCACAAGGCGAAACCGGCGGTGACTTGCTCGCCTGCGGGCATCGGCAGGCCGATCCGCTGGCGCAGGGCCGCATCGTTCCACGCCAGAGCTGCGCCCACCAGCACCGCCACCAGCAGCATCGGGCGGATGTAACGCGCGGCGCGGCGCAGCAGGCTGAGGGTTTGGGCCACCGGCGCAGATAAAACCGGGGGCGGGCCAGCAGCAAGCGAGGCAACAAATTCCTCCCCGCCTGAAAATAACACTTGAAATCAGACCGAATCGCTCGCATTAAGGCTGCGCGGACCGGGCCCCTCTGGCGGGCGTTGTTCTACGACGCTCGTGATGTCGGACCGCATCGGACAACCGATGCGTTCTGGCGGGCACCTACCTCCCCCCACACACAAACGCAGCGGTTGAACGATCACCCTATTGCCTCTCGTAAGGAGACCAAGGATGACGGCCCGTTTGTATCGATTGACCCTGATGCACCAACGCATCGATGAGCGCTTGCGCATGGAGCTGAAGCGCCGTGCACCAGACCAGTTTGCGCTGGCGCGGCTCAAGAAAATGAAGCTGCGGGTGAAGGATCTGATCCACCGCCACACGCCGCGCTTTGCCGGCAGGTTTGCGTCCAGGCCCATCACGGGCTGAACGCAGCACGCGCAGGGGCGGCCAGCCGCTTCCCCTTTCCCGTTCCCCCCTCTCAGGAAATGGATGGGGCGGGTCGTCCCTGCGCAAACTGCCAGCTTTCCGCCATGTCGGAGAATTGATCCATGCTTTCCACAGTCACCCCGATGCTGCGCGATTTCCTGCGCCAGGAAAGCGCCGGCGGGATTGTGCTTATCGTCGCCGCCGCACTGGCGCTGGCGATCGCCAACAGTCCTGCAGCGCCGCTTTATGCCGCATTCCTGAGCCTGCCCGTGATCGCCGGGATCGGGCCGGTGGTGATCGACAAGTCGCTGCTGCTGTGGGTCAATGACGGGTTGATGGCGGTATTCTTCTTCCTGGTCGGGCTGGAAGTGAAGCGAGAGGCGCTGGTCGGCCAGCTCAACAGCTGGGACAAGGCCTCGCTGCCGGTGATCGCGGCGATTGGCGGTATGGCCATGCCCGCCGCGATATATCTGGCTATCAATGCCGGAACACCGGGAAACATGGCTGGCTGGGCAATCCCCGCCGCCACCGATATCGCCTTTGCGCTGGGCATATTGTCACTGCTTGGTCCGCGCGTGCCGGTGGCGTTGAAGGCGCTGCTGCTGGCGATTGCGGTGATCGACGACATTGGCGCCATCGCCATCATCGCACTGTTCTATACTGCCGAGACGAACCTCACCATGCTGGCGGGCGCGGCGATCACGCTGGTGCTGCTGGCGGCGGTGGGCAGGGCGCGTGTTGCCTCCTCCATTCCCTATGTGCTGCTCGGCATCATCCTGTGGGTGTTCGTGCTGAAATCAGGTGTCCACGCGACGCTGGCGGGCGTTGCCGCAGCGCTGTGCGTGCCTTTGCGCGCGGGACAGGAGAGACCGCTGGAACGCATGGAACATGCGCTGCACCCGTGGGTGGCCTTTCTGGTGATCCCCATTTTCGGCTTTGCCAATGCCGGCGTCGCGCTGGGCGGGGTGGAGGTTTCCGATCTGGTCGCGCCGCTGCCGCTGGGCATCGCGCTGGGCCTGCTGATCGGCAAGCAGATGGGCATTTTCGGCTTTGCCTGGGTGGCCATCAAACTGGGCCTGGCACGGCTGCCCGCTGCGGTGGGGTGGAGGCAGCTTCACGCATTGTCTCTGCTGGCTGCCATCGGCTTCACCATGAGCCTGTTCATCGGCAATCTCGCCTTTTCCGATCCTGCCACCGTGGATGCGGTGAAGATCGGCGTGCTGGGCGGGTCGCTGATCGCGGCGCTGGCCGGATATTTCATGCTGGACCGGGCGCTGCCCCGATCGGCAAACACCAAGGACATTTCTGAATGATCGAGTTTCTCACCGCCGACTGGCTCGGCACGCCCGCATGGTTCTGGGCGGCATTTCTTGCCATTGTGGCGATCCTGACCGTGTTCGACCTTGGCGTGCTGCACAAGGAAGACCGCGAGATGGGCATTGGCGAAAGCCTCAAGCTGTCGGTCTTCTACATTGGCGTGGCGATGGCCTTTGGCGTCTGGGTCTGGCTGGAGCGCGGTGCTACGTCAGCATCCGAATATTACACCGGCTTCTTCATCGAAAAGGCGCTGTCGATCGACAACGTCTTCGTGATCAGCCTGATCTTCAGCTATTTCGCCGTTCCGCCCAAATACCAGTATCGCGCGCTGCTGTGGGGCATCATGGCGGTGATCGTGCTGCGCGGCCTGATGATCGCGGGCGGCGCAGCCCTGCTGGCAGAGGCCTATTGGGTGCTGTATATCTTCGCCGCCTTCCTGATCTTCACCGGCTTCAAGATGATGGTGGCGGGCGACAAGCCGATGGATATTGGCAATAACCCGGCGGTCAAATGGATCAGCCGCCACATGCGCGTGACGCCTGATCATCACGGTGAACGCTTCATCGTGAAGGTGAAGGACGAGAAGACCGGGCAGATGGTCCGCGCGGCCACTCCGCTGCTGCTGGCGCTGGTGGTGATCAACCTGGCCGATCTGGTGTTCGCGGTGGACAGTGTGCCGGCGATCTTCGCCATCACCACCGATACCTTCATCGTCTACACCTCCAACATCTTTGCCATATTGGGCCTGCGGGCACTGTACTTCGCCCTGGCGGCGATGGTCCATCGCTTCCATTATCTGAAATATGCGCTGGCTGCGGTGCTGGTGTTCATCGGCACCAAGATCTTCGTGTCCGACTTCCTGCTGAATGGCGGAAAATTCCCCGCCTGGGCCAGCCTTGGCGTGACCTTCGCGCTGATCGCGGGCGGCGTGTTCTATTCGCTGTGGAAGACCCGCGGCGAGGAGGAGGCGGACTGGCCGGCATGACGCGTGCGAGGCCGGTATCAAACTTCATCACGCACCTGAAACATCACCTCAATTTCTACATCAAACCAAGGAGTCTGAAATCATGAGAAAATTGCTTTTGTCTGCCGCACTGGCCGGGCTTGTGGCCGGTCCGGCTATGGCCGCAGCGGAGTGGGAATATGAAGGGCCGCACGGCGCTGATCGCTGGGGACAGCTGTCCAGGGATTTCGAACTGTGCGAGCGGGGGATCATGCAGAGCCCGATCGATCTGGGCGGTGCCAATGCCATGGGCGAAATGGCGCTGGATATTGACTGGCGGGCAGGCCCGCTGACCATGCTCAACAATGGCCATACGGTGCAGGCCAACTTCGCGCCCGGTTCATCAATCACCAGCGGCGGCAAGCTGTTCAACCTGCTGCAGGTGCATTTCCACACGCCGTCCGAACATACGGTGGATGGCGAGCATTATCCGCTCACCGCGCATTTCGTCCATGCCAGCGATGCGGGCGAACTGGCCGTTGTCGGCGTGATGTTCGAGGAAGGCGCGGCCAATCCCGAATTGCAGAAACTGGTCGATGCCGCTCCCGCGCAGGAGCGCGAGGCGATGACTGTCGAGGGCGCCAGCTTCGATCCGGCGGCCTTGCTGCCCGAAGATATGGGCATCTATCGCTATATGGGATCGCTCACCACGCCGCCTTGCAGCGAAGGGGTGAACTGGCATGTCGTGGCTCAGCCGGTCAGCGCCAGCTCCGATCAGATCGCGGCGATGGAATCCATCATGGGCATGAATGCACGGCCGGTGCAGCTGCTCAACGGCCGCCTTCTGGTGGCACCCGAATAGGCCGGACATGGATGACGCAGTGGCCGGGACCTGCCCGGCTGCTGCGTCAGACCAGGCGGGGCCAGACAGGACAGTGGTTTGGCATGGGCCAGCCCAATCGGGGACCTGGCCGCTGCCGCGCCAAACGTCATTCGCGCAGTATCTTCTCCATCCCCTTGCCGCGCGCGAGTTCGTCTACCAGTTTGTCGAGATAGCGGATTTCGCGCATCAGCGGCGCTTCGACGTCCTCCACGCGAATGCCGCAGACCACGCCTTTTATGAGTTCGCGGCGGGGATTCATGGCCGGGGCCAGGGCGAAGAAATTCTCGAAATCGGTCTTGTCTGCGAGCAGCTGTTCCAGCCCGTCGGTATCGTAACCTGTCAGCCAGAAGATGATCTGGTCGACTTCAGCCTTGCTGCGCCCCTTGCGCTCGGCCTTGGCGACATAGAGGGGATACACGCTGGCGAAGCTGGTGGTGTAGATGCGGTGCGTATTGGTGGCGGATCGGCCCGTCTGCGCGGTGTCAGTCATCGTCCGGGCCATAATGATCGATCGGCTTCAGGCGGCCGAATTCCTCGTTCAGCGGCGGATGCTCCAGCCGGGGCCAGTCGATCTCGTCCTCGGGCACATCTGTTTCAGGCAGGCGGTCGAGCAGGTTGCGGATGAGGGTCAGGCGGCCCTGCCTCTGGTCATTGTAATCGACCACGGTCCACGGCGCCTGATAGCTGTGGGTGGCGGCAAACATGGCTTCGCGCGCGGCGGTGTATTCGGCGAATTTGGTGCGCGCCTTGATATCGATGGGGGACAGCTTCCAGCGCTTCAGCGGGTCTTCCAGCCGCTCGGCAAAGCGCTCCTCCTGATGCTCCTGATCGCAGGCCAGCCAGTATTTGAACAGGCGGATGCCATCGTCCACCAGCAGCTTTTCGAACGTGGGCACATCGCGCAGGAAAGCCTCCACCTGCTCATCGGTGGCAAAGCCCATGACCTTTTCCACCCCGGCGCGGTTGTACCAGCTGCGGTCGAACAGCACGATCTCCCCGGCGGCGGGAAGATGGGGGACATAGCGCTGGAAATACCACTGCGTGGCCTCGGTCTCGGTCGGCTTGGGCAGGGCGACAAGGCGGCACTGGCGCGGATTGATCCGCTCGCTGATGGCCTTGATCGTGCCGCCCTTGCCCGCCGTATCGCGTCCTTCGAAGATTACCAGAATCCGCTGACCGGTCGTCTTTGCCCAGCGCGCCATGGCCACCAACTCATGCTCAAGCTGCTCGAGCGTCTCTTCATAATGTTTGCGTTTCATGGGCGCATTCTTCTCACCTGCGGCGCGGGTCGGCAAGTGCCGCCGTGCGGGTGCGTGCGACGCGACCAATACGATTGCCCCTACGCCTCGCACCAGTCTCCGCGGCGGCCCTGCCATTGTTCGGCCAGCCCTTCGGCCACCAATATCGCGCCCAGACTCCGCCCGTCGCGCATGACGATGCGCAATTGCCGGCCATAGCGATCAAGGTTGCGACCCTCGCTCACCAGCGTGAACGGACCCTGATTCAGCAATATCGTCAGCCGCACCGTCGCCTCTTCGCCAAGCTCGGCCTCCCGGCGGCAGGCGGGACGACTGATTTCGGGGGTGTTGATATCGGCCAGACGGATCTTGTCCCCGCGATACCAGATCGTGTCCCCGTCAACGACGCAGGTGATGCGGCCGCTGCCCGAACACCGGGAAAATTGGCCCTGCTCCAGATCCTGCGCAGCAAGCAGGAACGGAAAAACCAGGAGGAGGAGCAGGGCCCGGGTCACGATGCGGACCCTATGGCTGTGGCCGCCAGCCACATATCCGCGAGACTACGCATCAGGGGGAATGCCTAATAGATTGCGGGATCGACTAGGCAGTGCGCGGCAAAGCGACTATTGCGCGCAGCCATTATGACCAACACAGCAACGACACACGCGGGCGACAAGCAGATGCTGGCCAAGGCCGAGACTCTGATCGAGGCCCTGCCTTACTTCCAGCGCTATGCCGGGCGCAGCTTCGTGGTGAAATATGGCGGCCATGCCATGGGCGATCCGGAGGCGGCGCAGGACTTTGCCGAGGATATCGTGCTGCTGAAAGCCGTCGGCATCAATCCGGTGGTGGTGCATGGTGGCGGCCCGCAGATCGGCGCCATGCTGAAGAAACTGGGCGTGGAATCGCAATTCGTCGACGGGCTGCGCGTGACCGACAAGCAGACCGCCGAGATTGCCGAAATGGTGCTGTCCGGCGCGATCAACAAGGAACTGGTCGGCTGGATCGCGCAGGCGGGCGGCAAGGCCATCGGCATTTCGGGCAAGGATGGCGGGCTGGTGCGCGCGGAAAAGGTCACCCGCACGGTGAAAGACCCCGACAGCCAGATCGAACAGATTGTCGACCTCGGCTTCGTGGGCGAGCCCAAGGAAGTGGACACCACCGTACTCAAGACTGTCAGCGATGCCGGGATGATCCCGATCATCGCCCCGATCGCCTCTGACGGGGAGGGACATACCTATAATATCAACGCCGATACCATGGCCGGCGCCATTGCCGCCGCTCTGGGCGCGGCGCGGCTGTTCCTGCTGACCGATGTGCCGGGCGTGCTGGACAAGCAGGGCAATCTGCAGACCGACCTCAAGCCTGCGGACATCGCCCGCATGCGCGCCGATGGCACCATCAGCGGCGGCATGATCCCCAAGCTGGAAACCTGCGTTGCGGCGGTGGAGGCAGGCTGCGAGGCGGCGGTTGTGCTGGATGGCCGCGTGCCGCACGCCATGCTGCTGGAATTCTTCACCTCGCGCGGGGCGGGTACGCTGATCAGCGCCTAATGCGTATTAGGCGGTTGATACACTCGCCGCTGATGCTGTAGGCTCCGTTCGGGGACGCAATAATAAAGGGTCATGACGTGCTGCTAATCACACTTTCGCAGATCATCGGTTATCTCGTCTCGATCATCATCGTGCTGGTGATCACCCAGTTCGTACTCAGCCTGCTGATCAGCTTCAATGTCGTGAACATGCAGAACAATTTCGTGGAGGCGATCTGGCGCGCGGTGAACGCGCTGCTCGATCCGATCCTCAACCCGATCCGCAAGCTGATGCCCAACACTGGCGCAATCGACTTCTCGCCGCTGGTGCTGATCGTGGGTCTCAACATCCTCGATATCGTCATTCGCAACCTGGCCACCACCGCGCTTTGACTTTGCGCGCGGCGGGGCGCAGTGGCGGTTTCATGAAAAACCATCTTGCCCTTGCCGCCTGCGCAGCAGCATGCGCCCTTCTGGCCCTGGGCGGATGCGCCTCTGGTCGCGGCGGTCCGCTGGGCGACCAGATCAGCGGCAGGGCGAGTGACCGCCCGCTGCCACCTGTGGGCGATCCCGGATCTGTCGCTGCCGCCGATATCGCCTTTGCCAAGGCTGTGCGCGAAGATGGCGAGAGAGCCGCTTTTGACAATTACGCTGCCGGTGATGCCGTGGTGCATGACGAGGCCGGACTGGTCCCGGCGATGAGCTGGCTTGCCGGACAGGGCGATGGCCATGCCCTGACGCGCCGGTCCCCGTCTGTTGTCTGGTCCAGCTGCGATGGCACGCTGGCGGTCAGCTTCGGGCGCTATCTGGATGCAGGCGGAATTGTCGGCTCCTATGTCACGGTGTGGGAACTGCAGGAACGCTCCGGCTATCGCTGGACCTATGATCTGCGCGCGGCGGACAATCCGCAGCCCCCTCCGCCCCCGCCGCAGGTGGAGCCGGATGAGGACACGATCATCGTCACCCAGATCGATTCGATTGAAGGCAAGGTGGCCGATTGCACGCGTGCAGCCGGTTCGTCAGCGCCGCCGGTGGCGGCAAGTGACAGCGCGCCCGGCTCTGCCCGCTCCCGCGATGGCTCACTGCAATGGCGCTGGGAACACGGCGCCGATGGCCAGCGCCGCGTGGTGGTGGATTACCTGCGCGAGGGAAGCTGGCAGCAGGCGCTGGATTTCTCCGCACCGCCGGCCCCGGGCAGCTAAGCCATGACCGAACTGTTTCTCTCCGCCTTCGTGACCCTGTTCGTGGTGATCGATCCTCCCGGATGCGCGCCGATCTATGCCGGGCTGACCGCCCACGCGTCTCCTTCCGCGCGGCGCAACATGGCCATTCGCGCCTGTTTCATCGCCGGACTGATCCTGGTGGGCTTTGCGCTGTTCGGCGCCGATCTGCTGCGCGCCATGCATATAGAGCTGGATGCGTTCCGCATTGCCGGCGGTATCATGCTGTTCCTGATCGCGCTGGAGATGGTGTTCGAAAAGCGGACCGAGCGCAGGGAGGACCGGGCCGACAAGATCCGCGACAAGCCCGAATATGAAGATGTGTCGGTCTTCCCCATGGCCATGCCCATGCTGGCCGGGCCGGGCGCGATTGCCTCCATCATGCTGCTGGAAGGTTCGGCTGACGGCGTGGAAGGCACTCTGGTGGTGCTGGGCGCATTGGCGGCCGTGCTGCTGCTCACCATGCTGGCGCTGATGGCGGCAAGCCCGCTGATGAAGCTGTTCGGCGCCAAGGTGGAAGCGGTCATCACCCGCCTGCTGGGCGTGCTGCTGGCAGCCCTTGCCGCACAATATGTGATCGACGGTTTGAGGAATAGTTTTTCTTAGCCTGAGGCTAAAACAAACTACTGCAACGTAACCTTGCTTTCGTCGGGATCGCTGCGGCCGAAGAATTCCATCAGCTGGATCAGCAATTCGCAGCGCTGGTTCAGGTCGTCGGCTTCCAGCAGCGCCTGCTTGGCGGCAGCATCGAAGGGGGCGATCTGGGACAGGCCGTTGATCAGCGCGACATCGTCCAGCTGGGCGATTGATTCCCAGTCCACGGAATAGCCCTGCGCCTCGGCGAACTTGCGTGCTTCATTTTCAAACCCGGCGCGTTCGGCGCTGCTGAGGAATTCGCCAATCGGCTCCTCTATCAGCTCTGCCTCCACCTGGCGGAACGGCGTGGTCACATCCAGTTCGCGCAGGATGCGGAAGCGCTGCTCGCCGCCCAGCACGATATTGTACAGCCCGTCCTCTGATGTCTCGACGTCCTCGATCTTGCCCACGCAGCCGATGTCGAACAGCGGCGATCCTTCGCGCATGTCCTGCGGCTGGATCATGGCAATACGCCGGTCGCGGGCCAGTGCATCGCCCACCATGGCGCGGTATCGCGGCTCAAAGATATGCAACGGCAGTTGCAGGCCGGGAAACAGGATTGCGCCGGTCAGCGGGAAGATGGAGAGCCGCTTTCCGCTCATCCGAACAGCAACAACGACAATCGGCGGCGCTGGCCGGAAACCCACGGGTCTTCCAGCCCGACGGCTTCGAATATCTGCAACAGCTTGGCCTTGGCCGCGCCTTCGTTCCATTCCGCCTCGCGCTCGATCATGGTCAGCAGCACGTCAGCGGCATCATCGCGCACGCCTGCGGCAAAGGCGGCCTCGGCAAAGGCCATTTGCGCGTCCATATCCGCAGGGCGTTCCGCCGCTGCCGCGCGCAGAGCCTGCAATTCGCTGTCATCCACGTCCGGCCCGGCCAGTTCCAGTGCGCTATAGGCCTGCGCCACGGCTGCTTCGGCCTGCATTTCGGGCGGCAGGGCATCATAGGTGGCCTGCGCCTGTTCCTTGTGTCCGGCGGCCAGCAGGGCGCGGATCAGTCCGGCAAACGCCTCTGGCCTGGTGTTGTCCATCTGGCCGATCTGCATGAAGGCCTGTGCGGCCTGCTCTGCCTCGCCATCGGCCAGCAGCTTATCTGCAAAGGCGATCAGCTCGCCAATATCAGGAGCCTTCTGCCCGCCCTCGGCAGCTTCGCCAATGGGCAGCTGCGTCAGGATCTGGTCCAGCGCACCCTTCAGCTGCGATTCGGTGCGCGCCGGGGTCAGGTCCGCCACAGGCTGGCCCTGGAACATGGCATAGACGGTAGGGATGGAGCGGACCTGGAACTGTTCGGCAATGAACTTGTCCTCGTCCACATTGATCTTGGCCAGCACCACGCCCTTGTCGGCATATTCGGCGCAGACTTTCTCCAGGATCGGCGTCAACGCCTTGCACGGGCCGCACCATTCGGCCCAGAAATCCACGATCACCAGCTGCGTCTGCGAAGGATCGACCACCTGGGTGCGAAATCTCTCGACGGCTTTCTGCTCGTCCATACTAAGGCCCATGCTTGCCAAGTGGCTGCTCCTGCTATGCGTGAATCTGTCCAGACCCCTATGTGGAGCATCGGGCGCATTTGTGAAGGGTGAAGGCGCGAATTGCGCTTATCCTGCCATTGCCGGCATTTGCTACTTGCAAGGGTGGGGACCCGGTGCTAACCGCGCGCCTCCCACCCGGAATCATCGTTTCGGGACGCGTCAGTGAGCGGGCGTAGCTCAGGGGTAGAGCACAACCTTGCCAAGGTTGGGGTCGGGCGTTCGAATCGCCTCGCCCGCTCCATTTTCTTTCTGCAGACACATGCTATCGACACGCGTTCGCGCGGTCTTTAGCCATGTGCGCAAAGGAGACGACGATGGGTATTCTGGCAGGACAAGTGGCATTGGTAACCGGCGCCGGGCGCGGGTTCGGACGCGCCATTGCGCAGCGGCTTGCGGCGGAAGGTGCCAGGGTGGCGCTGGCCGCGCGCTCCACCGGCCAGCTGGAGGAGGCGGCGCAGGCCATTCAATCAGCGGGCGGAGAAGCCTTGGCCTTTGCCTGCGATGTGACCGATCCCGGCAGCATCTCTGCCGCCTTGTCCGACGTTCAGGCAAGGCTCGGTCCCGTTGACCTGCTGATCTCCAATGCCGGCGTGCCCGGCCCGTTCGGGCCGCTGTGGGAAGTTGATCCGCAGGAGTGGTGGCGCGCACAGGAAATCCACATCCGTGCCCCTTTCCTGCTGATGCACGGCGTATTGCCCGGCATGGTGGAGCGCGGGCGCGGGCGGGTGATCTGCGTTTCGGCCAAGGCCGCGCGGATCGTGGCCCCGCATCTGTCCGCCTATTGCACCGGCAAGATCGCGCAGAACCGGCTGGTGGCCGAAGCTGCGGCCGAACTGGCGGGAACGGGCGTCAGCGCCTTTGCCATCGACCCCGGCTTCGTGCCCACGCAGCTGGCGCGCGAAACGATGGAGGATGCCGCAGCGCAGAAATACCTCGGCGGCATGGTCGATCGGCTGAAGGAACGGGTGGACGATCCGTCGGCGCAGGATGATCTGGCGCGTTGCGCCCGGCGCTGCCTCGACCTGGCATCGGGCCGGTATGATGACTTGTCGGGCGGCTATTATGAATTGCCCGATGATCTGGATGAGGCGCTGGCGGAAAAGCAGGCGGCTACGGCTGATCAGTCCTCTTCGGGGTGATCATTCTCATATTCGTCCAGCTCGGCGCCGCTCAGGGTCACGACATGGAGCAGGTTGGTCGCGCCTGAGTGGCCGAAGGGCACGCCCGCCATCACCGCAATGGCGCTGCCTTCCTGGCCAAAGCCATGGCGCAGGGACATGCGCTTGGCCTTGCCGATCATCTCCTCGAAACTGCCGATGTCCCTGGTCGCAATCGGATGCGCGCCCCACAGCAGGGCCACGCGCCGCGCCACTGCGACAGACGGGGTCAGCACCATCACCGGCACCGCAGGCCGTTCGCGCGCCACGCGGCGGGCGGATGATCCGGTGGAGGTGAACACGGTGATCGCAGCCAGTTCGATAGTGTCGCCCACCGTCATGCAGGCATGCGCCAGCGCATCGGCGGTGGTGGCATCGGGCGGCGTATCGAGCAGGCGCACGCGCATCTTGTAGCCTTCGTCACGCTCCACCTGGCGGGCGATGGAATCCATCATGATCACCGCTTCTTCGGGCCAGTCGCCGGCAGCGGTTTCCGCGCTCAGCATCACCACATCGGCGCCGTCATAGACCGCATTGGCCACGTCAGAGACTTCTGCGCGCGTGGGCGTGGGGCTTTCGATCATGCTTTCGAGCATTTGTGTGGCCACGATCACCGGCTTGCCGGTCAGCCGCGTGGCGTTGACGATCTTCTTCTGCAGCGGCGGCACTTCTTCGGGATTGAGCTCCACGCCCAGATCGCCGCGCGCCACCATCACCCCGTCGGACAGGGCGATAATTTCGTCCAGCCGCTTGATCGCCTGCGGTTTCTCGATCTTGGCGCACAGCGCGCCGCGCCCGCCCATCAGCTGCCGCGCTTCGCTCAGGTCCTCCGGGCGCTGCACGAACGACAGGCCGATCCAGTCCGCGCCATGCTCGATCGCGAAGTCCAGATCGCGCCGGTCCTTGGCGGTCAGCGCGGGGATGGGAATCTCCGCATCGGGCACGTTCACGCCCTTGCGATCCGATATCACTCCGCCCACTTCGGCCTGGCAGGTGATCGATGTGTCATCGACCTGCTTCACCTTCAGGCGGATCTTGCCGTCATTGATCAGCAGCCGCTGGCCCACTGCGATCACGTCGAAGATTTCCGGATGGGGCAGGCACACGCGGGAGGCATCGCCGGGCGTCTCGTCCCGGTCCAGCGTGAAGGTGGCGCCATGCGCGATCACCGCCTTGCCTTCGGCAAATTCGCCAACGCGCAGCTTTGGACCCTGCAGATCGCACAGGATGGCGATGGGGCGGTTGAATTCCTTTTCCAGCGCGCGAACGGTCTTGAAATTCTCGGCATGCACCGCGTGGTCGCCGTGGCTCATGTTGAAGCGGAAGGCGTCCGCGCCGGCGCACAGCAAGGCGCGCAGCGTATCGGGATCGCGGCTGGATGGGCCAATCGTGGCGAGAATCTTGACCTTGCGGCCACGGGGGAGGAGCTTTGCCATTGGCGGGAGTCTATGGCAGGGCAGCGCGACAAGACAAGGACGTAAAATGACCAATTCCACCGATCCGATCGATCAATTGCCCGATGATGTGGCCGCCGCTGCCTTTCGTCGGCTGGTGCGCCATCTGCGCCACCGCCACGATGCGCAGAATATCGAGCTGATGGGCCTGGCAGGCTTCTGCCGCAATTGCCTGGCGGACTGGATCCGCGATGCAGGCTTCGAAGGCGACAAGGGTGCAGTACGCGAGCTGATTCACGGCATGCCAATGGCCGAGTGGAAAGACAGGTTCCAGAGCGAGGCCACGCCTGAGCAACTGGCGCGCATGGAAGCGAGCCTGGCGAAGAACTCACAGGAATAATTCCGGCCCGGGTTCACCCCTTGGGCCAGTCTGGCTATCGCACTGCCAACTGATTCTCACATACTGTACCGGAGCACATGATGGCCGAAGCCACCGACGATCGCCTGCGCCTGCTGATAGAGCGCATTGAACGCCTTGAAGAAGAGAAGAAGGGCATCGCCGACGATATCCGCGATGTCTATGCCGAGGCAAAGGCGGTGGGTTACGATCCCAAGATCATGCGCCAGATCGTGCGCCTGCGTAAGATGAAGCCCGACGATCGCAGCGAAATGGAAATGATCCTGGATACCTACAAGGCCGCGCTGGGCCTGGGCTGAGGTCCAGCCGCCGTCAGGTCCGACTCGATTGATCCGGCTGCTGTATTATGCTAGTAATACGGCAGTTTGGAGCAATTGAGGAAGGATCAGTCACCCATGGCCGGACCCTGGAAAGACGCACGCGGCATCATCGTTACCACCACTCCCACCATTGAGGGGCGACCGATCCAGGAATATCTGGGCGTGATCACTGGCGAGGTGATCGTGGGCGCGAATATCTTCCGCGACATGTTTGCCAATATACGTGACATCGTGGGCGGGCGCTCTGGCAGTTATGAGCGCATCCTTGCCGACGCGCGCGAGCAGGCGATCCAGGAATTGCAGGCCGCCAGCGCCACGCGCGGCGGCAATGCCGTGGTCGGTGTCGATCTGGATTACGAGGTGATCGGCAAGACCGGCTCCATGCTGATGGTTTCGGTCAGCGGCACGGCGGTGCGGATCTGACACAAGGCTGGCGCTGGTCCATTGCCGCGCGCGCGCCTCTTCGCTAGGGCTGCTGCAGAAATTCCATCTCAGCAAAACAAGCGATACCATGGCAGGCCATTCCAAATTCAAGAACATCATGCACCGCAAGGGTGCGCAGGATAAGAAGCGTTCCAACCTCTTTTCCAAACTCAGCCGCGAAATCACCGTGGCGGCGAAAATGGGCATGCCCGATCCGGACATGAACCCGCGCCTGCGGCTGGCAGTCAACGCGGCCAAGGCGCAGTCCATGCCCAAGGACAATATCCAGCGCGCGATCGACAAGGCCACCGCCAGCGACGGCGAGAATTACGAGGAGGTGCGCTATGAGGGCTACGGCCCCGGCGGCAGCGCCATCATCGTGGAAGCGCTGACCGACAATCGCAACCGTACCGCCACCAACATCCGCACCGCGTTCAGCAAGAACGGCGGCAACATGGCCGCCTCTGGCGCCGTGGCCCACGGGTTTGAGCGCAAGGGCCTGATCGAATATCCGGCCAGTGCGGGCGATGAGGAAACCGTCCTGATGGCGGCGATGGAAGCGGGCGCCGACGATATCGAAAGCAGCGAAGACGGCCACACCATCTGGACCGAGATGGAGGCCCTGCACGAAGTATCCTCCAGCATGGAAAAGGCGCTGGGCGAGGCAGAGAACGTCAAGCTGGCGTGGAAGCCGAACCTGACCGTGGAACTGGACGAGAAGGACGCCGGCGTCCTGCTCAAGCTGGTCGACATGCTCGACGACGATGACGATGTGCAGACCGTGTGGGGCAATTATGAAATCTCTGACGAGATCATGGACAAGCTAGACGGCTGATGTGGAGCCTGGTCGCCAAGGCGCTGCTTGCCGGCACCATGATCGCGGCCATCGCCGAACTGGGCAAGAAGCTGCCCGCGATGGCGGCTCTGGTGGCCAGCCTGCCGCTGGTCAGCGTGCTGGGCATGATCTTCCTGTGGAGCGCGCGGCCTGACGCGGAGAACATGGCCGTCCATGCGCAGGCGACCTTCTGGTACGTGCTGCCCAGCCTGCCGATGTTCCTGCTGATCCCCATGTTGCTGCGCAGCGGCGTGCATTTCTGGATCGCGCTGGCGCTGGGCTGTGTGCTGACGGTGGGGCTTTACCTGCTGATGATGCAGATCGGTCCGAAATTCGGCCTCAGGCTGTGAAGATATCGTGATCATACTGGGGCTGGACCCGTCGCTGTCATGCACCGGCTGGGGCGTGATCCGCAGTGAGGGCAGCCGCCTTGCGCACATCGCCAATGGCCAGGTGAAAACCGATGCCAAGGCGCCGATGGCTCAGCGGCTCGCCCATCTGCAAACCGAACTGGCGCTGCTGATTGCCCAATATCTCCCGGACCGTGCCGCGGCGGAGGAGATCTACCTCAACAAGAACCCGCAAAGCACTTTGAAACTGGCGCAGGCGCGGGGCGCGGTGCTGGCGGCTTGCGGTGCGGCGGGGCTGGGCGTGAATGAACATGCCGCGCGGCTGGTGAAGAAAGCCGTGGTCGGCACAGGCGCAGCAGAAAAAGCCCAGGTGCAGGCGATGCTCAAGATATTGCTGCCCGGCGCAGTGGTGGCGGGTGCGGATGCGGCAGACGCGCTGGCGGTGGCCATCGCCGATGCGCATCTCGGGCCCAGGGAAGCTGCGCGCTGATGTTCCTCGTCGTCTTCCGCAGCCGCAAGCGCGATGGTATCGATTATGCCGCCTATGAAGCGCTGGCCGCACGGATGGTGGAACTGGCGCGCGATCAACCGGGTTACATATCCTTCAAGAGCTACACCGCCGACGATGGCGAAGTGGTCGCCATTTCCGAGTGGGCGGACGAAGCCTCGGCGCGCGGCTGGGGCCTTGTGGAGGAACACCGCGCTGCACAACAGGATGGCCGGGCGCGCTGGTATGCAGGCTATACGCTGTTTGCCTGCGCCAATCCGCGCATCCACGAATTCAGCACAGAGGATAAAGAATGACCATCCATTTCTACGGCATTCCCAATTGCGACACAGTGAAAAAGGCCCGCAAATGGCTGGACGCCAGGGGCATCGAATACGCTTTTCACGACTACAAGAAGGAAGGTGCCGACGCGGGCAAGCTGGCCGGATGGGTGGCGGCAAAGGGCGTGGACACGGTGCTCAACAGGCGCGGCACCACCTTTCGCAAGCTGCCCGAAGCAGACAAGGCCGGGATCAACGATGCCAAGGCGGTGGTGCTGATGGAGGCCAACCCTTCCATGATCAAGCGCCCGGTAGTGGAGCATGACGGCGGCCTGCTGGTCGGCTTCAACCAGATGGAATGGGAAGCGGCTTTGTCGTGAGGTGGCTGTTGGCTCTGGCCGCGCTGCTGCTTGTGCCACTGGGCGCGGGTGCACAGGACATGCTCATCATCGCCCACCGCGGTGCGAGCGGGGAGCGGCCCGAACACACGCTGGCCGCCTATGAACGCGCGATCGATCAGGGCGCCGATTATATCGAGATGGACCTGGTGCCGACGAAGGACGGCGTGCTGGTGGCGCGGCACGAGAATGAGATGTCCGGCACCACCGATGTCGGTGAGCACCCCGAATTCGCCGCGCGCCTGTCCACCCGTACAATCGACGGGGAAGAGGTGACCGGCTGGTTCACCGAGGATTTCACCCTGGCCGAATTGCAGACCCTGCGCGCGCGCGAACGCCTGCCCGAAATTCGCCGCGCCAACACGGCCTTCGATGGCTTGTATCCGGTGCCTACCTTCGCCGAGATCATCGATCTGGTGCGCGCCAAGGAGGCGGAAACGGGCCGTGCCATCGGCATTTATCCGGAGATCAAGCACCCGGCATATTTCGCCAGCATCGGCTTCGATCTGCCCGAAATGCTGGTGGAGCAACTCAGCCGCGCGGGATATCGCAGCGCAGCCGATCCGGTGTTCATCCAGAGCTTTGAAGTCACGCCGCTGGTGCGGCTGAACGCGATGACCGATCTGCGGCTGGTCCAGCTGATCGCGGCGGAAGGTGGTCCGGCGGATATTGCGGGGCGGAGCTATGCGCAGATGATCGCGCCCGATGGGCTGGCGATGATCGCCACTTATGCCGATGGAATCGGAGCGGATATTTCACTGTTGCTGGCAGCTGATAGCTATGGCCTGCCGCTGGTGCGAAATGCGCAGGCGGCCGGCCTTGCCGTGCATGGCTGGACCTTGCGCAAGGAGAACCTGTTTCTGCCCGCGCCGCTGCGCTCACCCGGGGCAGATGCGCAACCGGGCGAAATGGGCACGCTGGTCGGCCTGTTGCAAAGGGCGGGTGTGGACGGAGTATTTACCGATGATCCGGCGATCGCGGTGGATGCGCGTGTCTCGGAAAATTGAGCCTCAGGCGGTCCGCGCCGTAACAATATAGTTCAGCGCCAGATCGCCAGACAGGTGCAGCCCCTTGCTGGCGCTGAAGGCGATGCCGCGCGGCTCTCCCATCACCATTCCTGCGCCGGAGAGCAATTCTTCCAGTTCATCAGGCGTGACGAAGTCTTCCCAGTGGTGCGTGCCCTTTGGCACCGCGCCCACCGCCTCTGCCGCGCCGACCATCAGCAGGCGTGATTTCAGCGTGCGGTTGGGGGTGGACAGGATCATCAGCCCGCCGGGCGCAAGATGAGCCGCCAGCTGCGCCACAAAGGCCGGCTTGTCCGCCACATGCTCCAGCACTTCCATGCAGGTGATCAGGTCGAACTGGCCCAGACCCAGCGCGCCGAGTTCGCCGTGGCGGTAGGCAATGTTCAGGCTGGAGCCTTCTGCATGCAGCCGCGCCGCAGCGATATTTTCCGCCGCCGCGTCCACGCCGGTGACATTCGCGCCCAGCCTTGCCAGCGGCTCTGCCAGCAGCCCTGCGCCGCAGCCCACGTCCAGTGCGCTTTTGCCGGCGAGCGGCTTCACGCTGCGAATATCGCCGGCCCAGTGCAGGTCGATCGCCTCACGAATAAAGCCCAGCCGTACCGGATTCAGCTTGTGCAGCATGGCGGAGGAACCCTTCGGGTCCCACCAGTCGGCAGCCAGCTTACCGAAATGTGCCGCCTCTTGCGGGCGGATGGTTTCATTTGTGATGCTTGCACGTTTCATATCCCGCCACTAACAGCGCGCGAAGCTTCGAGCCAGACTCGATAAGGAATAACAGGGCGCCGACAGGGGAGCTTTTCTTGGCCCGTATCGTGATGAAATTTGGCGGCACATCTGTCGCCGGGACCGAACGCATTCGCCGCGTGGCCAATATCGTGCGCGCGCAGGCGGCTGCGGGCAATGAAGTGGCCGTGGTGGTTTCTGCCATGGCGGGTGAGACGGACCGGCTGGTCAACTTCTGCCGCGAGGCCAATCCGCTGTACGATCCGGCTGAATATGACGTGGTCGTATCCAGCGGCGAACAGGTGACCGCTGGCCTGCTGGCGCTGACGTTGCAGGCGATGGGCTGCAAGGCGCGCAGCTGGCTGGGCTGGCAATTGCCGGTCAACACCTTCTCCGCCCATGCCAATGCGCGGGTGGATTCGATCGATGCCGAAAAGCTGATCTCCAGCATGCAGGCAGGAGAGATCGCGGTGATCCCCGGCTTCCAGGGCGTTTCCGAAGATGGCCGCATCACCACCATGGGGCGCGGCGGATCGGATACGTCGGCAGTGGCGATTGCCGCTGCGGTCAAGGCCGATCGCTGCGATATCTATACCGATGTGGACGGGGTCTATACCACCGATCCGCGCATCGTGGCGCGCGCCCGCAAGCAGAAATACGTCACCTATGAGGAAATGCTGGAGCTTGCCTCTGTCGGCGCCAAGGTGCTGCAGACGCGCTCCGTCAGCCTCGCCATGAAACGCGGCGTGCGCGTACAGGTGCTGTCTTCCTTCGTGGATGACGGCGCGCCGCCCGCAGATACGCTTCCCGGCACCATGATCGTCTCCGAAGAGGAGATGGATGCAATATTGGAGAATTCGGACGTGGAACGCCAGACCGTTACCGGCATTGCCCATGACAAGAATGAGGCCCGCGTGGTGCTGACCCGCGTGCCAGACAGGCCCGGCGCCGTGGCAGAGATCTTCCTGCCGCTGGGCGAGGCGGGTATCAACGTGGATATGATCATCCAGAACGTGGGCCGCGACAAGGGGGAGACCGATGTCACCTTCACCGTGCCCCAGTCCGATCTGGCGCGCGCGCAGGCGCTGCTGGAGGACAAGAAGGACAAGATCGGCTTCAACCGCATCATCACTGACAGCAAGGTGGCCAAGGTGTCCGTGGTCGGCATGGGCATGAAGAGCCATGCCGGCGTTGCCGCCACCATGTTCAAGGCGCTGGCGGATCGCGGCATCAACGTGCAGGCCATCTCCACGTCGGAGATCAAGGTCAGCGTGCTGATTGACGAGGATGAGACCGAACTGGCCGTGCGCGTGCTGCACACCGCCTATGGGCTGGATGCAGAAGCTCCCGCTGGCTGAAGCAGAACGGGCCCGCCTGTGTGGCGAGCACGCTTTGCATAACAGTGTTGGGTAGCGGCTTTGCCGCTCTGGCTTGATCTGGCTTAATCGAAAGTGATGGTGAACACGCCGCAGACATTCACGTCGCGGCGTTCGATCACGCGGCCGCTGGCGGTTTCCGCCTTGAAATCGAAGCGGCAGGCGCCCGAACCATCATCCACGGTGACATTCCACTGCTGGCCGGAGGAGAGGATGCCCGATCCCAGCTTGTCATCACCCCAGTTGCCCGCGCCCACATTGCTCCAGTAGATGTAGTAGATCGTTTCCTTGGTGCCATTGACCAGCGCAACATCGCGGTTCTTGCCGTCACCCGATCCCACGCGGTCGGCTCGCACCGTTTCCAGCGTGACTTCATAGCGGTTCCACACATTGCCCAGATTGCGCACTTCCAGCTTGAACGTCTCGCACGCCACGCCATCGCGGCGATAGAGGCTGGCAAAAGTGATATCGGTAAGGTCATAATCTGAATGAACGATGCTGCCCGCCGCATTGGTGATGCTGAAATCCAGATCGGTATCGCCATCGCCGCGTACCGAGACATACACTTCGGGGTTGCAGATATTGAGGTCGATCGTCTGCGTCGAATTCGCCTCAACCCGGTAGGAATCGCTCTGCGCAAAGGCTGGCGCGGAAATGGCCAGACCGGCGGCAATCAGCATTCCGGTGAGAAAACGGACAATCTGCATGGTCGGCCCCCTTTGTCGCCTGGATCGGGAGCCGCAGTCAGGCCCCATCCGGATATCGTGAGGCAGGATATTACGGGATGCCCGCCCTGACAACTCGGCTTGCACAAGCCATTGCAAATGTGACGGCATTTGTATCAAACTGCCGACTTTCCCGGGCAACCCATGCTCCCCGGGGGCGTGCGCTTGTCGGGTGCGGCAATCGGTCCTAAAGCCGCGTGGTCCAGGGCGCCGGTGCGCCGTTATGAAAGTCTGCCCGTCCATGTCCGCATACCCCAAGACCAGCGCCCTGATGCAGCGCGGCTGCGAATTCCTTGGCAGTGAAACAGCCATATTATGCGGGGCGATGAGCTGGGTGAGTGAGCGCAATCTGGTGTCCGCAATCAGCAATGGTGGCGGCTTTGGCGTGATTGCCTGCGGGGCGATGACGCCCGACCTGCTCGATGCCGAAATCGCCGGGACCAAGGCGCTGACGGACAAGCCGTTTGGCGTGAACCTGATCACCATGCATCCGATGCTGTTCGATCTGATCGCGGTATGCGCGCGGCACAAGGTCAGCCATGTCGTGCTCGCAGGCGGCATTCCGCCCAAGGGCAGTGTGGAGGCGATCAAGGCGTTTGGCGGCAAGGTCATCGTCTTTGCGCCCACGCTGGCGCTGGCCAAGAAACTGCTGCGCAGCGGCGCCGATGCGCTGGTGATCGAAGGGATGGAGGCAGGCGGCCATATCGGTCCCGTCGCCACCAGCGTACTGGCGCAGGAATTCCTGCCTGAGCTCAGCGCCGATCATCTGGTGTTCGTTGCCGGCGGGATCGGGCGTGGCGACATGATCGCATCCTATCTGGAAATGGGCGCGGCAGGCGTGCAGCTGGGCACCCGCTTTGCCTGCGCGACAGAGAGCATTGCCCATGAGAATTTCAAGAAGGCCTTCTTCCGCGGCAAGGCCCGCGATGCGGAGGCCAGCGTGCAGGTCGATCCGCGCCTGCCGGTGATCCCGGTGCGCGCCCTGAAGAATAAGGGCACCGAGGAGTTTACCGCCAAGCAGCGCGAAGTCGCGCAATTGCTGGATGAAGGCAAGGTGGACATGGGCGAGGCACAATTGCAGATTGAACATTTCTGGGCAGGCGCACTGCGCCGCGCGGTGATCGATGGCGATGTCGAGAATGGCAGCCTTATGGCGGGCCAGAGCGTCGGCATGGTGACAAAGGAAGAGCCTTGCGCCGAGATCATCGCCAGCCTGATGCAGGAGAGCGAGGCCGCGCTGGAGCGGCGCTGATCCTCGCTGGAAAGGGGACTTGTGAAGATCGGGGTGTATGGACGAAAGTTGACACGTAAACTGGCACTGGTTTCAGAACTGGCTTTGGCACTGGCGGTACTCGCTGCACCTGCGGCGGCGCAGGATTTTGTGCTGATTGACAATATCGGCCCCGATGCCGGTTCCATCCTGATTGAAGACGGCACAATCGTATTCAACGGCCCGTCTGATGGCCTCCCCCCGCATCAGACCCCGACCACACGCATCGATGCCCGTGGGCTGCATCTGCTGCCCGGGCTCATCGACATGCACGTCCATGTCTGGAGCGAGGCGGGACTGGGAGCTTATCTTGCGCACGGCGTCACCACTGTGCGCAACCTTTCGGGCATGCCGTTCCACCTGAGGATGGCCGAAGCAGTGGAGGCCGGACAGCTCACCGGCCCGCACCTGTTCACCAGCGGGCCCATTCTCAACTCGCCCGGTCCGAATGCGCAGATCAACCACCAGATCGTGCTGACCCGTGAAGATGGCCGCGAGGCTGTTCGGGCGCAGGCTGAGGCGGGCTACACGCGCATCAAGACGTACTCAAACCTGACCGCCGATGCCTGGCACGGCGTGCTGGAAGAAGCACAGGCGCGCGGCATGGCCCTGACCGGCCATACGCCCGAAGGGGAGCGGCTGGAGGGCATCCCGCATGAGCGGCCTTTCCAGATTCCGTTCGCCGATATTCTGGACGCCGAGTGGGAAACCATCGAGCATGTCGAATCGATCTATTTCCACGGCCTGTCGGATCAGTGGGACGATCAGGCGGCCCGCGCACTGGCAGAACGCATCGCCTCCGCCGGAACACCCGTCACGCCCACGCTCGTGGCGCATCGCAACCTCGTCAATGTCGCCGTTACGCGCGGAGAGTTCGCCCAGCGTCCGGGAATGGAATGGCTCAATCCGGTAACGCAGGCGTTGCAAGCGCCGGTGATCGAATTCTGGGCCGGACAGGACCCGGCCTTCGAAAGCGAGCGGGCGGATCACTATGCCAATTTCACCGCCATGTTGCGCGATGCGGGTGTGTTGCTGGTGGCGGGCAGCGATGCCGGCATCTTCACCAATATTCCCGGCGCCTCGCTGCTGGATGAGCTGGAACTGCTGGTCGATGCCGGGCTGACGCCGGATCAGGCCATCGCCAGCGCCACCAGCAATGCCGCGCTGGCTTTGGGCGAGCAGGGGCGGCTTGGCTGCCTTGACGCAGGTTGCCTGGCGGACGTCGTCTTCTACCTCTGCGACCCCATCGCCGACATGGCCTGCCTCAGGGAACCTGCCGGGCTGATCCGCGCAGGCCGATGGTACGATGAGGCGGGCCTTGCTGCTTTGCGCGCAGGGGCCGCCGATCACGATGTGGAGCAGGTCCTCGCCGATCTGATGGCCGGTATGGAAGCACAGGGGACGCCGCTCGATCCCGCAGTATTGGGGATGTAAACGCATTCGTCACGCCGCGTGACGGGCAGGGGGAGGCATAATGGACGAAGCCGCAAGGCGCACGGGCGCCCGCATCGATATGGTCGACGGCCTGCGCGGCTTTGCGCTGCTGGGCCTGCTGCTGGTTCATTGCGTCGAACGGTTCGAGCTATACTGGCTCAACCCCCAGCCGGACATCTGGTTCGACACCGTGTTCGCGCTGTTTGGGGGCAAGAGCTTTGCCATCTTTGCGCTGCTGTTCGGCTTCGGTTTTGCCACGATCATGGGCAACCAGCGCGCGCGGGGCGTGGATTTCACCGGGCGCTTTGCGTGGCGCGCGATCCTGCTGGCGATCATCGGCACCGCACATGCGCTGGTCTACCGCGGAGATATATTGCAGGTGCTGGCGCTGATGGGGCTGCTGCTGATCCCGTTCGACCGCATTCGATCATCGCGCAGCCTGCTGCTGATCGCGGGTCTGTGCTTCCTGCAAATCCCCTTGCTGCTGCGCGTGTATATGGCGGGGGAGGGTGCCGCCTGGGCGCAGGCCACCCCGGCCTTCTTCGGCGACACCGGCCTTGCCGTGTTGGCGCAGGGCAGTCTGGCGGATGTGCTGGCGGCCAATGCCGGGCCGGGCATGATCGGCAAATGGTCATTCTACTGGAACACCGGCCGCATTGTGGAGATCGCCGGACTGTTCGCCGTGGGCATGGTGCTGCAACGCGGGCAGGCCTTTGCCGCGGCGCAGGAGAAGCGCACGGGCTGGCTGGCCGCGCTGGCGATCGCGGCGGCGGTGTGGGCGCTGTGTGCCTATGCCCTGCCGCAACTGCTGCCGGCACCGCCGCAGGATGGCGGCGCGCCGATGCAGCGGCAGGCGGGCGAATGGGCGCTGGACCAGTGGCGCAGCCTGGCCGCCACCGCCTTTCAGGTCAGCCTGTTTGTGCTCGCCTGGCAAACGCCCGTGCGGCGTGTGTTGCAATGGCTGGCCGGGCCGGGCCGGATGACGCTGACGCTGTATGTGGGGCAATCGCTGATCGCCGTGCCGCTGCTCTATGGCTTTGGCGCGGGGCTGTGGGATGATGGCTCTCACGCTGTCATGGTAATGGCAGGCATTGCCCTCTTCGCCGCGCAGATCCTGTTCGCGCGCTGGTGGTATCGCCATTATCGCTATGGCCCGCTGGAATGGACATGGCGCGCGGCCACGCTCACCCGCATGGACGTGCCCTTCCGGCGCTAGCCCGCCAATCCCGCAAATTCTCCCCTAGTCTCTATTGCGTGTAAAAATGCGCCTTTATATTCCCTATATAGGGCACTATAGGGAGCAATAGAGAATCGGAGATCGTCATGTCGGAAGAGTTATGCACCGTCCGCGCGGTTGCCGCAGAGCTGGATCTGCACCCCAAGACCGTGCTGCGCTACATTCATGAAGGCAAGCTCCCGGCGACTCGCGTCGGCAAGTCCTATCGCATTCGTCGCAGCGATCTGGCGCAGCTGGTCGGCATGCCATTGGCCAGCGAACGTTCAGCCGGAAGAACCACTGTCACAGCCGTTGCCGACGTTGAGGATGTTACCGCCGATGAGGCGATGGCCGCGGCCAATGTCTTCAGCGCAGCCGGGATGGGGCGCGACAAGGGCAGTGCACCGCTGCATGTCAGCACCACGCATTATCCCGCGCAGCGCAGGCTGAAGGTGATCGTCATCGGCTCCCCCGCTGACGCGGCCCGGATGCTGCAATTGATCGATGTGCAGATCGGCAATCTGCGATGAGCGTTGCCTTTCGCAGCAGGCGGGGCGCAGAAAAAGTCCTCGCCGCCTATCGGGGGGTGCTGGATGGCTGGCCCGTGCCAGCCAAGGAGCATCGCCTGCCCACATGCCAAGGGGAGACATTCGTGCTGGAATGCGGCCCGCAGGACGCGCCGCCGGTCATCCTGCTGCACGGCGCGCAGGCCAATGCGGCGGCATGGATGGCCGATGCCGCGCAATGGTCACGCCAGTTGCGGATTTTTGCGATCGACATGATTGGCGAGGCGGGGTTCAGCGCGGAAGTGCGCCCGCCGCTGGACAGCGATGCCCACGCCCTGTGGCTGGACGATGTGATGGCAGGTCTTGGCCTTGCGCAGGCGAGCTTCGTGGGCACTTCGCTCGGTGGGTGGCTGGCGCTCGATTATGCCGTGCGGCGGCCGCAAAAGGTTGAGCGACTGGCGCTGATCGCTCCGGCGGGCATTGGGCGGCAGAAGAACCTGCTGCTCAAGGCGGCACCGCTGCTGTTGCTGGGGGCTTGGGGGAAGAAGCGCATCCGGCGGATGGTGTTTGGCCCGCAGCCGAAGCTATTGCCGGAAAATGTCAGCCCATTCGTGCAATTGATGGAGCTGATCGGCAAGGAAATCAGGCCCAGGATCGTCACCATACCGCGCCTGAGCGACGAGCAGTTGCAGCACCTCGCCATACCCATGCATGTGGCTCTGGGCGGGCGCGATGCCTTGCTGGATTCAGTGGACACCCGCCAAAGGCTGGAAGCGTTCGCGCCGCATGCCCGGATTTCCTTCGATCCGGACGGCTATCATTTCCTGCCCGGCCAGGCCGGTCCGGTCGAAGATTTCCTCCTGCAAGGCAGAATGCGGTCCTGAGCCTAGTCCGCCAGCCCCAGCAGCACTTCAACCGTTTCGTCCGGCCTGTTCTGCATCACGAAGTGGTCGCAATCGACTTCGTGGTAATCCCAGCCTGCGGCCTTTGCCTTCTCGGCAAAGCGGGGGAAGGGGGTGGGCTGGTAGCCGGTGGCGAAGATGTAGCTCTGGCGCGGGATCGCCTGTTCGTCGCCTGACAGGGGGATGGCTTCGAGCAGGGTGAGGAGAGGCTGGTAGCCGCGCACGCCGGGCTGGACGGTGAATTCCCCCGGAAAGCCGATCGGCGTGACATAGCCGGGGCGGTGGCGCTGGCTGTCCACATACCAGTTGTGCTCGAACTCGCCGGTGATGTCCCACAGGCTCTGGTCGTCATCGGGCCAGAAGGCATCGATGTAGCAGATCGCGTCGATGCGTTTGCCAAGGCGCGAGGCTGCGCCGGTGATGACCATGCCGCCATAGGAATGGCCAGCCAGGATGAAGCGGCCGAAGCCTGCCTGTTCCACCTGCTCGCACACGTCGTCGATATGGTCGGAAAGGGTGATGCCGGGATGAAGCTCGTCCTGCCGTGACCCCAACCCGCGCAAGGTGCAGTTGATCACCTGATGCCCTGCCGCGCGCAGCCGTTCAGGCACGTCGCCATAGGTGTGATTGCCGCCCCATGCGCCGTGAACCAGAACGTAATTCGCCATGTGATGTCTCTCCCGTGAGCCGCGACATTAGCGCTGTGCATGAAAAAGGGGAGGCACCTTGCGATGCCTCCCCCAAATCTTTGCGCCAAGTGCGCGTGGTCGCGAGGGGATTAGCCCTGGCGGCCCGAGCGCCAGCCAGCGGCGTAGGTGTCGCCGGCCATCTTGGAGTAAGGCACCGGAGAAACGATGACCTTGACGTCGATCTGCTTGTGGCGCTCGACGGTGGTCTTGGCGGTGCCGCCATTTTCTTCGCCCCAGGTGAGAGCCAGCTCGGTGCCGAGCGGAACTTCCGAGTCGACGAAGCCGAGCGACAGAGCCTTCTTCTCGTTGAACGAGTAGCCGGTGAACATCGACTTGCCGATCACGCGGCCGTCAACGTCCTTCACAGCGTCGAAGCTGGAGTTACCGTAGTTGGCGAGCGGCAGGTCGAAGAACTTGTACTGTTCGCCTTCCGGATCGAACATGGAACCGACGATCTTCTTCATGTCGTCAGCATTCCACTCGAAGGTCACCTTCTTGCTGGCCTTGTCCGTGCCGTCGGCTTCCATCTTCTTCAGCGCGTCTGCGCCGATGAAGTCGTGGTCGAACTTCACGAACGGACCATAGCCCAGCTCGTACGGGTTGGTGTAGTAGTCTTCGATGCTGTCACCGATGAAGGAACCGGCGATGGAGCCAGTTGCTTCGTAGCTGTCAGCGCCCAGCCAGTTGCGGTAATCTTCCAGTTCGTCACCGGTGTAGATGGGAGGCAGCGGGCTGGGGATCCAGCCGGATTCCAGCGTGTTGGACGGATAGGCGCGGCTGCCGACCGGGATCAGGCCGAATTCTTCGCCAGCCTTGAGGATTTCCTCACGAACATATTCCTGCTCGTCATAGGGACCCCAGATTTCCAGACCGGGCGAACCGGCCATGCCGTGACGCAGGGTGCGGATGGTCTTGTTGCCGATCTTCATGGTCGACATGTTGAAGAACTTCAGCTTGTCGAGCGGCTCACCATTCAGCTTCTCGATCACGTCCCAGGCGCGCGGGCCCTGGATCTGGAAGCGCCAGGAGATGCGCGTGACGGGCTTGCCCATCGGACGCGAAGGCGAGCGGGGATCGTTGATGATGTCAACGTTGTAGCCGCCCTTTTCAGCCTGGAACATCAGCCAGTTTGCAGCAGGTGCACGGCCAACGTAGACATATTCTTCTTCAGCAAGACGGAAGATGATGCCGTCACCGATCACGTGGCCATAAGGCGTCGTGGGGACGTACTGCTTGGCCTTGTTGACTTCCCAACCCTTGGACGAGTTGACCATCGTGTCCGACAGCAGCTTACCCGCGTCAGGACCGTTGATGTACAGGTCGAACATGTGGTGCGACTGGTCGAACAGGACCGCGCCATGCTGCCATGCCCACTGCTCGTCACGCCAGTTGGAGAATTCAGGAGCAACAACCGGATACACATAGGCACCGATCTTGTTGTTGCGAAGCTGGCCGACGATATCGCCGTTGGCACCAGCGAGAACTTCATTCAGGTTTTTAGCCATTCGAACTTCCTCTCACGATTGTGAATGAATCACATATACGAAATTAGTATGTGGCACATACAATAATGAGCTACAGGTGCAAGCCATAAGGCGCAGGAAAATGTCAGGAGGCGAAAAGATGCAGGTTCAGGCCCTCGATCACGTGAATATCATCACCGACAGGATGGATGAGACGGCGCAGTTCTACGCCGATCTGCTCGATCTGGACCGCCGCGACGCCCCGCCGCCGCTGACCCCGCAGACCGCCACCTGGATGTTCGATGCGGAAGATCGCGCGATCATCCACATCAATTCCGTCGATTGCCCGCGCGCCTATGACCGCGAAGTCCAGCCCGGCGCGCTGACCGGCGCGCTGCACCACGTGGCGCTGAAATGCGAAGGCTTCGACGAGGTGAAAGAGCGTCTCGACGCGCGCGGGGCGGACTACAAGGAGAATCTGGTGGAGGCGATTGGCCTCAGGCAAATTTTTACAGCGGACCCCAATAATGTGCTGCTGGAGCTGAACTTCTTTGGGGAGTGAGGGGCAGGAGCCTGAAGCAAGCCTGCTTGCCAGGATAGTCTGGGGGCTCGTTGTGACAGTGTTTTTCGTTGCTCTGGCCTCGCTTGCGGTCGGCAAGGCGCTTGACTGTCTGGATGGAGAGCTGATCACCCGACGTGGGGCGCCGGTACCGCCTTTCTTGTTGGGCGGGTTGGGGATTTCCTTCTTTGTTCTGCCGGTTTGGTCTGGCATCCGGCTGTATAATTTTGAAAGCGAGGTGCCTGTCACCTTGCGGGATTGGTTGTTGGCTGGCGCGTTCCTGCTCTCGCTTGGCGTTTCCGGCGGCGCAATCGTTGTCATGGCATGGGCGCAGGCCGAAAATCTCGGCATGTTCTAGTCTGGCCTGAGTTGGCATAAACGTGATGCCCCTCCAATTCGTCATTCCCGCGAAGGCGGGAATCCAGTTAGCGCAGCGTTTCAAAACCGAGATCTTCGGCCAGATCACGCCAGTTCTTGTTGGCTTCCTCAATCATCCGCATCTTCCACGAGCGGTTCCATTTTTTCAGCTGCTTTTCGCGGGTGATGGCGTGATCCATGGTGGCGTGGATCTCAAACCAGACCAGCATCTTGCAGCCATGCCTCTTGGCAAAGCCTTCGAAAACCCCGGCGCGATGCTGGGCAATGCGTTGCGGTAGATTCGAGGTTACTCCGAGATAGAGCGTGCCATTGCGAGCGGAGGCAATGAGATAAACTGCGGGCTGAAATTCCCTTTGTATAACCAGCGCTTACTGGATTCCCGCCTTCGCGGGAATGACGAATGGGCAGGTGGTAAGGTTGAACTCAGCAATACCACGGCACCGCCTCACTTCTTTGCCGGAACAATCCGCAAAATCTTGCCCTCAACCCCGTCGGTCAGGACGTAGAGCGAGCCGTCGGGCGCCTGTTTCACCAGTCGCAGCCGCTCTTCCTGATCAACCAGCAGACGTTCCTCGCCCACCACACGGTCTCCTTCCAGCTTCAACCGCACAAGATGCATCTGGCTCAATGAGGTGACGAAAGCATCACCCCGCCATTCGGGGAAGAGGTCGCCGGTGTAAAAGGCAAGGCTTGAGGGCGAGATGACCGGGTCCCAGTAATAGACCGGCTGGAGATAGCCGCCTGCATCCTCGCCGCCGCTCACCGGGCCATCGCCCACCAGCTCGCCGCTATATTCAAGGCCGTAGGAATTGACCGGCCAGCCATAATTTGCGCCCGGTTCGATCAGGTTCAGCTCATCGCCGCCGCGCGGGCCTACATCCACTTCCCACAATTGCTCCGTGCCGGGCCGGAACGCGAGGCCAAGCGGATTGCGGAAGCCCGCCGCCCACAGCTCCGGCAGAGCGCCCTCCTGTCCGGCATAGGGATTGCCGGGCGCCGGCTTGCCATCGGTGGTGATGCGCACGATCTTGCCGATGCCGGTGTCCAGCTGCTGGATATAGGGGCGCAGCGGGGTGGATGCGAGATCACCCAGAGTAACGAACAGCGCGCCGCTATCATCAAACAGCATGCGCGCACCAAAATTGCCATGCTCTGAGGGAAGACTGGGTTCCTGCCGGTAGATTACTTCCACATCGTCCAGCCGAGGCGCAGCTCCATCAATCAGAGTGCCACGCGCCACGGTGAGCATATTGCCTTCGGGTCGCCCTTCGACATAACTCCAGAAAATCCGGTGGTTCCGGGCAAAATCAGGGTCAAGCACCACGTCTGCCAGACCGGAGATTTCCTGGCGGGTGATTTCGGGAACGCCTTCAATGGCGGGCGACAAGTTGGCGCCATCGACGATGCGCATGCGCCCGTCGCGTTCGGTTACCAGCAGCCGCCCATCGGGCAGGAAGGCCATACCCCACAGATCGACCAGCCCTTCGGCGATAGTCTCCACTTCGAAGGACACGTTGGAAATCATCGAAGGGGCGCGCGTTTGTTCAGGAAAAGCGGGGACCTGCTCTGGCGCATTGGCGGCGTTTTCTTCCACCGGAGGGCCCATTACGGGTTCCGGGATCTCAGCTTCCCGAGAGCACCCTCCCACGAGGAAAGCGCATAGAGCTGCGCTTGCGGCCATATTGGCAATCTTCATGTCTTCACTCCCCCCAAATCAGATTCCGGTTCTCAAACCGGCACACCCCCTGCCGTCGTCGTCCGGTACATCTCCCGCCGCCAGCCGTCATAATCGTTCGGCCCCAGGTGCATGGTGGCGCGGTTGTCCCACAGGGCGACCATGCCGGGCTGCCAGCGCAGGCGGCAGGTGAAGGCCATTTGCGTGGTGTGCTGCACCAGATAATCGACCAGCGGCTTGGCCTCATGCGTGGTCATGCCTTCGATTCCCACAGTGTAGGTATCGCAGATATACAGCGATTCCTCGCCCGTTTCCGGGTGAGTGCGCACCAGCGGGTGGAAGCTGCCCTTCATCCCTTGCTCGTGCTTGGCCGCATCGCCAAAGCCGATCGCCTCGCCGCGCAATTTGTTCTGCGTGGCATAGTTGTTGGCGGCGGACATATGCACGCGCAGGCCGCGCAGCATATCCTGATAGGTCTTGCTCAGATGGCGGAAAGCCAGCGCGCAATTGGTCCAGCTGGTATCGCCGCCATAGGGCGGGCCTTCGATCTGCCGCAGGGTGGTGAAGCTGGGCGGTTCGGGCAGGAACGGGCTGTCCGTATGCCAGCCGCCGCCAAACAGGCTGGGCGTGACTTCGTCCGCTTCCTTGATGATCGGGTGCACCTCGCGGTGGCCGGGAACGCCCTGGGTATAGGCATCCACTGCAAACGGGCCGAGGCGTGCAGCGAATTCCTCATGCTCTGCGTGGCTCAGGTGCTGATCGCGCAGGAACAGCATCTTGTGGCGGCACAGCGCCGCACGGAAATCGGCAAAGGCCTCGTCCGATAGACCGGTCAGGCGCACGCCGGCAATTTCGGCCCCCATCGCGCCCGACAGCGGCAGCGTTTCGAAATGGGGGGAGGGCTCGGCATGATTGTCGAATCCGCCCGCCGGTGTGACGCGCACTTCCCACATTGGTCTTCTCCCTCGCCCCGTTTCGCGGGCCTGCTCTTAAAGTTCGATCACCGTCTTGCCGAAGCTGTCGGGACCCCATGCATGGGCATAGGCCTTGGCCGCCTTGTCGAAGCTGAAGCGTCCACCAATCGGCGGCTCGATTTCGTTGCTGTCGATAAAGTCGTTCAGGTCACGCGCCATCTCGGCCGACCCGACGAAGATACCGCGCAGCGTGCCGCCGGTCATCATCAGCGCATGCGGGCTGGGCGGTTCGCCCTGAGACAACACGCCGATCAGCGCGATCTCGCCTTCGTTGGCGAGCGCTTGCATCGACTGGGCCAGCGTGCCCACACCGCCGACTTCAACCACCTGGTTGGCGCCGCCGAACTGCGATTTCACCGCCGCGCCCCAGTCGGGAGTGGTCTTGTAATTGATCAGGTGATCCGCACCCAGGTTCTTGGCGCGGCTCAGCTTCTCATCGCTGGAGGAGGTGCAGATGACTTCTGCGCCCATCGCCTTGGCCAGTTGCAGCGCGATCATCGAGACGCCGCCGGTGCCCAGCACCAGCACCTTGTCTCCCGGCCTGACCATGCGGCCACGCGTCAGCGCGTTCCACGCCGTCACGCCGGCGCAAGGCAGGCAGGCAGCCTGCGAATAATCGAGGCTTTCGGCGATCTTCACCACGCCCTGTTCGGGCAGCACGACGAGTTCGGCCAACATGCCGGGGCCCATGCCATCACCCAGGGCGCGGCCCATCACCATCGGGCCATCAACCCAGTCGAGGAAGAAGCTGCCCTGAACGCGGTCACCCACGGCCACGCTGGTGACGCCTTCGCCCACGGCAACAACTTCACCTGCGCCATCTGACAGGGGGATGGACGGCTGCTTCAGCGCGCCGCCGAAATACTTGCCGCTGGCAACGGCGAAATCGCGGTAATTGATCGTCCATGCCTGCGGTGCGATCAGCACTTCGCCCGGGCCTGCCACGGGATCGGGCAGGTCCTGTATGTAAAGTTTGTCGAAACCGTCTGACCCGGCGGGCAACATCCATGCGCGCATTTTATGTTCTCCAGTTCTTAAACTTCAATCGATTCCAGCACGCCGCCATCCACGGCCCAGTCCTGGCCGGTGACATGGCTGGCGGCATCGGACAGCAGGAAGCAGGCGACTTCGGCCAGTTCCTCCGGGCTGCCCATGCGGCGCTGGGGAATGCGGGCTTCTATCCTGCCCTTCTGCTCGGTGGGAATACGGTCCAGGGCCTCTGTACGGATGAAACCGGGGATGATGCAATTGGCGCGGACATTATGCGGGGCCATCTCCACCGCAATCGCGCGGGTCAGGCCCAGCACGCCATGCTTGGAGGAGACATAGGCCGGGTTCATCGCCATGCCGCGCTTCGATCCCATGGAGCCGGTGACGAGGATGGAGCCCTTGCCCGCCTCGATCATGGCAGGGAGCACCTTTTGCGCGGCCCAGAATACCGATGTCAGATTGACCTTGATCGTCTCTGCAAAAACCTCCGGGTCGAAAGCGGTGAAGGGGGTGAAGCCGCCGGTCAGACCGGCATTGGCGAACAGCGCCTCAACGGGTCCGAAATGGGCCGCAGCGGCATCCAGCGCGCCTTCAAGTGCGGCCTTGTCACCCACATCGGCGGCAAAGCCTGCGGCATTGGTGCCCAGTTCGCTGCACACTTCGTCCAGCACGTCCTTGCGCCGGGCCAGCAGCGAGACGCGCGCACCGCGCTCCACCAGCATTTTCGCCGCCACCAGGCCGATGCCCGATGATGCGCCGGTGACGCAGATATGCTTGCCGCCAAAGTCCATTGCTACCCTCTTCCCTTTTTCATTATCGCCGCGAAGGTTCAGGCCAGCCCCAGCACCCGCGCGGCATTGTCCTTCATGATGCCGGGCATCACTTCCTCGCGGAAGCCAACTTCCTTGGCTGCGGCGATCCACTTGTCCGGGTGGATCAGCGGGAAATCGGTGCCGAACAGCATCTTCTTCTTCAGCTGCGTATTGGCGTGCTGGATCACCTGCGGCGGGAAGTACTTGGGGCTCCAGCCGCTCAGGTCGATGAACACGTTGGTCTTGTGCAGCGCCATCGACAGACTCTGGTCAACCCAGGGCCAGCTGGGGTGGGCAAGGATGATCTTCATGTCGGGGAAATCCACCGCGACATCATCGATCAGCATTGGCTCGCCAAATTTCAGCCGCATGCCGCCGCCGCCGCGCATCCCCGTTCCCATGCCGGAATGGCCGGTGTGGAAGATGGCGGGCAGCTTGTATTCGTTGATCACCTCGTAAATCGGATAGCCCATCTGGTCCGCCGGATGGGCATTCTGGGCGATGCCGTGGAACTTGAAGCCCTTGACCCCGTGGTTCTCGATCAGGTCGAGCGCCTCGCGCGCGCCATACTTGCCCTTGTGCGGATCGATGGAGGCGAAGGGAATGCAGATATCGTCATTCTTGTTCGCCAGCTCCGCCACCTCGTAATTGGAGACGCGCTTGGCCCCCATGCCGCTTTCGCAATCGACGGTGAACATCACGAAGGCGATCTGCGTCTCACGGTAAAGCTCGATGATCTCGGGCATTTTTGGCCGTTCGCGCGGCGCCTTGAAATAGGTGCTGGCGGCATCGAAGAACTTGCCCATGATCGGATCTTCGGGATCGTGGCAGCTGACTTCCGCATGCACATGCATGTCGATGGCGCGGATCTTGGTGAGGTCGATGGGCATGGCGATTTCCTGCTGCAAATTTGTCCTGTGAGGCTGAACACGAAAAGGCCCGCCCCGGCAATGCCGAAGGCGGGCCCCAATCGCGTTTCAGCGCATCACAGCTTCATCATGACTGCCTTGGTTTCCAGATAAGCCTCAAGGCCCAGGCGGCCCTGTTCGTGGCCGATGCCGGATTCTTTGTAGCCGCCGAACGGGATGGCGGTGTCGATCATGGCGTGGCAGTTGATCCACACCGTGCCGGCCTGCAGCTTGCTGGCGATGCGATGGGCGGCGGAAACGTCCTTGGTCCACACACCGGCGGCGAGGCCGTATTGCGTGTCATTGGCTTCCTTCACCACATCGTTGATGTCGTCAAAACGCTGGGCGACCACCACCGGGCCGAAGATTTCCTCGCGCACTACGCTCATCTGCGGGTTCACATCGGTGAGGATGGTGGGGTTGACGTAATAGCCGCCATCGCTGGACGGCACATCGCCGCCCATCAGTACCGAAGCGCCATCGCGCTTGCCGGCATCGATGTAGCCCATCACGCGTTCGTGCTGTTCGGCAGAGACCAGCGGGCCCATGTGGGCGGTGGGATCAAGGCTGGCCCGCGGTGCCCAGAATTCGGCGGTTTCGGCCATGCCTTCCACCACCTTGTCGAACACGCTCTTGTGCGCATAGAGGCGCGAGCCGGCGACGCACACCTGGCCCGAGTTGAAGAAGATCGCCTGGCTGACGCCGGGTGCGGTTTCGGCCACGTCGACATCGGGCATCACCACAACCGGGCTCTTGCCGCCCAGTTCCAGGGTCACATGCTTGAGCGTATCGGTGGCGTTCTTGTTGATCAGCTTGCCGATTTCGGTGCTGCCGGTGAAGGCCACCTTGTCCACGTCAGGGTGCTTGACCAGACGGTCACCGCCGGTGTGGCCATAGCCGGTGATGATGTTGACCACGCCAGCGGGAATGCCGGCTTCCATCACCATGTCGGCCAGACGCAGCGCGGTCAGGCTGGTCTGTTCGGCAGGCTTGAGGATGGTGGTGCAGCCAGCGGCCAGCGCCGGGGCGATCTTGAGGCAGGCCATCAGCAGCGGGAAGTTCCACGGCACGATCTGCGCGCACACCCCCACCGGCTCCTTCAGCGTATAGGCAAACATCATGCCGCCGGGCATGGTGTAGGGGGCAATCGTCTCACCGTTGATCTTGCCGGCCCAGCCAGCCATGTAACGGATGTGGGCGACGGCGCCGGGCACGTCGATCATTGCGGCCATGCCCTTTGGCTTGCCCACGTCGATGGCTTCCAGCTCGGCGAATTCGTCGGCATGGGCTTCGATCAGGTCGGCCAGACGGTGCATGATCTTTTCGCGCGCGATCGGCGGCATGCCGCGCCAGCGCTCATCATCAAAGGCAACGCGGGCAGCGGCCACGGCCCGGTCCACGTCCTTGTCGGTCGCTTCCACGAAGCTGGAGACGACCTTGCCCGAGGACGGATCCTCGACATCGATGGTCGCATCGCCGGAGCTGTCGACCCACTCGCCATTGATGAACAGCTGCGGCTTGCGGGCCAGGGCCTTCTTCACGGCAGCCGAATATTCGCGCTGGGTGCGATCGATAGTGGTCACTTCATTCATGGGCGGGTTTTCCTTCTCCGAAACGAATCTATTTGCCGAACAATCTAACAGAGGCGGCGCACGCTGCCTATGCGTGCGCGGCCAAGCTAACGATCGTTACGATGAACCGAATTTGCGCGCCAGACAAGCGCCGCGCTCAGCGATTCTCCAGCGCCTTGTCCTCATTGGCGCGACTGATCAGATACTGGCGGATGTTCTCTGCATCATCGGCGTTCAGCACCGATGCAAAGGACACCATGCCGCGTTCATGCAGCGCGCCATCGATCAGCACCATGCGCATGACATCGCCATCGCCGATTGCACCCGAATGGCGCAGGTCGGGATTGAGCGCACCGGCGATGCCGGCATCGCCGTGGCAGGCGCCGCAGTAACGGCCATAGCTTTGCGCCCCTGCGGCGACCTGCTGGGGCGTACCGGTAAAGGCGGGCGGATCGAGGACCATCTCAGCCAGCGCAGGCGGTGCGGGCAGTTGCCCGGTAGCGCCCAGCTTGAACACCATCAGGCGGCTGATATTGCGCGGACGGCCTGACTTGGCGGTCATCACGCCGGGCGCGATATCCCAGATGCCGCCCCAGCCCACCAGAACGGCGACATATTGTTCGCCGTCGATGGCATAGGTCATCGGTGCGGCCATCACCCCGCTCTGCGTGGCAAAGGACCACAGCCGCTCACCTGATGTTGCATTGAACGCCGCGAACTGCTCGCCTGCGCTGCCCTGGAACACCAGATTGCCCGCCGTCGCCAGCGTGCCGCCGTTCCACGGGCCTATGTAATCGTGACGCCATGCCTCGCGTCCGGCCACCGGATCCCACGCGACCAGCGCGCCGGTGGTGGCATCGAGAGCAGCCTGGCGGATTTCTGGAATGGCCGGCATGGCAGTGCCGGCGCCGTCAATCCCGGTCTGGAAGCCAAGCGCGCTCGGCTCCCAGTCATCGCCCGCTGCGCGATAGGGGAATGCAGTGAGGTTGGCAGGAATATAGACCAGGCCGGTATCGGGCGAATAGCTCATCGGCTGCCAGCTGTGCGCGCCGGCTGCACCGGGAAGGCCGGTCCAGGTTTCTCCGGTCAGCTCATAGCGGGCCTGCGGATTGATTTCGGGCTTGCCGGTGACCGGATCGATGCCGGTGGACCAGTTGAGTGCGGTCCACGCCTCGGCCTGAATGAATGCGCCGCTGGCCGCATCCAGAACGTAGAAATAGCCGTTCTTGGGGGCGTGCAGCACCACGTGGCGCTGTTCACCCTTTATGGTCATGTCGGCCAGGGTGATCCCGGCATTGGAATCATAGTCCCAGCGGTCTTCCGGCGTCTGCTGGAAGTGCCAGGCATATTCGCCGCTGTCGGCATGGAGTGCCACGATGGAGGAGGTAAACAGATTGTCCCCCTGCGTATCGGGCTGCGTATTGGCCACGGCATTGCGATCGTTGACTGCGGGGTTCCACGGCTCGGCATTGCCGGTGCCGAACAGCACCAGGTCATTCACCGGGTCATAGGTAATCGAATCCCACACGGTGCCGCCACCGCCCAGTTCCCACCAGTTGCCGCCCCACGTGGAAGCGGCCATTTCCATCGCATCATTCTCGAAACCGTCAGCGGGATTGCCCGGCACGGTGTGCCAGCGCCAAAGCTCCTCGCCGTTCTCCCAGTCATAGGCGGCGATGAAGCCGCGCGCGCGATATTCCGCGCCGCCGGTGCCGATGAACACGCGGCCACCGGCCACGCGCGGGGCGCCGGTAATGGTGTAATCTTCCTGATTGGGAACCACCGTGCTGGTCCATTCCACGGCGCCGGTCTTCTGGTCGAGAGCGACCAGACGGCCATCCAGCGTGGCCACGAACACCTTGTCACCATAAAGCGCCACGCCGCGGTTCACCGCATCGCAGCACGCGCGCACCAGCGTTTCGCGCGGGACTTCGGGGTCATATTCCCAGATCAGAGTACCGGTCTTGGCATCATAGGCCTTCACCATGCTCCAGGCGGTGGAGACATAGAGCACGCCGTCATGCATCAGCGGAGTGGCTTCCTGCCCGCGGGCGGTATCCAGATCGGCATACCAGGCCAGGCCCAGGTCACCCACGTTGGCGGCGCTGATCTGCGTCAGCGGGCTGAAGCGCTGCTCGCCATAATCGCGGCCATAGGTGAGCCATTCGTTGCCGTCCGCAGCGGCCAGCATCGCGTCTGTCACGCCTTGCGTCGCGGGGCCGGAGAAGGAAGGTTCCGCCTCTCCGCAAGCTGCCAGCGCCAGCGCAGCACATGATGCCGCGATCCATTTTGCCAATGCCATCGGACTACTCTCCCAACCCATTTCCATATGTTTCGCGCTTAGCCGCGATTTTGTAAGTTTTGCATACAAAAGCGCCGCGCAGGATCAAGCGCAATTTCCCAGTTGCAGCGCGCTGGCAAATGGGTCTATCGCCCTTTTGTCCAGTCGAGCGCGAGCCCGCGTTATGACCCTGGTCTAGCCAAATCATTGCTTAGACAGGACATTTTAGATGACAACGAAACTGCCTTCGCGCGCCGACCATGTCGGCTCGTTTCTTCGTCCGCAATCGGTGATTGAAGCACGCAATCACCGCGCGGCCAATAATATCTCCTATGAAGACCTGCGCCAGATCGAGGATGCGGCAATTGCCGACCTTGTTACCTGGCAGGAAGGGCTGGGCCTGAAAGCCATTACCGATGGCGAATTCCGGCGCTATTTCTTCCATACCGATTTCCTGCTCCAGCTTGCTGGCGTGGAGGAAAAGGGCGGGCTGAAGAAAGCCTTCAAGAACGATGCCGGCAAGGATGTGCAATTCGCCCCGCCGGTGATGGTGATCAACGGCAAGATCAGGCATCAAAAGCCGATCCAGCTGGCCGATTACCAGTTCCTGGCCAGCAAGGTGAGCGATGGACATATGGCCAAGGTAGCCATTCCCTCGCCGTCCATGCTGCATTTCCGCGCCGGACGTTCGGGCATTCCCGAAGATGTCTATCCGACGATGGATGAGTTCTATGCCGATGTGGCGGCGGCTTACCGCGCCGAAGTGACCAGCCTGGCCGATGCCGGTTGCCGCTACATCCAGATGGACGACACCAACCTTGCCTATCTGTGCGACGATGAGCAGCGCGCGGCGGCGGCGGAACGGGGCATGGACCCAGATGCCACCACCCGCCAATATGCGCAGCTGATCAATGACAGCTTCGCCTCCGCTCCGGCTGACATGATCAAGGCGATCCACCTGTGCCGCGGCAATTTCCGCAGCAGCTGGGCCGCCGAAGGTGGTTATGAGCCGGTGGCCGAGATCATGTTCAACGAGCTGGATATCGACGCCTTCTTCCTGGAATATGACGATCCCCGCTCTGGCGATTTTGCCCCGCTGCGCTTCCTGCCCAAGGGCAAGACCGTGGTTTTGGGTCTGGTCACCACCAAGCTGGGCGATCTGGAAACCAAGGACGATATCAAGCGCCGCATCGATGAGGCGGCCAAGTTCGTCGATCTGGATCAGCTGGCGCTGTCGCCGCAATGCGGCTTTGCCAGCACGGTGCACGGCAATGACATCACCACCCAGCAGCAGGCCGACAAGATCAGCCTGTGCATCGAAGTGGCAAAGGAAGTCTGGGGCTGATTTCTGCGGTTTTCAGAACGGACCAAGAAAGGGGGGCGGCGCTCAGGCAGTGCCGCCCCTTTTTATGCCCGACCGCTTGATGAACAGGCCGAACACCCGGTGTTAACCATGCCTGCGTAATACAGGTCTTGCTGTATTTGTGCGGAGGGCGAAATGCCAAGTCGTAAGGTCAGGTGCAAGACGTCGCGCATAGGCGCACAATGCGATCTCGATCGCGGCTCCTTCGCGGTTGCCCTGTCCGATATCACGCCCGACGGCTGTTCCTGCGAAGCGCCGGTCGACTGGGAGGGCGATCTGGATTTCCTCCACCTGAAAATCGCCGGCCGCATCGACATCAACGGCCGCGTTCTATGGCAAGAAGGCAAGCGCGCAAGCATTCGCTTCTTTGGCCAGATTCACCCGTCTGTGGTGGATGAACTGGGCCGACTGGCGGCCTGATCAATCGGCGCGCTCGCGCAGTGTCATCCGGTTATCCGGAACACCGCCCGCGCATTGTCTTCCATCAGCATCTTCTTGACCTTGGGGTCCATGTCCATGCGGTCATAGGCGGCGACTTCATCGTAGCTCTGCTGGTAGGGGTAATCCATTGCGTAGATCACGCGGTCCGGGCCCAGCACATCCTGACAGAACTTGATCGCAGGTTCCCACGCCACGCCGCTGGTGGTGATCCAGATATTGTTCCTGAAATAATGGCTGACCGGGTGCTGCAACTTGATCTGCTCGCCCCCGTCGATCAGCGGACGCGGGCGGCCATCGGCATTGCCCTGCATCCAGTCGAACCGGTATAATTGCAGCGGCATGCATTCGCCCATGTGGCCGATCACCAGCCGCAATTTGGGGAACCGGTCGAATGCGCCGGACATGATCAGGCCCATCGTGTGCAGCCAGACATCATGCGGGAAGCCGCCCAGTGCGCCGAAGAAGCCGCGCTTTTCGTAATGGCCGCCGTTGAAGGGTGCGGTGGGGTGGATATACAGCGCCAGGTCATTGGCCTCCAGCGCCTCCAGGATGGGCGCGAATTCCGGCTCATCCAGATAATGCCCCTGGAAGTGCGAATTGAGCACGGCGCCGTTGAGCTTCAGCTCCTTCGCCGCGCGCTCCAGCTCCTTCACCGACCCTTCCACATCGCGCGGATCGAAGGCGGCGCAGGCGGAAAAGCGGTCCGGATATTTGCGGCAGGCCGCGGCGGCAATGTCATTCGCCTGCCGCGCCAGAGCAGTGCCTTCACCGGGGCGCACCACCTGCACGCCGGGCGCGGTCAGCAGCAGCAATTGCCGGTCGATCCCCAGCTCGTCCATATGGCTGATGCGCAGTTCGCCCAGATCCTGCAGCATGTCCTGCAGGCTGGGCATTTTGGCGAACATGCCCGCCATGCGCAGCGAATCGTCCTCCGGCGCTTCGCCGCTTTCGAGATATTCGACCTGCGCCTTTACCAGCGCGGGGAAGGTCCATGCCTCCTCTATCGCGATCCGCTTGTACGGAGCATCGCGGTCCACATGGCCCGAACGCGGGGCCAGTCCAATGCGGGTGCGGTGGCTGAAATCTTCCTTGAAGTGGCCTTTCAGCCCCTTTTCACTGCCGTCTTCCAGTTTCGTCATCAGAACATTCCATTCGGGTTCTTGGAGGTCGCCGGATCGGGCACCTCCTGCATCACGTCCCAGTGCTCGACAATATAGCCGCCTGCCACGCGCAATATATCGACAATGGCGTGGCCGCGCGTGCCCTTCTCGCGGCGGAAGTGGAAATGCACCGCCACCAGATCATCCGTGCCCCAGACCACGCGCTTCACCTCATGCGTCAGGTCGGGCAGGCGCGCCATGCTCGCCTGCATCATGTCCAGCGTGGCATCGCGGCCCGTGGGGGCGTTGGGATTGTGCTGGATATAGTCAGGATGCATCCAGCAGGTGAATGCGTCAGTGGGATTATCCTCGACATAGAACAGCTGGATGAAGCGCTCCGCCACCTGCCGGGTGGAGAGCGTTTCACGTGCTGCCGTATCGCGCGGATCGAAGGGCGGCGCGCCCGTATCCCAAGGCAGGGCCGAGGGGGCGGGCTTCACTTGCCGGCCTGTTCCGCAAAGGCGATGCCGAATTTGGGATGGGCGAAGTGCATCGGCACATCCTGACGGAACGGCCACGTCTGGCGGTGCTGGTCCGCAGTCAGGATCCGGTCAGGACCGAGCGGGTCTTCCGGGAACAGCTTGGTGGCCGGTTGCAGATGCGCGGTGGTGTGTGCCCAGCCGCTTTCATAATCGCCCTGCCACTGCATCATGTAATCCAGCCGCTTGATCTTCCACACACCGTCCACCTTGACGTAATCATTCTCGTAAATGCCTGCTTCCATGAACTGCTGCGGCATCATTTCCTCGCGCGTGTCCTGGAAATCATCGTGCCAGCCGCCCAGCAGAATGCCGTGGAAACGGCCCTTCGCAGTCATCCCGTCCGGCGCCACGGTGACGATGTCCTGCATCTGGAAATGGTCGAGCAGCAGGCCGTTGACGGGGCCGGGCTTGCCGCCGGTAAAGCGCCCGGCGATCCAGTCTCCATACAGGCGCTTTACACCCGCATGGCCGACATATTCGCCCGACAGGAAGACCACGCAGCCATCTTCGGCAAACAGGTCCGCCACTTCGTCCGGGCGGTTGAAATCGATGTAATAGCCATAGGCCCAGTGCAGGCGGCGGATCGCGGCCATGTCTTCCAGTTCGCGTACACGCAGTTCCAGCGCACCCAGACGGGCTTCCACATCACTCATTGTCGACTCTCCCAAAAATCTTACTATCAACCCTAACGAACGATACTGTTTTGGCGAGAGGGAATTTGGGAAATGAGCGAGCAAGCTGAAGGTTGGGCCAAGGAATGGGAAGGCCGCGTGGCTTTCATCACGGGTGCAGTTACGGGCATCGGCCTTGGCGTGGCGCAGGCGTTCGCCGATGCGGGCATGAAGCTGGCGCTGTCCTATCGCAATGAGGATGACAAGGCGGCCACGGCCAGGTGGTTCGAGAGCAAGGGCTATGACCAGCCGCTGTTCATCAAGCTGGACGTGACCGACCGCGAGGGTTTTGCCAAGGCCGCCCGGCAGGTGGTCGATCATTTTGGCGAAGTGCACGTGCTGGTGAACAACGCCGGGGTCAGCGTGTTCGGCCCCACGGATGAGGCCAGCTATGACGATTATGACTGGATCATGGGCGTTAACTTCGGCGGCGTGGTCAACGGCCTGGTCAGCTTCCTGCCCGCGATCAAGGCCAGCGAGGGCCGCCGCCACGTGGTCAATATTGCCAGCATGGCCGCCTTCCTTCCGGGTCCGCAGGCGGGCATTTACACCGCCAGCAAATTCGCCGTGCGCGGCCTGACGGAGAGCCTGCGTTACAACCTTGCGCCGCACGGCATCGGCTGTTCGCTGTGCTGCCCGGCACTGACCCGCACCAATGCCTGGACCAGCGCGATGAAGCGGCCCGATGGCTTTGGCGAAAGCGGCTTTCCCGAGACTTCGGATGAGCAGCTGGCCCAGTTCGGCACGGCGTTCGAGGAAGGGATGGACCCCTATGAAGTGGGCACCAAGATCCTGCGCGGCATGACGCGGCAGGACGGGCTGATCCTGACCCACCCTGAACACGGCCCGGATTTTGAGGAAAATCACGCGAAGATCATGGCGGCTCTGCCGGATGAGGAGGCCCCTGCCGGCCGCCTGAAGATCGAGCAGCTGCGCCGCGATGCGATGAAGGCCGCAGAGGAAGGTCTGATCATCAAGCTGGACGATCTGACCTGATGCTGATGCGCGATCGGGCCTAGACCTTACGCCTTGCTCTGATATCCTCGCGGCCAATCAAGAGGATCACATCAAGAGCAATTGGGGAGGTCACTATGTGCGATCAGGATATTCTGGACGGAATGGCAACGCTGAAGGGCGGCATTAATCGTCGCCAGTTTGCCCATCTGGGCGTGGTGGCAGGCGCGGGCGCAACGCTTGCGGCCTGCACCACCACCAGCGATGCAGCGTCGGGCGGGGTGGTGGAAACCGCCGTTTCCTTCGCCGCACCGGGCGGCACGATGGACGGGTTCTTCTATCACCCGGCCACCGGCAAGCATCCCGCGGTGATCATGTGGCCGGACATTGCCGGTATTCGCGATGCCAAGAAGGCGATGGCTCGGCGGCTGGCTGAAGCGGGCTATGCGGTGTTCCTGGGCAATCCCTATTACCGCAGCGCGCCGGCACCGCAATTTGCCGATTTCGAGGACTGGCGCGCCAATGATGGCTTTGCCGCAGTGCGTCCGTGGATGGCCCAGAATACGCCGGAAGCGATCATGGAAACCGTGCGTGCCGTGGTCGGCTGGCTGGATGGCCAGGCGGCGGTGGACTCATCGCGTGGCATCGGCACGCAGGGCTATTGCATGACCGGCAGCTGGACGATCTACGGCCTTGCCGCAGTCCCCGGCCGGGTGAAGGCAGCGGGCAGCTTCCACGGCGGCGGACTCGTGGGAGAGGCGGCCAATGCGCCGGTCAACATGTTCGACGATGTGGCAGCCGATGCTCACGCGCTGATCGCCATTGCCCAGAACGACGATGCCAACGCGCCTGACGACAAGGTTGCACTGCGCGCTTCTGCCGATGCCGCGGGCCTTGATGCGACAATCGAGGTTTACGCCGGGGACCACGGCTGGACCGTGCTCGACAGCCCCGTTTACAACGAAGCCGAGGCCGAGCGTGCCTGGGCCAATCTGCTGGCGCTGTATTCGCAGCTTTGATGCAAGGCGCCACCGCGCGGCAAGGTGCTGCGCGGTGGCCGCCCGGCCATTTCCTATATTGCGCCAGATCAAGGCAGGCCATTTCCCGGCCACCTATCCCCCTTCACACAATGCGGTGTGTCACCGCCGATAATTGTGAGGGGAAACCGAATGAAAAAGATTGTCCTGGCATCGCTCGCACCGATTGCCCTGCTGGCCGCTTGCGGCGGCGGAGATCCGGCTGAGTCCGTCGCGGCCATCCGTCACACCGAACAGGGGCAGCTCGATTCGATTGCCTCGGGCGATCTGGTGGGTATTGCGCGCCTCTATTCCGATAACGCCCATCTCGTGAAGCCAGACGGTACGGTGCTGGATGGCGGCGTGGCGATCGTGGAGGAATATGACCGGCTGCTGGCCGATCCCAATTTCGCGCTGACGATGGAACCGCTCAACGGCTGGGCCTCCGCGTCTGACGATCTGGCGGTGGTGACATCGAAGATCAGCTTCACCACCACCGATCCCGAAACGGGTGAAGCGGTGACGATGCCGCTGGAAAGCCAGACCGTGTGGCAACGCGCCACCGGCTCAACATGGAAGATCGTGTCGGCCTATAATGTCGCTGTTGCGCCAGCGGCAGAGGCACCGGCAGAAGTCACAGACGCGGCCGCCGAATAGGTTTCAGCCGAACCAGTAGCATACGCCGCGCATTTCAAGGCTGATGCGCGGCGGTGCTTCGGCGGGAGCGATGGGATTATCGAATGCGCCGTGCGGCATCAGTTGCGCGCGCGCCGGATCGCTTTCGCTGGTCTTGAAGATCAGCGCCTCGCCGGGATGCATGTCGGCGAAATAGTACCAGCGATGCGCCGGATTTTGCGCCAGCAGGTAATTCTCGAAAGACCATTCGGGCGCGCCGGGCGGATCGAAGATTGCATCGCAATCGATCAGGTCGCCATCCTGCAGCGAATTGGCCGCGCACAGCGCCAGCGGCACGTCCTGCGGCGGCTGGCTGAGCACGCGCCAGACATTATATTGCGCGCTGCGGGCGATGGCGTGTCCTTCGGGGGCCGATGCCTCGCGCGCCTTGGCAGCGGCGTCCCTGGCCATATCGACATGGACAAAGCGCGCCGGGTGCGAATTGTCATGCGCGTCATTGGCGCCCAGCCGCTCCGAAAAGCGCAATATGCCGCGGCTGAACATGTCCACATGGTCGCAGCCGGTCTGCGCTTTCAGCAGGTCGGCAATTTCGCCAGCATGCACGGCGGCCACCTGCGCCAGATCGGTCAGATCGGCCACCGCGCTGCGATGTTCCACCAGCGTGAAGCCCTCCACATCAAGGCTGCAATCCATGCCGCGCGCATCGGTGATGTCCACCTCTGCCGGTTCCAGCGGTACGAAGTCCTTCTCATGCGCATTGGCATAAAAGAACGGCTTGCGCGTGGTGCGCCGGGAATAGCCGATGGGGGCGCGCACCGATGCCATCAGGCGTCCTCGAATTCCTCTGTGTCGATCGTCGGCTTGATCGCATCGTGATAGCGGTGGCCGGATACGGTGGACTGGTTGATCAGCGCATCGGCCCTTGCCAGCACGTCAGCCGGGATCGCCACATTGGCGGCGTTGTAATTGTCCTCAAGGTGCTGAGGATTGGTGGTGCCGGGGATCACATGCATGACCTCGCTCTGCGCCAGCACCCAGTTCAGCGCCAGCTGGCCGGCGGTGACGCCAGCGCCTTTGGCCAGATCCACCAGCTGTTCGATCAGCGCCAGATTATGCGGCCAGTGATCGGGCGTGAAGCGCGGCATCTTGTGGCGCAGGTCCTGCTCTTCCAGCGTGGAGGGGTCCTTGATCTCCCCGCCCAGCGCACCGCGCCCCACGGGGCTGAAGGCCACCAGCGGAATGCCCAGTTCCTCGCACGTGGGCAGCACGCCCAGTTCGACATTGCGGGTCCACAGCGAATATTCGGTCTGCACCGCGCCCACCGGATGGATGGCATGGGCCTCGCGGATATGGGCGGCGGACCATTCGGACACGCCATATGCCCCGATCTTGCCCGCCTCTATCGCGCGCGACAAAGCGCCCACGCTATCGGCAATCGGCACCTTGGGATCGAAGCGGTGCATGTAATACAGATCGATATGATCGGTGCCGAGCAGGTCCAGGCTGGTGTCCAGCGCCGCGTCCAGAGCGGCGGGGCTGCAATCCACCCCGCGCTTGGGACCTTCCACCACAATGCCGCATTTGGAGGCGAGGAAGAATTCGTTCCTGCGCCCCTTCAATGCCTCACCGATCAGCGCCTCATTCTTGCCCGCGCCATAGATGCGCGCGGTGTCGAGATGATCGTAGCCAAGGTCCAGCGCGCGATTGAGGAAAGCGACGCAATCCTCATGCGCGGGCGGGGTACCATAGGCCCAGGACAGGTTCATGCAGCCCAGCCCCACGGGGTGCAGCGCGCGCCCCGCAATCTCTCTCGCACCGATAGCCATCAGGACCAGCCGTCCTGCGCTTCAAGGCTGGCGGCCAGCTGGCCGATGGTGCGATAGCATTCGATCACGCCGCGCACGGAGCTGTTGGGCTCACGCCCTTCGCGGATGGCGGAAATGAATTCCCGGTCCTGCAGCTCGATACCGTTGTTGGATACGGCCACGCCGGTCAGGTCAATCGGCTCATCCCGGCCGGTGAACAGATCGTCATAGCGCGCCAGATAGGTCGCCGTGTCGCCGATATAGCGGAAGAAGGTGCCGAACGGCCCATCGTTGTTGAAGCTGAGCGACAGGGTCAGGATCTGGCCCTTGTCGGTCTTCATCTGGATCGACTGGTCCATCGCAATGCCCAGCGTGGGGTGCTTTGGCCCCTGCAGGATATTGGCCGCGATCACCTTGGCGCCGGTCATGTACTGGAAGATGTCGATCGTGTGCGCACTGTGGTGCCACAGCAGGTGATCGGTCCAGCTGCGCGGTTCGCCCTTGGCGTTCTTGTTCTCGCGGCGGAAGAAATAGGTTTCCACATCCATCGACAGGACGTTGAACTTTCCGCTCTCGATCTGCTGCTTCACGTACTGGTGCGAAGGGTTGAAGCGGCGGGTGTGGCCGGCCATGCAGACCAGGCCGGTTTCTTCCTGCTTCTTCAGCACGGCTTCGGCATCGGCCCAGCTGTCTGCCAGCGGGATTTCCACTTCGACATGCTTGCCCGCATCCATCGCCTTGATCGTCTGATCGGCGTGCATCTGCGTGGGCGTGCACAGGATCACCGCGTCGACATCGTCGCGCTCCAGCATCGCTTCATAATCGGTGGTGGCGTGCGGAACGCCGTATTTGGCGGCCATTTCCTGGGTCTTGTCCAGAGTGCGGCCAACCAGCGCGGTCACTTCCACGCCGTCGATATTCTTCAGGCCGTCGAGGTGCTTTTCACCAAAAGCGCCGCCACCGGCGAGTGCGATCTTCATGGGGGGTCTCTCCTGTTGCGCAGGGTTGAGTGGGTCTTGTGAAAGGAAAGGGCGCCCGCGAAAATTGTTCCGCGGGCGCCCGTAAAATCAGGCCGGAGCCAGGCTGTGGCCGCTCAGCACCTTGCGCGGATTGAGCGGTTCGCCAGCGGTTTCCTCCGGCTGGAGGATCAGCGCGCCCAGCGCGGTGTTGGAGGCGGGGATGTGGTAGAAGTTGTACAGATCCTTCACCTTGTCACCCAGCGCACCGCGCATGATCAGCCACATCACCAGTTCGATGCCTTCGCTGCCTGCTTCGCGCAGATAATCGATATGCGGCATCTTGGAGAGGGTCTCAGGGTCATTGATCAGCATGTCGATGAACTTGAGATCGAAGTCCTTGTTGATCAGGCCGGCGCGCGGTCCCTGCAACTGGTGGCTCATCCCGCCGGTGCCCCAGACGTGCACGTTCAGGTCTTCGGGGAAGCTTTCCACCGCAGCCTTGATGCTGTCACCCAGCGCAAAGCAGCGAGCGCCCGAGGGCGGCGGATAGGTCACCACATTGACCGCCAGCGGAATGACCTTGCACGGCCATGCGTCAGGCTCGCCAAACATCATCGACAGCGGCACGGTGCAGCCGTGGTCAACATCCATCTTGTTGAAGATGGTCATGTCGAAATCGTCGAGGATCAGGCTCTGAGCGACATGCCAGGCCAGATCGGCATGGCCGATCACGTCGGGCACCGGGCGCGGGCCCCACCCTTCATCAGCGGGCTTGAAGCTGTCCGCGCAGCCGATGGCAAAGGTCGGGATGCAGTTCATGTCGAATGCGGAGGCATGGTCGTTGTAAACCAGGATCACCACATCGGGCATGTTTTCCGGCTTGCTGATCCATTCCTTGATCGCCTTGTAGCCATCAAAAACCGGACCCCAGTAATCGTTCTGGCTGGTGCCAGTCTGAAGCGCAGCGCCCAGGGCGGGAATGTGGCTGGACGTGATGCCCGTTGTTACGCGTGCCATGTTCAGTAACCTCCTTTGATCGAGCGGACACCTTCGGGTGAACGACCGCCATCAATCATCATTTTAGCATATTCTTCCTGGCTCATGCCGGTCATCGAACCCGCAGCAGTCTGGAAGCTCTGTCCGTCGGTGGAGAACAGCTTGGACAGGAAATAGACGTTGCCGCCTTCATCGATCATCGCATTGTAATTGCGATCCAGGACTGCCTGCTTGGCAGCCGGAGTCAGGTTCCAGTCGTCGAGATAGGTGCTCTCATCGGCCAGGAATTTCTTGCGGTTCTCTTCCTTCATCAGGCTCATGGCGAACTGGTTCAACCAATAGCCCTTGCGCGCCCGCTGTGCGGTAAACACGCGAGTGCCGGGAATATCGTCGAATGCGGCGAGATATTCGTGAATGTCTATCCGCTCTTTCTTATTGCTCATGTCAGGATTCCTTGGCTTCTTTCCATTCGTAGGTCAGCGGCGCCTCGCGAAAGGCGAAGCGATCGATATGGCGCTCGATCACGCCGCGCATGTGTTCGTTGCGATCCTTGTCCCCGGTGGTCAGCGTGATGCCGATGCCGTCCTTGTGCGCGGTCATCACTGCGGTCTCATGCTCGGAGAAGGGGAACACGCCCATGCCGTCACCCTCGTCATAGCTGGTGGCATATTTGTGCCCCCAGTGCGCGACGAGTTGCTGGATATAACGCTCGGGCTTGGCGCATTTGGCAAAGCCTGTGGCGACGGAGGGGGTGTCTGTTTCGCTCAAAGTCCCTTGCCTTTCAGGATGGCGTCCATGCGGGGATACACCTTACGCGCATTGCCTTCGAAGATGGCGTGCTTCTCTTCATCAGAGATATCGAGTGCGTCGATATAGCGCTTGGTGTCGTCGAAATAATGGCCGGTCTGCGGATCGATGCCGCGCACCGCGCCCACCATCTCGCTGCCGAACAGGATATTCTTGTTCTCGATCACGTCGGCCAGCAGGTTGATGCCCGGCTGGTGATAGACGCAGGTATCGAAAAACACGTTGTTCATCAGGTGCTGATCCAGGCTTGGCTGCTTGAGCATATCGGCGAGACCGCGATAGCGGCCCCAGTGATATGGCACAGCGCCGCCACCATGCGGAATGATCAGGCGCAAATTGGGGAAACGCGCAAAAAGATCGCCCTGCAGCAATTGCATGAACGCCACCGTGTCCGCGGCGAGGTAATATCCGCCCGTGGCATGCATGGCCGGATTGCAGCTGCCCGAAACGTGGATCATGCCGGGCACGTCCAGCTCCTCCATCACCTCGTACAGCGGGAACCAGTATTCGTCGGTCAGCGGGGGATGGGTGAAATGCCCGCCGCCCGGATCGGGATTGAGGTTGCAGCCGACAAAGCCCAGCTCCTCCACGCAGCGGCGAAGCTCCTTGATGCTGGCGGTCAGGTCGGCCTTGGGGCTCTGCGGCAACATGCAGCCGCCAATGAATACATCGGGGAACAGCTGGGTGACGCGGTAGATCAGGTTGTTGCAATGGGTGGCCCATGCCGCGCTGACTTCCTGATCGCCGATGTGATGCGCCATGGCGCTGGCACGCGGGGAAAACAGCGTGAAATCCGCGCCGCGTTCCTTGATCAGCTTGAGCTGGTTGTCCTCGATCGTCTGGCGAATCTCGTCATCGGAGATTTCCGGATAGGGCGGAGGTGCCTTGCCTTCCTTGTAGGCGGCCTTCTGGTCCTCGCGCCACTGGTCGTGCCCCTTGGGGAGCACCGTGTAATGGCCGTGACAATCGATAATCAGGCTCATGCTGCCTTGTTCCTCCTGGCTTTGGGTTTTGCTGCGCGCCGCTGGAGCGTGACCGTACCTTCGCTCATCACCGGCTCTACGCCCAGTTCGCGAAGTGTGCGCGCCACTTCTTCCATTTCCGCCGCGCGGCGAAGTCCGTGTGTTTCCATGCGCTCGCGATTATAGGCGGTGCGCGTCATCCAGTCCCAGTCCTTTTCCGAGGCATCGAGGGAGGACATCACTTCATCCATCACGCCGGCCTTTTCGGCAGCGGCGGCGCACTCATAGGTCAGCGCTTCCATGCCCTTGACCATGATCGAGCGGATCATCTTGATCGATGAGGCGCGGCCCACCTCGTCGCCCACGATCCGCGCCCTGGCAAAGCCGAGCGTTGCCAGCATCGCGCGCGCCACTTCGGCATCCGGCCCGCTGATCAGCAGCGGCACATCGCGGCCCTTTTCAACCGGCGCCATCACCGCAACATCGACATAGCGCCCGCCAGCCGCGGTAACGGCCTGCGCGGCCATCAGCTTGCTACCGGGGGAAACGGAATTCATGTCACACCACAATGCACCCGCTTTCATCAGTGGCGCATAATCGCTGGCCGCGTTGACTGCGCTGTCTGCGGTGACGAGCGAGAGGATGATATCGGCATCGGCCAAAGCCTGCGCCGCATTGCTGCCTGCGGTCACGCCATATTGCGCCATCGCGGCGCAGCGATCGGGCACGATGTCCCATCCGCTGGCCCGCCCGTTCCAGCCGCCGGGGGCAGCAAAGGCGGACCCGGCCTCACCGAAGCCGATCATAGCCACACGCGGGGCTGCAAGGGTGTCTTTCGAGTCTGGCATCTCTCTGCGGCGCGATCTACATAATGTATGTGTTGCTTACAAGTTTGCGAGGCTGCTCGTGTGCGGCCTTGACGAGAGAGGGCGAGGCGGTCAACCGATGCCGCAGCGATTGAAGTGAGCAACATTCGAGCAGGAGAACGGTGAATGTCCGGAATTGTCGTCCAGAATATCGAGCGTGCGGATAAGGAAATTGTGCAGGCTTTGGGCGCTTGCGGGGTTGCCACCGTGCACGAATCGCAGGGCCGCACCGGCCTGCTGGCGAGCTACATGCGCCCCATCTATTCGGGCATGCGCGTGGGCGCCTCGGCGGTGACGATCAGTGTTCCTCCCGGTGATAATTACATGGTCCATGCGGCGATCGAGCAGTGCCAGGATGGCGACATTCTGGTGATCGCACCCACTAGCCCGTGCGAAGATGGCTATTTCGGCGATCTGCTGGCCACATCGGCGCAGGCGCGCGGCGTGAAGGGCCTGATCATCGATGCCGGTATTCGCGATATCCGCGATCTGACCGAGATGAACTTCCCCGTCTGGTCCAAGCGCATTTTTGCGCAAGGCACGATCAAGGCCAGCCTTGGCAGCGTGAACGTGGACGTGGTCTGCGCCGGTGCCTTCATCCGTCCCGGCGATATCATCGTGGCCGATGATGACGGCGTGTGCGTGGTGAAGCGAGAGCAGGCAGAAGAAGTGCTGAAGAAGGCACAGGCGCGCGAGGCCAATGAGGAAGACAAGCGCCAGAAGCTGGCCGCCGGCGTACTCGGCCTCGACATGTACGGCTTCCGCCAGAAGCTGACCGACATGGGGCTGAAGTGGGTTTGAGGAACTTGCGATGAATTCTGCACCGGTCATGTGGATGCGCGGGGGGACCTCCAAAGGGGGCTATTTCCTCGCCGAGGATATCCCGGCTGACGAGGGCGAGCGCGCGGCATTTCTGCTGGGCGTGATGGGCAGCCCCGATCCGCGCCAGATTGATGGCATGGGCGGGGCCGATCCCCTGACCAGCAAGGTCGCCGTGGTGAAGAAGAGCGAGCGAGAAGGCATCGATGTCGATTACCTGTTCCTGCAGGTGTTCGTCGATCAGGCGATTGTCACCGATGCGCAGAACTGCGGCAATATCCTCGCCGGTGTCGGCCCCTTCGCAATCGAGCGTGGACTGGTGGAGCCGACGGGCGATGAAACGCGCGTGGCCATCTATATGGAAAACACCGGCCAGTCGGCGGTCGCCACCATTGAAACTCCGGCGGACGAGATCGGCAAGCGTGCGGTAAACTACTCCGGCACGGCGAAAATTGACGGCGTGCCGGGCAGCCATGCGCCGATCCCGGTGGAGTTTCGCGATACGGCGGGCTCAAGCTGCGGCGCGCTGCTGCCCACCGGCAATGCCTTTGACGTGGTTGAAGGCGTGAAGGTCACGCTGATCGATAACGGCATGCCCTGCATCGTGATGAAGGCGGCCGACGTGGGCGCGACCGGCTACGAAACGCGTGAAGAGCTGGAAGGCGACGGCTTTGCCGATGTGCGCGCCAGGATAGAGGCCATTCGCCTTGCCGCTGGTCCGCTGATGAATCTGGGCGACGTGAAGGACAAGTCCGTCCCCAAGATGTTCCTCGTCGCCCCGCCAAAGGATGGCGGCGCAATCTGCACGCGCAGCTTCATTCCGCACCGCGCTCACGCCACCATCGGCGTGCTGGCCGCTGTCACGGTAGCGACTGCGGCACTGGTGGACGGCTCCCCCGCCGCCGAAGTTGCGCAGATACCCGATGGCCGGAAGAAGACGCTCAGCGTCGAACACCCGACCGGCGAAATGACCTGCGTGCTGCAAGTGGGCAGCGATGGCGAAGTGGAAAGCGCCGCGCTGCTGCGCACGGCCCGCAAGCTGATGGATGGAATAGTATTCGTATGAGCGCTGAAGAATCAGGCCGCATTACTTCGTGGCATGCAAACCCCAGCAAGCCTGCCTACACGCCGCCCGCAGGCGCGGTAGATGCGCATTGCCATGTGTTCGGGCCGATGGCGCAGTTTCCGTTCAGCCCCAAGGCCAAATACCTGCCCGAAGATGCCGGGCCGGACATGCTGTTTGCGCTGCGCGATCACCTGGGCTTTGCCAGGAATGTTATCGTGCAGGCCAGCTGCCACGGCACCGACAATGCCGCCACGCTGGACGCGATTGCCAAGTCGAACGGAAAGGCACGCGGCGTGGCCGTGGTCGATCCGGCGATTTCGGAAGAGGCGCTGGCCGATTTGCACACCGGCGGGATGCGCGGCATTCGTTTCAACTTCCTCAAGCGGCTGGTCGACAATGCGCCCAAGGACAAGTTCCTGGAAGTCGCCGCGCGCCTGCCCAGGGGCTGGCATGTGGTAATTTATTTCGAGGCTGACATTCTGGAGGAACTGCGCCCGTTCATGGATGCGATCCCCGTGCCGATCATCATCGATCACATGGGCCGCCCGGATGTGTCCCAAGGGCCCGATGGCGCGGACATGAAAGCCTTCCGCGCGCTGCTGGAAAGCCGCGACGATATCTGGTTCAAGCCGACCTGCCCCGACCGCCTCGATTCAAGCGGCGATCCGTGGGACCAGTTCGCCCATGCCGTTGCGCCGCTGGTGGAGGATTATCAGGACCGCGTGATCTGGGGCACCGACTGGCCGCACCCCAACATGCAGGACAACATTCCCGATGATGGCCATGTGGTGGACATGATCCCCCGCATCGCGCCGACGCTGGAATTGCAAACCAAGCTGCTCGTCACCAATCCGGACCGGATGTACTGGGCGGATTGACGGACAAACGCGCAGAGCAGGGCTGCGGGCTTTGCTTCAGCCTGCTTTGAACCAATGCCTGCGGTTGCCGGCATTCGCCAGAGCATAGAGAGCAGCCGCGCTGACCAGTGCGGCGGCGATCAGCGTTGCCATGCCGACATACTCCGAAACTTGCCCACCTGCTGCGTGAATGGCGGCAAGTGCCCACAGGAACACCAGCGCATACCAGGGGTTGCCGCGTTCACGCAGAACTGCGGTTGCGGCTATGATCCCGCCTGCCAAGACCACCGCAGCGGACAGCGTTGGTCCCAGACTGCCAGCATCTACGCCGTGATATTTCAGCGATGCGGCAACATTGACGATGGATGCAGCGGAAAGCCACGCGGCCAGAGTGCTCAACGGCAGCACCACGCACCATTGTTCTGCGCGCGAGAAGGCAGTCTGCCAGGGTGCCATCTGGCGGAAGGCGGTCAGAATACTCGCCAGAGTGAACGCGATGATCGCCACCGATACGCCATTCAGGTCGGTGAACTGGACATATAAGGCCCACAGCCCGTTGCCGAAGAATGCGCAGGCGGCAGGCCATGCAGTACTGGCCAGCAAGCCATTGCTGCGCTGTCGCGGCATAGCCTGATAGACCGCATAGACGATCGAACCGGTATAGAGCGGCCCCCAGATGATGAAGGCCCAGCCTGCCGGAGTTATCAGTGTGTTGGTGGCATCGGATTGCTCACCAATGTTCACCCCGAAGCCCAATGCGGGAAGAAAGGTTGCGCAGATCTGGAACAGGACGGCCAGAACCACCCCCCAAACTTGAGCGGTAGATCTGACCATGCCTGTCTGCACTTTTTTATCCTCTCAGATTAATCCGAGAGAGGTCTTACCCCTCAACCACCATTCTGACAAAATCGACCGTCTGGCGGGTGGCGGCGGCGAATTCTGTCGCAGTGGCCTGGAAGCTGCCGAACTGGGCAAACTCGCTCGGCTTCATGCCTTCGAATTCATAAGCCTGGCGGAAGCTGGGAAGCTTCATCAGCTTGGCCACGCTGGCCGGGTTGGGAGCGCGGTCGATAGCCTTGGGATCGAATTCACCCAGAGCCTCTTCCTCGGCCATCAGACCGGCGATGTAGCTGGGCGGGCAGGTGTAGACGAAATCGCCACCGGCAAAATCCTGGATGTGACGGCTGACGGTCTTGCCGCTGCCATCCTTCTCCACGCGCATGGAGCATTGCAGCATCTTGGACGGGTGGCCGTTGTCCTTGCCCCAGTGATAGGCGCGCTTGAGAACGGCTTCCTCGCCATCGCGGATTTCATCCAGCGACAGATCGATGCCGCGAACCTTGGCTTCGTTCTTCCAGTCACCCTTTTCGCCCAGACGGCTGGACATGTGGGTGATGACGCTGCGCCACCTGGAAAGATCGACACCTGCGGCCTTTGCGCGCTGGAGGCCTGCGGTCACGGCAGCCATGCAGCGCATGTACTGGGCCACGGTGAAGCTGGTGGTGTTGTTGGTGGAGATGCCGCGCGCGGTCAGCTCCTCGATCACTTCATAGCCTTCCTTCGATCCGGGGATCTTGACCATGACGTTTGCGCCCATTTCGGCAATCGACAGGCCCTGTGTCAGCATCTTGTCAAAATCGGTGACGAAGCGCGGATCGACCTGGCCAGACAGCATGCCATATTTGCCGCCGGAGGACTTGTAGACCGGCAGGATGGCGTCGGCGCCCAGCTTCACCAGATGCAGATAGACCTTCCAGTAGACACCTTCGACATCGAGGCCGGGATTGGCGGCGGCGACATCCTTGATGATCCTGGTCCAGCCGGCGGGATCAAGCTGGATCGCCTGCAGGCTGAGCGGCGGATTGGTGGTGACACCGCGAAAACCCATCGTGCCCTTGGCATCGATAGTGGCCTGATCGTACATGCGGTCCAGCTGCTCGGTCCACGCGGCCAGCTTGTCAGCCGGGGCGGCGGCCAGCGTTTCTGCCTTCCAGCTGGGATAGATCAGCGGGGACGAATCCCACCAGATCTCACATTCCGGATTGGTTTCAGCCAGCTTTTCAAGGACATTCTTGGACATCGGTAACTCCTGTCTGGTGCGAAAGCGCAGCGCCGCTTTGGTCTTTCGCGGCCCCTCTAACGCAAATGTTGCGGTTGATTAAGCCTTGCTGTCATTTTGCCCCACAAAGCCGAGCTTTGCATCTGGCGCAAATGGCAAAATTGCACTTTTCGCCGCAAATCATGCTATATGTGCGCAAGAGAAGTTCGCACGTGTTTCAACCCCGGGGGCCGGACAAGTCTTGGAGTAAGTAGATGACGATGACATTTCGCCGTGCTCTTGCCTGCCTCGCAGGCGCTGCAATCGCCCTTACCGCCGCCCCGGCAGCGGCCAACAGCTTCCTGGGCGATCCGCTCGCCCGTTTCGAGGAGCCGATCTGCCCCGGCATCATTGGCCTGCAGGAAGATTTCGCCACGGCCATGGTGGCGCGTATCCGCGAAAATGCCGAACGGATCGGCCTGGCAACCGCCAACATGGAAAGCTGCGACGCCAATCTGATTATTGCCTTCTTTGATGACGGTCGCAGCTATTTCCAGCGGCTGGCCGATGAGCGCGGCTATCTGTTCCTGCCGCTTTCGGTTTCAGAGCGGCGCGAACTGATTGAGGAAGCCGGTCCGGCGCGGGCCTGGATCACCACTGAAACCCGCACGCGTGACGGCATGGTCGTGGGGCGGCGGGAGAACATGGACGATCTGCCCACGGCGCGCGTCATGGCTGCACATTCGCGCATCTATGTGCCGATCCGCCGCGAAATCACCTCCAGCATGGTGGTGATAGACCGGGCTGCGGTCTCCGGCCTGTCGGTCAACCAGCTGGCCGATTACGCCACGCTTCGCGGCATTGCCCAGACCTATCCTGAAAGCGATGAGGGCGCTGCCAGCATACTCACCCTGTTTGACAGCGGGGCGGATGCACCTGCCGGCCTGACCGAATTCGACAGTGCCTATCTGGAAAGGCTCTATTCCTCGATCCCCAATCTTCCGGCCTCGTCGCGCCTGCGCAATCTGGAATAGGCAGGCGGCGCACCGTCAGGGGCGGGCCATTGCTACAATCTGATACGATTTGGTGGCTGGCCCGCGCCAAGCCGCATGCGGTATGGTGGATGCGGAAGAGGGAGTTGGATCACGCCATGTTTCGCGCATTGAGGGCTGTCAGCCTCGCCATCGTTCTTGCTAGCGGTTTCAGTCACTTGCCTCTCCGGGCACAGGAAGGCGATGGCCCGGCCTTGCCCGAAGTTACGGAGAATGACGATCAGATCGTGGTGCGCGGAGGGCGTCCGCCCAATGTGACGCGCGAAGACGTGCACCGCCAGGCGCGCGATATCGCCGACTCCGGCGATCAGCTGGATACGCCGCTGGCCCGTTTCGAGGACCGGCTGTGCCCCGGCATCATCGGCCTGCAAGAAGAATATGCCAGCATGATGATCGACCGGATCAGGCAGAATGCGGTGGATCTGGGCGTGCGCGTCCTGCCCGACAATTGCACTCCCAACATGCTGGTGATCTTCTCCACGGACAGTCTGGCGACGATGCAGAACATGGTCGATCGCAACCCCTATATCTTCCAGTACATGCAGCCAGAGGAACGCCGCGCCCTGTTGCAGCCGGCCCCTGTCCATGTGTTTGCCAATGTTGAATTGCGCACCCGCGACGGCATGCCCGTGGGCCGTGTGCGCAGCCTGACAGAAGCGCCGGTGGTACGCGCGCAGATGGCGCATTCGCGCATCTACACGCCCACACGGCGCGATATTGCCTCGATCATGGTGATTTTTGACCGGGATGAGGTGGGCGGCATGTCGGTGATGCAGCTGGCCGATTATGCCACCATGCGCGGACTGGCGCAGACCAAGCCGGTGGACGGGCTGGCCATGCGCTCCATCCTCAGCCTGTTCGAACCGGTTGGCCCCTATCCTGAAAGCCTGACCGATTTTGACCGGGCCTATCTGCGTGCGCTGTATGAATGGATTCCAAACCTGCCGGCGGCGGCAAAACTGGGCAATGTAAACCGCCAGTTGCGGCTGATGGCTGAAGAGGAATAGCGCACCGCATTTATTCGCGCCCTGCCAATAGAAGCCAGTAACCGCCAACAATTATCCAATCCTGCGCTGACCGGATTCGCTTGCTCCGTGCCCCCCGTGCGCTACCATGTATTTGTGAGAATTTAGCGGGGAGTAGTGATCGTGGAACTTGTTCTGGGCGCGTTGGTGTTTCTGGTGCTCGTCTTTCTGGTGATGGGCGTGCGCGTGGTGAAGCAGGGCTTCGTCTATACGATTGAACGCTTCGGCCGCTTCACCAAGGCAGCCGATCCCGGCCTGCACCTGCTGATCCCGTTCTTTGACCGCGTTGGCCACAAGATCAACGTGATGGAGCAGGTGCTGGATATTCCCGGACAGGAAATCATCACGGCAGACAATGCCATGGTCGGCGTGGATGCGGTGGTGTTCTTCCAGGTGCTGGAAGCGGGCAAGGCAGCTTACGAGGTGTCCAACCTGTATGGCGCGATCATGGCCATCACCACCACCAACCTGCGCACGGTGATGGGATCGATGGACCTGGATGAAACCCTGTCCAAGCGTGACGAGATCAACGCCCGCCTGCTGTCCGTGGTCGATCATGCCACATCGCCATGGGGCGTGAAGATCACCCGCGTGGAGATCAAGGACATCCGCCCGCCGCACGATATCTCCGAAGCGATGGCGCGGCAGATGAAGGCCGAACGCCTCAAGCGGGCCGAAATCCTCGAAGCTGAAGGCGACCGCGCCAGCTCCATCCTGCGCGCCGAGGGCGACAAGCAGAGCGCTATCCTGAAGGCCGAAGGTCGCCGTGAGGCGGAGTTCCGCAATGCCGAAGCGCGCGAACGCTCTGCGGAGGCGGAGGCCAAGGCCACGGAAATGGTGTCAGAAGCCATTGCCAGATCAGGCAGCCAGGCGATCAATTACTTCATCGCCCAGGAATACACCAAGGCGATCGCCAAATTCGCCGACAGTCCCAACTCCAAGACCATCCTGTTCCCGGTTGAGGCGACCCAGCTGATCGGCACGCTGGGCGGCATTGGCGAACTGGCCAAGGAAGCACTGGCCGAGCACAAGCCCGGCCCTGCGCCTGCAACTCCGCTGGACCTCGACCGCCGTCCGCGCACCAGCGTGCCGCGCACCCGCGGTGACGGGGACAGCTGAGGTGGATTTCCTCGAAGGCATCGATGCGCACTGGCTGTGGGTGACCTTCGGCCTGGTGCTGGCCGCGCTGGAAATGCTGGTGCCCGGTGTGTTCCTGATCTGGTTTGCGGTGGCGGCGCTGATCACCGGCCTGCTGACGGGTCTGTTCGATCTGAGCGTTACGATGCAGGTGATCGACTTTGCCTTCCTGTCGCTGATCGCGGTTTTCTCCGCCCGGCGGTTCTTCATCGAAAAGCCGATTGAAAGTGCCGACCCGCTGATGAACCAGCGCGGCGCGCGGCTGGTGGGGGTCAATGCGCTGGTGGTGCAGGCGATCGAGCACGGCAGCGGGCGCGTGCACATTGGCGACAGTGAATGGATTGCGCGCGGCCCTGATACGGACATCGGCCAGCGCGTGCGCGTGGTCGGCAGCGAAGGCGCGATATTGCTGGTGGAACCGATTACGCTGATCGCGGCGGATACGGCAGAGCCAGCCGCCTGACCGGAGCCGCCAATTACCCCGTCAGGCTCCTAGGCCGCCTCTACAGTGAAGCGGCCGTGCTTGCGGAAGCGGACCATCCATTTGTCCAGAAACAGCCCCAGCGGCTTTGCTGTCACGCCCAGTCCGGCAATGCCCGGAAGATCACCCGTGGCCACGCTGCCGGCCTTCAACAGGCGCCACTGGTCCCCGTTCATCGGCGTACCGGGCAAAGCAGCGAAAATCGCGCTGATGGCATCGGGCACGGCAATGAAACTGCGCTTGCGATCCTGCCCCGCGGCAATCCGTTCATGCAGATCGCCCATGGTCAGCTGCTCGGGTCCGGCCAGTTCATAAGTCTTGCCGCCAAGCGTGGCGGGATCGGACAGGGCATTGCCGATCGCTTCGGCCACATCGTCCACCCACACCGGCTGCAGCTTAGCCTCGCTGCCAAAAACCGGCAGCACGGGCAGGGTGGCCACCAGTCCGGCGAACATGTTCAGGAACTGGTCGTCCTGGCCGAAAATCACTGAGGGGCGCATGATCGTGGCACCGGGAAATGCCTGCTTCACCAGCTGCTCCCCCAGCCCCTTGGTGCTGGCATATCCGCTTTGCTCATTCGCCGCATCGGCGCCGATGGCGGACAGATAGACGAAGGCCTGGGCGCCGCCGGCCTTGGCCGCAGCAGCAGCATGGCCCGCGCCTTCGGCCTGCAGTGCCAGCTGGTCCTTGCCGAAGGTGCCGACAAGATAGACCACCGCATCGGCGCCATGGCAGCACGCCTCGATACTGGCCTTGTCCTTCACATTGCAGCGCGCGAACTGCAACTGGCCCAGATTGGCGAGCGGCTTCAGCGAATAGGCCTTTTCCGGATGGCGCGCCGCAATGCGCAGCCGCGCCCCGCGCTCCAGCAGATCCTGCGCCAGATGCCGGCCGATAAAGCCGTTGCCGCCGATCAGGACGATGAGTTTGTTCTGGAGGGGTTTGCTCTGCGCCATGCCTGTTCTTTCCTGCGCCGGATCACCGGCCGTTTCGCTATTGGCCCCTTCGCACAATGCGGGCCCACGGGGCAAGCGCGCGGCGCACCCTGTCGGTTCCCGCAATGCGAATGATCCCATATGCGGCAAAGATGATGAAGTAGTAATCGAGGTAGGAGCGGTGGCTGGTATGCCCCCAGATCGCCGCCGTCACAGCGGCAAATGTGCCCAGCAGCGCATAGATCAGCAGATCGCGCCGCCAGTTCGCCCGGTCCAGCCACAGTCCGGCCAGCCCGCCTGCCAGCACCGGCAGCCAGCCCAGCGCATACAGCCAATTGACCAGCGTGGATTTGCGCGGGCTGGGGAAGGGGCCGAACGCCGCCCACAGCTTGGCCATGCCATAGCGGACCGTCCGTCCCGGATGCGCCAGTATCTCCTCAACGGCGCGGTCGCGATACCAGGCCTCCCGCTCCAGTTTGGGCAGGGCGAGGGCGCGGGCATATTCACCGCGGTCCTGAGCGGCGAACACCGCCTGACGCGACCTGTCGATGCTTTGCTCGGGGTAGAAGCTGAACGTCAGTTCGCTGTTCCCGGCATAGAACGCGCGCCCGCTTTCCGTTCCCAGAGCGGGCGCCCCCAGCACACGCTCGGCGTGGACCAGCCACGGTCCCAGCGCCAGCAGCAGGCCGCCCGCACAGATCGCCGCAGTGGCGAGCCCCCTTTTCAGCGGTTCGCCGTCCTGCAAAGGCAGCGCCAGCCACACAATCGCACACAGGGCAAAGGGCAGGATCGTGGCGCGTGTCAGGATCGCCATGCCAAGCACCAGCCCCGCCACCAGCGCCAGCATCGCCCGGCGCTCCAGCTGAAGCCGCAGCAGCAGCCAGATCGACAGCGCCACCAGGAAGGCCAGCAGGCCCGACTCCTGCAATGCGGTATCGTGCGACACGGCATAGGGCCACACGGCGGCGATGGCCGCGGCCAGCAGGCCGGTGGCAGGCCCGAACAGGTGCCGCGCGATCAGGGCGGTCAATACGATAGTCCCGGTCGAAACCAGCGCCTGCGCCAGCAACACTGTCCAGAAATTCGCCTGCCCTCCGCCGGTCAGCAGCAGGAAGATGGGGTAGAAAGGCACGCGAAAGGCAGTCAGCTCCTGACCATTGAGCGAATAGCCGTTCCCCTGCGCCATATTCTGCGCCAACCGAGCGAAACCGAGATAGCCGTTGGTCCAGAAATCCCCCTCACCCCGCAGGGCGCGCAGGCCGAATCGCAAGGCGAATCCGGACATCGCAAGCAGGGCAAGACCGCGGCTGAACCAGTGTTGCCCCATCGATCGTCCATCCCTCCCGGCAAAAAATCCGCCAGCAAATGCTGTAACGATCGCAAGCTTTGATTGACAAGCACTGTCACCCTTCGCTAGTGGCCCGCGCCTACCAGCGAGACGGATTTCGATGACCGCTCTCGCTCCGGTGCCCAGATGGCGGAATTGGTAGACGCACCAGCTTCAGGTGCTGGCGCTCGCAAGGGCGTGGAGGTTCGAGTCCTCTTCTGGGCACCATTTGTTCTCCTCAGAACGTTCCAAAACATTGCAGAAATGGCGGAATTCTGCCATTCTTGACCTCTAGCGCAGAAAGCGAGGTCTTGTTTTGTTCCGCTTTGTTCCAGCATCTCTGGGGGCCTCGGTTGGGGGCTTCAGCTCAAAAGCCCCCAAATCGCACGAAAGTGAGGCCCCCAAATGAGCCTCAATGTGCAGGAAATCAAAGGCTTCCGGGCTGCCGACAAGTCGTACAAGAAATACGACTCGCGGGGGCTGCTGCTTCTGGTGAAGCCCAACGGCTCCAAGCTCTGGTATTTCAAGTACCGCTTCGGCGGGAAGGAAAAGAAGCTGCCCATTGGCGCGTTCCCAGAGGTCAGCTTGTCGCAAGCGCGCCAGCTTCGCGACCGAGCGCGGCTCAAGGTTACCGATGGCATCGATCCGATGCTGGAGCGCAAGCGCAAGAAGGCCAGGATCAAGTTAGGTGCGGAGAACACCTTCGAGGTCATCGCCAACAAGTACATCGACGAGAAGATGGTGCCCGAAGGCAGGGCGGAGGCCACGCTGCGGAAGGCGCGCTGGTTCCTTGAACTGCTCAAGCCCGCAATCGGCAATATGCCAATAAACGATGTCGATCCGCAGTTGATGCTGGCGGCTCTCAAGAAGCTCGAAGCCAAAGGCAATCTGGAGACCGCGAAGAAATGCCGATCCTTCGCAAGCCGGGTGTTCCGGTACGGCGCCGCACTTGGTCAATGCCAAACCGATCCAACATCCATCCTGCAGGGCGCACTGGTGACGCCAAGGGCACGGCACTACGCGGCGATCCTTGAGCCCGAGAAGTTGGGCGGGCTACTTCGCGCGATCGATGATTTCGAATGCTACCCTGCAACGAAATTCGCGTTGACGATCGCACCGCATGTCTTTGTGCGACCCGGTGAGCTTCGCCATGGCGAGTGGAACGAGATCGATTGGGACAAGGCCACCTGGACAATTCCGGAAGGCAAGATGAAGGCGCGGCGGACCCATGTGGTGCCTCTATCACGCCAGGTGTTGGAACTATTTCGAGAGCTAAAATCGATTACCGGCAGCAAGGGCTACATGTTCCCAGCGTTTCATACGCGACAGCGCCCAATGAGCGAGAATACGATCAACGCGGCGTTTCGGCGTATGGGCTTCACCAAAGACGAGGTGACAGCACATGGTTTGCGCTCGACGGCATCGACCATGCTCAATGAGAGCGGGCTCTGGCACCCCGACGCGATCGAGCGCGCACTCGCTCACGGCGATAGCAATGCCATTCGCGGCGTCTACAATCGCGGCAACTATTGGGATGAGCGGGTGAAAATGGCTCAGTGGTGGAGCGATTATCTTGATGGGCTACGAGTAGGAATGTGCAACTTCGCCCGTTAGGTTTCCCGTTTCCACTACGCTCCATGTGGCCTTGACTTAGCCAGACACAAGCATCGGCTTGTGCCGACCCTAGGCGCAGCCTACTGGTCTATCGAAAGTCAACGAAAGGCGCTTTTGTGCATCAACATGAAATGACGACCAAAAGAGGCCCAGAGAATTGTCGCTGACGCGAATTTCACTTGAGACAAAGATCATCGGAATGCTGCTTCTGACGGTCGGAGCAATTCTGGCGGCCGCTGCATGTGCTGGACAAGCTAAAAGCGGTTGGGATGGCTTTGATATCGAATCCCAGATATCAGAATTCGATAAGATTAAGGGTGAGTTAGAAGTTCGGCTAGAGGTAGGAGAAGAGTCCGAGCGCGATTTTGAAAATTCGTGGAGATATGAAGAAGAGTATTCCGAATCGATCGGTTCTGTCGATATTTTCCATTGCTACCCCCCTTATTACACAGGGGATGATCCTGAATATCGAAATGAATTCTACAATAGGCTGGCCAAACAAACTGTTGGAATAGAAAGAAGGTTGCGAGAAGCGGGATATCTATCTGAAATTTATCAAGGGCCGCTCCGGGATTATGAAATTAGAAGTATATATAGAAGCTACAGAATCGTCGCGCCGCATGTCAGCACAAATCAATTCGATGGAGTGCTTCGCGGTGATCCGGAATTTAAGATTCTTACGATGCGCATCGAACAAAATAGACGAGTGATGCAATCGGAATCGCTCCCAATTGTCGCTTCTGGAGAATGCGGAGACGGAGATGTTCCGTACCTATTCTCTACCATTCCCGCCAATGCAAGTCTCTGGATAATCCCGGAATTCGATTCTTTGATATGCGAGCGACGTGCGATAGATCCTTGGAATAGGGATCAATGCTTTGGGTGGTATGAGTCTACACCAAGTGAAGAGGTCTACTTGTCTGGCCGCTATCTGTTTGTTGCCGAATGGCCTGATGGCACAGTACGGCGTGGGAGACGCCTCTTTGAAGCAGATGAAGTGACGAGAGACGCCAGGCTAATTGTGATACGAAAGCAATGATTGATAGCTATTTAAAAAATTTGGCGAAAGTGATGGGGTTGGGCGCCGCCTTCGCCTCAGCTCCGATAATTGCAACGCTGGCTGAATTGCAGCCTCCATGGCCGGTTGCGATGGGGCAGCTGAGCGCAGCATTAATCGTGGTATCCGCGTTGGTTAGCTGGGAATGGACGAGAAGTGCAAAGGTTCGATTTAGGCGATCATGGATCATTGCGTCAATGATCATGGTTTTTGCAGGAATTATTTCCTATCTTGTGATTTATTCGTATTTTGTAGCCGAACCTCCGTCAGGTAGTTTCCGTGTTGTTACGGGCTACGAATGCACAGCTGATGCCAAGCTCGTGTACGGGGCTAGTTGTCCTGAACTGGGTAGGGAAGCGCTCCGAAGCGCGGAATGGGAACCATCTCGGCTTTGGACTCGGCAATCTTTGACGATAGTCCGAGTTGCTCTTGCCGGCACATGGTTGTTGTTTATCCTTGGATTGATTGGCACGGTTGGCTCAATTGTAGCTGGACGCAAGATGAGTGAGCGCGCCAAGCCATAGTGCGGTTTCTATTTATGAGGTCGGGCGCTAAGCGCCCGGCTCCTTCTTCTCGTCGTCCAGTGGCGTGCGCAGGACGATCCGGCCATTGATCGGCACAACTTCCAGTTGAAGCGAAAGCCCTTTTCGGTCGCGGTGGAATCAGGCGGCTCCGATGCGGGTCCAGAAGCCCTTGTCGCCCTTGTTTGCGACATGCCAGGAGAGGAAGTCCGGCGGATTGGCCTCCTGCGCGGGTGCGGTATTGCTGCGTGCCATGATGATTTCCTTTCGTGTCTGCTGTCTCGTTGCACCAACAGAAAGGCCGCACGGCCAAGCGCAGGATTCATGTCCAACACGGGTGACCCCGGCGAAGTCAGGGGGAACCGGCGCGGGCCGGACATTGAAGGCTGACCGAGAGCGGCCAGTGAGGGTGCTCAATAACGAAACCGCCTTATCGAAAGGCATCCAAACACATGCCAAACCGTTACACTTGCGCCCTGGATCACTCTCGCCCAAACCTTCGTCATGGCAATCGAGGGCAGTTCACGGAAACGCTGGAGCGATGAGGAGACGGTGCTCGCGCTGTATCTCTATTTCCAGCTGCCGTTTGGAAAGCTGCACTCGGGCAATCCCGAAATCCAAGAGCTCGCCGCTGCGCTCGGGCGCACGAACAGCTCGGTCGCGATGAAGCTGTGCAACTTCGCCAGCCTCGATCCCAAGATCACCAATAGCGGGCGCAAAGGCCTGGACGGCGCATCCAAGCTGGATCGCGCCACCTACGCGGAGTTCGGTCAAGACTGGACCGGTCTAGTCTCGCGGGCAGAAGACCTTTGGACTGCACCGGTCGGCCAGTTTGAGCTGCTGTCCGCGCCATCACGCCTCAATGAGAAGCGCAGCGAATTCCGGTTCGAGCCCTATCAAGGCGAGTCCACCACACAGGCGCTCGTCAATCAGCGCGTCGGCCAAGACTTCTTCCGCCGCGCGGTGCTCGCCAATTACGAAGAGACGTGCTGCATCACTGGGATCGCCGATCCGCGCCTGCTTACCGCAAGCCATATCAAGCCGTGGGGCAAGGACAGCGAGAACCGGCACAACCCGGCCAATGGCCTATTGCTGTCAGCGACACTCGACCGCGCGTTTGATCGCGGGCTCATCACGGTAGATCGCCAACAGCGCATTCGCGTCTCGAGGCAATTGCGCGAAAGCCAGAGCCGCGAGACACGCGACTATTTCCAGCAATTCGAGAACGCAACGTTGCGATCAGCAATCCGGTTCGATCCCGAACCGGCGTTCCTCGATTGGCACAACGAACACTGCTTCGTCGATCAACGCGCCGCCTGAAGTGTCAGGCGGCGCGCGGACTGCCTCTCGTCAGTATTCGCTGGCAAGCATGATGGTGAGCACCCGCCGGGTAACCGCAGGATTGGCCGGGTCGTCGCTGCCAAACTGCAAATCGCGGTCGTAGGCATCAATCTTCCAGAACACGGTTTCGGCAGGCCGCGCAGGTCGTGTCGTCATCCAGCGACCTTCGCCAGCCTGATAGATCGCCCCGAAATCGCGCTCGCCATAAGGATCGTTGTCCGGCGTGAACGCGTCGAATGCACCAGCTCGCGCACCCGCGACTGATCCTCATCGGGCAAGGCCCGGAACCCCTCGGTCGCCACGGCAACACAGGCCAGGCCCATCGCCTGCCGTGCCCGGTCATTGAGCCGGGCAATCCGCTCGCTGCGGCAAAGGGTTCCAGCAGTCATTGCACTGCCCTCCCGCCGCATTCGCAGATGTGAACCAACTCGCCAAAATCTTCCCGCTCGCCCAGTTCCTCGGCAAGCCTGCGCACCGTTCCGAACGGCAAGCCATTCTCATTGGCCAGCATTCGCAACCAGTCCTCGCGGCACTCGGCCCCACAAGCCCGGTAGTTCAAGATCAGGTCAGCCATTTTCTGCCCTCCTTCGACTGAAAGCCGCATCCGACGCGCGGCATGCGGCCTGCCTTCCGGCGAGGATGGGAGGGGGAGGGAAAACCGGAATCGATGCCCTGGCGCGGGCCAGCGGGTACAGCCCGCCACACGGGGGCGTCTAGTTCCGGTTTCGGGAACGAGAGGGCAAAGCCTTTGGTGTTCCCGCCAGGGATCGCCCTGCGATCCACACAAGATCGGCACCCTTGCAACGGCGCGAAGCCGACGGAGGTCCTGCGCGCGCGATCAGTGCGCCAGCGGGCATCCGGCAAGGAGAGAGGCAAAAGTGCCTGCGGGTTAGCAAAGGAATGCCGCGCCCTCAGGAGCATGACCGCAGGGCATGGGGGACAGAGCGCGTCTATCAGGAATTCCCGCTCCGCTTAAAACTGCTCCTGATCGTCACCCGGATGGGCCGGGACAACAGGCCCGGTCTGCGCCAGCGGATAGAGCAGGTTGCCCGGCAGGGTAGCTTACCTAGACACTTGTCTTTTCAGCTGAGTATGGTGCTCTCCGCGAGCAATGATTGACGATTCACAGCTGCCTTTCGCACAGGTTTTGATTGATCAATTCCCTCAAACTTTCAATCACCTCGGCTATCGATTTTGTGACATCAATACTCGCAACTTTCAGGCGTTCTCCTCCTTCTGCCATGCGGTATTTGATGGCCAAAGCGGGAGCGCCAAGGGCCGTGTGATGGGGGTACAGTAATACAAGATCTCGACACCGATACAGCCGCGCATATGCCATCATCTGATAGACATCAGATTGGGAAACACCACGCTTCTTGTCTTCGGGGTTACAGCCAATCAGCTTCCATTTGGTATCCAGCACCAACTCGACCTGTTCATGCCGCTTGATCAAAATGTCCGGCGTGGTCTGGAAGCGTGGGTTGCCGCCTTCGCCTTCTTCCATCAGGCAATAGCGCAATCCGCCTTGTGAATGGACTGTCAGATCGCTGCCCAACAATGCTTTGCGCACAAGTGCAGCGACATAGGCTTCGAAAAGGTCATTCATGGCGAACAACAATGTGATCCCCTTACCCGCCTTAGGATCGTGGTCAGTTCGCTGCCATTCGCGCTTCAGGAACAGCTTTGCCAACTCGTAAAGGCTCTCCCATCGGCGGTTTGTCCGGTCGATCCTAACCTGTGTCCACGGTAGTGCGCTGACAGGGATATCTCTCACCTCCGCCAGAACGAAGCGCAGCTCATCCAATCGTCGCTGCGTCTCTATTGCGTGCGCGTGGCGGCGCAGCAGCAGGACGCAGGCCTTCATGATCCGGAGTAGCGGTGTGTCTGGCAGCAGTGTATCGAACTGGCAGGCGAGCCGGTCGGGACGTACCGCATGATGGGTGAACTGGCGGATAACATTGAGCCGCCCGCGCAGCGCGGCCAGATCCTCCTCCTGCGCCATATAGGCACGCGGCAGGCCGCGCCGCGTTTCGGCTAGCAGGCGGTCGGCAAACAATCGAATTAGGATGTCGAGCAGGGTTTCCTTCTGACGCGCCATAGACAGGGCCTGCCCGTCTCCAAGTTTCAGTCCGAGCGCGACATCGAGCATTGAGACAAGCCGAGTACGAATTGTTTCATTGCTTTCATCCGAAACAACATCGATCTTGGGCAGAATCTCAAGACTGCACCCTGGCGCAGCGATAACCCCAACTACCTGCCGTGCCCTTATCTCACTGTGGTGGTCGATAAGGATGTTGGTTCCTGATTGGTTTGCCAGTGGGTGCGACCGCGCAGCCCAAAGCAGTGCATTGGCCTGGCCCCGGGTGAAAGCTCCACTCGGTGAGGGTCCGGGGCCATTATGGACATTGGTGCGCCCCCATTCGTGTACGGTCAGGTGCGTCATGGCTGGAAGAGCGTGATCAATCCCCACGCTCCTCCGCTGCAGTCGATACTGTCGTGGTCAATCGTTCGAAGGCGTCGGTTTTGAACTCTTCGAGCACAGACCAACTCGATATGCGATCTCCTTCGATTCCTGGTGGAGGATCAAGTTTGTCCTCGTCAATGAAACCGTCGCCTAATACGGCATGAATCCGGCTCCAATCCTCGAAGAAGTACTCCTGTAACAGCGGGATAACCTTGTCGCGCATAGCGGCGTGGACCTGCTCAGCCGTCTCGCAGCCGATAAAGAATGCATGTCCGATGCGGTGTTCGCGGTCGATCAGATACTCGATCCGGTGATTGATGGTAGTCAGGACTCGGACAAGATCGATCCCAGTCCGATTGGAAGCGTCCGCTAGCAAGCCCGGTCTCGGCTCGATTTCCCGGAAATTGAACCGGCGCCGCAACGCAGTGTCGAGCAAGGCGATCGACCGGTCAGCCGTATTCATTGTGCCGACGATGTGGAGGTTGGCGGGAACAGAAAACGGTCTCTTCGAATAGGGCAAGGTCACCGACAGCGCATTTTCCATGCCTGCGCGCTTATCCGGCTCCAGTAGTGTGATCAGTTCGCCAAAAACCTTCGACACATTGGCTCGGTTGATCTCATCAATGATAAGTACAAATGGCTTGCTGGGTCCTTCTTCCGGTCCGTCCCTGCCCACTTCGATTAGGCCGCGAATGGCGTCGAGCTTGAGCTCAGCGTCGGTGAACTCGTAAATAGTCCGCTGTGAAAACCTTTTGCCGTAGATCACATCATGGCTGACACCGTCGCGGTCGATCCAAAGCCATCTGACCGAGCGCCGCATGGTGTAATCGTCATTTTCGCGTTCAACCTGATGGTATTCGCCGGTGATTTCGCCGATCGCCCGGAAAAGCAGGTTGCCTTTGCTGACGATGACAATGTCACCGACCCGCGCGCGGGCCCTCAAGCGGAAAGGAAACTCTATGATGCCGTTGTTCGGGTGCTGCCTCGGCAATTCGGGATGGCGCTCGGCGTAGCCGTCAATCATCGCTTCCTTGGTGCTGAAGCGAGCCTCTGACCAATCCATCCCCCCATCATCGCCCATATGAACGAATCCGCCCTCGATTGCCTCGTCGAAGAGATAGTCGTCTTCGGGGTTGGCGACCTCACCAAGGGACATCTTGAAAAAGCGCTTGCCTGAGAAGTCATACCCTTCATCCCGCGCGCTGCGCAGTGCCTCTGCCCGTTCGGCGATCTTGGTGAAGATGCCAGCCTCAGGCGCGAGCCGAAAACCTGTCTCCAACGGCTCTCCATCGTCGCCGAAGCTGGACGGCCTCAAGCCCTCGACGAAATCCTCATAGCCGTAATTTTGGTGGAAGGTGACAAAGGCGATCCGCTCTTGTCCGACCAATTCGTTATAGCGCGCCATCAGCGCAGCGCGGCCCTCCTTGGTTGGCGGGTAGTCTTCCACACCATCGCACAGTTTCACCGCTTCAAGGGCTGTGTTGTAGGTCTTTCCGGTGCCTGGCGGACCATAAAGGATGAGGTTTGTAGGCAGGATTGCCAACTCCAATTCTGACGATTGGCTGTTGTGACTACGCAGGTTTGCTGGCTGACCGCTTTGCTCAACAATTGTGAAACCTAACGAGGCAAGCTTCTTTCGCGCGGTTGTGCCGTTGCACTCGTCATTGCCGAGCGCTGCGCCATTATCCAGAAATCGATGCGCTACGCCGTAGATGGCTTTGGACGGATAAGATTTTGCCCCACGCTCGACCCAGTAGCGAAGATTGTTCCAGCTATAGCCATATTCGTCCATGAAGGCATCGACGCCCATTGCGTCGCATTCATCCATTGCAGCTTCCACGTCAGCCTTTTGGATTCCGCTCATGCTGGCAGCCCCCTCCTGGAGATCATCGTCATAGTTGGGATCAGCGCCGTCCAGAAACCGACCGTACATCCCAACTGCTTGCCGCGTGTTCGCAACCTGCAGGTGTGGATCAGCCGATTGAGGTGCAATTGCCCTTGCGGCGGCCTCGTTGGTGCGCCAGTCTGAGCGCAGCTGTGAAAGCGCCTGCAATAGGGCATCCCACTGTCCGGCTGCGTGCACATCGTCGAGGGTTGTTTGTGCGAAGCCCAATTCGGCCAGCGCCCGCTCGGCAGCCTTGACCCAACCGACACGGTTGCCCACCGTCTTGAGTGGCTTGCCTTGATAAAGCCGCCTGCCAAGCCATTCCTTGAACTCAGCTTCTTTCATCGCCGACGCTCAGCAAGATGTTGTTTTCTCGATCGGCAAATCTTTGGACAGACAGGATACTACGGCGCATCAACAGCTGGATCGCGGAGCGCTGCGGCGAGCATTCGTGGACGATTTCCAAACTAGTCATTTGAGTTCCGCAATTTGGAATATGCTTCGGTTGCCAGCCAGTTCGTGACAAGACCTTGAAAGGCTTTGTCATTCATGAATCGGGCAAAGATTTCTTCATTCTGATCCATGCGCTCAACAAACAGGGCTTCAAGCAGATTCTTGAACAATAACTCGAATTTTTCGCCTGGGTTCGCGATCGCGGCTTGGCGCAGGTTGGCGTCGGCCATCGCGGCCTCAACGATCTGATCGAAGAACAGTTGGTCAGCATTGTTGAAGTCAGTGCCGAACCGCTCGTTCACGACGTCAATCAGCCGGGAAAGTGGTACCTCTTCTTCACGCGCGACTTTCGATCCCACAGAGGAAGGTCCGTCGAGTTTGTTTGCCGTCCCTTCGGAAAGACTGATCGAACCCTCACTGACCTTTTGGAGGCGATAGTAATCAAGTCTGACCTCGTCATCGAACTGATAGGAGGGGCTTCCGCCCTTCTTCGGCAGCTTGGAAGCCAGATGGCGTAGGAAGACGTATAGGGTTTCGAGGTCAGAGTCCTGATAGGGGATGATCTGACTTAGAAAGCCGTAGAGACTGCCGAATGCCAGGATCTTTCCGCGCAACACCTCGGCCTCTGCCGGATCGGCTTTCGCAAGATCGCCGAAATTCGACACTGGTCGATCGATAATGGCATTCATTTTTTGGTGGTCGGCAGGACTCTGTTTCAGCTTTGGCTTGAAGTACACCTCCGAAAAAAGATCGACATCGCTGAGGGTGTAAATACCGCTCGAATCGAGCTCACCTTTGATCTGATACATTCGGTTCGGATCGACTTCCTCGCCGATCTCTGCGCCCTCGTAATAAGTCTTGAAGGCCTCTTGAATCTCGGTTCGGTCGTTCACGAAATCGAGAATGAACGTGTCTTCTTTGAAGGGGTGTGTGCGATTTAGCCGCGACAGAGTCTGGACGGCTTGGATGCCTGACAGCCGCCTATCGACGTACATGGTGTGAAGCAATGGTTGGTCAAATCCGGTTTGATATTTCTCCGCGACTAGCAGAACCTGATACTCGGACGTGGCGAAGACATCCGGTAGCTCCTTTTCGCGGACGCCCAGATTCATCGCCTCTTCGGTATAGGTGACATCGGGGAGCTTGTCGTCGGGAACAGCCCCGGAGAAGGCGACCAGCGATCTGATGGCATAGCCTTTCGCTTTGATATAGGCGTCAAAGCTCTGCTTGTAGCGCACGGCTTCAAGGCGTGAGCCAGTAACAACCATGGCTTTGGCGCGACCGCCAACTTTGTGCTGGGTGGCCGCATGGAAATGCTCGACCATTACTTCGGTCTTCTGGGCGATATTGTGCGGATGCAGCTTGAGGAACCGCGCCAGCGCAAGCGCCGCCTTTTTCCTGACCACATTCGGATCGTCGTCGCTGGCCTTCAATAGCCGGAAATAGGTAGCGTAGGTGGTGTAGTGCTTCAGCACATCGAGGATGAAGTGTTCCTCGATCGCCTGGCGCATGGTGTAGCGGTGGGCGGGTTTGCCGCCATTTCCAAACACGGCCAAAGTCTTGTGCTTCGGCGTCGCGGTGAATGCGAAGAAGCTGATATTTGCCTGACGACCGCGCTTCGCCATGCTGCGGAATAGCTCATCCTCGCCGACACTCTCGTTTTCGACCATGTAGCGTTGGGCCTCTTCGCGCAGACGCTGACCACCGAGAACTTCTTTCAGGTCGGTTGCCGCTTCACCGCCCTGTGAGCTGTGCGCCTCATCAATGATAACCGCAAAATTCCGGGTCTTGAGCACAACACCGTCACCATCGTCCCCGCGCTCTTCTGCCAGGCGGATCAGCTGGCGCGAGACGAATGGAAACTTCTGCAAGGTCGTGATGATGATCGGCACCGAGCTTTCAAGCGCTTCTGCCAACTGCCGGGAATTGTCGTCAATCTTCTGGACCACGCCGTGTTTGTGCTCGAACTGGTAGATCGTGTCCTGCAATTGCTTGTCGAGTACCACGCGATCAGTGATGACAATGACGCTGTCGAACACGCGATCATTTTCGCTGTCGTGCAGCGACGCAAGTCGATGGGTAAGCCAGCCGATGGTGTTGCTCTTGCCGCTGCCCGCCGAATGCTCGATCAGATAGTTGTGACCAGGGCCTTCAGTTTTAGCCCGCGCGACTAAATCCCGGACCGCTTCAAGCTGATGGTAGCGCGGAAAGATAAGAGTTTCTTTCTTGACCTTTCGCCCCGCGTCGTCGCGCTTTTCTTCCACTTGCAAATGGATGAACCGGGCGAGCAGATCGAGCAGGCTGTCGCGCTGAAGCACTTCTTCCCATAGGTAGGCAGTGCGATAGCTACGGCCCTTCGGGTCAGGAGGATTGCCTGCCCCACCATCATGACCTTGGTTGAAAGGCAGAAAGTAAGTTGCTGGGCCAGCCAGTCGCGTCGTCATGAAGACTGCATCGGTATCTACGGCGAAGTGTGCCAATATACGCCGCTTAAATTCAAAGATGGGTTCGCGCGGATCGCGGTCACGGCGGTACTGCCGAACGGCATCTTCGACCGTCGATCCGGTCATCGCGTTTTTTAGCTCGACCGAGATCACCGGGATGCCGTTTACGCTGAGCACGAGATCAAGCTCGTTATCGTTACTGAGCGAGTAGCGAAGCTGGCGCGTAACGCTGACGTTGTTGGCGGCGTATCGTGCCTCCAGCTCTGCGTTCAGATCGTGCGCAGCCTTGAATGTGGCTACGCGGAGGGTCTTGCCATAGCACTTGAAGCCGTGCCGCAGCGTGGCGAGCGAGCCATTGGCATCGATCCACTTAACCAGATCAGAAAGGATCTGGTCCCGCGTTTTGTCGCCATGAAGTGCTTCAAGCGCGCTCCATTCTTTGGGCTGCGTCGACCGAATGAAGGCAATCACTGGATCAGGGAAAATTGCAGCTGTTCTATCGAACTGCCTTGACGCGAGCGCGTTGTATCCACTTGAAAGCAGAGCGCTCTCAACAACCGTTTCGAAGGCTTCTTCCGTATGGCGAGTATGACTCATGCCTTCTTCTTTCCGCCGGCAATCTTTTGAATCCGCTCGATATGTTTCTCCAATGCGCAGATTAAGGCAAAGGAAAATTGCTCTAGCTGATCGCTGCCTTCCTCTTGCTTGCGCAAGCCTTCAAGGCGCCGTTTGGCAGTTTTCGCATCGAGAGACGCTGGTCCTTTTTTCGGAGCTTGCAATGTCTGACCTATCGCCTCGCGCCGATACTCGACCAAAATACTATGGTTGAGGCCAAGGCGCTTGATCGTCTCTAGTGCTGGTTCATCATCTGGGTTTGAGGGCTCGATCTTGCCCCTGAAGTTATAGGTGAAGCGAGCGGTACAGCCTGCTTGTAGTGGAGAAACGAACATCGCGACTTCGTCGTCAGAAGGCCAATTGGCCTTGAGATGCGCGCCGTATGGCAAATTCGGTGAGTTTGGCTTCGGGACGGCTGCAACGAGATTCTTGTAAGACACTTCTTCCAGATCTTTACAATGTGCCTGTGGCTTCAGGTGCTCGATATGACAGCTGTCGGGATCGATGCCTCTACCTGAATAGGCACACAGGCATCCTTGTTCTGCTACTAACGCTTCGCGGATTACTCTGCGAAGCTCACCGGTTAGAGACCGATAATTGCAGTTCGGACCGTTCTGATTTGCAGCAATCCACTCGGTCAAGGCAGCGGGAGGCGCTTGCTTCTTAATCTGCCTCATCGGCTAAGGCCTCGAGGTTATTGATGGCTGCCTCTAGGCCCACTGTTGTTGGGTCGTCGCCGTGCTGCAGTTGCTTCAAGTCTGCCAACTTTACGCGGGCGAGCTCAAGGTCGCCCTCGTCCAGTGCGCTCTCAACTTCTTCAATAGCAGCCCGCACAGGCGCTGAACGGGAAGCCGTTTCCATAATTTGTTCGAGCACGAAATTCGTGTCGAGTCCGTAGGCCTGCCCACATTGATGCGTGACGATTTGCCCATCTTCTTCCTTTAGAAGAACCAATTGATTAGGTTGGGTCTCCCCGATGATTTGAGGAGAATGGCTGGAGGCGATGAACTGGCAGTTGCGAAAAGTCTGTGTCAGCAGGGAAGAAATCTGACGTTGCCAAGTGGGATGCATATGCATGTCGAGCTCGTCGATGAGCACAACGGCAACGCCATCGCGGACCGGATCGTCAAGGCCGGGGTTTGCTTGCGATAGGCGGCGGGCAAGGTCGAGAGCGAGCGCAAGCATACCGCGCTCCCCTTCTGACAGGAAACGAACGTCTAGTTCAGTATCGCCCTTAGTGATCAGGAGGCGCGGTCTGTCCTCGTCACCGATCGCCCTCAGACCGGTGCAAGTCGGCAGAAATCGCGCAACTGCCAACTTCAGCGCGTCCAGGTGCATCCCTGCACGCGGCAATTCAACAGCCAGTGCTTCTTGCGCCAAGATCCATGAAGCCATGTCCGCAAGATGCAACGCGCGGACATCTGAGAGCGCATCTGCATAGGCCGCAGCCTGACCGCCGCGCGTCTGTCCTATTTTCGCCTGCGCATCAGTGGGATGGGAACGGCGAATGCCGAAGTACAGGCCAAGCGGCTGCTCTGCCGCCTTGTCCTCCTTGGGCCAGGGCTGTGACATTTCTTCGCGTTCCGGAGTTTCGATAACGCCGTGCCGTACCGAACCTTCTTCGCCCTTGGCATAGCGTTCGCGGGGTACGTGTATCAAGAAATGGCGGAGGTCATCCGCAAACCGGAAGTCTGCCCGGACAGAAAGGGCCGAGCTGCCGACCCGGATGTCGTCGTCGGAAAATGCCAATGGACCAGCGCGGCTGGCGGTGAACTTGGGCATGATGCGCGACAGGGATATGCGCAGGGCTTCGAGCACGCTGCTCTTGCCCACGCCATTGACGCCAACCAGCAGCGTGAAGGAGGGATCGAACTCAAAGCTTGCTTGGGCAAAGCCGCGCAGTCCAGAAACGTCGAGATTGGTAATCCTCATGCGGCCTCCGGAATATCGATCTGGCCGGTGACGGCGGCGGCGATCAGGGCGCTGCGGCGTTCCTTCAGCAAGGCGATGGATCGTTCGGTGGCTGATGCCAGCCTGTCGATTTTCGACGCTTCTTGCGCTTGCATTTTCGCGATTTTTCGCTGCTCGTCCAAAGGAGGGAGGCCAATCGAGATGTCCCGAAACCCATCCCAATAGAGCCTCAATCTGTCCCAGGTGATCCCTTGAGAGTGTCGCGCGCATTCGGCGCTGAAAGCAGGTGTCCGGAAAAGCAGACCAGCGAAGTCAGCGTCAATATTTTCTGATGGCTCGGCAACCACATAGTCCGGGCTGATCAATCCATCAGTTGGGGTAACGCCAACTGCGCCCTGCCACATGCGCATTTTGTTGAAGGCGATGCTCCCCTTGCGGGCAACTTTGTAGGTGTTGAAGTCGGCCGCCGTTCCCTCAATCTGCGTGGTTGAAAACTGACGGACGGATACGCCCGTGTTGATAGAGACTTCCAGCAGCGGCAAGTCCGGCTCGTTCCGTTCGTCCTTTTCAGTGAAAAGTGTGGCGAGGCGGCGAACCTCCCAATGCGCCGGGATATCGCCGAGCCAGTCGATGCCAGAGGGACGCAAGGGGGCGGAGCGGTCCAGCCCGCGCATGACTGCCTCTGCCACCAGCGTCCGCCGCTTTTCGGCCAGAAGGCTCAGCAGCTTCTCCTTGGCCTCGATCAGGGCGTCGAGTTGGACCAGTTCCGCGTCTAGAAATGCCGCAGTTCTTCGCTGGATTGGCAGTTCCGGCAATGCAATCGCGATGTCGCCAATTTCAGACGCATTGATCGCAGGGTAGCTGATGCCCGTTGATCGCATTTCGACTTCCGCCAGAAATCGCGGCTCCCGAACGGCATAACGGCAAAAACCCGGATCGAGTTGATCCGGACGAGGGCGAACGACCGCGAACCCAGTCGAGACAATCAGATTGTCGGGAGGCTCTATGATCGGAGCAATTGCTTGCAGGTAGGTGCGAACGGTGGAAATGATGACGTCGCCATCCCGTACGATCCTGCGCGCGCGGCTTGGGGCAGCCTCGAACCGGTAATCGACAATCTCATGGATTGTCCCGGAGGAGTCCACGTTGCCAATATCAATGTAGGCGATCTCAAAGTCCGGATCGACGTTCTCGGGCAATGTCTCATCGTTGATGGTCGCCGCGAACTTAAGACGCATCGTGTTTTGCTGTTGCGTGCTGCTCACTCTGTCACCTCCCGCAAAAGGTGCAGGATTTCCTCTTCTGCCTGCTTCAGCTCGGCATCGATGATTGCCAGCGGGCGGGGCGGAGTGAACTTGTAGAAGTGGCGGTTGAAGTTGATTTCGTAGCCAACCTTGTCCTTGCTCCGGTCCATCCAGGCATCTGGCACATGGGGCAGGACTTCGAGCGCGAAGAAGGCGTCGATATCGACCTTGAGCGGGATACTCTCGAAATCGCGCAGATCGGGATCGGGCTCGAACCCCTTGCCCTTTCGCACCTCTTTCGCGGTGATATCCTTGGCGGTGAACACGCCACGAAACAGTTTTTGGTCGGCTGCTTTCCACTTTGACCCGCGCTTCTTCAGCAAGCGATCAATGGCAGCGGATACCGAGTTCCAGTCAAATTGCGGTTCGCGCCCAAGTTCCTTATCGATCGCCTGGATATCGTCGAGCAGATGCGGTGCGGCATCGAGGAAGCGCGCCTTGTCCTCGACCGTCATCTGATAACGCAGCCGCAAGGGTCGCTCGACCGTGACGCGGGTATAGCCGAAATCGTTATTGTCGAAGATCTTTGACTGCTCGCCTTGGGCGAACTGGCCATAGCGACGGACGATGTCGGCAATCTGGTCCGGCTCGTCCGGACGGTCATCGCCCTCCAGCGCGGGGCCTTCGCCGATCTTGCGCCGCTTGTCGCCTTGACTTCGGCGCATCGGAATCCAGGTGTCGCGCGCGTCGACCAATTGGACCTTGCCCTTGCGATCCTTCGCCTTCCGGTTGGTGACGATCCAGATATAAGTGCCAATGCCAGTATTGTAGAACATCTGTTCAGGCAGGGCGATGATCGCCTCCAGCATGTCCTTTTCGATGATCCACTTCCGGATGTTGCTTTCCCCACCCCCGGCACCGCCGGTGAACAATGGCGAACCGCTGAAAACGATGGCAGCGCGTGAGCCGTGTTTGTTGTCTGCCGGATCAACGTCTTCAAACTTCGAGATCATGTGCTGGAGGAACAGCAAAGACCCATCGTTTACCCTAGGCAGGCCGGCATGGAAGCGCCCGGACTCGCCCCGGTCGTGCTCGGCTACGATTTCCTTTTGCTGCTTCTTCCAATCCACTCCAAATGGCGGATTGGCGATGAAGTAGTCGAACTTCTGGCCCTCGAACTTGTCCTCGGTGAAGGTGTCACCGAACTGAATGTTCTCGCCGTGCCCGTTGTGGTCAACCTGCTTCATCAGCATGTCGGACGCGGCGGTAGCGAAAGCGCGCTTGTTATAGTCTTGGCCGTATACGTAGAGCTTCGCAGGTGAGTTGTGCCGCCGCATATAAGCCTGCGCCTCGGCCAGCATTCCGCCCGTGCCGCACGCCGGATCGAGGATGGTGCGTACGGCTCCTTCCTTCACGAAAAGATCGTCATCATCATTGAACAGTAAATCGACCATAAGCGTGATGACCTCACGCGGAGTGAAGTGATCGCCAGCCGTTTCGTTCGCCAGTTCGTTGAAGCGCCGGATCAGGTTTTCGAAGAGCAGTCCCATCTGCTCGTTCTTGACCTTGTTGGGGTGAAGATCGACGCCAGCAATCTCTTTCACAATCAGGAACAGGATACCTGCCTCGTGCATCCGTTCAATCTCGGCAGTGAACTCGAAATACTCGAAAATTTTCCGGACGTTGGCGGAAAAGCCATTGATGTAGGTTTGCAGGTGCTGATTGATGTGGTCTGGGTCGCCCAGCAGCTTCTTGAAGTCATAGGGCGCACGGTTGTGGAAGCGATGCCCGGCCACTTGGTTCAGTTTGCTGTCGAGCGCATCGCCCTGAATCTTGCTGCCCTCGCGGCGTTTTGCCTCGGCAACCACCGCTTCTTTCGTATCGGCTAGAACGCAGTCGAAGCGGCGCAGGACCACGAGCGGCAGCATGACACGTTCGTATTGCGGCGGGCGATACGGGCCACGCAGCAGGTTGGCGATTTCCCAAATTAGGTTGGCAAGGTCAGTATGGGTGGCCATCTAGGAATTCGCTCCGCGCTTCGAAGCAATTGCAGTCAGTCGCTCGTACTCTTCGACCGAAAGTACAACGACGACGGGGCGTCCAAATTTGTCGATCGAAACGGGTTCGGCTCTCGCCAAATCAATCAGGCGTCCAAATCCATTCTTGGCTTCCCTTGCCGAAATATGCTGCATTTCCCCCTCCCGATCTGGAGCTACTTTAGCCATCTTTTAGGCAAACTCAATTTGAAATTCGATGCGTTAGGCCCCTGGCTTAGTAAGCCAATCCGCAGCCTTCGCCGCCGCACTCGCAGCGGTGAAGATCGCCCGATTGTCGGCCTTAAGCACCTTGAGCCAGCTCGCGAGGTAGCTAGCGTGATCGGGGCGCGGGCTGGTGGAAAGGCCAAGGTCGCCACAAAGGAAGGCTGAACCAAGCTCGGCCACCAGTTCTTCCATGGCATAGGCATCGTCACCGAACCGTTTCCCAAACGTTCGCGCAAGGCGGTGATCAGCGCCAGACCAATGGATGAGCTCGTGCATCAAGGTTGCGTACCAGTTCTGCGCCGCGCTGCCGCTGGCCGTTGCGAAGAACCGCTCGCGGTCTGGCATGGTGATCGTGTCGGTAGAAGGGGTGTAGTGGGCGCTGTCGCCATGGATGCGCACGCTGGCACCTGTGCCCGCAACGAAGCTGTCCGTCTGCGGGATAGGGTCGAAGTCTTCGCCGTCCGGCACTTCGGGCATGGCGAAGCCTTCGACCTGACTGGCGTTGAACACGTGCGAGGCCTGCGCGAAGATGCGGGTCGAGCTGTCCGATTCCTTGGCTTGATCGTCATCACGCTTGTCGAAGACCTTGTAAAACACGATGGGCGAAGCCTTCTCGCCCTTGCGGACCTGAGCGCCAAGTGACTGCCACTGGCGATAAGTCGCCCAGAGGCCATGTCCGAAGTCCTGCGCTTCGGCACTGGCCCAAAGGGCAAGTACGTTGACGCCGCGATAGGCTTTCCCAGTCGTCGCATTCATGGGGCGCGAAAGCGGTGCGGTGCTGCGATGCCAAGGGAGCGAGAATGTGGCCGTGCCGCGTTCAAGGGCAGCGATGATCTGGTTGTTGATCGTGTCGTAGATGCTGGCGGTTGTGGTGCTAGCCATGGTGAAAATCCTTCGTCCAATCGTTGGGAACGCGGATGAAGGGACGGGCCGGATTGGTCGGGCGGGTCAGCGGTTACGCGGAACAGGCAACACGGGAGGGCGTGAGCCCGAATGGAGCGGGCAGGCTGTTGATCCCGCCCGGCACGGCCTGTCGAAGAGGAGCGGTTCATTCCAACGGCAGGACGAAGGACGCCATGGCCTGCCATCGCCGGGGATATTCGATCACCCCATACCTGCACCCATCGCCTTTGACTTGACGGCCTCCGGAGTGCTCGCGGTTATGGCCGTCTGCTTCTCACCCGCGCGCTCATAAATCGCACGGACAAGCCGGTCCTTATCATCGGTTACAACCACCGCCTCTGCCTTGGCGCGCGAAAGCGCGACATAGAGCATCTTCTGATCGACCAGGTTGGCGGAACGGCTGTCGGCGTGGATCAGGACACGCTCGGCGGTCTGGCCCTGCGCGGCGTGGGCGGTCTGGGCATAGGCGTGACGCAAATGGGTGTCGCGAGGATCAGAAAGATCGAGGTTCTGCTCTCGTCCGTTGGCGAGCGTCACGGCTGCCAGGCCACGTTCGGAATCGATGCGAGTGACGGTCCCGCCAAGGCCATTGACCCGCCCGGCCTCGCGGTCGTTGCGGGTGAACTGTACGCGGTCGCCGGTGCGCAGCTCCCTTGGTTTCGGCTCGAACACCTCGGCTTTGCTCGCGCCCCACTGCCGGGGATGCCAGTCCAGCGACCGTCCGTCGAGGCCTTCGAGGGCAATGCGCCCGCGCTCGGGATCGACAGCGGAAATCGCGTAGCTCTCGCCCCGGCGCACGCCTTTGGCGGCGTAGTCGTGACTGAACCGGACGACATCGCCGATGGCATAGCTTGCTGCCTCGCGCGCCTCTGCGCGGGTCAGGCCCTTCGCTTCGAGCGCGTCGAACCTCACGGCATTTGCCGAAAGCTCGCCGCGCACGGTCAGCTTCCTGCGGATCATGTCGGTTAGCCTGTCCCGGCCTTCGCGGGATGGCTCGATTACCAGCGTTCGTGCGCGCTCTGAGGATGACAAGGCCAGATAATGCCGGGCCATCTCCCCAAGGCGAGCATCCGGCGTTGCGCCTTCGATCACCTTGCCGCCGCCGCGTTCAAGCGCGGCCAGGGCCTTGCCTGCATGGCCCTCGATAGAGGCCATTACGGCTTCGCGGGTTCCGGCATTGGTCTGCCGGACGACCTCGGCAAGTTTCGCGGTCGCCATGCCTGCCTGCTGCAATTGTGCGAAGGCTGCGCCCGCGCCAACCGAACCCAGCTGCTTCACGTCGCCGACCAGAACGAGCCGGGCTCCGGCCTTGTCGGCACGGGTCATGAGTTTCGCCAAGTCGTGGGCAGAAAGCATCGAGGCTTCATCGACGATCCAGACGGTATCCTTTCTCGCTGTCTTCGCCTCGGGCGCGAGCAGGTGCCGCGCCACCGTATCGCCACGCAGGCCGAGCGCTTCGCCCAGCACGGTCGCCGCCGAGGCGGTTGGCGCAAGCGCCGTCACGGCAAGTCCGTGCCGCCGCGCCTCTCGCGCGAAGGTGGCGAGCACGGTGGTGGTTTTGGCGGTCCCGGCATAGCCCTGAACCGCAGTAACGCGGTCGCTCGAGGTGAGCAGGTCTGCGGTCGCCCGCTTCTGGTCATCGGTCCAGGCATAGCCGGACCGGGCTGATTGCCGCGCCACGCGCTCGATGGTCCGTGCTGCTGCTACCGGACTGGCGAGCGATTGCGCCATGCCGCGCCCGGCTTGCGCAAGCCGCAACATGGTGCGCTCGGTGTCGATGGCCTGGGGTGTTGTGAACCCGGCAAACTCCGCCCCGCGCCGGTCAAGGAAAGTGCGCGGGACAAGCTCGCCGCGCTTTCCGGCCTCGGCAATTGCTGCGCTGATTGAACCGTGCCCGACATGACCAAAGGCAAAGTCCCCGGCCTCGCGCGCTAGCGTGCTGGCCGAGAACACCGCCTCGCGCTCGGATAATTTCGCAGCTGCCCATGTCACCGCCTGCTGTGCCAGCAATTCCGGACTGGCCGTAGCTTCACTGCCCTTAGCCTGCTCTCTTGCTTCACCGATCAGCCTGTCTCGCGCTGCCTTATCGAACCCGTTCGCAGCGGCAGTCGCACGCCAGTCGGTCCGAAGGTTGCGATGATCTGCACTGGTCTTGGCCTCGCGCGTATCGAGCGCGGCGATCTGCTTTTCGGCGGCGCTCGCCTCCGCACGGCTCGTGCCGCGCTCGGCGAGCCGGGCATCGATGGCCGCGGTGCGCTGGCTCAGTGCATCGATGGCCTTCTCGGGAACGCCTGCGATTTCGAAGAGCGAGTCCTTGCTCACCTCGATCCGATAGCCCAGTGCGGCGACACCGTGCGCCAGCTCTTGCCGGTAGATCGCGCCGAGCTCCTTTTGCAGCTGATATAAGGCGCGCGGCTCCAGACTGCGCCAGTTGCCATGCTTGTCCTGCGTGGCGTTGAGGATAACGCCGTGGGTGTGGAGCTGCGGGTCCTGTGCCCTGCTCGTGGCATGGCGAAAGGTAGCGATGGCAAGATTGCCGGTCGTATCGCGTCGGACCTCGCCGCCTTGCCTTACACGTGTTGCCGCCATGTGCTTCTCGACATGGGCGAGCGCCACCTTAACCGCCACGCCGTGCGCCTTGATCAGCCGCTTGTCTCCGGCAACCTCGGCCATGATCGAGACCGATTTGGGCGCGGACAGGGTGATGTCCCAGCCAGGGCGATGCTCTACCTTCCCATCACGGGTGGTGCCGAGCTGCTGTCCGGCAATGCGGCCTTCGAGCAGTTCGGCGAACTTTTCGCGATCCACTTCGCCCGACAGGCCCAGCTTCTCTGCTGCCTCGCCAAACCAGTCGGACGGAGCCATGCCACCTTCGGCATAATAGTCGTCGGCTTCGTAGTAGCTCGCCGCCTGACTGGCACTCGACAGCGCCGAGACCGATGCGACCATCAAACCGGTCCCGGTTTAGCATCGGGCTCGGCACCCTTCGCGATCTCGCTCACCCGGCTCCACAGCGTATCCGCCGGATCGCCTGGCACGTAACCGGGCTGACGAGGCTCGCCACGGCGGTTGATGTGATCAGCGGTAAGACCGATACGCGCGACTGGCAGGCCATCGGGAAGCAGCAGGTAGCCCTGATGCGGACTGAGCCGCAATTCGCTTTCAAGCACTGCGGGGCGGAACTGGCGCTGGGTCGCGATGGTGGTGCGCGGCACTTCGCTGCCAATTGACAGTGTGTCGGTGGCAACGCGCAATTCCACCTCGCACTGGCCGATGGTTTCACTCGCCCATTTGCGGGTTTCCTGATCGACGGTTTGCAGGAACAGCTTGGTGTTGCAGCACGCCAGCATGGCCTCGGCGATGTTCGCGCCGTAGCGATTGCGCATCTGCCCGAGCGCCTGGAAGGTCAGCACAATCGCTGCGCCGAACTTGCGGCCCTCTGGCAAAAGACGCGCAAGGTTCTCGACACGGGGCAGGTCAGCCAGCTCGTCGAGCACGAACCAGATGCGGCGGTCTGGCGAGGGCGACAGACCCAGCACCGCACTCGCCGCGCATTCGAGCCAGCATGCCATGAGTGGCTTGGACGCTTCGAAGTAGTCTTCCTTGCGGGGGACAAAGATCCACGGCTTTGCACCCTCGCACTCGTCCAGCTTCGCGATGAAGTCGCGGAAGGCAAAGCGGTCCTCTCCCTCATCTTCGACCTTCAGGAATTGGATCAGGTTTGCCGCCTTGGCGAGCATGAACAGCACACTGCCGGTGGCACGGTCAGCATCGTTGGCAAAGGTGCGGGCCGACGACGTATGTCCCAGCCACTCCTTCAACTGCTCCTTGTCCTTGACCTGCAAGGCTTCGAGCAGGGCTTCGAGGCTGCAGTTCTTTTCCGCCCAGAGCGAGCGGATCATGTTGGCGACAAGAATACGGCTTGTTTCGAGCCAGACATCATCATCCTGGCTGCTGGTTTCCGAAACCAGCTGGCGTGCAATCCGGTCGGCATCGGCGGGATGCGATATCTCGTCGAACGGCGTCCAGAAGGCGCAGCGCGCATCGAAGGGATTGAGGATGATGTCACCGCGCGCGGGGTTGTAATAGTGAGCTATGAACTCGCCCGATGTGTCATAGACCAGCGCCGCTTCGCCGCGCCTTTCGATTCCATCGAGCATCTGGCGAAGGACAGTGGTCTTGCCGCTGCCGGTGGTGCCGAGAAAGGCAAAGTGACGGGTCTCGATCCGGCGCGGAATTGGGACCGGACCGATGCGCAGGGCGTCCCTGCCGCAAAGTAAAGTGGTCTGTGCCGCAACATCCTCTTCGTCCGCTACGCGAGTGCCGCCGATGACCCGGTCGGCAAGCGTATCCTTGCCTTGCTCAGACATCGATCTTTTGACCACAACCGATAGGAAAATGCCGATGGCCAGCCCCGCGAGCGTGCCTCCAATTACCTGTCTCACAGTCCAGAAGAAGTTCGCGGCAGTTGCGGGATCGTTGGCAATAACGGAAGCGGGGACGATCAGCCTCTCGCCGTTGACCGTGATCCTCATGTCGAAATCCTTGCCAGCGAACTCGCCCAGCAATGAGAGTGCCTTTGCTCCAATGAAGTGACCCACAGCAGCTATCTCTTCCGGACCAAGCCGGAGCAGCGGGGTGATGATCGCTCCTGCGACGCAGCTGAAAAGAAGGAGCTTGGCAAAGAAGCCGAAGCGTTGCTGCCAATGCGCCATACGCACGCGCCAAAGGGCATGGGCGCGGGTGACAAAATCGATGTTCGAATTCATGGCTCGATCTCCAGAGCAAGCGAGCGCTGGCGCTCGAACGCGTCGCGCGCTTCGCCTGCAATTGTCTCGTCGGTTTTCTTCGTGCCCAGCGCGGCATGGCGGGCGTAAGCGTAGGCCGCACAGGCGGTGAACAAGGTACGATCGAGCACCCGTTCAGCCTCGGCGAGGCGCGCCGATATCGCCCCGATCTCGTGCGCCAGTTCTGCGAGATCGGTCTCCTTGTCGGTGCCGTGAAGCATGGCGAGAAAGCCTGCTTCCACGACCCGCGCCAGCATGGCGTAGTCGCTCAGCCCTCTGCGCTTGGCGAAGTCAGCCAGCACCCGGTATTGCGACGGACTGAGGCGCACTGTCTGTGCCCGCGCACTCATCGGTCCGCTCCAGCGGCGATGCTATCCGCCATCGCGAGGAATGGCGGAATTGCGCGGGTTCGGGGCCTGCTGCGCGGGCGAGATGCTATCCGCATCCCGCCAAACCCGCAGAAATCCTCGATGCACACGTGCGTGGGGTGTGTATGAAAATTACGGGTCCGATACGCAGTATCGTGGCCCCTTCTTTCCCCAGTCTTTCTCCGGTCAATTGGCATGGGTGTCTTGCTCCATGCATACCGTTGGAGGCGTCGCAGACAGGATCAGATTGCGGGCGACATAATCGTCGAAATAGCGCTCGCGGGATTGGCGCGCAGGCAACTGGCGTTCCGCCATGTCGGGGCGCGTAAACCAGCGAAGTAGCGCGAGGTCGATCGCTGACCGGACTTCATCTGCGAGCCGGTTGGTCTCTTCTGGCGTGAGGTCCAGCCACCCGAATTCGGTGCGAACCTGGCTGCCGAGCGGATATCCGGTTCCGTCCCGGCTCCTGTAGATCGGGCCCTCGACAGTGAGGCAACAATCTTGTCCCTCAAACCGCTCACGGACCGGGCGTTCGTACCAGAGCCAGGGCTGCAATGTGTGTCGACGGGCGCGCCCATCGGCATTGTCTTCAACGAGCAATTCGACGAGCTGGGCCGCGCGCACTTCTTCGTTGCTCGGAAGGCGAGTGATCAGCCAGCCATGCTTCTGCAGGACCGCGTTGATCATGGAAAGGATAGACATGGGGGAGATGCTTTCTGCGGGCCATTGCCCGCCTTGGAGGGGGTCAATAGCTGCGCAGGGGGAGGGCTTCGATCCACTCCTCGATGTCAGTGGAACGCCAGCGGATACGTCCGCCGCCAATGTCTATCGGATGAGGAAAGGCACCCCGGCGGATGCGTCGCCAGATCGTAGTCCGGCTGCGAATGCCAGTCAGGCGCATGACCTCATGGCAGGTGAGTAATTCGATATTCGACATGACAGATTCCTTTGCTTCAAGGTTCTGTCACCGTTGCCGCTTGTCCCCTGCGACGATGGGTTGCTTTCAGTTTGCCGCTACGGATCGTGCAATCAGATGTTCAACTCAGCGCCACCCTTGGCTTAGGTGACGCTCGCCAAGCTATGCGAATCGCAATGATGTAGGAAAGAACAAAAATAGAACACATGCCGTTCCGCATTGGCGGTTGGACGATGTTGGATCGCTATGCACAGTCCGGGACGGGAAGAATTTTTCTCTCCAGTGCCCGCTTCAGGCCCATGCAGTTCCGAATCTACGGTTCTGGTGCAGCGGAAGACCGATTTTCGCGTGAATTGCAGCTTGAGTCGATATGACAAGCAAACGCGCTTTCGCTTTGCACGTCGATACGCACATGCAAAGAAAACGCGAAAATCTTTACACGTTGCGCCGGTTCGAGCCCATTTATCCCGCGTTTATTGAAATTTGGAAAATTGTGGGATAAATCGCAGCGATGGCTGTGATCCAACCCTTCTCCGCAGAGCAGGAACGCGCGCTCATCAACATGCGCCAGCGCTATGACGCGTGGATCGAGGCCGAGCGCGAACTCTATTCCATGCCTTACGACCTGAGGCGCAAGAAGGTCGGCGAATACGAGTATCTCTACGAGATCTTCGATCGAAGCGGGAACGGGAAGAGTCTCGGCGCTTGGGGCGACGAAAAGCAAACCCAGTTGGAGGAATACAAGGCTGCAAAGGCTGCTTTGAAGGAGCGTCGTGACGGAGCGCGGGATGCCCTTGGCGAGAGCAGCCGGATTGCGCGCGCGTTACGCTTGCCGCTCCTTTCGGCGGACGCAGGCCCTATCCTTCGAGAGGCAGACAGGCGCTCGCTTCTCGGCAGCCATCTGCTTGTGGTCGGGACAAATGCGATGGCCGCCTACGCGCTAGAAGCTGCGGGCACTTTCCGCGACGTGCCGGACGAAACAGAGGACTTCGATCTCGCCTGGACGGCTGACGAACCGGAAGACGGAACGCAGCTTTGGGACATGCTCAAAGCGGTCGATCCGACATTCACGATTAATACCGAGCGGGAATTTCAGGCGCGCAACGCGAAGGCCTATGAAGTCGAATTGCTGGTAGCACCATCGCGTGTCGAAACGCTGGCCGGAAAGGATCGGCCACGACCCGTTCCTCTACCCGAACAGGAATGGCTCTTGCCCGGTCGGCGGGTAGACCAGGTCGTCCCGTGCCGTGATGGCAGCCCGGCACGTATCGTCGCACCTGACCCCCGCTGGTTCGCGCTCCACAAACTCTGGTTGGGTGCACAGGCAAAGCGGAACCCGCTCAAGCGGCGTAAGGACACGGTGCAGGGAGCGGCGCTGCTCGACGCGGTTGCCGAGGCGATGCCCCAATATTCATTGGGCCACGAATTTGTGAACTGCCTGCCTGATGAGCTAGTGCCCTATTGGGAGGAGTGGGCGAAGGCGCGCGGATAGCTCCTGAATTCAGTCACTCGGTTGGGGCAAAATGGCTGGTCTTTCCCATCAATTTGCTGTAAAAGACGGGCTTTGAAATCATTAGACTTTTTCGAGGATGGGACCCAAATCCTCTGGTAAAAATGCATTCTGGGGGCACCAACGGGGGCCTCACTTAAGTAACCAAGGTCAAGATTCTCGCAGTTTTGCGACATTCTGAGAGCGGTTCGAGTCCTCTTCTGGCACCATTTTCCTGTTTCTCGATGCCCCCCAAAGTATCGACAAACCCCGGTAAATCTGCCATTTATTGTCCCGTAATGTCGCTCATTGTTCGCGACTGCATCTGGGAAATCCCCCAAATGGCGCTCAAAGACACAGAAATCCGTGGTTTCAAGCGGCAAGCCAAGCCTTACAGGAAGGCCGATGCGAAGGGCCTCTATGTCGAAGTCTTTCCAAATGGATCGCGGCTTTGGCGTTTCAAGTTTCGCATTGCCGGGAAAGAGAAGTGGCTGGCTCTGTGGGCATAGACAACTTCGTGCACACCGGACGCAGCGGTGCCGCTTTTATTTTCCTAATAGTATCAATTGTTTGAACCGCAAATTTCGGGTGTGCATCGACCGATTTGGGCGCAAGTCACGACTTGGATCGGCAAATCGGAGACAAATCACCTCTCGGCAAAATACCGCAATTAGGTGATATTTCTATCCTGGATGTGCATCATTCGGAGTTTTGAGCAATTTGCGCCTTTGGGTTCCCGGTACGCCTTATCTGGAGGCTTGTGGAACCGGGATAGTGCCAGATTCTAGCCTGCAAACTGTCCAATTGTGCTGATACATTGCTTCCAAAACTTCGACGAAAACTGGGCCGAAAACAGACCGTCCGCTTCCAAGCGTGACGACGGGCTCAGCTGCCGCTTGGTCGGTTAGCTGCCTTAGTCCGTACCCGCCGACAAAGCCGCCGTTTGCCGGGGGCTTCATGTGGATTCCCGCGTTGTCGTTTCGCTGCCTCGTTCCGGTGCTCGCTGTGCAGTGCCCCGGGCGCCTCCGGGCCATGCCAGCAGGAGCAGCGTGCCCGCAGCGAGCAGGCCGATGGTCAGTACACTGCCTTCGGGTCCAGCAGGGCCTCCGGTCAGGACGTCCGGACCAGTGGGCGTCAGTTGCACAAGCAAGGCCGGCAGCTTCAAATCGAACCCGGTGATCGGCACGGCAAAGCCGACGCCTGTGATCCAGTTCCAGCCCGCATGCCAGCCCATCACACCCCAGATGCTGCCCGCGCGCCAGGCCCAGGCGCAAGCAAATAGACCGAAGGTGAAGGTCATGATGATTTCGCGAAGCGGCTGGTGCGGTGAAAAGTGCAGAAACGCGAATGCGCACGAACTAGCGATAAACCCCGCCGCCAGGTTCCAGCGACGTGTCGCCGTGGAGAGCAGCCAGCCACGGAAGATGAATTCCTCTACCCCAGATTGAAAAGCGAAGCAGGGCAGCAGGATCGCTATCCAGAACAGCGATGCGGTAGAGGAAAAGGCAGGAAGAACATCTCCGCCGACAAAGCCCCCGGCGAGCCAGATCGAGCCGACCGTCAGGGCGATCATGCCCACTCCTATCGCCAATCCGGCCATATACTTGTGCAGCCGTCGCTCGCCGGTCAGGCCCATGGTCGCGAGGCTGCGGCGCTCGACATACCGCGACCAGGCCCAGACGGCAGCGCCCATCCCCGCGAATGGCAGCAGCAGGTTCAGGCAAAACCCGAACGCGGAGCTTGGCTGTCGGGTGGCGTCCATCACGCCAATCCATTCCAGGCCATAATCGAGCGGGAGGCTGGAGAATGCGACAAGCAGAATGCAGACCACTGGCGAAAGCCAGGCCCAGGGCAGCCAGCCGCCATGCGGTTCGGGCGAAAAGATGGTATGTTTCATTCCGGCTGTTTAGCCCGCGGGCTGGTCAGGCTTATAGAATGATTGTGCGTGTCGGTCCGGACCGGTGCCAGGCCAATGGCGTGGTTCCAAAAGTGCGCCTGAAGACCCGGCCAAAGTGGCTCTGGTCCGCGAATCCGGCCTCGTGGGCAGCTGCGGCCATGCCAAGCCCGCTGCGCAGCAGCTGTCCAGCTCGCTCAAGCCTGCGGCATTGCAGATAGCGATAGGGGCTGGTCCCCAGCATCGCACGGAAGTCGCGCGAAAGCTGCCAGCGGTCATAACCGGCGAGTTCTTCGAGCTGATCGAGGTTCGTCCCGGGTGCAGGAACGCTGTCGAGGAATTCTCGCACCCGCATCACGGCTTCGCGATTGACACTCCGCCTGGCCGGCGGACCGCCTTCGCACCGCTGCATCGCAGACACAAACTGGTGGAGTGCGTCCTGATAGCCGAAAAGCTCGTTCCCGGCAGAACACATCGCGATCAGTCGAAGCGCCGAACCGACCAGATCGGCGTCGGTTGAAACCCCTTCAGCCAGAAATGGAAGCGCGGCACCCCCGACCACAGTCTGGACATGAGCAGGCGGAAGATAGGCCGCCCGATAGGAAAAGCCGGCCTGGTCGCAGCAGTATCCATCGTGCAGCTCGTCCGGATGCAGGACCATCACTTGTCCGGGCTGCGACTGCCAGCGCTTCCCCAGATAGTTGAACGACTGCACCCCAGCTGTGGTCACCGCGATCGTATAGGTATCGTGGCGGTGCGGCGAAAACGCGCCCACGCGAAGTTGCGCGTCAATCAGTTCGACCCTGGAAACATCCAGACCGGAATCGCGATTTTCCGAATTGAACTGCATGCAATCGATATCGCCCCTGAACAGGCTGTCCGCAAGTGTCTAGCCCTTCGACCAGTGTCGAATTGATGTCCGCATTCAGGCAATCGGTCGCGGAGCGTCCATGTCCGACATTGGGGCGCAAAGCGCAATGGCCGGTTCTGCAGCTCATGAGGGCGAGGGCGGACGATTGCTGAAAAACTTGATCAATCGGCCTTTGTAAATGTATACCGCTCGATATGGAAAAGACCGCCACGAGAGGACGCCCGCGCGAGTTCGATTTGGACCAGGCGCTTGCTGCGGCCCTGCGCGTATTCTGGACCAAAGGGTACGAAGGCGCCTCGTTGACGGATTTGACAGAGGCCATGGGCATTACGCGGCCCAGCCTCTATGCCGCGTTCGGCAATAAGGAAGCGCTCTTCCGGCAGGCGCTCGACCTCTATGGTGAGGAGAAGCTCGCCTATGTCGGGCAGGCTCTGGCTGCAGAGACTGCGCGCGGTGTGGCCAACAACCTCCTGTATGGTGCCATCGACACGGTGACCGGAGAGGAGTGCCGCGGCTGCATGGGCGTGATTGCGTCCGTCGCCTGCCAGAGCGCCGAGGAATCGATCCGCGACGATGTGGCGCGGCGCACCGAGTCGTCGCGAGCGGCGCTGGTGGCGCGCATGAGGCGGGCGATTGCTGATGGCGATTTCACTGTGCCGGTCGATGCCGAGGCGATGACGCGCTACCTGCTTGCCGTGCTTCAGGGCATGGCGGTTCAGGCTGGCGCGGGCGCAAACCGTCAGCAATTGCAACAGGTTGCGGAGGCCACTCTGGCTATCTGGCCCTCGCGCTAGACAGCGACAAAATGCTGCAGTGCGAAAAAAATATCGAGCAGTATAGAATTCCCGCTTGACCTGAACGCCAGATTACATACTAACCGGTACAGAACTTAGGCCCGGTGGTCGGCTCATGCCGCCCACCAGGAATGTGCGGCGTCGCTGGTGCGATTCCGTGCCGCTCCGGCCATGCCTGCAACCTGTCTCTCCCCGGGCCGACGTGCTTGCGGGAACGGACCCATTCGCCCTCGATCGGGGTGGGGATACGACCATGTTCGATACGCCTTTCGACACGCATGAAGACCGCTATCGCGCCCAGCAGAATGAGGCGGAGACTTTCGCGGAGAACGAGCTGCTCGCCCAGGCCGAACCCCCGCCCGCGCTGGAGCGGCGCCCGGGTCGCCGGCGCTGGCTGGCGCTTGCCGCCATAGTCGTGGCTGTGGCGCTGTCGTGGTTCCTGCTGACCGGTGACGATGCCCCGGCGGCGGCTCCGCCTGTTCCGGTTGTAACGGTCGCGACGCCATTGCAGGGCGAGGTGACAGAATGGGACGAGTTCATTGGCCGGTTCGAAGCGAGCCGCAGCGTCGAAGTGCGCCCGCGCGTTTCCGGGCAGGTGACTGCTGTCCACTTCACTGACGGACAGTTCGTGCGCGCCGGCGCGCTGCTGTTCACCATCGATCCACGCCCCTACCGTGCCAGCCTGGCCGAGGCGCAGGCGCGCGCCGCGAGCGCATCGAGCGCACTTGCGCTTTCGCGCAGCAACCTTGCCCGCGCGCAGCGGCTGGTGGAAGAAGACGCCGTCGCCGCAACCGAGATCGACCGGATGGAGGCGGAGGTGCGCGCCAACGAGGCGGCGCTGGCCGCGGCGCAGGCATCGGTCAGTTCGCGCCGGCTCGATGTCGAATTCACCGCCGTGCGCGCGCCGATCTCGGGCCGTATCTCGGACCGCCGGATCGATCCGGGCAACCTGGTGGCAGCGGGCAGCGGCGAGGCCGCAACGCTGCTGACGACGATCAACGCCATCGACCCGATGTACTTCACGTTCGAAGGCTCGGAAGGCCTGTTCCTCAAGGCCCGCCGCGAGGGGCTGGGCGGTTCGGCCCCGGTCGAGATCCGCCTCGCCGACGAAAGCGACTATCGCTGGCAGGGCACGCTCGACTTCACTGACAATGCGCTCGATCCGCGCTCAGGCACAATCCGTGCGCGGGCGGTGATTGCCAACCCTGAAGGTTTCCTCGCCCCCGGCCTGTTCGGCAATATGCGCATGGCGACTGGCGGCACGACCGCAGCGCTGCTGGTACCCGATACGGCGGTGACCACCGATCAGACGCGCAAGCTGCTGCTGCTGGTGGATGACGAGGGCGTGGTGTCCGCGCGCGAAGTCGAACTTGGCCCTGTGGTCCACGGCCTGCGCGTGATCCGCAGCGGTCTGGAACCGGGCGATCGCGTGGTGATTCAGGGCGTCCAGACGGCCATTCCAGGCCAGAAGGTGCGGACCGAAACGGGTCAGATCGCAGCTGCCGACGAGACCGCTGCCGCCCCCGGTGAGCCGGAGCGGTCATCGGCGCCTGCCGCAAGCGCCACCATCGCCGATTGAGCCCCCTTTCCGACCGGAGCACCCCATGCGCCTTTCCCGCTTCTTCATCGACCGGCCGATCTTTGCCGGGGTCATCGCGATCATCATCACGCTGGTGGGTGCGATCTCCTACTTCTTTCTGCCGGTCAGCCAGTATCCCGAGGTCGTTCCCCCCACGGTGACCGTGAACGCCGTCTATCCCGGCGCGTCCGCCGAGACGGTGGCTGACACGGTCGCCAATCCGATTGAGCAGGAGATCAACGGGGTGGACGGCATGCTCTACCTCTCCAGCCAGTCAACCGGTGATGGGCGGGTGACGATCACCGTCACTTTCGAGCCTGGCACCGATCTCGACCAGGCACAGGTGCTGGTCCAGAACCGGGTCGCCATTGCCGAACCCCGCCTGCCCGAAGAGGTGCAGCGCCTTGGCATCGTCACCGCCAAGACCACGCCGGACTTCCTGCTGGTGGTGAACCTGATTTCGCCCGACGACTCGCTGACCCGCGAATATATCTCCAACTACGCCCAGACCCGGATCAAGGACCGGCTCGCGCGGATTGAGGGGGTGGGCGCGGTGCAGCTGTTCGGCAGCCGGGAGCTGGCCATGCGTGTGTGGATCGATCCTGGCCGCGCCGCCGGGCTTGGCCTGACAGCGGGCGATATTGTCCGCGCTCTGCGGGCGCAGAACGTGCAGGTTGCCGCCGGCACGCTGGGCCAGCAGCCGAGCCCCGACGCAGCCTTCCAGGTCAACGTGGAAACGCAGGGCCGCTTCACCGATCCGCAGCAGTTCGAAAATGTCGTGATCCGTACAGATGCCGAAGGGCGGCAGGTGCGCGTGGGCGATGTCGCGCGGGTGGAGATCGGGGCGCAGGACTATTCGACCTCGGCCTATCTCGACGAAATGGATTCGGTGATCATTCCCGTGCAGCAGGAACCCGGCTCCAACGCGCTGGCCTCTGCTGAGGAAGTGCAGGCGGTGATGGAGGAACTGGCCGCCGATTTCCCCGCCGGCCTCGAATACCGCATCGTCTACAATCCTACTGACTTTATTTCGCAGAGCATCGATGAAGTAATTCGCACGCTGATCGAAGCCATCGCGCTGGTGGTGATCGTGATCGTCGCCTTCCTGCAGAAATGGCGCGCGTCGATCATTCCGGTACTGGCGATCCCGATCTCGCTGGTGGGCAGCTTCGCCGTGCTCGCCACGCTCGGCTATTCGCTCAACAACCTCTCGCTGTTCGGGCTGGTGCTGGCAATCGGCATCGTGGTGGATGACGCAATTGTCGTGGTCGAGAATGTCGAACGCAATCTCGAACGCGGCATGTCCCCGCTCGATGCCGCGCGCTTCTCCATGGACGAGGTGGGCGCGGCGCTGATCGCCATCGTGCTGGTGCTGTGCGCGGTGTTTGTCCCCACGCTGTTCATCGGCGGGCTGTCGGGCGCGTTCTACCAGCAATTCGCGGTGACCATCTCGTCTGCCACGGTGATCTCGCTGATTGTCTCGCTCACCCTGTCGCCCGCATTGTCGGCACTGCTGCTGCGCAAGCATGAGCAATTGCCTGCCAGCGCACCGCGCTGGCGCCGCGTGATCGAGCGCGCAGGCGATGCTTTCAATCGCGGTTTCGAGCGCTTCAGCAATGCCTATGGCAACTGGACCGCCCGGCTGGTGCGCATGCCGCGCCGGATGATGGTGATCTATGCCGCCCTGATCGGGCTGACCGGCTTTGCGATTATAGCCACCCCGGCCGGTTTTATCCCGCAGCAGGACCAGGGCTATTTCCTTACCGTCATCCAGCTGCCCCCCGGCTCTTCCACCGCGCGCACCGACGAGGTGATGAAGAAGGTTGCCGAGCGCATGCTGCCGATTGACGGCATTTCGGGCACGGTCATGCTGTCCGGCTTCGACGGCACTTCGGAAACGCAGAGCGCCAGTTCGGCCGCCGCCTATTGGGTGCTGGACGATTTTGAGGACCGCGCGGCTTCCGGTCAGACCATCGATGCGCTGATGCAGCAGGCGCAGGCTGCCACCGCCGACATCAACGAGGCACGGCTGATGATCGTAAAGCCGCCGGTCATTCGCGGTATCGGTTCGGCGGGCGGTTTCCGCATGATGATCGAGGACCGCAATGGCGAGGGCTATCGCGCGCTGCAGCAGCAGGCCTATGCGGTGATAGCCGAGGCCAACCAGCGCGAGGGCCTGGCCGGAGTCTATACTTTCTTTGACACCGGCACGCCGCGTGTGCGTGCGAATATTGACCGCGACAAGGCGCAGATGCTGGGCGTTGCCCCTTCGAGCATATTCGAGACACTGCAGGTCTATCTCGGCAGCGCCTTCATCAATGATTTCAACCTGCTGGGCCGCACCTATCGCGTCACCGCGCAGGCCGATGCGCAATATCGCGACGATGCCGCCGATATCGCCGCGCTCTACACACGCTCGGAAAACGGGGCGATGGTCCCGCTGGGTTCGGTGGCGACGCTGAGCGACACGACCGGCCCCTATCGCGTGACGCGCTATAATCTCGTCCCCGCCGTGGCGGTCGATGGCGATACCGCGCCGGGGTATTCCTCGGGCCAGTCGCTGGAGACGATGGAGGCGGTGGCGCAAGAGGTCCTGCCGCGCAATTTCGACACCGAATGGACCGGCATCGCCTATCAGCAGGACACGGCAGGCAATACCGCTGTGCTTATCGTCGGGCTGGCAGTGCTGCTCGTCTTCCTTGTGCTGGCGGCGCAATATGAAAGCCTGATCATGCCGCTTTCGATCATTCTGATCGTGCCCATGTGCCTGCTCGCAGCCATGGCGGGCGTGAACTTGCGCGGCCTGGACAATAATGTGCTGACGCAGATCGGGCTGGTGGTGCTGATCGCGCTGGCGGCGAAGAATGCGATCCTGATCGTCGAGTTCGCCCGTCAGGGTGAGGAGCAGGACGGCCTCTCTCCCGTCGAGGCCGCCGTGCAGGCCGCGCGCACCCGCCTGCGCCCGATCCTGATGACCAGCTTCGCCTTCATCCTCGGCTCGGTGCCCTTGGTGATTGCAACCGGTGCGGGTGCGGAACTGCGGCAGGCGCTGGGTACGGCAGTATGTTTCGGCATGCTCGGCGTGACCGGCTTCGGGCTGATCTTCACGCCCACTTTCTACGTCGTTTGCCGCGCGCTGGGCGACCGCATCGCCGGGCTGCGCGCATCCGGTTCCGGCACCGAAGATCGCGATCGCCATGACGATGCGCAGATGACCCCCGCGGAATAGGAGACCCGTCCCATGCATATCCGCTCGCACATTCTTGCCTCGCTTTCCGCGCTCGCCCTGATGGGGTGCGCGGCGGGGCCGGATTACGTCGCTCCCATCCCCCCACCCCAGGCGACGACCGGCCCCTTCCTTTCCGCACAGGAGGGTGTGACCGCGCCCACCGTGCTCCCCGCCGACTGGTGGCGTCTCTATGACGATCCGGCGCTGGACGGGCTCGTCGAAGATGCGCTGGCCGCCAATACCGATATCCGCCAGGCGACTGCGCGGATCGCGCGGGCACGAGCGGGGCTGCGCGGTGCGCGCTCGGGCCGCCTGCCGCAGACCGGCATCGGCGCGGGCGCTAGTTACGGACGCGTATCCGAAAGCGACGTGCCACCCGGCACCGATCGCGACGGCTGGGCCTTCGATGCGGGCCTGTCCGTTTCCTATGAGCTGGACCTGTTCGGCAGGGTTGGACGCGGCGTGGAAGCGGCACGCGCCGATCTCGACAGTGCGCAGGCCGATGCCGACGCCGTGCGCGTGATCGTGGTTGCCGATACCACGCGCGCCTATGCCGATGCCGCCAGCGCGGCGGCGCGGCTGGCGGTGGCGCAGGACATCGTTGCCCTGCTCGACGAATCGCTGCGCCTGACGCGTCGTCGCCACGAGGCCGGTCTCGAAAGCGGGCTGGCTGTGGCGCGGATCGAGACCTTGCGTGAACAGCGCGCGGCGACCATCCCCGCAATCGAGGCCGAGCGGCAGACCGCCCTGTTCGCGCTTGCCACGCTGACCGGGCGCGTGCCTGCCGAATTGCCATCCATCGCCGCCGAGCGCAGCGTGGCGCTCGAAGTCACCGATGCGCTGCCGGTGGGCGATGGTGCCGCACTGCTTGCGCGGCGCCCGGATATCCGTGCCGCCGAACGCCGGCTGGCGGCGGATACGGCGCGCATCGGTGTCGCCACCGCGGACCTTTATCCGCGCGTTACGCTGGGCGGATCGGTGGGGGCCACCGGGCCGAGCCTGAGCGACCTGCTCACTGGCGGGCCGCTGCACTTCCTGCTCGGCTCGCTGATCGACTGGAATTTCCCCAATAGCGAGCCTGCGCGCGCGCGGATCAATGCGGCGGAGGCGGGAGCCGAGGAATCGCTCGCCGCTTTCGACGGCACTGTGTTGCAGGCATTGCAGGAGACTGAGACCGCACTCTCCACCTATGCCCGTACGCTGGAACGGCGGCAGAACCTGCTCGCTGCGCGCGAGGCAGCCGAACGCGCTGCCGCCATCACCCGCGCACGCCAGCGCGAGGGGATCGTCAATTCGCTCGAACTGCTCGATGCCGAGCGCACGCTGGCCGAAACGCGGGCAGTGCTTGCAGAGCAGGACGCGGCCATCTCGCGGGCCCAGATCGACGTGTTTCGCGCCCTGGGTGGAGGCTGGTCGTAAGGCCATTATCTTCCAGCTTGAACACCGGACCCTGTTCAGACCGGCGTTTTAAGGGGCGTGCCATCGAGGACTCGCGAGCAGACTTCGGATAGCCCCCCTTTCCTTGTTTCGATGGATCAGATCAAAGCGGCGAAAGCGGCTTGCGTCCGGGCGCTTCTCAGTCCAAGGTAGCGCTACCATAAGGGTCGCCGGCGGTTAGCGCCGGGGCGGGGAGAGGAAAACATGGAAAGCAAAGCGCAAGGCGTCAATATGGCGCTGATTTCGGCGATTGTGGCGGTGGCGACAATCGGCGGACTTTTGTTCGGTTACGATAGCGGTGCGGTCAACGGCACGCAAAGCGGGCTGGTCGAGGAGTTCAGCCTCAGTTCTACGTCGCTTGGATTTACGGTGGGCTCACTGCTGATCGGTTGCGCGGTGGGTGCCTTTTTCGCCGGACGACTGGCCGATGTGATCGGGCGCCGCGCGGTCATGATCATGGCTGCGCTGCTGTTCGTATTCGGGGCGCTGATCCAGGGCATTACCGATGTCCATACGCTGTTCGTGCTTGCCCGCTTCTGCGGCGGCATGGCGGTTGGCGCAGCCAGCGTGCTCTCACCGCTGTATATTTCCGAGGTCGCTCCGGCCAATATCCGCGGGCGGCTGACGACGGTGCAGCAGGTGATGATCATCACCGGCCTGACCGCCGCCTTCGTGGTCAATTACTTCCTCGCCCAATCGGCCGGCAGCTCGCTTGGTCAGGTTGCCGGACTGCCTGCATGGCGCTGGATGTATCTGGCGCAGGCTTTTCCCGCCGTGATCTTCCTGGTGGCGCTGTTCTTCATTCCTGAAAGCCCGCGCTACCTTGTCAGCAGGGGCCGCGATGAAGAGGCCCGCAGCGTCCTTACCCGCCTGTTCGGCACGGTGGAGGCTGATCGCAAGCTTGTTGAGATCCAGGGCAGCTTCGATGCCGATCATCGGCCGCGCCTGTCCGATGTCACGCAGAAGGGCTCCGGCCTGCGTCCCATCGTCTGGGCGGGTCTGCTGCTGGCCACTTTCCAGCAGTTCGTGGGTATCAACATCATCTTCTATTACGGTGAGACGCTGTGGCGCCTGGCGGGCGTATCGGAAGAGGTCGCGCTGGAACGCAACATCTATTCCGGCCTCGCCTCGATTGCGGCGGTGTTCTTTGCGCTGGCGGTGATCGACAAGATCGGCCGCAAGCCGCTGCTGATGATCGGTTCCTTCGGCATGGCGGTGACTTTGGGCGCGATGACATGGGCCTTCAGCGGCGCGGGCACCGATGCCGCCGGCAATCTGGCTCTGGGTGAAACCGCAGGCTGGACCGCCCTGGTGGCGGCCAATCTTTACGTCATCTTCTTCAACATGAGCTGGGGCCCGGTGATGTGGGTGATGCTGGGCGAAATGTTCCCCAACCAGATCCGCGGATCGGCGCTGGCCGTGGCGGGGCTGGCGCAATGGGTGGCCAACTATGTCGTGGTGCAGAGCTTCCCGTGGATGGCCGACAATCTGGGCCTTGCCACAACCTATGCCACCTATACCATCAGCGCCGTGATCAGCTTCTTCCTGGTCAAGAGCTTCATCAATGAGACCAAGGGCAAGGAACTGGAGGAGATGGAGGGCTGACCGGCATCTGCATCATCCGCAAAGCAGAATGGAAGCCGGGGCAGCCTGTCGCGCCCCGGCTCCGCTTGTCAGGTCCCGCGCATGAATGAAGCTGCTCCCTCCTCTGCCGGCCCACTCTTTCGGCCACGCGTTCGGCCACCTGTGCGAGTTGTCGTCCTTGGCGGCGGTACCGCGGGCTGGATGACAGCGGCCGGTCTGGCCCGCATGCTGCCGGGCCTTGCCACCGTCGACCTGATCGAGAGCGAGGATATCGGCATCGTCGGCGTGGGAGAGGCCACCTTGCCGCATATTCGCGGCTTCGTGGAAAGCCTTGGCATAGACGAGGCGGCCTTCATGAAGGCGACCCACGCGACCTACAAGCTGGGTATCGATTTTCGCGATTTCGGCCGCATTGGCGAAAGCTATATCCACCCCTTCGGCTCCTTCGGCGAAGAAGTGGCCGGGGTCGGCTTCCACCATTACTGGCTGGAACTGCAGCGCCAGGGGCTGGCCGGAGAAATCGGCGAGTATTCGCTGGCCGTGGCTGCTGCCAGGGCCAACCGCTTCACCCCGCCTGCGGGCGATAGCTCGCTCGCCTCCACCTATGGCTATGCCTATCAGTTCGATGCCACATTATTCGGCCCGTTCATGCGCGACTTCGGCATCGGGATCGGGGTCACGCGGCATGAAGGGCTGGTGGTGGATGTGGAGCGTGACGGCGCCAGCGGCAATGTCACCGCGCTGGTGCTGAAGGACGGGCGGCGGATAGAGGGCGATCTGTTCATCGACTGCTCGGGCTTTCGCTCTCTTCTGCTGGGCGGCGCGCTGGAGGAGGAGTGGGAGGACTGGACGCACTGGCTGCCATGTGACCGCGCCGCCGCCATGCCCTGCACCCACGCCAGCGACGATATCCGGCCCTATACCACCGCCACCGCCATGCCCGCCGGCTGGCGCTGGCAGATCCCGCTGCAGCACCGGATGGGCAATGGCTATGTCTTTTCCAGCGCGCATATCTCTGAGGATGAGGCGTGCGAGGCGATCCGCCATTCGGCGGAGGGCAAGCCGCTGGCCGATCCGCGCATATTGCGCTTCCGGCCCGGTCGCCGCCGCCGATCGTGGAGCCACAATGTGGTGGGCGTGGGCCTTGCCAGCGGGTTCCTCGAACCGCTCGAATCCACCTCCATCTACCTGGCGCAGATGGCGATCACCTACCTGATCGAACTGTTCCCCGATGGCGGCGCAATCGATCCGCGCGACCGCGATGAATTCAATCGGCTGGTGGACATGGAATATGACCGGGTGCGCGACTTCCTGATCCTGCACTACAACGCCACCACGCGGGATGATTCCGAATTCTGGAACCATGTGCGCACCATGACAGTGCCCGATAGTCTGGCCGACAAGCTGGAGCTGTGGCAGCGCGCGGGCCGGATCGAGAAATATGCCGATGGCCTGTTCTACGATGCCAGCTGGATCGCGGTCTATGTGGGGCAGGGCATGCTGCCCCGGCGCCACGATTCGCGGGTAACACTGGCCGATCCGATGCGCGTGAGGAACGCGCTGGAGCGCCTGCGACAGGAAATCGGCACGCAGGTTTCGGCCATGCCCGGCCACCGCGATTACCTGATGTCCGAAGCCGCCCGTCTGGCAGACGCAGCATGAGCGAGGCGCGCGAAAGACTGCGCCGGATCGCCATAGCGGGTGGCGGGCAGCTGGGCATTCTCACGGCCATTGCTCTGCGCCGCGCCTTACCCGATGCGCAGGTGGTGGTGATCGGCCTGCCGCCAGATCCGGCGGGCTTTGCCGACCGCGCCAGCACCGCGCTGCCATTCACCAACCGCCTGCATGATCGCCTGAAGATTGACGAGACGCAGCTGGTCCAGCGCGCCGGAGGAAGCCACCGGCTGGTCACGCGCTATTTCGGCTGGGGTGATGAGGACCAGGTCGGCGAGAAACAGAACGGCGCGATGGCCTATGGCGCTACGCTCGATCCGCAATTGCGCACCCGTTTTGCGCAGGAATGGGGCGGCGGGCGCAGCGCTGGCGGCGGGGCATCTCCCCCCGGCTCGCTGGCCGAAGTGCTGGCCGATGCGGGGCGCTTTGCCGTGCCGCCGGGCGATGTGTCCACGCCGATCGACCAGGTCGATTATGCATTGCGCTGGAACATGCCCGCCTATCGCGAGATGCTGATCGCCATGGCGCAACAGCTGGGCGCGCAGCATGTGGCCGGAACGATGGAAGCGCTGCAGCCAGATGGCGCGGGCGGGCTTGCTGCCATCGCCATTGCCGGACAGGGCCTGATCGAGGCCGATCTGTTCATCGATTGCAGCGGCACGCAGGCACATTTGCTTTCCGCCCTGCCTGAAGCGAAGCGGCAGGACTGGAGCGCCATGCTGCCCGTGCGCCGCGTGCTCCATGCCATTCCGGGCGAGCCGATGCTGGCGCTGGAGGACCGTTTCTCGCTGCTGCCCGAAGGCTGGCTGTGCGAATTTGCCGGGCGCGACGGCTTGCAGGTGACACTGGCGCTGGCCGATGGCGTATCAGAAGACGCCGCGCTTCGGGCACTGGGGGCAGGGCCTGCCGGGCTGGTGCAGATGGAGCCGGGCTGTGCTCAGCTTCCGTGGTGTGGCAATGTAATCGCGCTGGGGGATGCGGCCGCGAGTTTTGAGCCGCTCGGCTTCCTCAACCTCGATCTGGCGCATCGCCAGCTTGCCCTGCTGCTGGAAATGCTGCCGGGGCGCACGATCGAACCGCTCGAACGCGCCGAATATAATCGCCGTGCCTTGCTGATGGCGCAGCAGGTGCGCGATACGCTGGCGGTGCATTATGCCTCCCCGCGCGCGCGGCAGGTGTTCGGCGCATGCGAATTGCCGCCTTCGCTGGAGGCCGCGCTGGACCAGTTTGCCCGGCGCGGACGCCTGCCCTTCCGGGATGAGCCGGCGCTGCTGGTGCAGGAATATATGGCCCTGCTGCGCGCGCTCGGCTTTGCCGAAGGCACCACGCCGCAATCGCGCAGCGCGGACCAGCGCAGCGTTGAGGCCAGCCGTCAGGCATTTGCAGCGCAGGCGCGCGCCGCGCTGGAATTCACCCCGCCCTACCAGCAGTTCATGCAGCAGGCCCTGCAGCCACAACCCGTGGCCAGCGACCTGCAATATTGATGTGCCCGGCGCGTTATTCGCGCCGGGGCTCTCCAGCACTCAGCGCAGCTGTTGCCACCGGCGCCTGCCTGCTCACATCAATGGTCGCCTGAGCCCGCAGGGTGCCGACCTGTACGACCACAGGTCCGTCGGCGGTGGCGTCCTCCACCACAAGCTTGACCCACAGCGTCTCGCCATCCTTGAACCATGCGGTCTGGTTTGAGGCGCGCAAGGCGTCCATGCTGGCCAACTGCGCACTACCAGCGGGGGCGGCGAAGCCGGGAAGCTCAAAGATCACCCAAGAGCCTTGGTCCATTTCCCGCAGGTTAAGCGACATGCTGTCCCTCGCTGTCGATACCCGGACCTGGGCACCGCTGGGGATCGTCGTCTCGCCATTATATTCGAACCGCTTCCCGTTGCGTTCAAGGACAACCGGATTGGTGGCGGGGCCGGCAGCGAATTCGGGGAACTGGCGCGTATCGTCGATGCTCAAGCGACCCATGTCGGCAACGCACACGGCGGCATTCCAGTTCGCTCTGATTACACAGCTGTCTTCAGCCGAAGCCATACCGTTATCGATGACGATGTAGGCACCGGCAGTCCCGCTGACCGAGCCGTCGACGTCATGAATCGTCGCACTCCTGTAGGCAGCCCGCCCGGCGAAGTCCGACGACCAGCGGCGCTGTATTTGCGGGAAATGAACTGGCTGGGCGTTAACGAACGTGGCGTTCTCGACCATGTTCTCCGTGCTCATGCCGAAGCTGGTGAACAGCAGATAGGACAGCGCACCCGCTTCGCGCAGATCGTTGGGTTCGTAATTCACGAAGGTCGTATTCACCACGTCATGGCGGTAATCGTAATATTCGTAGCCGCGGATCGGGAAATCCGCCGTTACGTGCGGCAAGGTGCGGCCATAGGCAATTTCCTCGGGCGTCGAGGGATTGCCGATATTGCCGCTTTCGCCCACGAATAGCGAATCCTGTACCCGTGACGAGTAAGGCGCCACGCCATAGCCGCCCGCCGCATGGGTGAAGCCGATGGCGTTGTCGGCCAGCTTGAGATTGGTGAACAGGTGATATTCGCCGCGGCCCCAGATGGCGCCATTGCGGTTCTTGTAGGCCGTGTAGCTGTCGACGACCGACGGTATTGCTCCGCTGCTCGGATCGGTCGGATCATTATAGGCAATATGCCCGGCACCGCCGACATTGAAAGTGCCATCGGGCGAAGGGCCCCGGTCGAACATCAGGCTGTCAAAATTGGAGTGGGCGGTGTTGCCGCTGAACTCGCGCAATGGCATCCGGCGTGGCCAGGTCTGGGCACTGATCTCCGATCCTTCGAACTGTCCGGTCGGGTGCGCGGGCAGGGCGATCCAGAAGCCGACCGCGTCCGACCCGGCAGCCACGTTGTCACGATAGATATTGTCCGGATTGGTGATCCAGAAAGTGGAGACGGTATTGTCCGAAGGGATCAATATGTGGTCGGATTGCTGACCCCGGCTGCCCCGGGCCGCATCGGTCAGGTTGGTCGGCTCGCACGGCAGCGTCGGGTGACACTTGGTCTGGATGCCGAGGTTGCGGACGAACTGGTTGCCCGTTTCGATCCCGTCTTCCATGAAAAAGCAGTGACCCACGGTGTTGAAAGTCACATTGTTTTCTACCAGCAGATTGTTGGTGCCATGCACCGTCACGCAGCGGCTGAAGGTGTCGTGGATGGCCGCATTCCTGATATACTGCCCCTCCCCTTCGCCGATCAGGTGCCAGTGGAGCGGGTAACGCGCCAGATGCATGTGCTGGCCCATGCGGCTCAGCTCAACGCTGTCGACGTACATCTTGGACCCGACCATCCCCATGATGTGCCCGCCGAAGTAATTGCTCTCGGAATCTTCCGATGCCTGAATGCGGATATTGCGCGTCAGCAGACCCACTTCGCCGCGCTCGTCCACGCCGAAGGTGATCTCGCCAAAGTGCATGTATTCAAGCGCGCTATCCAGCGTCAGCGTGTTGCCGCTGATAGCCGTAATATGGCGCCTTTCGGCCTGCCTCGGGTTAAAGTCGGTTGAGGCAAGGACAATCTCGTCACCTACACGCCAGCCGCTGGCGTCCAGCACCTCGATCCGGGCGGAGCCGCGCTCGGCTGTCCGGGCCAGCTTGGTCCATGTATTTTCCCGGTTGCCGTGCAGGTTCAGCGTCCCGCGCATGAGCATGATCCCGCGATCGCCCATGGTGTTGATATCTTCGTCCGGGACATTGTCTGTCAGCGTGATGGAAGCATTGCGTTTATGAGGATTGGCCTCTGTGCCGATTTCCAGTTCACCGCCGGGAACATAGATCCACTCGGTCACCAGATCGATATCGCGCTGGTCCGAAAAGCTCAGCTTGCCGCTGATCGTCAGGCTGCGCAGCGCAGGCGGGCTGACATCGAGGACAACATGCATGTCCCGGTCAATGGTGACCGCATCGCCTTCGCCCGGCACCGCACCCGAAGGCCAGGCCGCCGGATCGGACCAGCGCATTTCCCTGACCGCTGATGTCGACGGGCCTGTGTCTGCCTGCATCTCTGCATGGTCGTGAGTTGCCTGCGCATTTGCAGCCGTTCCCGCGCCCAGCAAAAGGGCCGCAGGAAGCAGCCGGCATGATGACAGCAAGCCAGAAAGATGGCGCATGATGTTTTCCCCTCCATCGGGACTGTGAGTCCCGCCATTATTATTGGAGTGATCCTGCAACAGATAGTTCGCTTTGCCAAGGTTTAGTCCGGCACCATGGCGGGACTGGTGGCAATTGCCTGTAACAGTTGTTGTATCCTCCCCCTCTGCTTGCCCACCTGCCTGCTTCCGCAAGAGGCTCCAGAGACAAGCCGGTGTGGAATGTTTTGGGGTTCGAACAACGCTGCGGACCAATATTGACCGCGATTGACGGCCCGCATGTTGTTGCTCGGCCAGCTTCGCGCTAACATCCTGAACACAAGCATGCCATCTGGGGAGATGGGCAAGGATCAGGCACACAATAGATGCCAGCACCTTGAGGGGAGGACATATTCATGAAAAGTGAAAGTGAATGGGGCAGCCGGCCATCGAAATTGGCAAGAGGCACGATCAAGTGCTCAATCATTCTGGCGGGCATGACCGCGGCGACGAATGCGCAGGCGGCGTGCGAGCGGGGGATGCTGCGGCAGTTGGCAGCGACCTATGTCGAAGCGCAATCGACCGGCCAGCCCGCGATAGTGCCTCTCGCAGCCGAATCGTATTACGGAGAGAACAATCTGCCCGTGGACATTGCTGCGGGCATACTGACCCAGGCCCTGCCGGTCGACTTCACCCGCAGCTTCTATGACACGGAGCAATGCGCCACTTTCACAGAACTCGTGTCGGCCACGAACGCGCACCCTTACGTGATCCACACGCGGATGGAGGTGAGCGATGGCGAAGTGACCGTAATGGAATCCGTGGTGACCGACGAAGGGGACTGGGTGTTCGGTGCGGACGCGCATCTTGCCCAGACGCAGGTTGAGAACTGGGGCGAGATCCCCGCAGGCCAGCGCGACACGCGCGAGTCCATCCAGGCGGCGGCCGACGCGTATCTGGACAATTGGGGCAACCCCGAACTGCCGGTGCCGCACGGCACGCCATGTGCCCGGCTGGAGGGCCGCATTTATACAGGCAGCAGAGACCCTGAAGGCCAGACCTGCACCATGGGGGCGTTCCCGCAGCCGATAGAGACGGGCAGCCGCCGCTATGTCATCGATGAGACCGTGGGCGCCGTCAGCATCTTCCATAACTTCTCCTGGATCGATGCGGGCCTCGGGCCCTATCATCCGGGGACCCCGACCAGCCAAACCTTCCGGGTTGAGGGCGGCATGAACCGCTACATCCACGAGGTGACGGCATGCACCACGCCAAAATGCGGCAGGTAGGATGGTGAATGCCTGCCCGCTTCCGGAAGCAAGAGTGCGCAAACCGGCTTAAGGCAGGCCGTCAGAATAGGTCCCCGCCGCGCTCAACCAAGCGCCTGGCGGATGATCTGGCGCATCTTGTCAAACAGGCCGGGTGAGGGCTTGCCGATCACGCCCGCCGCGTGATCTGGCAGGTGGGCAGCGGGATCGCCGGACTTTTCGAACACGTAATAGTCCAGCATCCCGCGCCACACTTCGCGCTGCCCTGGCGGCAGGTGGCGATAGGCCAGCAGCGCGTGGAGCAGCGCATCGTAGGGGCCGCCAATTCCGGCAGGCTGGCCATCGTTCCACCAGTAGTTGACCAGTATGCTGACCGGATCGAGCGATTCCACGCCGTGCCACCAGCAATAGGGGATGTAGATCGCATCGCCCGGCGCCAGCGTGGCCTGACGCGCGCTGGCCCATGCATCGGCAAAACGCGGATAGCGGGCAAGATCGGGCGAATGGGCATCAACCATGCTCACCGGCGTTCCGGCGGGCGTGGATTCGAAGGGGCCGGGATAGAGATTGGCGATCTGTTCGGGCGGATAAAGAGTGAAGCGCCTGTGGCCAGAGACGCAGCAGGCGATATTTTCCTTCACATCATAATGCGCGGCCACGCGGATGCGATTGCCGATCCAGATGCGCGCCGGGACATGGGCCAGCAAGTCCAGCCGATTGGCCTGCGCAAAGGCGGGCAGCAGTTCCGCCACCCCTTCAGACTGCACCGCCAGCCCCGGCGGCTGCGGCAAGTCTGCGGCACGCAGCAGATCATCCAGGAACATGCCGAGCTGGCCCTGTCCCTTGACGAAATTCATGCCCGACAGATCGGAATTGTAGAAGAACCGGCCGTTCTCAGCGGGCATTGCAGCGATGGCGGTTACCGGGCGCGCGCTGCCGCACTGGTGCAGATAGGCGACAATCGCCGCGCCGCCCTGCCGCCCCGCTGCAACCGCAGGCCAGTGCTCCACCAGTCCGCGCAGAACAACGGGCCTGTTGGCGGCGCGTATCTGATCGAAGCGCTGCTGGTCGATCGGTCCGGTGATTTCATCCAGCGGCGGCGGATCTGCCAAACCGCTCATGAGGTGACGCGCAGGGCCGGATCGATCGCGCTGCCATTGCTGCGCAGGAAATCCTCCTGCGTCGGCATCTGCGATACGGCGGTGGCGATCACCTGCCGGATATGGCCCAGCCGGTGCAGCAATTCCTCGTCGCTCATCAAATCGGCTGCGGGGTGATAACCACCCGCCGTGATGCCCTGACACGCCATGACGGAGAGCCAGCTGGTCTCTGTAAACAGCTCATTATGATCGCGGATCACCCGGCCGGAGGAGCGGAACATCTCCAGCTTTTCCTTCAGCCCGTCGGTCGGTTCCAGATTGCGGCAATAGTTCCATAACTCGGAATCGTCGCGCGTGGTGGCCTTGTAATGCAGCACCAGGAAATCGCGGATGTCGATGTAATCCTGCTCGGTCTCGCGGTTGAAGCGCTCAATCTCCTTGGCGGAAAATGTGGTGGTGGGGAACAGCGCCATAAGCCGCGCAATGCCCGATTGCACCAGATGGATGGCGGTCGATTCCAGTGGTTCCAGAAAACCGCCCGCAAGCCCCAGCGCGACCACATTCCTGTCCCAGCCTTTGGCCCGGTGGCCTGCGGCAAAGCGCAAATGGTTGGGCGCAGCGAATGGTTCACCGTCCAGGTTGTCTATCAGGATCTGCGTCGCCTCATCCTCGCTCATATGGGCGGAGGAATAGACGTGGCCGTTGCCTATCCGGTGTTGCAGCGGAATGCGCCATTGCCAGCCGGCGGCGCGTGCGGTGGAGCGGGTGAGCGGCTCCCGCGATCCGCCGTGGGTGCAGGGCATGGCCACGGCGCGGTCGCACGGCAGCCACTTGCTCCAGTCGCGAAATTCCACACCCAGTGTCTGGCCCAGCAACAGCGCGCGAAAGCCCGAGCAGTCGATGAACAGCTCGCCCGTCACCAGCTCACCCGATTCGAGCTTTACGCCGGTGACAAAACCGCTCTCGCCGTCCTGTTCGACCTCGGTGATGCGGCCCTCGATCCGGGTGACGCCCTGCATTTCTGCGCGCGTGCGCAGGAATCGGGCATAGCGCGACGCATCGAACTGGAAGGCATAGCCGAGCCGTGCGAGCGGGGAATTGGGCTGGTCCGGCTGCGGCCAGAAGAACTTGCCCGCCTTGCCCGCCATCGCGCCGATGGAATAGTCATCGAGCGGGTGGCTGTCTCCCAATTCCAGCCCCCTGAGCCAGAAATGGTGAAATTCGATCCCCAGCATGTCGATGCCATAATGGCCGAACGGGTGGACATAGCGGTCCCCGATATGCGTCCAGTCGACGAATTCGATGCCCAGCTTGTAGGTCGCATGGGTTTCCCGCACGAATTCGTTTTCATCGATGCCCAGCAGGCTGTTGAACTGGTTGATCTGCGGGATGGTGGCTTCACCCACGCCCACCGTGCCAATCGCCTCGCTTTCCACCAGACTGATGGAGAGGCCCGGCATTTTGCCCATGATCTTCGATATGGCGGCGGCTGCCATCCAGCCTGCGGTTCCGCCGCCCACGATCACGATGTTGCGGATGGGTGCGCCGTTCATGATGCAGCGAGAGTCCATGCAGGGGCCGCCACCGCACCGCCCTCAGTGTTTGCCCCGGTATCCGCCCATGCGCCGGCCTGCCGCAGGAACTGTTCCTGTGTGGGCAGACCCTCGGCGGTCTGGCGATAGGCTTCGCGCATTTGTGCCATGGCGGCGGCGACCTTGGCCTCGTCCAGCGTATCGGCGATGGGATCGTGGCGGGCCGGGATGATGTTCTGCCCCAGCATCACCGCGATCCAGCTGGGTTCGGAAAACAGTTCCGCATTCTCGCGGAAGATGCGCCCGTGCAGGCGCCACAGTTCCGTCTTCGTGGCCAGGCTGTCCGGCACGTCCATGTCGCGCACATAGCGCCAGAACGGCGTGTCATCGCGCTGGGTGGCCTTGTAATGCAGGATGATGAAGTCGCGCACGTCCTCATACAGCTCGCGCATCCCGCGGTTATATTCGTCACGCTCCACCGGGCTGATCTGCTTGTCGGGGAACAGCGCAAACAGGCGGGCGATGCCGTTCTGGATCAGGTGGATGCTGGTTGATTCAAGCGGTTCGATAAAGCCCGATGACAGGCCGAGCGAGACGACATTGTGGTTCCACGCCTTGCGCCGCATGCCGGTGACAAAGCGCAGCTCACGCGGATCGGCCAGCGGCTCCCCCTCGACATTGGCGAGCAGGATGCGGGTGGCCTCCTCACTGTCCATATAGGCGCTGGAGAACACGTGGCCGTTGCCCATGCGGTGCTGCAAGGGGATGCGCCACTGCCAGCCCGCGCCATGCGCCGTTGCGCGGGTGAAAGGTGGCGGTGAGTTGATGTTGGAGGTGGGCAGGGCAATCGCCCGGTCCATCGGCAGCCAGTGGCTCCAGTCCTCATACCCCGTTTCCAGCGCATCTTCGATCAGCAGGCCGCGAAAGCCGGAGCAGTCGATGAACAGATCGCCCTCGATCCGCTCCCCGCTGTCCAGCTCGATTGCGCGCACATCGCCGCTTTCCCCGTCGCGGTGGACCTTTGATATGCGCCCCTCGCGGCGGATTGTGCCCTGCTGCTCGGCCTTCCTGCGCAGGAAGGCAGCATACAGGCCGGCGTCGAAATGGAAGGCGTAGAACATCTGCGAAATGAGCGATTTGGCACCCGGTCCGGGCCTGCCGAATCGGCCCATGATCGCCGCCATCGAGCTCATCGAGTATTCGTGAATGCCCCCGGCGGTGCCGCCATGCGCCAGTTCACGCAGATAAAGCTGGTGGAACGGGATGCCGTGCAGGTCCTGCCCATAGGTGCCGAACGGGTGGAAATAGCGGTCCCCCTGCTGGCCCCAATTGACGAATTCGATGCCCAGTTTGAACGTTGCGCGCGTTTCGCGCAGGAAATCATTCTCGTTGATTTCCAGCATCTGGTTAAAATTCTTGAGCGGCGGAATCGTCGCTTCACCAACGCCCACGGTGCCGATTGCGTCCGATTCCACTAATGTGAATCGGCGTTTTCCATTGTCGAAATATTTGGAGAAAGCAGCCGCGGCCATCCACCCGGCGGTGCCTCCCCCGACGATTACCACTTCCGTGATATCGTTACCATCCGCTCCACTCACCACGGTCAATTATCCATCAACATCTATTTATGCCGTTGATCCTAGTCGTGACAACACCCTCTTGCCAAGGCGGGATTGCGTCGATATGCAGTGAGGTAACAAAAAAATCAGCGCTGCACATATTAATGGTAGCGCTAACATGGGGAGGGACATCTTGTGAGGAAAGCGTCTGCGCTTTGTGGCGGCCTTGGAGCCGCGGAATTTCGGATTAATCGCAGTCTGTTGAAGGCGGGTGCGTCGGTCGCTGTGATCGGCAGCATGCTCGCCAGCGGCGCGGCGATGGCGCAGGATGCGGCGCCCGATGATGACGATTTGATCGTTGTCACGGGTATTCGCCAGTCGCTGGCATCGGCCCAGAACATCAAGCGTGATTCGGACACTGTGGTTGATGCAATCACGGCGGAAGATATCGGCGCCCTGCCTGATCGCTCCGTAACCGAGGCGCTTCAGCGCGTGCCGGGTATCGCGATCAACCGCTTTGCCGGTTCGAACGATCCCGATCACTTCTCGGTCGAAGGTTCCGGCGTGGTTATCCGCGGCCTCAACTTCGTTCGCTCCGAATTCAATGGCCGCACGGCCTTTGCTGCCGGCGTCGGCGGTCAGGCGCTCAATTTTGCCGATGTGCCTTCCGAACTGCTCGGCTCGGTGATCGTCAGCAAGAACGCCACTGCCGACATGATCGAAGGTGGTCTTGCCGGTACGGTCAACCTGATCACGCGCAAGCCGCTGGATCACAACGGCTTCCAGATCGCCTTCAGTGCAGAGGCCAATTATGGCGACTTCAGCAAGGAATGGACGCCCAACCTGTCCGGCCTGATCAGCAACACGTGGGAAACCGGAGCCGGTACCTTTGGCGTGCTGGTCAGCGGTTCCTATTCGCAGGTGCGCAGCCGGGCCGATGGCCTGCAGATCACCAACTTCCAGACCCGTGACGGGACGCTGGTTGATTCTGCCAACACCGGGGGCGTGCAGGTTTGCCGCAATCCGCTGCCTGGCACTGCCGACGAATTCACCCTGCCCGTTGACGGATCGGAATGTGGCGCGACCGGGGCTGCCGGAGCTGATGGCTATGCCGATTACAACACCGGCCTGTTTGCTCCGCTGGGTGGCCAGTTCCGCACGCAGGAATTCAACCGCAAGCGCGATGGTATCGCTGTTTCCGCGCAGTATGAATCGCTCGACGGCGGGACCACCGTCACGGCGGAATTCATCCGCTCGCACTCAACCAGTGACTGGGGCGAATATACTTACGAAACCGCGCCCGATCTGGCCGAATATGGCACCTATCCGCTGGGCTGCGAACAGAATGCCAACGGTCCCAATGTGATCAACACCGACGGGTCGCTGGGCGATCCCACCACGCGGGCGCAGTGCCCGGTCGGCGGGTTCGAGAACTATGCCTATGATGCCAACGGTCTGTTCCAGTCCGGCTACATCACCAATCCCAGCAATGGCTGGCGCGGTGCCACCAACACCAACGATCCTTCGGTTGGCGGCGGCTCGCCTTTCGTACCCGTTGGCGGCCTGCAGCAATCGCTGGCGCGTCGTCAGGTGTTCGATGAGACGACCAACTCCGACTACAGCTTCAACGTGGACAGCCAGCTGACCGATCGCCTGCATGGGATGATCGACGTGCACTACACCAGCTCTCGCAAGCAGAGCACCGACGTGAGTGTGTTCGGGTCCGTCTATGCCGATCAGGAACTGGATCTGACGGGCAATCTGCCGGTCGTCATTCCGCACAAGCCTGCGCAGCTGGGCTATACCTGGTCAAATCCGGACCCCGCGCTTCGCGGCAGCGAGCAGCTGCTGGCCGCCAGCGAGTCCGAATATTTCGCCGATCCGCGCTTCCAGTTCTGGCGTGCGGCGATGGACCACATCGAGGATAGCACGGGCGAGCAATATGCCATCCGTGCCGACCTGGAATATGAATTCGACGATGATTCGTTCATCCGCCGGGTCAAGGTCGGTGGCCGTTATCAGGACCGCGACCAGACGGTTCGCTACACCACCTATAACTGGGGCATGCTCAGCGAAGTGTGGAGCGGCAGCCGTCCGATCAACTTTGCCGACACACCGGCCGGTTCTTCGGACTATTACGAATTCCCCAATTTCTTCCGCGGCCAGGTGCCCGGACCGCAGGGTGGGTTCTACTACAATGGCAATCTGACGCAGGATTATGCCGGCAGCGTTGCCTTCTTCCAGTCGATTCAGGATCAGGCACGCGTCTACGGCGCCAACCCCTCGTGGAATCCCCTGTCGGGCCGCGATGGAGCAATCGCCGGAACGCCGTATCTGCCGGCGGACATCCAGCCCATCTCGCAGGATGACAAGTCGGCCTATATCATGCTGAACTTCGGTTCGGATGATTTCCTGGGCGGCCATCGTCTGGGCGGCAATATCGGCGTTCGCTACGTCAGCACCGATGTCCGTTCGATCGGCAGCATCGGTGTCGGCACGCAGCAGCAGTTCAACATTGTCGACGATTACGATGTCCGCTGCGAACCGACCGTCCCGGATGGCGCCCCTCCGGGCACCGAGGCGCAGTCACCGGGCGGCGTCTGTCTGCTTGGTCCGGCTGGTTATGCCGACCTGCAAACCTTTGCCGACGGGACGACCAGGTCGGATATCGCTGGCACCAGCTATGATTACTGGCTGCCCAGCTTCAATGTCCGCTTCGAAGTCACGCCGGAACTGTTGCTGCGCTTTGCAGCGTCGAAGGTGATCACGCGTCCGGACAATTCCTATCTGCGCAACTTCCTGACGCTGGGTCTGGACCAGAGCGGCAATCTGACGGCGAACGCGGGTAACCCCTCGATCCGTCCGGCTTCTGCATGGCAGTTCGATCTGACCGCCGAATGGTATTTCGATACGGTCGGCTCGCTTACCGGCAACCTGTTCTACAAGAATGTGAAGGACTTCTTCTTCCAGGACGTGACGAACAGGTCGATCACCAACAATGGCGTCACGCAGAATGTGCTGGTGCGCGGTCCGGCCAACTTCGATGGCAGCGGCAAGGTCAAGGGTTTCGAGCTGGCTTACCAGCAGACCTACGACTTCCTGCCGAGCCTGCTTGGCGGACTTGGCATGTCGGCGAACTACACATTCATCGACAGTTCCGGCCTGCCCAACACCTTCCTCAACGGTGGCAATATTCCGAACACCTCCACCGTTCCGGCGGGCAATCTGCCGCTTGAACAGCTCTCTCGTCACAATGCCAATGTCACGGTGTTCTTCGAGCAGGGTCCGCTGTCCATGCGCGCCGCCTACAACTGGCGGTCGAAGTTCCTGCTGACGGCGACCGACGTGATCTTCCCGTATTATTCGATCTTCAATGACGATACCGGGCAGCTCGATGCGTCGATCTTCTACAGCCTGACGGATAACCTCAAGGTGGGTGTGCAGGGCGTCAACCTGCTCAACGAAGTGACCACCACCTTGCAGGCCTATACCGGTGATCCGGGTGCGCTGGCACCGCGCTCATACTTCATGAACGATCGCCGGTTCTCCTTCATCCTGCGCGGTCAGTTCTGAGGGCTGGCGGGATATAATTGAAACGAAGGGGCTGCCGCACTCCCTGGGCGGCCCCCTCGAAATCCCGGGTGACTCCTTTCCGGGCAAAGAAAAAGGCCGGCACCTGGTGCCGGCCTTTTGCTTGTGTGGAGTGTGAGCGGGGGACTTCCCGCCAGACTGCGCGCCATCAAGCGCGGCAGTCGGCGCGAAGGGATTAGCTTGCGGCGTCCAACAGCGAAGCGGCCAGCGCCTCTCGCATCGGCTTGGGCTGATAGGTGGAGGAATAGGGCGTTCCGCGCACCTCCATCCCGTCATCGCGCGGGGCAAAGCCCTGCAACCAGTTGAACTGGTCCACCATGCCCCACGCCAGAATGTCCGACAGCTCGGCATAATCGAGCATCACATCGAAATAGCGACGCGTGTAATCGGCCACCTTCTCGTCACGAAGCGCGACAGCGGATGGGAGCGCCTTGTCCTTCACGTCGAATTCGGTGATCAGCAGCTTGTAACCCATGCCCACGACCTCATCGATGAAGTCGCGCCATTCGCGCTCGCGATAGGGGCCAACGCCGGTGGCCGGATCAACCGAATAAATCTCTATGTGAGACTGGATGCCCAGCGCATCGACCGGCACGTTGCGCTTGCGGAAGCCCTCCAGCAGGCGCAGCACATCGTTGCAATGCGCTGCATGGGCGGGTTCCCAGCTCATGTAATCATTATACACCAGCTCGCCATCGGGCAGCTGTTCGCGCGCGGTGTGGAACGCCAGGTCCATCACCGCTTCGGGGCTGCCCATTGCGCGGCTCATGCTGGTCTCAATGGTGGCGTTGCGATCATGATCGATGGCCTCATTGACCACATCATAGCTGGCGATCTGTCCGCGATAGCGATCCGTCACCGTGCGGATATGGTCGGTCAGCAGGCGCTCGGCCTCGCGCGCGGGATTGGCGCCGTAATCGTAATTGTTGAGCCAGTCCGGGAACCAGCGCGGGCGGTGCCACAGCAAGGTATGCCCGCGCAGCGCCTTGCCATTGGTCCGCGCAAATTCGGCAATCGCATCCATGCGGGCGAAATCATAAACATCGGGCGAAGGGCGGGTGAACTGCCACTTCATTTCGTTTTCCGGCACCAGCAGGCCGCATTCGGCCTTCACCACATCGGCATAGCGCGGGTTCTGGATCGATCCGCCGGTGGTGCCGCCATTCCACGAGATCGCGCTGCCAAAGCGCCGGCCAGAACGGCTTGCGGCCCCATCAAGGCTGCCCGCAACGGTTGGAAACTGCGTGGCGGGCGGTGACACGGGGGCCGGTGTGGACGTGGGGGAGGAGCCTATCAACTCCTCCGCGCCGCAGCCGATCAGCGGCAGTGCGGCCATGCCTGCCAGGGCAGAGCGGCGGGTCATGGGAAGGGCATTGCGCATTGTCAGATAACCTCGATCTGGGTGGAGTGCAGCCGGGCGCTGCTGCTGCCGGCCGAAAGAGTTACCGGCCCCGGCTCATTCACTTCTTCCATATCACTGTTCCAGAAGGCGAGCTGCTGCGGCGCAAGGGTGAAGCGCAAGGTGCGGCTTTCGCCCGCCTGCAAGGTCACCCGCCGGAAGCCCTTCAGTTCCAGCACCGGCCTGGTGACCGAAACCTCGCTGCGGGTGATATAAAGCTGCACCACTTCATCGCCCGCAGTTCTGCCGCTGTTGGTGATGTCCACTTCCACCTCGACGCTCTCATCAGCGGCGAAAGCCTGTTTGGCCACGCGCGGGGCGGAGATGGTGAAGTCGGTATAGGAAAGCCCGTGGCCAAAGGGGAACAAGGGCGCCGCGTCATCGAACAGATAGCCGCGGCGGGAGCTGGGCTTGCGGTTGTAGAACAGCGGGATCTGCCCGGCATTGCGCACCACGCTGACCGGCAGCTTGCCACCCGGATTGACCTGGCCGAGCAAGGCCTCCGCCATCGCCACGCCGCCTTCCTGCCCCGGATACCAGCACTCGAGCAGCGCATCGGCTTTCTCGACCACATTGGGCCAGCTGGGCGGACGGCCATTGATGGCGCACACCACCAGCGGCTTGCCCAGTGCGGCCAACGCATCGACCAGCGCGTTCTGCTCGCCGACGATATCGATCTGGGTGCGGTCACCCAGATGGTTGGCGGCAAAGCCTTCGCGGCTGGTCTGTTCGGTATCGCCGATGGCCACCACGATGGTGTCTGCGGTGCGCGCAACCGCAACAGCCTCGGCAATCAGGCGCAGGTTCCGCGCCCGGTCGGCCAGTTCGATAATGTCCTGTGATCGGTCTTCGCTGGTGGTGATGAACACGCCCTGCGCGGTGACGAAATCGGCAGTGGGCGCGACCTGTCGCAGCCCTTCGATCAGCGAAATCGTCTGCTTCGGTACGGAGGAATAGCCACCCAGCCGGGCAATCGCATGATTGGGTCCGATCACCGCCACGCGGCCCATGTTCGCCTGGTCCAGAGGCAGAGCGCCATTCCTGTTGGTCAGCAGGCAGATGCTCTTGCGCGCCGCTTCCAGAGCCAGCGCGCGCGCCTCCGCATTGCCGGTGATGCGCTGCGCCTTCTGCCAGTCGCCATAGGGATTTTCGAACAGGCCGGCGCGGAATTTGAATGTCAGCATGCGCGCGCAGGACCGGTCGATCAGCTCCACCGGAATGCGCCCGGCGTTCACCTCATCCTCCAGCAGCGCATAGGCGCGGCCTTCGGGCAGTTCGCTGTCGACACCGGCCAGCAGCGCCTGATGGGCTGCGTCGGCTTCATTCAGCGCCACATGGTGCAGCGTGGCGAGTTCATGCACGCCGCCGTAATCGGAGACGATCACCCCATCAAAGCCCCACTCGCCGCGCAAGATATCGCCCAGCAGCCAGGTGCTGGCGTGGCTGGGCACGCCGTCGATCTCATTATAGCTGGGCATGACCGCGCCGATGGAGGTGCGGCGCACCACTTCGCGGAAGGGCGGGAAGAAATTCTCGCGCAGTTCCCGCTCGGATATCTGCGCCGGGCTGATGTTGTTGCCCGCTTCGGGCTGGCCGTGGCCGGTCATGTGCTTCAGCGTGGCGAAAACCTTGTCCGCGCCCAGCTTCTCAGACTTGCCCGCGCCTTGCAGGCCTTCCACTGCGGCAACGCCCATTTCGCCGCACAGATAGGGGTCCTCACCCCAGGTTTCCTCAATCCGGCCCCAGCGCGGGTCACGCACGATATCCACCACGGGGGAGAGCACCAGCGGCACGCCGCGCGCGCGCACTTCGCGGGCGATCACGGACTGCACGCGGCGCATCAGGTCGGTATCGAAAGTGCCCGCCAGCGCGATGGCCTGCGGGAACATGGTCGCTTCCGTGGCCATGTAGCCATGCAGCGATTCCTCATGCAGCAGTACGGGAATGCCCAACCGCGTATCTTCCAGCGCCCAGCGTTGCAGCGCATTGATGAACTCCACCGTCTGGCGCGGAGTGCGCCAGCGCGCCGCCGTGCCGCCTGCCGCGCCCGATATGCCGGGCACGCCGCGCTTGTCGGACGGACGGGTGACATGGCCGATGCCATCGGGGAATGCGGCGCTGGCCTTGGCCGGATTGAAGGCCAGATCGTCGATCATATCGGCCTTGCCCTGCCAGGCGGTGCGTATCTGCTGGATCTTTTCGGCCAGTGTCATGCGCGCCAGCAGGTCTGCCACGCGCGCCGGAATGGGAGCGGCGGCATCCTTGTAGATCGGCGCGGAGCCTTGCGCGAAAGCCATTGGCGCATACGCCACCGCCATTGCCGAAAGGCTTCCGCCCGCCAGCAGCTTCAGTGTGCCGCGGCGACTGGCCAGACCGGCAATCACGGTGTCACCGTCAGCACGGTTTCAGTCACGTCGCGCGAATTGGGACCGGTCATGATGGTGAACGTCCCCGGCTCCACCACCTGCTCCATATCGCGGTTCCACAGCGCAAAGCTCTGCGGGCGGATGGCGATATCGACCATGCGCGTTTCGCCCGGATCAAGTGTGACGCGGGAAAAGCCGACCAGTTCCTTCACCGGCTGGGTGACGGTGCTGATATCGTCGCGCAGATAGACCTGCACCACTTCATCGCCCGCCATGCTGCCGGTGTTGGTCACCGGCACGCGCACGGTCACGCCCTGGCCTGCGGTGATGCTGCTGGCCGAAAGGATAGGCGCATCGAAGGCAAAGCTGGTGTAGGACAGACCATAGCCGAACGGATAAAGCGGGCTGACTTCGGAGAACAAATAGCCGCGCCGCGCGCTGGGCTTGTAGTTGTAGAACACCGGCAGCTGGCCCACATCGCGCGCCACGGTGACGGGCAGTTTGCCGCCCGGATTGATCCGCCCGAACAGCGCATCGGCAATGGCATGGCCCTGCTGCTCACCCGCATACCAGGTTTCCAGAATGGCATCGGCACCCTCGGCAACAGCGGGATAGCTGGGCGGGCGGCCGTTCACCAGTACCGCGACAATCGGCTTGCCCAGAGCCTTCAACGCAAGGAACAGATCGTTCTGCTGCCCCACCAGGTCCAGATCGGTGCGATCGCCCAGATGGCCATCGGCCCAGCCCTCGCGGCTGGTCTGTTCGGTATCGCCGATGAACAGCAATATGGTGTCGGCATCGCGTGCAGCCTCGACAGCCTCGGCAATGCGGGCGGCGTTTTCTGCCGGATCGGCCAGCGTCACCTCATCGGCCCACCAGTCATCATCCTCGGTAATCACCACGCCTTGCGCATGGACGATGTCGGCCCGGTTACCCACCAGTTCGCGAATGCCCGCCAGCGGAGACACGGTCGCGCGCGGAATGCCGTAATAGCCGCCCAGCCGCGCAACATCGGCATTGGGCCCGATAACCGCGATCGTGGGACGCTCCCCGCCGGCAGCGGGCAGGGCAAGCGGCAGCACGCCATCGTTCTTGAGCAATACCAGAGAGCTTTCCGCCGCGCGCCGCGCCAGGGCAATGCCCTCTGCGGTGTTGGACCGCTGCGCCGCTGCCAGATCGCCATAGGGATTTTCAAACAGGCCGGCATCGAACTTGATCGTCAATATGCGCGCTGCGGCCTGATCGATTGTAGCGATATCCACCGTGCCATCGGCCACGGATTGCGCCAGCGTGGAATAGGCCGCGCCCACGGGCAGATCGATATCCACCCCGGCCGCCAGCGCCATGCGCGCAGCGGTGGCAATATCGGGCGCGACATGGTGGATCTGCGCCATCTGTTCGATGGCATAATAATCGGAGACGACCGCGCCGCCAAAACCCCATTCGCCGCGCAATATATCGCCCAGCAGCCATTTGCTGGAATGCGAAGGCACGCCGTCAATTTCGTTGTAGCTGGCCATCACCGCGCCGATGGCCGTGCGGCGCACCACCTGCTCAAACGGCGGGAAGAACACCTCGCGCAAGGTGCGTTCGGACACTTGTGAGGGGCCGACATTGGTGCCGCTTTCGGGCTGGCCGTGGCCGGTCATGTGCTTGAGCGTGGCAAACACCTGCCCATCGCGCAGGCGGTGATCGCGGCCCGGACCCTGCAGACCCTCCACCGCGGCAACGCCCATCTCGCCAACCAGGAAGGGGTCCTCGCCAAAGGTTTCCTCAATCCGGCCCCAGCGCGGATCCAGCGCCACGTCCACCACCGGGGAAAGCACCAGATGCACGCCGCGCGCGCGCACTTCGCTGGCGATATAGTCATTCACGTCGCGCACCAGACCGGGGTCCCAGCTGGACGCCATGCCGATGGATTGCGGGAAGCTGGTGGCATTGAGTGCGGCCAGGCCGTGCAGCGATTCTTCATGGAACAGCACGGGAATGCCCAGCCGCGTGGAGGAGCGCGCCCAGTCCTGCACCGCATGCACATATGCGAGGCTGTCCTCGATTGAGCGCGGCGGATTTTCGCGCGGGCTGGTGGGGCCTGTCAGGTCAGACGGGCGGGCGATCATGCCGATGCCGTGCGGGCGCACGGCGCTGGCCCGGGCCGGGCTGAAGGCAAAATCCGCGTCCTGGATTTCCACCTTATTGTCCCAGATGGTGGTGATCTGGGCGATCTTCTCGTCCAGCGTCATCCGCGCCAGCAGGTCTGCCACGCGCTGATCGGTGGGCAGCGATGCATTCCAGTACGGCGCATCGGCCATGGGCCGCGCGACCTGATGTGAGGCGTCCTGCGCCATCGACTGGGTTGCTATCGGACCTGAAAGCGCCATGATACCGGCACTGGCGGCCAGGCTGGCGCGCAACAATTTGCGCATAAATAAATCCCTCTCCCGAGCGCCGCGACTTGACTGTGAGGCGTCTTGTGGTAGCGCTACCATGATGAGAGGGAGAGAGCTTGTCAACCGCCTTGCGACGGGTCTTGTGCTGCTTTGTGCCGCGCTCGCCCTTGCGCCTGCTGCACGGGCCGAGGATGGCTATGGCCTGTGGCTGCGTTATGCCCCGCTGGAGGGGGAAGCGCTGGAGCGGCTGGCGCGGTTTGACCCGGAGATTCGCATCAATGACCACGCCGGATATATTGACCCAACGCTAGCAGCTGCGGCCGACGAACTGGCGCGGGGAATTGTCTCGCTGCTCGGGGACCGCGCAAAAGCCAGGCCCAGTGGCAACGGGATCATTGAAGTAGCCTGCGAAGGCATGATGGACATGAATCCGGAGCGGTTCATTGTTACGCCTTTTCGCGAAGCCGGTCGCCGCGGCCTGCGCATTACCGGCGGCGATTATGGGGCCTGCATATACGGCGCTTTCGGTTTGCTGCGCGAGCTATCGCTGGGCCATGACCCGGCAAGCATAACGCTGGACGAGGCGCCCGCCATGCCGCTGCGCATGCTCAACCACTGGGACAATCCCGATGGCCATGTGGAGCGCGGATATGCCGGACGCTCGATCTTCGACTGGTGGCACCTGCCAGACCGGCTGGACCAGCGGATGATCGACTATGCCCGCGCCAATGCCAGCATCGGCATCAACGGCGTGGCGGTAAATAATGTGAATGCGCGCGCCTTCATGCTGGAACCGGACTATATCGCCAAGCTGGCGCGGCTGGCGGACGCATGGCGCCCTTATGGTATTCGTGTGTTCCTCTCTGCGCGCTTCAGTGCCCCTGTGGACATCTGCGGACTGGCCACCGCAGACCCGCTCGATCCAGCCGTGGCAGCGTGGTGGCAGGCCAAGGCGGACGAAATCTACGCCGCCATTCCCGATTTTGGCGGCTTTCTGGTCAAGGCCAATTCCGAAGGCCAGCCCGGCCCGCAGGACTATGGCCGCAGCCATGCCGACGGCGCCAACATGCTGGCCGCCGCGCTGGGCGACCGGGGCACGGTGATCTGGCGCGCCTTCGTCTATTCCGCCGATGACGAGACCGACCGGGCGATGCAGGCCTATAATGAATTCGTGCCGCTGGACGGGCAGTTTGCTGACAATGTGATCGTGCAGGTCAAGAACGGCCCGGTCGATTTCCAGCCGCGCGAACCTTTCCATCCGATGTTCGGGGCCATGCCGAATACGCATCTGATGCTGGAAGCGCAGGTGACCAAGGAATATCTCGGCTTTGCCAGCCATCTCGCCTTTCTCGCGCCCATGTGGGAGGAAGTGCTCGACGCGGACACCGGGCACGGTGGCACGGTAGTCCGGACTGTGGCGCAGGTCGTGGCGCCGGTGGGCATGGCGGGCGTGGCCAACACCGGGTCTGATCGCAACTGGACAGGATCGGACTTCGATCAGGCGAACTGGTATGCCTTCGGGCGGCTGGCGTGGAACCCGCAGCTGTCCAGCGATCAGATCGCGCGGGAATGGGCGGCGCAGACCTTCAGCCGCGATCCGCAATTCCTGGGTGCGGCGGTGCCGATGATGCTCGAAAGCCGCGAGGCGGTGGTCGATTACATGACCCCGCTCGGCCTCGCGCACCAGATGGCGACCGGCCACCACTACGGTCCCGGCCCCTGGGTGTGCGACCTGCCGCGCCCCGAATGGAACCCCTGCTATTACAGCCGCGCCGATGCGGAGGGGATCGGATTCGATCGTAGCGCAACGGGCAGCAATGCTCTCGGCCAATATGCGTCCGCCATCGCTGCGCGGTGGTCCGATCCCGAAACGATCGACCCGGCCTTGCTGCTGTGGTTCCACCATGTCGGCTGGAACCATCAGATGCGTTCCGGCCGGACGCTGTGGGAAGAACTTGTCTGGCATTACGACAGGGGTGCCGCGAAGGTCGATACGATGGCCGAAACATGGTCCACCCTCTCCGAATATGTCGATGAAGAGCGCTTCCGCGCAGTGTCGGAAATGCTCGCCATTCAGCAGCGTGAGGCGCGCTGGTGGCGCGATGCCTCGCTGGCTTACTGGCAGTCTGTGAACGGGCTGAGCCTGCCCGCAGGCGCAGAGCCACCGGCCCATCCGCTGGACTATTATCGCGGCCTCGAATTTCCGGAGGCACCGGGTCAATGATCGGATACTTGCCGTTCCTGCAACGGGCGGTCTATGGCCTGAATTATGGCTGAAACCGGACCGAGCAAAACAGCGCGTAACGCACGGGGAGGCCGCCGCCGCAATGGTGCGCCAACCATCGCCGATGTCGCGCGTGAGGCGCACTGCTCACCCATGACGGTGAGCCGCGTCATCAATGACGAGGGCAATGTGCGCGATGCGACGCGCGAACAGGTGCTGGAGGCGATTGCCCGGCTCAATTATTCGCCCAACCGCGCGGCGCGCAGCCTGGCAGGCGGAGAGCAGGCGCGCATCGCGCTGCTGTTCGATAATCCTTCCGCCTCCTATCTCAGCGAATTCCTGATGGGCGCGCTGGAAGAGGCGAGCAAACGCGACATTCAGCTGGTGGTGCAGAGCTGCGATAATGTCACCGATGCCAAGCACCTGATGCGCAGCCTGTCGGAAGGCGGGATCAGGGGCTTCATCCTGCCGCCGCCGCTGTGCGACGATCAGAGCGTTCTCGATCTGGTGGCAGAACTGGATGGCATTGCCGTGGCCGTGGGGCCGGGCAAGGCAACGGGCACGCAAGGCGCCGTGCTGATCGACGATTACCAGGCCGCCTATGACATGACCAAGCACATCATCGGCCTGGGGCATGAGCGGATCGGCTTCATCATCGGCAATCCCGAACAGGTGGCGGCCGACAGGCGCCTCAACGGCTATCTTGCCGCCATGCGCGATGCCGGGCTGGAAACCCCGCAGGAACTGATCGTGCAGGGCCGTTTCACATACCGGTCAGGCATGCAGGGCGCAGAAAAGCTGCTGTCCGTGGAGCCAAGGCCCACCGCCATCTTCGCTTCCAATGACGATATGGCCGCAGCCACCGTGGCCGTGGCGCACAGGCGGCATCTGGATGTGCCCAACGATATCACCGTGTGCGGATTCGACGATACCGACATGGCCAGCTCGATCTGGCCGGAGCTCACCACCATTCGTCAGCCGATCCGGGAAATGACCGCTTGGGCAGTTGAAGCGATCATGCGGATCCTGCGCAGCAAGCGCGCGGGGGACCGCATCAAGGCGGAGCAAAAGACGCTGCCCTACACGCTGGTGCGGCGTGAATCCGATGCCGCCCCCTCGCTCGCATCGCGCGGCCAGCGCGCCTGACATGACATGACCGACCAGAAACGCCGCCTGCGATCAAGGGACTGGTTCGACAATCCCGAGCGGATGGACATGACCGCGCTCTATCTTGAGCGCTTCATGAATTACGGCGTTACGCCGGAGGAACTGCGCAGCGGCAAGCCGATCATCGGCATCGCACAAAGCGGCAGTGACCTGTCGCCCTGCAACCGCATCCACATCGATCTCGCCAGGCGCACGCGCGACGGCATCCGCGATGCGGGCGGCATCCCTATCGAATTCCCGGTGCACCCGATCTTCGAGAATTGCCGCAGGCCGACCGCCGCGCTCGATCGCAACCTGCTGTATCTGGGGCTGGTCGAACTGCTCAATGGCTATCCGATCGATGGCGTGGTGCTGACAACGGGGTGTGACAAGACCACGCCCAGCCAGATCATGGCGGCCAGCACGGTGGATATTCCCGCCATCGTCCTTTCGGGCGGGCCGATGCTGGATGGCTGGCATGAAGGCGAGCTGGTCGGATCGGGTACGGTCATCTGGCGCAGCCGCCGCAAGCTGGCGGCGGGCGAGATAGACGAGGAGGAATTCCTCCGCCGCGCCACCTCCAGCGCGCCCAGCGCCGGCCATTGCAATTCGATGGGCACGGCCAGCACGATGAATGCGGTGGCCGAGGCGATTGGCCTGTCGCTCACCGGCTGCGCAGCGATCCCCGCGCCATATCGGGAGCGCGGGCAGATGGCCTATCGCACCGGGCGGCGGATTGTCGAAATGGTGCATGAGGACCTGTGTCCCAGCCGTATCCTGACGCGCGAGGCCTTCCTCAATGCCATCGCCGTGGTCAGCGCCTGTGGCGGGTCTTCCAATGCCCAGCCGCATATTCAGGCGATGGCCGCCCATGCCGGTGTCGAACTGGAAGGCGCGGCGTGGCAGGATCATGGTTATGACCTGCCGCTGCTGCTCAACATGCAGCCTGCGGGCAAATACCTGGGTGAGCGTTTCCACCGCGCGGGCGGCGTGCCCGCGGTGATGTGGGAATTGTTGCAGGCGGGCAAATTGCACGGCTCCAGCCTGACCTGCACCGGCGCGACACTGGAGGAGAACCTCGCGGGCCGCGAAAGCAATGACCGCGAGATGATCCGCCCTTTTGCCGATCCGCTGATGGACAAGGCCGGATTCCTGGTGCTGAGCGGCAATCTGTTCGATTTCGGCATCTTGAAAACTTCCGTCATCTCGGATGAATTCCGCGCCCGCTACCTCTCACGCCCCGGGCAGGAAGGCGTGTTTGAATCGCGCGCCGTGGTGTTTGACGGGTCCGATGATTACCACCACCGCATCAACGATCCCGCGCTGGAGATTGACGACAATTGCATCCTCGTGATCCGCGGGGCGGGCGTGATCGGCTGGCCGGGCAGTGCCGAGGTGGTCAATATGCAGCCGCCAGATGCGCTGATCCGTGCGGGCAAGACATGTCTGCCAACGCTGGGCGACGGGCGGCAATCGGGCACCAGCGACAGCCCCTCCATCCTCAACTGCTCGCCCGAAAGCGCGGCGGGCGGCGGATTGTCATGGCTGCGCACGGGCGATCTGATCCGGGTGGACCTGAACGCGGGCACCTGCAACGCGCTGGTGGAAGATGCGGAGATCGCACGGCGCAAGGCCGAGGACCCCGCTCCGCCGGTGCCTGAAAGCAATACGCCGTGGGAAGAGATTTTCCGCGAGAAGACCGGCCAGCTGGGTGAGGGCGGCGTGATGGACTTCGCGCTCAAATATCGCGGCACTTCCAAAAAGCTGCCGCGCCATAATCACTAGACTGGCGCGTCAGGCGTCAGCGCCGATCCACAATTGCAGCGTTGCCGAGCAGGCTGGCGGCAGGGCGGTGATGCCGCCGGGGTCCTGATTCAACGCATCGGGCGCATGGCTGACCGGCTCCAGACACAGGGCGCTGCCATCGGCGGGGGCATAAAGATGCAGGAACGGCGCGCCGCGCGCGGCCAGCGTGATCGTGCCCAGATCGTCGGTGATCACCGCAGAACCGTTCCAGCCTGAAAAGCAGTGGTCGATGGTGCTTGCGGGCAGGGCGCTGCCATTCTCCCAGTCACCATACAGCGCGGGCGGGGCGATCTCCCCGGTCGGGATCAGCGCATCGTCCACCATCAGCATGCCGTCTGCATGGAACTGCACGCGGCTTCCCGCGCGGCGACGGAAGTAGGGATGCAGGCCAAGCCCGGCAGGCATGGGAATATTGGAGCGATTGGTCAGCGTCAGGCTGATCGCGCAGCCTTTTGGCCCCAGCCGGATGCGCTGTTCCGCCTCATAGGCCCACGGCCATTGATCCGACTGCCCATTCCACCGGGCCGGTCCTGAACCGGCGTGATTGTGGACCATGGCGATCTTGAAGTCGCGCCCGCCGGTAACCTGCCATTCCTCCTGCCAGCCAAGGCCGTGCAGGCTGCTGGTTTCTGGCATGAAATTATGCGGCAATTGCACCGCCTGCTCCTGCCATTCGAAGGCGGCATCGCGGATGCGGTTGCAATAGGGGACGAGCGGGAAGCAGGCGGCTTGCAGCACATCGCCCGATTGCGGCGGCATGGTGCGCAAGATATCCACGCCGCGAAAACTGAGGTGGCTCAAGGCGCCGCCGACAGCGGGCAGCACTCCTGCTTGCCAGTCACCAGCGCGCAGTGTCAGGCCGGGCATGGCTCCGTCAGGCCGCGGCATTTGGCGCGCACATGGTCACGGATAAGGCCGAGCATGGCGGCATCGCTGTCAAAATTGCCATACCAGCCCTGCGGTTCATGCGGCGGATCGCCCATGTAGGCGCGGTCGCCATCGCGGAAATGGAAGTCCGGATGGGCGGCGCGCGCTTCTCCGTTCCAGGCCCAGAAATTGCTGCCCTGCAAAGGGCCGCCATCGCGCCAGCTTGCTTCCACCGCATCATAGATGGTGCGATAATAGAGCTGGCGGAAATTGGTAGTCGCTTCGGGCGAATAGGCCTCACCGTCGCGGGGAAAGCCGAACTCCTCCACCAGCAGCGGCTTGTTCAGACCGGTGGCAATGCTGGTGTGCGTGGCGAGATAGGCGCTCACCAGTTCCTGCGCGGCAGGCCATGTGCCCGCCAGATCATCGCCCGAAACCCAGCCCCAGTTGAGCGGCCAGATATGCGCGGTGACATAATCGATCTGCGCATGCGCCAGTGCCACCAGCTCCTCACTGCCATTGGTCGCCTGCGTCCCCTCCTGCCCCAGTGACACGAGGTGATTGGCATCGAGCGAGCGGATCAGTTCGGCAGTGCCGGAAATCCACGCCAGATAGGCCTCGCCATTCCTGGCGATAGCCGCATCGCTGCCGCCGGGGCGCGGTTCATTGGCAAGCTGCCAGCTCATGATCGCAGGGTCATCGGCATAGGTGGTGCCGGTGATGGAATTGGTGCGGCTGACCATGTCGCGCAGATGCGCGTGATACAGCGCCACCGCGTCTGCATTGGCGTAAAACTCCGCAGTGGCATCGGCAAATTCGGGCCACGGATGGGCCGGATCGCCCATGTCCATATACTGCCCCGTCACGCGCTGAAGCAGCGTTTGCAGTCCGCCCGACCATTCCCAGAAATTGGACAGCACCAGCACCGCCGTCATGTCCCGCTTGGCAATTTCCGCCATCGCGAAATCCAGTCCTTCGAACATCGCCACATTGGCGCTGCCGTCAGGATGGGTGAAGCCGGGCTTGATGGAATTGTTGAGCGGGCCTTCCTCGGCTGCGGCCATGATGCGCAGATTGTTGATGCCCAGCGCCTGCAACCGGTCCAGCTCACGCATCAGCCGTGCGCGGTCTCCGTAATCGGCATCGGCACCCAGCCATGCGGCATACCACAGATTGGCGCCGACGATGCGATAAGGCTCGCCCCCGCGCAGCAGGCGCTGGCCGTCCACGGTGATGAAATCGGCGGCGGCGGCGGAGCTCTCATCCGCTGCCATGCAGCCGACCAGTCCCAGCGGCAGTGTCAGCGCCAGAGCGCCGGTGGCAGTACCGGCCAGAAGCCTGCGCCGGTCCATCATCACTGGACGATCTCCAATTCGAAGGCGGGCACGGCAATGTCCCGCGCATCGTACAGATTGACCACGGGCGCATCGGCCCAGCCATGACGAACGCGGGTGGCGGGAAGTCCATCGGCGCTGATCAGCAGCTGGTTGCCGTGCGGGCGGGCCAGCACGAAGCGGCAGGTTTCCTGACTATCCCCGCACAGTTCCACGCCCAGCGGAAAGGGGCCGCTATAGGCTTGCAGGCCGCCTACCACACCGCTGAATGTCACCGTGATGCTGTCACCATCAAGGGCGGCGCTTTCGGGCTGCGGCAGGGCCACGCCCTCGGCCGCCAGCGCCATGCGCAGGCCCAGCACATTCTTGTTGGCCGGGTGAATATCCGAAGGCTCGCCCAGATCGATGGCGGTCACCAGCGCGGCATTGCCATCGGCCAGAACGGCCTGGCGCTGTTCCTCGCGCAGGTCTGCCCAGCCGGACGCGACCGGCTGGCTGGTGCGCGTGCCGTAATCGGCCAGTTGCACCACCAGCATGCGCGCCTGATCGCCGAACTGGCCGCGCCATCCGTCAAACAGCGCGTGCAGCTTGTCCGCATATCCTGCCGGGCCGACATCGCTCTCACCCTGATACCAGGCGACGCCTGCCAGCCGCATGGGGCCAAGCGGGGCGATCATGTAATTGTGCATCACGCCAAGTCCGGCGATGCCATCCCATGGCGCGCGCGGCGGCATGTCCGCAATGGCGCCGATGGAATATTCCCAGTCAGCCCCCAGCGGGACCGTGTCACCGCCTGCGCTTGCAAAGAACAGCCGCTCCGGCCCGGCGAAAAATCCGCCCGTGTCCCAGTTGTTGCTGGCCACGATCAGCACTTCATTCTCGCCTTCGTGCAGATATTCCGCCGGCACGCGGTAATTCCGCTCGACACCCCAGCCGAACGTGTAACCGACCGGGTGGCCGTTGACCCATGTCAGGTCGAGATCGTCGATCGCGCCGATGGACAAGGTGCCTTCGCCGCGCGCCTGCTCTGCCGTGAGGGTGAAGCTCTGGCGTAGCCAGACATTGGCGGCGGGCTGGGTGTCCAGCCCCGTGCCGCGCCATTCATTCCAGAAGGAGAATTTGGGGATGTCGGCCCATTCCAGCATGTCCGGATTGGTCCACGGTTCATTGCCATTGTCATTGGCGCGCCACCAGTCATACCATTGCGGCACGAAGGCCTGCGCGGCGGCCAGCGGATCATGATCATACAGTTGCAGCTGATCCAGCGCGGCCTGGCCAAACATCGTTCGCACATGATCGGGGCTGAGCCATGAACTGGCGGCAGACCCGCCCCAGTTCGAATGGATCAGGCCAACCGGCACGCCATTATCGGCGCGCAGCTTCTTGGCCATGTAGAAGCAGGCGGCGGAGAAAGGCTCGACCGTTTCTGGCGTGGCGGCATGCCATGCGGCTGGCTCGCCAAATTCGCGGCGCGGGGCTGCGGCGGTGAACTTGGGCACCATCAGCAGACGCATGTTCTCATCGGGAGAGAGGCGTAGCTCATTATAACTGTTGAGCGCGCGGGCGACCGAAAGCTCCATGTTGGACTGGCCCGAACACAGCCAGACATCGCCGATCAGTATATCGCCAATCGCAGTTTCGCCGCTGGCATCGCGCAAAGTCAGCGTGAGCGGATCTGTGCTGCCTTCGCGGGCGGAGAAGGTGAGGCGGAACACGCCTTGGAAATCGGCCCGCGTACGCTGCGTTTCACCGTCCAGAGTGCCGGTGACCTGTGCCCCGCCCCCGGCAGTGCCTTCAATCATGATCGGCTGTCCGCGTTGCAGCACCATGTGATCGCCATAAGCAGCACCCGGCTGCGGAGCGGCATGGGCGGCACCTGCTGCAAGCATAGCGGCCAGCGCGGCGGATGCGGCCAGATATCTCATCCCAGTTTCACCGCAGCGGCGGCGAAACCGGCCACCGGCGCATCGAATGCGAACAGGCTTCCTGCCAGCGGGTATTGCTGCATGTCGGCTTCCTCCATGTTCTTGGTTGCCGTGGTGACATAGGCGGTGCGCAGGTCCGGCCCGCCAAAGCCCATCTTGGTGATGTCGCGCGCGGGCATTTCAATCTGGTCCACCAGTTCGCCATCGGGAGAAAAGCGCGCCACGTGCGATCCCAGATAAAGCCCGGTCCACACGTGGTCCTCGGCATCTACGACCGGCCCATCGGGATAGGCATCGGGGAACAGCGCGCCAGTATCGGCAAAGGGCCGCGCCTCGCCCACGCCATCGCGCGAAAGGTCTGCCACCATGATCTTCTGCGCGGTGGTATCGGTGAAATAGATCCGGTCGCCAGAGGGGCTGACGGCGGGGCCGTTGGTGATGGTGATGCCACCGGGCCCGGCGGCGCGGATATTGCCGCGATCGAAGACATAGAAGCGGCCAGAGGCCTGCTGCTCGCTATCATCCATCGATCCGAACCACACGCGGCCCCACGGATCGGTGCAGGCATCGTTGAGCCGATTTCCGGCAGGTTCCCCCGGCACGTCCATCAGCTTGTCAAAGCGCTGGCTGGTGGGATCGAAAGTGTACAGGCCATCCTGCAAACCGCACAGCAGCAGGCCGCCCTCTGCCGGCAAGGCCCAGCCGATCTGGCCCGGTGCCACCGCCATGGCATTGCTGCCATTGGCCGGATCGAAATGCCACAGCCGGTGCTGCTTGATGTCGACGAACCATACGATCTGGCGCGCGGCGTCCCATACAACGCCTTCACCCAGCTTGCTGCCCGCATCCAGGACAGCGCGAACAGGGGTGGTTACCGCCATCCGGCATCCACCCAGTAATTATGCGCGGTGCAGAAGCGGGCGTCATCGGACGCCAGGAACAACGCCATGGCGGCGATATCCACCGGCTGGATACGGCCATCCAGGCATTGTGCCGCCACAATCTCTGCCTCGCCTTCGGGCGAATACCATTTCATCTGCCGCGGCGTTTGCACATTGCCGGGGATGATCGCATTGACGCGGATATTGTCGCGCCCCAGCTCGCGCGCCAGACTGCGGGTCAGCCCCTCGATCGCGGCCTTGGCGGTCTGGTAAATGGTCAGGCTCTCCAACCCCAGGTGCCAGCTGATCGATCCCAGATTGATGATGCTGCCGCCGCCCGCCGCGCGCATGGCGGGTGCCACCGTCTTGGCGGCGAAGAACTGATGCTTGAGGTTCACCCCCATGCGATCATCCCAATATTCGGGCGTGACGTCGGCAATCTCGTGCCGGTCATCGTTGGCGGCATTGTTGACCAGCACATCGCAGCCGCCAAGCCGCGAGATCAGATCGGTTATGCGGGCTTCGTAGTCGGCGCAGTCGGTAACGTCGCAATGGGCATAGACCGGCGGGATTGCCGCATCGGCCATGCGCGCAACCAGCGCCTCGCTCGGCTGGTCCTGCACATCCACGAAGGCGACAGCGGCGCCCTGGCGCACAAAGCCTTCGACGATGCCTTCGCCAATGCCCGAACCGCCGCCACTTACGATAATCTTCTTCCCGGCCAGACTGGGGTAGATCGCCCCTTGTACCACTGGCTGTAAAACCCCCTGTGCCATCTGGCTCAGTCTCCTGTGTAAACTGTCTTGATCTGGGTGTAGAATTCCACCGCAGCAAATCCCTGTTCGCGCGGCCCGTAGCTGGACCCGCGAGAGCCGCCGAAGGGGACGTGATAATCGACCCCGGCGGTTGGCAGATTGATCATGACCATCCCTGCGCGCACATTCTTGCGGAAGTGCCGCGCATATTTGAGGCTGTTGGTCACGATGCCGGAGGACAGGCCGAAATTGCCGCGATTGGCGATTTCCAGCGCCTCGTCATAATTCTTCACCCGCACGGTCGAGACGACGGGGCCGAACACCTCCTCGTTGTTGATGCGCATGTCAGGATCGGTGTCGGCGATCACGGTGGGCTGCATGAAATAGCCCTGCGTGGCGCATTCCACCTTGTCACCGCCGCCAGCCAGACGGCCGCCTTCTTCGCAGGCAATCGCCACATAGCGGAAGTTCTGCTCCAGCTGGGCCTCGCTCGCCGCGGGACCAACCTGCGTATCGGGGTCCATCGCCGCGCCCACTTTCAGCGCGCGGCCACGCTGGGCCAGGGCTTCGACAAAGGCATCGTGAATGCCGTCTTCCACGATCACCCGGCTGGATGCGGTGCACCGCTGGCCGGTCTGGAAGAAGCCGCCATCGGCAGCAATCGCCACCGCCTTGACCAGATCGGCATCATTCAGCACCACCAGCGGGTTCTTGCCGCCCATTTCCATCTGTACGCGCGCCTGGCGGGCCATGGCATTGACGCCAACCTGCGCGCCCACGCCCTGGCTGCCGGTAAAGCTGATCGCGGCCACATCGGGATGATCGACAATCGCGCGGCCCACATCGCCGCGGCCCAGCACCAGGTTGAACACGCCGGCGGGAATGCCCGCCTCATGAATGATTTCCGCCAGCGCATAGGCCATGGTCGGCGTGATATTGGCGGCTTTCAGCACCACCGAATTGCCAAAGGCCATCGCCGGGGCGGCCTTCCATGCCGGGATGGCGATGGGGAAGTTCCACGGGGTGATCAGGCCGACAACGCCCAGCGCTTCGCGGTGGGTGGCAACATCCAGGCCGGGGCGGGTCGATTCCAGCGTCAGCCCGTGACGGCGCAGCGCTTCCCCGGCAAAATAGCGGAAGATGCGCGCGGCGCGCAGTGTCTCGCCAATCCCCTCGCCGCGCAACTTGCCTTCTTCGCGGGCAAGCAGCTCGCCCAGTTCGGCGGAGCGGGCGAACAGCGCGGATGCGACCTTTTCCAGCAGGTCAGAGCGTACTTCGGGCGAGGCATCGGCCCAGCCGGGCTGTGCGGCCTTGGCGGCGGCCACGGCGGCGGCCACATCATCCGGGCTGCCATCGGGGAAGCGCGCCACAACGTCGCTGGTGTCGGACGGGTTGATGCTTTCCAGCGCATCGCTGGCGCCGACGAATTCGCCGCCGATGTAATGGGAGAGGGTGCGGTTGGTCATGAAGCTCAGATCCTGTCGATGAGGCCGCGCGCGGCCAGGTTGCGCGCAAATTCGGCAATGCCGAAGGTCCAGGCCGGCGCATCGCGCGAAGTGGTCACTTCATTGCGCAACGTGCCGATCCGGCGCGAAGATATTGTGACAATGTCGCCGATCTTGTGGGTGAAGCCGGCGCCGGGCTGATCGCGGTCCTGTGTGGGCGCAAACAAGGTGCCGCAAAACAGCACGAAGCCATCGGGATAATGATGTTCGGATTGTGCCTGGCTGACCAGGTCAAGCGGGTCGCGGCTGATCTGGGCCATCACATTGGTGCCCTCGAGCCGGTAGCCCTCCGGCCCCTCGATCAGCAGGTCGACATTGGCCTGGCGCACGTCATCCATGGTGAAGCCATCGTCGAACAGGCGGATGAACGGCCCCAGCGCGCAGGATGCGGTGTTGTCCTTGGCCTTTGACAGCAGCAGGGCAGAGCGCCCTTCGAAATCGCGCAGGTTGACGTCATTGCCCAGCGTCACGCCCACCACTTCGCCGTGCGCATCGCACACCAGCACCACTTCGGGTTCGGGATTGTTCCAGCTCGAATCGGATCGCACACCGATCAGCGCGCCATGACCGACGGAGGACAGGACCGGCGATTTGGAGAATATCTCCGCATCGGGGCCGATCGCGACCTCCAGATATTGCGACCACATGCCTTCGGCGATCAGCACCGCCTTGAGTTCCGCCGCCTCATGACTGCCGGGCACGACAGAGCGAATCCCCGCGCCCACCTTTTCCTCCAGCGAGGCGCGGATTTTCGCCGCCGTTGCTGCATCGCCGCGCGCGCGCTCCTCAATCACCCGCTCAATGGCGGAAAGTGCAAAGGTGACGCCGCTGGCCTTGATACATTGCAGATCGACAGGCGAGAGCAGCGACCAGCCGTCTGGCAGGCCATCCTCCACGCTGCCGATATCGCGCCCGCCGGTGAATATCCTGCGCGCCACCGCGCCGCTGATGCTGGCCACGTCCTGCGTCAGGTCGAACAGGCGACCACCGCGAATGGCGATCACGCACGGACCATCAGGCCCCTGTGCACGGCCGATGAAATGGCCCGAAGCAAAATCCCCGGGCAGAATGTCTTTTATTTCGCCGGCCATTGCCGATGCTTGCCCTCTCCACTGATAGCGCTACCATAAGGGCGGTGTTGGCAAGGGGCAAGGATAAAGGCCGCTGGCAGGGGGAGATATTCCGATGTTTGGTAATTTGTTTAAGCTGTTGATGGTCGTGACATCGCTGAGCGGGGCATTTCCTGCGCTGGCCGGCACCACGGCGCGCTTCGATTATGTCGAGTATCAGGCGCTGGAAGACGAGCTGCCCGTGCCCGCTGGTTCCTATCGCAATCCGATTCTGCCCGGTTTCCACCCCGATCCCTCGATCACGCGGGTGGGGGATGACTTCTACCTCGTCACTTCCACCTTCTCATGGTTTCCCGGCCTGCCGATATTCCACAGCCGCGATCTGGTGAACTGGCAGCTGGCTGGCCATGCGATCGACCGTCCCGGCCAGGTCGATTTTTCCGGTCTGGGAACGAATCGCGGATTGTTCGCTCCGGCCATCACCCATCATGACGGGCGCTTCTTCATCCTCAACACCTGCATCGATTGCCGCGGCAATTTCATGATCACGGCGGACGATCCGTCGGGTCCGTGGTCGGACCCGGTGTGGCTGCCGTTTGACGGGATCGATCCCTCGCTGTTCTTCGGCGAAGACGGGCGCAGCTGGATCGTCTATAATGACGCGCCTCCCGGCCAGCCGCAGTATGACGGCCACCGCGCGTTGTGGCTCCAGCAATTCAATCCGCAGACCAGCGCGTTCGTGGGGGAGCGGATTCTGCTGGTCGACGGCGGCGTTGATCTGGCTGCGCAGCCGGTGTGGGCCGAAGGACCGCATATCTACCGCGTGGGCGAGTACTATTACCTGCTGGCAGCCGAAGGCGGCACGGCAGACCAGCATTCGCAGACCATTTACCGCTCGCGCTCCGTCACCGGGCCTTACGAACCCGGTCCCGTCAATCCGATTCTGACGCAGCGTGACCTGCCCGCCGATCGGCCTGACAGGGTGGAGGCCACCGGCCATGCCGATCTGGTGCAGCTGGATGACGGCAGCTGGTGGGGCGTGTTCCTGGCCACGCGGCCGTTCGCGGGCCAATCCACCTTGCTGGGGCGCGAGACTTATCTGCTGCCGGTCAGCTGGGAGGATGGCTGGCCGCTGTTCCTGCCGCCGGGCGCCGCCGTTCCGCCGGTGAATGCCGCACCAGACCTGCCCCCGTCACCGGGAACAGACTGGCAGCACTGGCGCGATGACTTCGATCAGGATCGCCTGTCCGCCGAATGGATCGGCATCAGGACACCCGGACCGGTGCAGCAAATCGGGCAAGACCATGCTGAAAGCAGCTTGTGGGTCATCACCGGCAAGGATGCCGCCGGAAGCCTTGCCCACCCTGCCTTCACCGGTCGCCGCCTGCGCCACCATGCGGCCCAGGTAACCACGAAGCTCGACTTCAATCCCGCTGCTGATGGCGAATTTGCCGGGCTGCTGGCCTTCATGGACGAGGCGCATTTCCTCGCCTTCGGGATCGAGCAGGTGGCCGGCGAACGGGGCGAACGCCAGATGGTCGCCCGCCTGCGCACCGATGCTGCACAAGACCAGCGCGGCGAAGTGGTCGCGCGTGCGCCCATGGGCCGAGCAGGAGCGGTGGAACTGCGCCTCCAGCTCAATGGCGGCGAGGCGCAGCTGAGCTGGCGCATGGCGGGCGATGAGGGGTGGAACAGGCTGGGTAATGGGCCGGGGAATGGGCCGGGGAATGGGCTGGGGAATGGGCTGAACGTCGAGCCGCTCGCCTCCATTCACGCCGGACTATTCACCGGCTTGGTGATCGGGCCCTATTCCCACTCCGGGGAAATACGATAACAGGGACGCCGGGAACGGTGCTGCTGCAAGAATGCGGCAGGCAGGGGAGAATGTCTGATGGATAACAAGCCTACGGTGCGCGCCGCGTTCATTGCCGTGACCACGTTGTTTTTTGCCTGGGGTTTCATCACCTCGCTGATCGATCCGCTGGTGGCATCGGTGAAAGGCATTTTCACCCTCTCCAACGCAGAGGCGCAGCTGTCCGCCTCGGCCTTCTTCATCGCCTATGGCGTGATCTCCTTCCCCGCCGCCGTGCTGATTGCGAAAGTGCGCGCGGTGCCCGCCATCCTGATCGCGCTGGCGACAATGGCGGCGGCCTGCCTGATCATGCTGGGCGCGGCCAATATCGCCAATTACACGCTGGTGCTGGGCGGTCTGTTCGTGCTCGCCAGCGGCATCACCATCTTGCAGGTGGCGGCCAATCCGCTCGCCGCCGCGCTGGGCGATCCCAAACACAGCCATTTCCGCCTTACACTGGCGCAGACCTTCAATTCCTTCGGCACATTCATCGGCCCGTATCTTGGCGCGGTGCTGTTCCTGGAAGGGCTGGAAGTGAAGGAAGGCTCGCTGGTTTCGGACGAAGTGCGCGATGCCGCGCTGATGGGTATCGACAAGGCCTATTTCTGGATTTGCGGGCTGCTGATCCTGCTGCTCGCCTTCTTCTTCCTCAGCCGCAAGACAGTGGCCGCCGCAGCGCCGCCGCCAGTGCAGACCATGGGCATCGTCGCCATGATCGGCGATGCTTTCTCCAGCCGCTGGGCGCTGCTGGGCGGGGCGGCGATCTTCCTCTACGTCGGCGCGGAAGTGGCCATCGGCACGCAGATGGCGCTGTTCCTCAATTCGGACGGTATCTGGGGCATTCCGCTGGAGCAGGCGGGCAAGTCCGTGTCCTTCTACTGGGGCGGCGCGATGGTTGGCCGGGCGGTCGGATCACTGCTGCTGGCGCGTTTCAATGCGGCCCGGTTGCTGGCGATCTTCACCGCCATTGCCGCGCTGATGTGTTTCTACGTGGTGAGCGTTGGCGGCATCAGCGCGGGCTATGTCGCGCTGTCTATCGGCCTTTTCAATTCGATCATGTTCCCGGTGATCTTCACCCTGACGCTGGAACGCTCCACCGCCAGCGAGCAGGCCACATCGGGCCTGCTGTGCACCGCCATCGTGGGCGGCGCGTTCATCCCGCTGCTGGTTGGCGTGCTGTCCGATATGTCGGGACTGGTCACCGCGCTGGTGCTGCCCGGCGCCTGCTACCTGCTGCTGTGCGGCTTTGCCGTGGCGGCAGGTCGCAAGGCACCCGTTCGGGAGGCCGAGGCGCAGTCAGCGCATTGATGGCAGCAGGACTTACTCGCCGGGATTGCGCTTGATCCCGGCGAACGGGCGAGGCCTGCAAAGCGGTCAGCTGGTGCCCAGTACCTGCATCACGAAACGGCGGATCATTTCGCTGCGTTCGGGTGAGGGCGGGCCGTTCACTCCGCGCGCGTGCAGTGGCAGGTGGTCGGCCGCTCCGGCGGCATCCTCGCCAAACACCATGTGATCGAACCACGCGCGCCAGGCCTGTCGCTGCGGCAGGGGCAGGTCGCGAATGGCCATCATCGCATGCACCAGCGCCAGGAAACCGCCACCACGAGCGACATCGTTGTGCCAGTAATTCATCAGCACATTGATCGGCGCGCTGGCCTCCACATGGTGCCACCACAAGGTGGGAATATAGATTGCATCGCCCGCCTCCAGATCCACGAACAGGGCGGTCTCCAGAGCCGTGGCATAGCGCGGATAGCGCTCCAGATCGGGCGCAAGCGGATCGACCATGCTGACCGGCTGGCCCGCCAGCGTGACATTGAGCGGGCCGACATAGAGGTTCCCGGTCTGCTCCGGCGGAAACAGCGTGAAGCGCCGCCTGCCCACTGCCACCACGGCGAAGTTGTCTGACAGGTCGAAATGGGTGGCAACCTGCGTGGCATTGCCCAGCCAGATGCGCGCGATTGCCTGCATGTCCGCCACCAGCGGCAAGGGATTGCGCTGGTCGAAGCCGGGCAGGTGGGTGGCGGTTGAAGTGGCCCCGGCATAAATTCCGATCGGCGCCGGATCGCCCGCGATGGTGCGCAGATGCTGCGCGAGGCCGGACAGCGACAGGCGCTCGCGGCGGAAATTGAAGCCGCGCAGATCGGGCGAATAGAAGAACCGCCCGTGCTCCGATTCCGGGGCCAGCATGATGTCCGTCGGCGCGCCGCTGTCGAGCTGCTCTATCATGCTCAGCGCCGCTTCCGGCGATTTCAGCCCCGCCTGCACAATCGGCCATTCGCGGGCCAGGCCGCGGATCACCAGCGGGCGGTATTGCGGGCGATAATCCCGCTCGAACGCAGGGCCATCGCAGGCGGCGATCTCCTCAATCGGTGTCACGAACCGGGCCGCATCACGAGCATGGCAGGATCTGCTCCGCATCCATGCCCAGCCGCACTTCGGCCAGCGAAACATCGGCCCCGCCCTCGGTCGCCAGGATGAAGGGGGCAGAGACATTGGCCATGTCTATCCCCTTGTCTCGCAGGCATTTCAGCGGGAGGCCATAGCGCACATAGCCTTCGGTCACCGGCAGCATTGCGGTGCTGACGGCCCTGTTGGTGCCGCCGCTGGTCATGGCGATACCGGACCATTCGGCGGCCCGGTCCACCTTCACCGTGAACAGCAGCATGATATCGGCATTGGTCTCTCGCGTGATGTCGATCGGCTCAAACGTGCTGACCGAAATGGCCGCTTCGCCCGATGCGATATCGAACCGCCGCGCGCCTTCCTGCACCACGTGGTTGACTGCGGTAATGCGGGCGCGGCCATCCAGCGCCTCTGCCGGAACGGTGGTGATGCGCGTCTGGCTGCCGGGCTGGCCGGGGTCGGCAATATGCAGCGACCAGGCCGCAGCGGGCACACCTTCGGAGAACCACACGCGGCTGTCCCCCACCTCGCCAGTGGCCACCAGCGGCAGCGTCTCCCACGCGGTGGGCGCGCTGGCATAGGTCAGGCCATAGCCGAAATCGAACAGGGCACCGTCCGCCATATCGGGCGTGCGCGGCCAGGCAGCGGGCAGTTTGCCGGTGAAGTCGAAGCGCGCATTGCCTGCGCTATCGCCCAGCAACACATCCGCCACGCCTGCGCCTTCGCTGCCCGGCAGCCACGCCACCACGAAGGCATCGGCGGAATTGAGCGCTTCATTCACATATAGCGGGCGGCCGGTGATCATCAGCGCCACCACCGGAATGCCCTGCTCACGCAGGCGCTGCATGGTGGCATAGGGACCGGTCAGGTCGCTATCGAGTGCCAGCGTGGCGCGGTCGCCCTGAAACTCGGCATAGGGCCGCTCGCCAAACACCACTACCGCGGCATCGGGCCGCTGGGTGAAGCTGCCATCGGGGGAAAGTTCCGCACTGCCACCGGCGCTTTCCACGCCGTGTTGCAGGCCCGCCCAGATCGACGTTGCGCCGGGGAACAGGTCGTTCGTCAGGCCCGTGCCCTGCCAGCTGAGCGTCCAGCCGCCAGACTGGCGGGCAATGTCATCCGCCCCTTCGCCAGCCACAAGCAGCCGCCCGCCGGGGGCCAGCGGCAGCACGCCGTCATTGCGCAGCAGGACCATCGACTTGCGCACTGCCTCACGCGCCAGGGCGCGGTGCTCCGGCGCGCCCAGAACATCATACTGGCCGGAAAGATAGCGCTGCGAGGGGCGCGGTGCGTCAAGCAGGCCAAGCCGTGCCTTGACCCGCAGGATACGGGACACCGCGTCGTCAATGCGCGCCATCGGCAGCTCACCTGCGTGGGCACGGGTCAGCAGATCATTGTAGATCGGCCGCCAGCTATCGGGCGCCATATACATGTCGATACCCGCCAGCAGCGCCTGCGGGCAGCTTTCATTGGTGCACCCCGCCACCTGCCCGTGGGCGTTCCAGTCCGATACGGTAAAGCCGCCGAAATCCATGCGATCCTTCAGCACACCAGTAAGCAGGCTTTCATTGCCGGTCATCTTCACGCCCTGCCAGCTGGAGAAGCTGGCCATGACAGTGGAGACGCCTTCGGCAATGGCCGGCCCGTAAGGTGCGCCGTGGATCTCGCGCAGCTCTGTCTCATCGATACTTGAATCGCCCTGGTCGGTGCCGTTGTCGGTGCCGCCATCGGCCAGGAAATGCTTGGTGGATGCCAGCACATGGGGGCCTGCCAGCAGGTCCTGATTTCCGGGTGGCCCCTGCAGCCCGCGCACCATCGCGCCGACATAGGAGGCAACCAGCGCCGGGTTTGAGGAATAGCCTTCGTAAGCGCGGCCCCAGCGGAAATCCTGCGGCACCGCCACCGTGGGGGCAAAGGTCCATTCCTGCCCCGTCACGCGCACTTCAGCGGCGGTGGCTGCACCGATTCGCTCTATCAGTTCCACATCGCGCATCGCGCCAAGGCCAATGTTGTGCGGGAACACGGTTGCGCCGATGATATTCGCATGGCCATGCACGGCATCAGTGCCCCAGATGACCGGAATGCCCACGCCGCCATCGGACCTGTCGACAGATGCAGTGTAGAACTCGTCCGCCAGCCGCAGCCAGTCTGATGCGGGTGCCAGGTCATTGCCATAAGGCCCGCTGTTGCCGCCATTCAGCACCGATCCCAGATTATAGTCGCGCACGTCGTCGGGCGTGACGCAGCACAGATCGGCCTGAACCAGCTGGCCGATCTTTTCCTCCAGCGTCATGCGCGCCAGCAGATCGGCGATGCGCGCTTCATCCTGCGGGGGGGTCTGAACCGGATAATCGTAGGCAGGCCAGTCCTGCGGATGGGCAATGCCGGACCCGCCAGCCGCGCCGGCTGAAGTGCCTGCCACCGCGCTTGCTGGCGGACCTGACTGACCCGCCGCACAGGCCGCAACCAGCAAACCCGCAAGCCCAACCAGACCCGCTTTCCCGTAACGCAACATTATCCCTCCCATTACCCGCCACCCCGCGGGAATCTTGCTATGTGAGCGCTACCATCCTAACTCTGGAGGCTATTGTCAAAGGCATAATTCAAAGCCGGGACGGGAGAGGGGACATGACTATCGCACCGCTTATGCGCAGGGCCGCCCTGTGTCTGCTGCCGCTGTTCGCGGCGATTGGACTGATCGTGGTGGCAGACAGGTCCGCCGCCGCGCAGGCAGGCTCCATGCCAATGCAGGAGGGGGCGGCGGCCAATCCCGAATCGCTGCTTTTGCGCATGACGCTGGAGGAAAAGATCGGCCAGCTGGTACAGCGCATGGGCGGGCGCTCCAAGGCGCTCAACTCCCGTCTCGGGCCGGAAGAGCTGGAGCGGGTGCGCCGCGGGGAAGTGGGCTCCTACCTCCATGTCGCGGGTGCGGCTGAGCTGCGCGAGTTGCAGCGCGTGGCGGTGGAGGAAAGCCGGCTGGGCATTCCGCTGCTGTTCTCCATGGATGTGGTGCATGGCTATCGCACGATCTTTCCTGTTCCGCTGGCGATGGCGGCCAGCTGGGACCCGGCGGCGGCCCAGCTCCACGCCCGCATTGCCGCGCGCGAAGCCAGCGCATCGGGTCTGCACTGGACCTTTGCGCCCATGGTGGACATTGCCCGCGATCCGCGCTGGGGGCGGATTGTCGAAGGCGCGGGCGAGGATGCCTACCTCGGCAGTCGTATGGCTGCGGCACAGGTGCGCGGCTTCCAGGGTGATGAGCTTGCCGCCGCCGATACGATCATGGCCGGCACCAAGCATTTTGGGGCCTATGGCGCGGCCGAGGGCGGGCGCGATTATGCCGGGGCGGAAATCTCCGAGCGGGCGCTGCGCGAAACCTATCTCGCCCCGTTTCAGGCCGCTGCGCAGGAAGGCACGGCCAGCTACATGACTGCATTCAATGCCATTGGCGGCGTGCCCACCACCGCCAATGAAGCGCTGCTGCGCGGCATATTGCGCGATGAATGGGGCTGGGACGGCCTGCTGCTGTCAGACTGGCGCGCGGTAGAGGAACTGATGGCGCATGGCATCGCCGGATCGCGCGCCGATGCGGCGGCGCTGGCCCTGCGTGCTGGCGTGGATATGGACATGGTGGCGGACATCTATGCCGATGACCTTCGCGGTGCGATCGAAGCTGATCCATCGCTGCTGCCGCTGCTGGATGAAGCGGTATTGCGCATCCTTCAGGTGAAGCAGCGACTGGGCCTGTTCGATCATCCCTATGCCTATCACGATGCGGCGCGGGAGGCGGAGGTGCTGCTGTCGGGCGAACACCGCGCAGCGGCGCGCGACATTGCCGAGCGGTCCATCGTGCTGCTCAAGAATGACGGCGATGTCCTGCCGCTGGCGCGCAATGCCGGGCGGATCGCCCTGATCGGCGCGCTGGCCGATGATGCGCTTTCACAGCTTGGATCATGGCGCGCGCAGGGCCGCGCGGAAGATGTGGTGACCCTGCGCGCTGCGCTCGAAGCAGCGCATCCGGACGTGATCCATGCCCCCGGCGTGGACAGTCGCAGTAACGATGGCATCAGTAACGATGGCAGCAGTGACGCTGACAGCAGTGAGGACGGCAACGGAATCGCGGCGGCAGTTGCGGCTGCGCGAGGCGCGGACGTGATCGTGCTGGCGATCGGTGAAGATTATGACTGGTCGGGCGAGGCGCGCAGCCGCTCCTCCATCGAACTGCCTGGCCGCCAGCGCGAATTGCTCGAAGCCCTCAAGGCCACCGGAAAGCCGCTGGTGGTGGTGCTGATGGGCGGGCGTCCGCTGGCCATTCCCGAAGTGGATGAAGCGGCCGACGCCGTGCTTGCGACGTGGTTGCTGGGGGTGGAGGCAGGCCCGGCTATCACCCGCACGCTGTTTGGCGATGCCAACCCCGGCGGCAGGCTGCCCGCCAGCTTTCCACGCGCGACGGGGCAGGTGCCCTTCACCTATGATCAACTGCCCAGCGGACGGCCCGCGGACCCCGATCCGGCAAAGGATACCGCGCGCTATATGGACCTGCCGATCACTCCGCTCTACGCCTTCGGGCATGGACTGTCCTACTCCACCTTTGCCTATGGCGAGATCGCGCTGGACCGCGCCGACATGCCAGCGGATGGCGGCACGGTGACGCTGACCATTCCTGTTACCAATAGCGGCGCAGTGGCTGGCGACGAGGTGGTGCAATTATACATGCGCGATCCGGTGGCCAGCGTGTCGCGGCCAGTCATGCAATTGCGCGGATTTGACCGGGTGACCTTGCAGCCGGGGCAGACCCGCGATGTATCCTTCACCCTGTCGGCGGCGCAATTCGCGCTGTGGGGCCTCTCTGGCGGCTGGGTGGTTGAACCCGGCACGATAGAGCTGATGGTGGGCAGTGCGTCGGACGATATCCGCGCCCGCACCCGGATCGAGATTGTCGGGCGTGCGCAAGGCACCATCACGCCTGCGGCAATTCCCACACCGGTCACTGTCCATTGATTGGCCGCGCTCCGGTCGCCGCTGCGCTGCTGGCACTGCTGGCCGGACCCGCGCTGGCAGGCGAGGTTGAGCAGGTGCCGCACGGCATGGTGGTGACCACCGACGCGGGCGAGCATGTGCGCGTGCTCGCTTATGCCGACGGAACCTTCCGTGTGACGGTGGCGAACGATCTGGCGCAGGTGGCGCCAAGCCTGATGGTCATCCACGATGCCGATGGCGAGCCGGTGTTCTATCAGGATCAGGCCATCGCCAGCCTCACCACCCATATGGGCCATGCGGTGATTGGCCGCTCCGACGGGCGGCTGACGGTCTATGACGCCGCCGGAACGCTGCTGCTAGACGAGTACGCGCCTGCACGAACCTTGCAGCGGGTTCAGATCGAAGGCCAGCAATGGCTGGCCACGCGCGCGCAGTTCAACCGCGGCAGTGACGAGGGGCTGTACGGGCTTGGCCAGCACCAGAACCGGCAGATGAATTACAATGGCGAGGACGTGGAACTCGCCCAGCACAACATGGCAATTGCCATTCCGTATCTGGTTTCCACCCGCGGCTATGGCATCTTGTGGGACAATAATTCGATCACCCGAGTGGGCGATCCGCAAGAATATGAGCAGCTCGATCTGGATTGGCGGGCGAGCTATTTCGTCGGGGGCAGGCACGTTCTCGCCAGGCCCGAGCGGACCATCGATTACCAGTATATCGAGGACCAGCAGCGCTGGCCGCAGGAGGCGCGCTCGGCAGTGGTGGCAGCCACCACCGGGCAGAATCCGGCGGGACATTCGGCCCAGTTGCAGCAGGTCGTCTGGCGCGGCCAGTATCGCCCGCGCACATCCGGCACGCACAAGTTCCGCCTCTATTCCTCGGGCTATGTGAAGCTGTTCGCCAATGACGTGGAAGTGCTGTCCCGCTGGCGGCAGAACTGGAACCCCTGGTTCCATAATTTCGAGCTGGATCTGGAAGCGGGCATGGCGACCGAGCTGCGCGTGGAGTGGGAGCCGGACCAGGGCTATATCGCGCTTGAACACGCTGACCCTTTGCCCGATGCGGACCGCCATTCGGTCAGCTTTGCCAGCGAGGCGGGCAGGGCGATCGATTACTACGTGGTTCCTGCGCCGAGCATGGATGACGCCATCGCCGGATACCGCCGCCTGACTGGCAATGCGCCAATGATGCCGCGCTGGGCCTTTGGCTTCTGGCAATCGCGCCAGCGCTATGAAACGCAGGATCAGCTGGTGGATGTGCTGCGGCAATATCGCGATGCGCGCATTCCCATCGATACCATCGTGCAGGACTGGTTCTATTGGCCGGAGGATCAATGGGGCAGTCATGGTTTCGACCCCGCGCGCTTCCCCGATCCTGCTGCAATGGTGGCTGCGGTGCACAATATGGACGCACGGATCATGCTGTCTGTGTGGCCCAAGTTCTATCCCGGCACCGCCAATGCACAGGAACTGGCAGCGGGCGGATATCTGTACCAACGACCATTGGACGCAGGGCAGCTCGACTGGGTCGGGCCAGGCTATGCCAACACGTTCTACGATCCCTATGCGGCGCAGGCGCGGGAGATTTATTTCCGGCAGATGGCGGACAGGCTGCTGCCGCTGGGCTTTGATGCGTGGTGGATGGATGCGACCGAGCCGGACTGGCATTCCAACCTCTCGGTGCAGCAGCGCAAATACCAGATGACATCGCCCGCCACCGGTGTGCCGGGCGCGGCGATCTTCAATTCCTATCCGCTGCTCCATGCGCAGGGCGTGGCCGAAGGGTTGCGGGCGGCACAACCGGACCGGCGGCCTGTCATCCTCACCCGCAGCGGGTTTGGCGGCATCCAGCGGGCCAGCGCGGCGCTGTGGTCGGGCGATGTGGCGGCGCGCTGGGACGACTTGCGCGACCAGATCAGCGCCGGGCTGAACCTGTCGGTCGCGGGCGTGCCCAACTGGACGCATGATATCGGCGGCTTCGCGGTCGAAAACCGTTTTTCAAATCAGGACCCCGCGCACCTGCCCGAATGGCGCGAGCTGTATCTGCGCTGGTTCCAGTTTGGCGCGTTCAGCCCGCTCTTCCGCAGTCACGGTGAATTCCCGCAGCGCGAAACGCCGATCATCGCGGCGCAGGATGCAGCGATGATGGAGGGCCTGACCCACTACCACCGCCTGCGCTACCGCCTGATGCCCTACATCTACACGCTGGCGGCGGGCACGCATTTTGCCGATGGCACGATCATCCGCCCGCTGGTGATGGATTTCGAAGCGGACCGGCAGGTGTGGGACATCGATGACGAATACATGTTCGGCCCGTCATTGCTGGCCGCGCCCGTCACCCGGTTCGGCGCGCGCAACCGCGAAGTCTACCTGCCCGCCGGAACCGACTGGTATGATACGAATACCGGCGCGCGCTATACCGGCGGGCAGACCGTAACCGCGGATGCCCCGCGCGAAAGAATGCCGCTGTTCGTGCGCGCAGGCTCCATCGTGCCGCTTGGCCCCGACGTGCAATATACCGGCGAGAATCCGCAGGGTGAACTGACGGTGCATGTCTTCGCCGGCGCCGATGGCGCGTTCTCACTGTATGAGGATCAGGGCGAGGACATGGGCTATGTGCGCGGCGAGTTTTCCCGCATTCCGATGCGCTGGCATGATCGCGCCAAGCTGCTGGCCATCGGCGAGCGACAGGGCAGTTTCCCCGGCATGGAACAATGGCGGGAGATCGCCGTGATCGTGCATGACGGCAGCGTGCCGGGCCCGGTGTTCGAGCGGGAGGGCAATGGCGGCCTGCTCTATTCGGGCCATGCGGTGCCCTGATTTACCAGCTCCACATGGTCCCGTCTTCCAGCCGCGCGACAGGCAGGCTGGCAGGCCGATAGGGATATTTGGCCGCCAGCTCCTCGTCTATCGTCACACCGTGTCCGGGCGTTTCTCCGCAATGCATATGCCCATCGGCAAAGCGGTAGTCATGGGGGAAGACCGCGTCGGTTTCCTCCGAATGGCGCATATATTCCTGAATACCGAAGTTGGGCACCCACGTATCGAAATGCACCGCCGCGCCCATGGTCACAGGTGACAGGTCGGTGGCGCCGTGGCTGCCGGTGCGCACCTGATACAGGCTGGCCAGATCGGCGATGCGCCGCAGATGGGTGATGCCGCCCGCGCGCAGAACGGTAGTGCGGATATAGTCGATCAGCTGGTTCTCGATCAGATCCTTGCAGTCCCAGATGGAGTCGAAGATCTCCCCCACGGCCAGCGGAGTGGTGGTCCTCTCGCGGATCAGGCGGAAGGCCTGCTGGTTCTCCGCCGGGGTCGGGTCTTCCATCCAGAACAGCCGGTGCGGCTCCAGCGCCTTGCCCAGCTGCGCCGCTTCATTGGGGGTCAGCCGGTGGTGCACATCGTGCAGCAGCTCAGGCTCATCGCCATAGGTATCGCGCAGCTTCTCGAACAGTCTGGGCGCAAAGCGCAGATACTTGGGCGTGTCCCACACGGTCTCGGTCGGCAGGGCCGCATCGGCAGGCTCATAATGCAGCGTGCCGCGCGCTACGCCATACGCCTTTTCTATACCGGGAATGCCGCTTTGCGCGCGGATCGCCTTGTACCCCATGGCGATATACTGGCCCACCGCATCCACGGTCTCCTCCAGGCTCGCGCCATTGGCGTGGCCATAGACCATCACCCGCTCGCGACTCTTGCCGCCCAGCAATTGATACAACGGCATGCCCGCCATCTTGGCCTTGATATCCCACAACGCGGTATCGACGGCGGATATCGCGCTCATCGTCACCGGGCCGCGCCGCCAGTAGGCTCCGCGATAGAAGAATTGCCAGATGTCCTCGATCCGCGAAGGATCGCGGCCGATCAGGCTGGGGATCACGTGATCCTCCAGATAGGCGACCACCGCCTTTTCGCGCCCGTTGAGCGTGGCGTCCCCGATTCCGCTGACGCCCTGATCGGTTTCCACCTTGAGCGTGACGAAATTCCGCCCCGGACATGTGACGATGACCCTTGCAGCCGTGATCTTCATGCGCGACAACCCCTCCGTTAGCGCTACCATTGGTTGAATGCCCCATGTAACGCTGACGTGGCAAAAAGCGAGAGGAGAGGCTCCTGCCAAACGCGCTGCATCTTGATCCGGACCGGCTTTTCCCTGCCGACCCCAGAACCCGCGACATCGCCCGCATGCTTTACGCGCAGGTGCAGGGCCTGCCGATCATCAGCCCGCATGGCCATACCGATCCATCATGGTTCGCCGGCAATGCGCCATTCGGCAATGCGGCCGAGCTGCTGTTGCAACCCGACCATTACCTGCTGCGCATGCTCTATTCGCAAGGCGTGGCGCTGGAGGATCTTGGGCTGGGTGGTTCCGGTGCCGATCCGCGCCCGGACCCGCGCCCGGACCCGCGCCCGGACCCGCGCCCGGATCCGCGCGAGGCATGGCGTATCTTTGCGCGGCATTATTACCTGTTTCGCGGCACGCCTTCGCGCATCTGGCTGGACTGGGTGTTTGCCGAGGTGTTCGCTCAGGACGTGCGGCTGGAAGCGGCCACTGCGGACCTTTATTTCGATACGATCACGGCGGCGCTGGCGACAGAAGCCTTCCGCCCGCGTGCCCTGTTCGAACGCTTTAATATCGAGGTGATTGCGACCACGGAGAACCCGCTCGACAGCCTCGATCATCACCGCGCCATTCGGGACAGCGGCTGGGGCGGGCGGGTGATCACCGCCTATCGCCCCGATCCGGTGGTGGACCCCGAGTTCGAAGGTTTTGCACGTAATCTGGTTCTGCTGTCGGACCTGACGGGTCAGGATTGTCTCAGCTGGACCGGCTATCTTACCGCGCATCGCCAGCGCCGGGCCTTCTTTGCGCAAATGGGCGCGACATCGACCGATCACGGCCACCCCACCGCGCGCACCGCCGATCTGCCGCAATCGGAGGCGCAGGCGCTGTTCGACCGGGTGAAGGGCGGCGCATCATCGCCCGCGGATGCCGAGCTGTTCCGTGCGCAAATGCTCACCGAAATGGCGCGCATGAGCATGGAGGACGGGCTGGTGATGCAGCTGCACCCCGGCTCCTTCCGCAATCACAACGCGCAGTTGTTCGCACAATTCGGGCGCGACGTGGGGGCCGATATTCCCATGCCGACAGACTACGTCCACGCCCTGAAACCGCTGCTCGACCGCTTCGGCAATGAGGCGGATTTCACGCTCATTCTCTTCACGCTGGATGAGACCGCCTATGCGCGCGAACTGGCGCCGCTGGCGGGCCATTATCCGTGCCTGCGGCTGGGGCCTGCATGGTGGTTCCACGATAGTCCCGAAGGTATGCGCCGCTTCCGCCGCATGACCACGGAGACCGCCGGTTTCTACAACACCGTGGGCTTCAACGACGATACGCGGGCCTTCCTGTCCATCCCGGCGCGGCATGATCTGGCGCGTCGGGTGGACTGCGGTTTCCTGGCGGAACTGGTGGCCGAACACCGGCTGGAAGAGGACGAGGCGGCACAGCTGGCGCAGGACCTCGCCTGTAATCTGGCCCGGCAGGCCTACCGGCTGTGAGGCTGTCGACCGCCACGCTGGAGCGCCTGCCGCCCGATGTGGCGTGCCCCGCTTTCGATCGTGGCGGGCAGCAGGTGGGCATCGTCCATTTCGGACTTGGCGCCTTCGCCCGCGCGCATCTGGCCGCCTGTTGCGACGATGCGATGGCGGCGGGGGAGCGCGACTGGATGATTTGCGGAGTATCGCTGCGATCAGACAATGTGGCGCGGCAGATGGGTCCGCAAGACGGGCTCTACACGCTGAGCGAAAGGTCCGGGCAGGAGGTACGCACGCGCGTGATCGGATCGGTGCGTGAAGTGCTGGTGGCAGGCCGCGATGCGCAAGCGATCGCGGCCCGGATCGCCTCGCCCGCCTGCCATATCGTCAGCTTTACGGTGACCGAGAAGGGATATTGCCGCGCGGCAGATGTGGCTCTGGATTTGGAGGCTGCGCGCGCGAGTTTCTACCCGCTGCTGGCAACTGGCATGAAATTGCGGATGGAGGCAGGGTTACCCGGCCTGACGCTGCTGAGCTGCGACAATTTGCCCGCCAATGGTGCCGTGCTGCGCTATCTGATGACGCAATATCTCACTGCGCAGGCCCCTGAATTGCTCGGCTGGTTTGCGGCTGAATGCAGCTGTCCAAATGCGATGGTTGACCGGATCGTGCCGGCCACGCGCGATGCCGACCTGGCAGGCCTTGAACGGCGGATCGGCCTGCGCGACGAGGCAGCGGTGTTCACCGAAAGCTTCAGCCAATGGGTGGTGGAGGACGCCTTCGCGGGTCCGCGTCCGCGCTGGGAGGATTGCGGAGTGCAGATCGTGGCTGACGTCGCGCCCTTTGAGGCCGCCAAGCTGCGCATGCTCAACGGTGCGCATTCCTTGCTGGCCTATGCCGGGCTGGCGGCGGGGCATGAATTTGTGCATCAGGCGGTGGCCGATCCGGCCTTGCGGGCGCTGGTGCAGCGTCTGATGCTGGATGAAGCCGCGCCCACTATTGCGGTGGCTCCAGCGCAGGATCTGGCCGCCTATGCTCGGCGGCTGCTGCAGCGGTTTTCCGATCCCGCGCTGAACCACCGGCTGGCCCAGATCGCCATGGATGGCAGCCAGAAAATCCCCCAGCGCTGGATGGAGACATTGCGTGAAAACTCGCAACCCTGCCCCGCCATCCTGACCGGCATTGCGGCATGGCTGTGGCATATCAGCGATGGCCGCTGGCTGGACGATCCCCTGGCCGATCGCTTGCGGGATGCAGCGGTGGAGGCGGATTTGCGTTCTCGGATCGGGGCGATCTTCGGGCCGGATGGGATAATCGGTGGATCATGGTCACCCAGCGCGCAGGACATTGTGACAATAGAACAGGCCCATGCACACATGGGCACAGCAGGAGAAGTGAGATGAGAAAGGTGAGAAAGGCATTCCGCCTCATCGCCGCAGCGGCGGCACTTACAATGGCTGTGGGGGGCTGCAGTGACGGGCAGAGCCTGCAAACCGCCAGCCGGCCGATCAGCGATCTGGCGCGCGTTCCCGCGACTACTCCGGTTGCGCTCCACGGGTCGCTTTCCATCACCAATGGGCAGATCGTGGGTGAGCAGGGCGAACCGGTGACGCTGCGCGGGATGAGCCTGTTCTGGTCACAATGGGGGCCGCAGTTCTACACACGCGAGACGGTCGACTGGCTGGTGTCCGACTGGAAGGTCAGCGCCGTTCGCGCCGCCATTGCGGCAGAGGGCGATGACAGCGCGCTCCAGCATTTCGAGCGCGAGATCGACAAGGCCTCCACCGTGATCGAAGCCGCCGCCGCCAACGGCATCTATGTGATCGTGGACTGGCACGCGCACCGCGAGCATCCCGAAGAGGCAGAGCGCTTCCTGACCGAGATCGCGCGGCGATATGGCCACTTGCCCAACCTCATCTACGAGCCGTTCAACGAGCCTTTGCGCGACGGGGTGGACTGGTCGCGCGACATCAAGCCCTATCACCAGCGGATCATTGCCGCGATCCGTGCGATCGATCCCGACAACCTGATAATCGTCGGCTCTCCCAGCTGGAGCCAGGATGTCGATATTGCCGCGCTCGATCCTCTGGAGGGCAGCAATATCGGCTATACGCTCCATTATTACGCCGCCACCCACAAGGACGATCTGCGCGCCCGTGCGGAGCAGGCGCGGCAGGCGGGGCTGGCGCTGATGATCACCGAATTCGGCATTGTCGAGGCGACCGGCAACGGCCCCATCGACATGGCATCAAGCAACGCCTGGTGGGACTGGGCGGAGGAGAACCACATCTCGTGGCTCAACTGGTCCATCACCGAGCGTGATGAAAGCAGCGCCGCGCTGCGCCCCGGGACGCAAGCCGTGGCCGGGTGGAGCGATGCCGATCTGACCCCTGCGGGACGTATATTGCGCGCCCGCCTGCGCGCCGCCGCCGCAGCCGAGGAGCGCTGAGCACAGCACAATAGCGCTTGTCGGCATGGTCCTCGCACCATATGGTAGCGCTATCAGGGGGAGGGGAACGAAGATGTCCCACGGGGAAAATACCGGTCGCAGAGGCCGGACATGAGCGCGCAGGTTAAAGCCACTGGACCGGGTGGCAAACCGGCTGACGATCGCGCACCGGCGCAGATGGAAAAGCCGGCCGGCCAATATCGCTGGGCGATTTGCGCGCTGCTGTTTTTCGTCATCACCATCAATTACATCGACCGCCAGATCATCGGCGTGCTCAAGCCCGTTATCGAGGCGGACATGGGCTGGAGCGAGGTCGATTACGGCAATATCGTCACCGCCTTTCAGGCCAGCTACGGCATCGGCCTGCTGGTGGTGGGTCGCTGGCTGGACAGGGTCGGCACGCGCAAGGGCGTTGCCATCGCCATTGGCCTGTGGAGCCTTGCCGCCTGTTTCCATGCCGCCGCGCGCAGCGTGCTGGCCTTCATCCTTGCCCGCATCGCCCTGGGCGTGGCCGAAAGCGCAGCCTATCCAGGGGCGGTCAAATCGGTGGCCGAATGGTTCCCCCGGCGTGAACGCGCGCTGGGCGTGGGCATATTGAATGCAGGCGCCAATGTCGGCGTGCTGCTGACCCCGATCATCGCCATCGGCATTGCCGGTGCTTATGGCTGGCGCTCCGCCTTCCTTGTCACCGGCCTGATCGGCTTTGTGGTGCTGTGGGGGTGGTTGCGGTTCTTCCGCCAGCCTGCCGATCACGCCGAACTGACCGATAGCGAGCGCGAATGGATCAACCAGGATGGTGAGGACCCTGCCGGGGCACCGCTGGGCTGGAAGGATGCCTTGCGCCAGCGACAGGCATGGTACTTCATCTGCGGCAAGTTCTTCACCGATCCGGTGTGGTACCTGTTCCTGTTCTGGCTGCCCGATTTCCTTGGCCGGACGCAGGGCATGGAGCTGTTTCCAACCGGCGACAGCGGTATACTGGCCACCATCGGCCCGGCGCTGATCGGCGTCTATCTGCTGGCGGACGTCGGCTCGATCGCGGGCGGCTGGCTGTCATCGCATCTTGTCGGGCGCGGATGGAGCATCAACCGCGCGCGCAAGACCACATTGCTGATCGCCGCATTGCTGGCGGTGCCGATGGTGACGGTGGCCAGTGCGCCCAGCCCGATGGTGGCAGTAATGCTGATCGGGCTTGGCACGGCGGCGCATCAGGCGTTCAGCTCCAACATCTTCACCATGATCAGCGATCTCTATCCGCGCCGTGCGGTGGCGACGATTGCGGGAATGGGCGGAGCTGCGGGCGCGGTGGGCGGCATACTGATTGCCCAGGCCACCGGCTGGACGCTGGAACTGACAGGATCATACGTGCCCATCGTGATCTATGCCGGGCTTGCCTATCTGATTGCGCTGGCCTGCATTCACGCCCTGGTGCCGCGGATGGAGCCTGCGCAACTGCCCGGGTGATCGGGCGCGGCCCTACACCGCGATGATGGCGCCATCCTGATCGGCGCTGGCATACATCGCCTCTATCAGGCGCATGTCCCGCAGTCCCATCTCGCCCGGTGTGAGATGGGGCCGGTTGGCGCGGGCAGCGGCGGAGAAGCCGTCCACCTGCGCAGAAAACTGCGACATGGGATCGCCCGATGTGAAGCTGCGGCTTGGCCCGCCGCCGCCTTCCAGCGTGATGCGGTTGTCATCGTACGTGGTGGCCGGCTGCATGGCGATGGAAGCGGTTGCCCCGAAATAGCGCTGGCGCGAGACATAGGGGCTCCAGCAATAGGATGACGAGCCCTGGATGTTGATGCCGCTGGCCATGCGCACGCGGTAATCAATGCCGCCCTCCACCTCGGTAAAGCGGGGATCTCCGGCGGGGGTGGAATAGAGTGCGGATACCGATTGCGGGACATCGCCCGGCAGCATCATCAGCGATGTGTTGAGGCCGTAGATGCCGATGTCATACATCGAACCGCCGCCGCCCAGCGCCTTTTCCAGTCGCCATTTGTGCGGTGGCCAGTTCGGATCGGCGGAAAAGCCGTGGTCTGCGGAGATATAGCGCATCGCGCCCAGCTCGCCCGCCTCGATCCGGCGCAGCGCATCGCGGTTATTGGGTTCGAAATGCACACGGTAGGCCACTCCCAGCTGGCGGTTTGCGGCCTGGGCAGCAGCAATCATCGCTGCGCATTCGGCGCTGGTGGAGGCCATCGGCTTTTCGCACAAGACGTGCTTGCCTGCGCGCAGGGCGCGAATGGTAAACTCGGCATGCAGGCCCACGGGCAGCACGATATAGACGCAGTCGATCTCCGGATCGTCGGCAATGGCATCGAAATTGCTGTAATCGTAGAAGCGTGACACGCCGTAGCGCGCACCCAGATCATGCGCCTTGGCCGCATTGCCGGAAACGAAGCTGGTGATGCGTGAGAGGCTGGAGTTGCCGAAACCGGGGATCACCTGGCCGATGGCAAATGTGCCCAGGCCGACAATCGCCCAGCGCATCCTTTCAGAGGCAGGCAGGGGCAATTGCGGATCGCCGATAAGCGGCTGGCCCTGCGCCTGCTGCGCCATCGCCTTGCCTGCTGAAAGGGCCAGCGGAATGGTTGCCCCGGCAGCCAGAATCTCGCGCCGGGACAGGCCGGTCTTGCTTGTGTCGCTCATTTCTCTCTCCTGAGCCGCAGATTACTCTAATTCTAGCCAAGGTTATCTTGCAGCAACGCCCCAGCATCCTATGGTATAGGCACAGCGCAAGGGAAGGCGCTTTGTTGGGGGATGGAATGGTGAGAGGGAACAGGCGCAATTGCTGCGCCATGGCACTGACCGCGCTGGCGCTGGCCGCCTGTGCGCAGGAAGATGCGCAGACCGGCGACCAGCCTGCGATTGAAACCATCACGCTGGAAGGCGAGCGGCTCTTTCCCGAAAGCATAACCTCCGATGCAGATGGCATCATCTATGCGGGCAGCAATCGCGGGGCGATCTACCGCATCGAACCGGGCAGCGCGACAGGCTCTGTCTGGATCGCGCCCGATGCGCAGAACGGCCTGCTTTCGGTATTTGGCGTGCTGGCAGACGATACCCGCGGCTGGCTGTGGGTCTGCTCCAATCCCGCGATGGGAGAGGATGGATCGTCGGCGGTAAAGACCTTTGCGCTGGCCGATGGCTCGCTTGTCGCCAGCCACCCCTTTCCTGCCGATGCCGGGCCGGTGCTGTGCAATGACATGGCGGTTGCCGGAAATGGCGACCTGTATGCAACGGACACGATCGGCGGGCGGATATTCAAGCTGGCCGCTGGCGGGGAGGCGCTGGACTATTGGGCGGCTGATCCTGAATTTGGCGGGATTGACGGGATCGCCTTTGCGGAAAGCGGCGCGCTCTATGTCAATTCGGTCCAGCGTCACACGTTGATGCAGGTGGGGGTCGAAGACAACGGCCTGTTCGATACCGTCACCGTGCTGGAAACATCGCAGCCGATGGAAGGGCCGGACGGCCTGCGCCCGCTGGGCGGCAATCGCTTCCTGCAGACAGAGGGGCCGGGCGGCAAAGTCACCGTGGTCACTATCGATGGCACCGCTGCACAGATTGACGTGATCGCGCAGGGGATCGATTATCCGTCATCCGCCACGGCGGTGAACGGGCGCGCCTGGTATCCGGTCGGCAAGATCACTTACCTGTTCGATCCCGCGCTCAGGGAGCAGGACCCTGGTCCTTTTACAATCGAGTCCACCCCAATTCCGGAGGCCGAATGAGAACGCTCGCCCTTATTGCCGCCGCCAGCATGGCGGCCATGCCCGCCACCGCGCAGGCGCAAATGTCCGACGCGCAAGTCGTTGCCGAGGTTGAGGCGCTGACCAGCCGGGTCGAGAAGCTGGAAGGCGTGCGCGCCATCAAGAACCTGCAGCGCGCCTTTGCCTATTACGTCGATCGCGGCCTGTGGAATGAGGCCGCCGCTCTGTTTGCAGATGACGGCACGATCGAGCTGGGCATTGACGGGGTCTATGCCGGGCCGGAGCGGATCGGCGAATATCTGCGCCGCCTTCATGGCGGGCAGGAAGGGCTGATCTACGGCCAGCTCAACGAATGGGTCACGCTGCAACCGGCGATCACCGTGGCCGACGATGCCCGCAGCGCCACCGCGCGCTGGCGCGATCTGGGGATGCTGGGGCAATATCACGAACATGCCGAATGGCGCGATGGCGTGTATGAAAACGCCTATGTGCGCGAAGGCGGCGTGTGGAAGATCAGCCGTATCCATCTCTATGTGAATTTCGTGGTACCCTATGCCCGGGGATGGGCACGACTGAATGAAGGGGAGGGGCTGGTGCGCAGCCAGACATCGCTGGACTATCCGCCCGATCGCGGCCCCAGCGCCGATTATCAGGGCTTCCCCGCCGTGCAGATCCCGCCCTTCCAGGCACCCCATCCCGTGACCGGGAGGCCGGTCGAATGATCCGTCTTGCAATCACCGGCGCACTGACGCTGGCCATCGCAGCTCCCGCCGCATCCCAATCCGCCGCATCCCAATCCGCCGCAGCCCAATCTGCTCAGGCTCAATCGACCGGGCAGCGGCTGGCCGATTATCGCCAGCGGGTGGAGCGGCTGGAGGACCAGCAGGCCATCGAAGTGCTGCAGGCCAGCTATGGCTATTATTTCGACAAGGGCATGTGGAGCGAGGTGGCGCAGCTTTTCGCCCGCAATGGCCGTTTCGAATATGGCCAGCGCGGCGTCTATATCGGCCGCCAGCGGATTGAACGCGCGCTGCTGCTGTTCGGGCCGGAGCGGCTCGCCCCCGGCCATCTCAACAATCACATGCAATTGCAGGCGGTGATCAACGTGGCCGATGATGGCCAGACGGCTACCGCGCGCTGGCAGGGCATGATCATGCTGTCGCAGCCCGGCGCCAATGGCATCTGGGGCGTGGGCCTTTACGAGAATGACTATGTGAAGGAAGGCGGCGTGTGGAAGATTGCCGAGCTGCACTTCTACCTCACCGCCCGGACCGATTATGATGCCGGCTGGACCCGCTCGGCCATTCCCGCTGATGGCCCAAGCGCATTGTTCCCGCCCGATGAACCGCCCAGCGAGGTCTATCGCAGTTTTCCGTCCAACTACATTCCGCCATTCAGCTTTCCGCACCCTGTGACCGGTGAGCCGATAGAGGTGGTGCAGCCGCGCGATGATATCGCGGGGAGGGAATGATGATGAAAAAGGCACTTCTTGCAGCCGCCGCACTGGCAATTCTCGCCTCCACTCCCGCCGCCGCGCAGGACGTGGATGCCATGCTCGATGAACTCGACGCCCGCATCACCCGGCTGGAGGACATGAACGATATCGAGCGGGTGCAGCGCACCTATGGCTATTTCGTCGACAAGGGCCAGTGGACGCTGCTGAGCCAGCTGTTCACCGAAGACGCCACGCTGGAGATCGGCGGCAAGGGCATCTTCGTGGGCCGCGACCGCGTGCTGGAATATATGCAGACCGCGTTCGGCCCGGACGGCGCCAATATCGGCCTGCTGACCAATCACATGCAGTTTCAGCCGATCGTCAATGTTTCGCCCGATGGCACCACCGGCTGGATCCGCAGCCGCGCCTTCGTGATGGCCAGCAGCGGGTGGGGCCTGCCGCTGTACGAGGACGAGTTTGAAAAGGGCGAGGACGGCATCTGGCGCATGAGCCGCCTGACCGGGCCTTTCACCATGTACACAAACTGGCAGGGGTGGGGCGAAAACGCGCTCAACAACACCTGGCCGGACAAGTTCAATCCGCCGCCGGACCTGCCGCCCAGCACGGTCTATCTGACCTATCCCGCCTATTACATCATCCCCTTCCACTACCCCAACCCGGTGACGGGGGAGGCGATGGTGCCCGATGTGGCGACGGTTGGCGCATACCACCGCCCGCCCGGAACGGCAGAGCAGATAGAGAGCCTGACAGTGGGCCGTCAGGCTGACGGGACACAACCCATTGCGCTTCCGCCACAGGATTGAGAGAAATGAAGACGACACGCAAATCAGCCCTGCTGGCAGGGATTGCACCCGCGCTGGCGATGGCTCTGGCCAGCTGCACCGCGACCAGCGCCCCTCCCGCAGCGAATCTGGCGGCGGCACCTGCCAACATCGACCCGCTGGCCAACCCTGCGCCGGGCGAATGGATCAGCGACGGGCGCGATTATACCGCCCAGCGCTATAGCCCACTGACGCAGATCAACGCATCCAATGTCGGCCAGCTTGGCCTCGCCTGGTATGACGATCTGGATACCTATCGCGGGGTGGAGGCGACGCCGCTCTATGCTGACGGCGTGCTCTACAACACGCTCTCGTGGAATATCACCACCGCCTATGATGCGCGCACGGGCGAAGTGCTGTGGACATACGATCCGCACACGCCGCGCGAATTTGGCCGCCTTGCCTGTTGCGAGCCGGTCAGTCGCGGCCTTGCCATGTCGGGCAACAAGGTGATCATCGCCACGCTGGACGGGCGGCTGATCGCGCTGGACAAGGATATCGGCGAGGAACTGTGGTCCACCCGCACGTTCGAGCTGGACAGCGGCTTTGCCTATTCGATCACCGGCGCGCCGCGCGTGTTTGGGGACAAGGTGGTTGTCGGCCAGTCCGGCGGCGATCTGGGCGTGCGCGGTTTCGTGTCTGCCTATGATGTCGAAACAGGCGAAAAGGCGTGGAAGTTCTTCCTCACCCCCGGCGATCCTGCGAACGGCCCCGATGGCGAGGCGTCCGATCCGGTGATGGCGATGGTCCGCCAGACCTGGTCCGAGGAAGGCATGTGGAAGACACTGGGCGGCGGGGCCAATCCGTGGGATTCGATCGCTTACGATCCGGAGCTCAACCTGGTCTATGTCGGCACCGGCAATTCGGTCCCGCATGCGCGCTTTTACCGGTCCAACAATGAGGGCGATAACCTCTTCGTCTGCTCGATCGTGGCGCTGGATGCCACCACCGGTGCCTATCGCTGGCACTATCAGATGAACCCGGGTGAGGAGTGGGACTGGACCTGCACCTCCTCCATCATCAGCGCCGATCTGGAGATCGATGGCCGTCAGCGGCAGGTGCTGATGCAGGCCCCCAAGAATGGCTTCTTCTACGTGCTCGACCGGGCGACGGGGGAATTCATCAGTGCAGGCGCGCATGTCTATCAGAACTGGAATGCCGGTTTTGATGCCAACGGCCGCCCGATCACCACCGATCAGGTGCGCTATGGCGTTGATCCGCGGCTGGTCGCGCCGGGGCCGGGCGGGGCGCATAACTGGTTCCCCATGGCCTTCAGCCCGCGCACGGGCCTGGCCTATTTCCCCGCCTATCAGTCTGCCTTCGTCTATGCGTTGCAGCCTGGCTGGACGCCGCAGCCGATGCGCTCAAACTCCGGCTGGGGCGGCTATACCGGAGAGGCCGGGCGCATTCGCGGGGAGCTGATGGCGCAGGCCAATGAGATCGAGAAGGCGTGGCTGACCGCCTATGATCCGGTCAACCAGCGGATCGCCTGGCAGGTGCCCCTGCCGCGCCATGGCAATGGCGGGGTGATGGTGACCGCGACCGATGTCGTGTTCGAAGGCACCACCAACCAGACCTTCGCCGCCTTCGATGCGCGCAACGGGTCGGTGCTGTGGGAATATCCCACGCAAAGTGCGCCGGTGGCAGGTTCCATCACCTATGAGCTGGACGGCGTGCAATATATCGCCGTCAATGCCGGCTGGGGCGGCGGCGCTGCCCAGATCGAGCGCGGGGCGGGCATTGAAATGCCGCGCGCACCTGCCCGCCTGCTGGTGTTCAAACTGGGGGGGAATGTCGCCCTGCCGCCGCTGCCTGCGCAGGCCTCCGCTCCGCCCGAACCGCCCGCCTTGCGCGCATCGGAGGAGATTGTCCGCCGGGGCGCGGAGCTGTTCGCCCAGACCTGCTCTGTCTGCCACGGACAGAACGCCATCGGCGGTGTGGCAGACCTGCGGCACATGGACCGGGAGACGCATGGCAAGTTCAACCAGATCGTGCTGGAGGGGCTGTACCTCGACAAGGGCATGGGCCGTTTTGACGATATCCTGGATCAGGAACAGGCCGATGCGATCCACAATTACCTGATCGCGCGCGCCAATGAGGATTGGGGCCGGTAGGTTTCAACAACCCTGAATCAGCACACCTGGATCAGAAAGGGCGGCCCCGTGAGGAGCCGCCCTTTTTGTTGGCGCGAGGCTTGTCGGGGCTTAGCGGCGAACGGGGATGGACCCGTCACCCACCACGGCAAAGGCAGACCAGTAGAACGGGTGCGAGGTATCCGCATCGTCCATCAGGCTCAGCTGCGACTGGCGTAGGGCCTCTGTCGTCGAGACGCCGGAATTGGCGTGGAAGAAGCCGGATATCAGCCTGCCCGTTGCCCCATAATCATCGGGTACCGGCCAGTGGCTGGCCACCACCGTGCGTCCGCCAGCGCCAACGAAGGCGCGCACCAGTCCGTCCAGCGCGAAATCGCCGCCGGTGGCAACGCCTGCTTCACGCGATGCGGTGAGGCCGCCGACGCTGGCCGTGTTGCAGGCTGACAGGATCACCAGATCGGCATCGAGCCGCAGATCGAATATCTCCGCAAAGGACAGCAGGCCGTCTGAATCCCCGTCACCGAAGGAGGTGAGCAGGGCCGGACGCGGCGGGCAATCCGCCTCTGGCGAGGTGACCAGTCCGTGCGTGGCGAAGTGGATGATGCGATATTCGTCGAGGTCGGTCATGGCGCGCAGATGCGTGTCGGTGAACTCGCCTTCGGTCAGGATCGAAACGCCCGATCCACCTTCCTGCAATATGCTTCCCGCAGTGCGCAGCTCCGTCGCCTGGATCGGATTGCCCCATGTCAGGGGGGACCACGTGCAGCGCTCTCCGGCAATGCCGCTGCGCGTGCCGCTTGCCTGCGTCAGACCCTCTGCCAGAGGCAGGTTCTGCCCCAGGCCGAGATATTCGCCGGTCGCATCCGAGGCGCGCGCGCCGCGCACATCGCGGAAGGATGAAGGCGAAACCGCCGTGGTGATCTGCATGGCGCGTCCCAGCCAGGCCGTGCCCCTGAAATCATAGGGATCGGCAGCGGGGTCCTCCACGCGGGCGGCATAGGTAGCCACGCTGGCATCATCCATCACCAGCAGGTTTGCGGGCAGGCGCAGCATGGCGCCATCGGGCTCGAAAACCAGCTCGGTCACATTGGCCAGATTGGCATCAACCGGGCCGAAAATCGCCTTGTACAGATCGCGCGCGGTGGCGATTTCGAAGGGATAGGTGATGGTCTGGCCCGCTTCCTCAATGGCGATCGAATCGCGCAACCTGTCCACCATCACGCCAATGTCATCAGCCGATGCGGCAACCGGATAGGCTGTGGCAACGCCCTTCTGGGCATAGATGGCATAGACATCATCACCCAGCATCACGAGCTTGAGATAGGCCTCGCCGTCGTGCAGCACGTCCTGCAGATCGCCCAGTTCCATCCTGTCATCGCTGACAACGCGGTAACGCGGATAGGCGGCAAGCTGCTGCTGCACGCCCAGCTGAAGCTGGCGCAGCTGGTCCAGCTGTTCACGCTTTGCCGCCAGATCGGCGGCAGCGCCGGGAGTGGCTTCAGGCACCAGCGCGGCCTGCGCCACATTGCCCCGCATCACTTCGATTGCGCGGTTGAGGTTGAGCGCCTGGCGGAACAGCTGCGATGCCTCATCGCTGCCGGCCGAAAGTTCTCTGGCGAGCACCGCCTGCGTCTGGGCCAGGCCCGGCCGCAGCAGCAACTGGCTGGCCGCGAACATGTCGGCGGCGGCCTGTTCATTGCCTGCGCGCTTGCCCAGAATCTCGAAATAGGGCGCCAGCTGGCTGCGCAGCGACGATGCGGGCTTGCTGTCGGCATTGGATACAAGCTGGCGATAGACGCTGATCGCCTCGTCCTCGCGGCCCGTTCTTGCCAGCAGGCCGGCCAGCTGGGCGCGGGCGCTGAGCAGGGCGGGCGAGCCGGGATAATTGCTTTCCAGCACGTTCACGGCCTGCAGATGCAGGTCTTCCGCGCCAGCCAGATTGCCGCGCCTTTCCTCAATCTCGGCCAGCTCCGCCAGGATTTGCGCGCGCAGCCACAGGATCGATACAACCCGCCCGTCACGCACGGCGACGATATCCGATTGAGCAGAAAGAAGCGCCGCCTGAGCGGCATCGATCTGGCCCATCTGGCGCAGCGCCGATGCGCGCAGATATCTGGATTGCCCATCCAGCAATTGCGCCCGTTCCAGCAGGGAAAGATTGCTGGCGACACCCGCAATGGCATTGCCCTGTTCGGCAGAAAGTCGTTCTGACAAGGCATTGTCGATCTGCAATTGCAGCGTTGCGTCCAGGCTCTCGGTCAGTTCCGGCAGCGGCGTATCGAGGATCTGGATGACCTCGACGGCGCGCCCTCGGTTGAGCGCGTCCACAGCCTGGAAATTGCGCGCCAGGCGGGCAAGGATCGGGTCATTGGCAGCCTGCGGGGCTGCCTGAAGGAACAGCGTCCCGGCTTCGCGGAAATTGCCCAGGTTCGATTGTTGCAGCGCGGCGTTCAGCAGCGCCTCTGTCGCACTATTGCCCTGCAATGCGCTGGCCGATGCGGTGAAGAATTCAGCCGCTTCGGCAAAATTGCCGGCGTTTGAGCGGCGATAGGCCTCGTTCAGGGCGATTTCTGCGGAGATCGCCTCCGCCTGCGCGCGGGCGAAGGCCTGCGAGCCGCCAGCCTGCGTCAAGGGAACGTCAACCGTTCCATCCACCAGCCTGTCTGTCGCAAGCGTGGACAGGCCAATGCGCAGCGCATCGTCATAAACTGCCAGCCCGCTTGCCGCATAGGTGCGATTGCCCGCACTGCCGACGATCACCATCCGCTCGATACCCGTATCGGGTGCCGAACAGAGATAGCCTCGGGTGCCGGAAAGCCCCAGCGGCCGCTCACCGATGTCGCCATCGCGGCACTGCGCATCGGCGCTGGTTACCCTGGCATAGGCGGCATCCATGTCGCTGCTGCCAAGGACCTGCAGCATGCCGACCGGTGCGGCGGCATCACGGCAGATGATGAGGTAGCGCCGGTCAAACAGCCCTTCGCCCGCGCGGGGTGACTGAATCTGGGCTTCACACAATCCGTTGGACCCGATCGGCACTGAATCGCGCAGGCCGACCGAGCCGCCCTGCTGGGCCGCTGCGGGACATGTGGCGATCGCCAGCCCCATTGCCGAGGCAAGCGGAAGAGCGAGCTTGCGCATCGAAAATCTCTCAATCTTCATCTTGCTCTTCCTCATCTTCGTCGCCCTTCCAGGCGTTGGTGGCACTGTCGCCACCGCTGGTCACAGCATCGGTCACGAGGCCCTGTTCGGACACCGCTGGCGGGTTGAACATCTTCGGGAAATCCATCCCGAAACTTGTCTCCGTATCGGCTTCCTCCACCAGTGCGGCAGCGGCGGTAGTCACCTCATCCGGCAGCTCGACATAAGTCGAACTGGTCAGCTGCGGCTCAATCACCGGCACCTCTGGAACCACTGGCGGCTCCACGATCACCGGCGGCGGCGGTGGTGGCGGCGGCGGTGGCGGTGGCGGCGGCGGTGGCGGCGGAGGCGGCGGAGGTGGTGGCGGCGGAGGAGGCGGCGGCGGCGTTACTACGGGCGGAGGTGGAGGCGGCGGCGTTACTACGGGCGGAGGTGGAGGCGGCGGCGTTACCACGGGCGGAGGTGGAGGCGGTGGCGGCGGTGCAACGCAGCTGTTGTTCACGATATCGCAGTCATTGAAGGTCGAACCTGGTGTGAACTCATTGACCACATCAGTGCCGAAATCGACCAGGGCAAAGAAGTCATCATTGGTCACCAGCGTGCCACTGCCCAGGTCCTGCATGCCATAGGCGATGGTGCGCATCGTGGTGGCCATTGAATCCGAGAACTGGCGAATGGTCAATCCGCCCGGGCCGACAAGAATGCCGCCGAGCGTGCCGGCAGCGCCGGTATTCTGCATCAATATGTGGCTGTCTGCTTCCAGGCTGACGGTGTTGGCGGACAGGTAATTGGTTACCACGCTGGCACCGCCATCATCGCCCAGTACAAGGGCAAGAGCCGGATCATCGGGATTTGCCCGGATGCCCGGCAACACGTCACCGGTGGCAGCAAACAGCTGTTCGCCGAACATGTAGACGGTGCCGGTATATGCGAAACCGCTGACTGCCCCATTGTCCATTGTGATGGAGCCGGTCGGCAGTTCGATCGTCAGTTCGCCCAGGGCATAAAGGTTCAGCTGATCGGTAAAGTCGGCCGATGTGTAGTGCAGCGCGCCGACAATGCCCATCGAACCATCGCTGAAGATGCTGAGAGAGCTGATACCGCTATCCAGCGATCCGAGGATTGTCAGATCGCGCAGCTGGACATCATAAGTGTCCCCGCCGGTGGTGGCCGCACCGAAGAAGCTGATGTTGTCCCCTTCAATCGCTTCGGATTCAGCCTGGGTGATCGTGTAACCGGGGCCAGAAATCGTTCCGCCGATGATCGCCGAACTGCTGGTGTTGGTGGAGGTGAACGAAAGCGTTGGCGCGCCAAAACTCGTATTGGGCAGGATGTCGATGTCATTCGACGTGAAGCTCAGGCTCAGCGAGCCGAATGTTGGCGTGACATCGCTGTCACCACTGATGGTGATCAGACCACTGGATGTGAAATCGAATGAGGCAGACAGCGAAGACGGGCTGGTCCCGCCCACGATCAGTCCGCCTGTCGTTGTCTGGAACAGCAATGGCCCGTTGGCATTGATCACGGCGGTATTCAGGATCTGGATTTGCCCGTTCTGAGCGCTGAGGCCTGATTGTCCGCTACTGCCAAGACCAACCGAGGTGAGCGCATCGGCGACAAAATCATCGGCGCTGATCACGCCGCCGCTCAGCGCATCGAGGAAGAATGTTCCGCTGCTGGAGGACGTTCCCCCGAAAGCCGAAGTCTCGAAATCGATCAGTGCACTGCCGATCACAGTGCCAATTCCGTTCGCCTGCACCTGCACAACGCCGCCAATGGCCGAACCATCAGGGGCGGTGGTTGCGTTCGAAGTCAGGGACAGATGGATGAGATCGACAGTCGCCGCGTTGCTGGCCGTCAATGATGCGCCGCCTGCGACCGCAGATCCGCCGCCTGAAAATCCGCCGGTGTCGGCACCGGCAGTGGCGGAGGACAGGATGGTGAGATCGCCACCCAGCAGGGACGCATTGTCAATCTGAACATCGGCGTTGCCAGCGATGGCATTGCCGCCCTGGGTTACGCCGGTGCCGCCCAGCGCCGTGCTTTCAAAAGTCAGGCTGGTGCCATCGAGGATTTGCACAGTGCCCAGGTTCTGACCCAGGCCTGCGGCCAGTCCGGCTGTGGCCGTGCCGCCGGTGTCACCGTCGCCGCCGACCGCCAGCGATCTGGCGATTGACGTGCCAAGCAGGTCGATCGTCCCGCCGTTGGCAGTAAACCTGACTGCGCCGCTGGTGGCATTGCCCCCGGCAGCTGTGCCGCTGCCTTCACCGCCAAGGGCGCTGTCGGAAAGGGAAATCTCGCCATCGAGCAGGGAACTGGGACCGGCGAAAACCACCGAACCTGTTCCGGCAGTCACATTGCCGCCGGTAATGTTGAAGCCGGAATTGATGCTGTCCCCGCCCGAGGTCAGGTTGCTGAGCGAAATCACGCCCGCCCCCAACGTGCCGCCGCTGGTGGCCTGGAGGGTGACATCGCCGCCCACCGCATTGCCGCCACTGCCGCCATCGACGTTGGAGCCGCCACCGGTCGCGCTGATGCTGATGAGCGAAGGTATCGTGTCAGACAGGTTCAGCGCGCCGGCGTTGACCGCCTCGACAGTTGCGCTGCCACCTTCGGCAAGGCCGCCAATGCCCGTTCCGCCATTGGTATCTCCGCCGATGGCTGAAGTGGTGACCAGGAAGCCGTTGAGCACATCCAGAGTGGAGCCAGTGCCGGTCGCCCTGAAGTGGGCACTACCACCCAATGCAGTATTGCCCTGGGCAAACGGCCCGGACCCGCCGAAGGCCTCGATGGTGGTGGTCACGGTGTTCATGGTTATGTCGCCGCCATTCCTGGCATCAACAAGGCTGGCACCGGCGGTGGCATCCCCTCCGGAAAATCCCGATGATTGCGTATTGCCGCCTGCCCCGCCAAGGGAAATATCCACCGTTGCCAGCGATGCATCGATCGTGCTGTTGTCGGCAGTGATCAGGATATTTTCGAACTCGGTCGCATTGCGGCTGCGGCCACCGTCGCCGCCGGTGGCATTGCCGCCGAATGACAGGGTACTGGCGGAAAGGCTGCTGTTGATCGTGAGGCTTGATCCACCGGTTGCAATAACACTCACCAGACCGGATCGGCCGTCACCTGCAACGCCATTGGTGGCGTCACCGCCCGTGGTTGTGGCGTCCATGATGACATCGGTGAGGCTGACCACCGCGCCGCTGGACAGGTTAATGCCGCTGTTGCCGCCTCTGGCTTCTCCGCCGGTAACGCCTGTGCCGCCAGTGGAATTGGCCTGAATCGTCAGCTCATTGTTGAGTGTAAGGTTGCCCTGGCTGCTGGCCGCAACTGTGGCCTGACCGCCAAATCCAATTCCACCGGTGCCATTTACCGCGTCACCGCCAAAACCATCGGCAGTCATCAAGGTGGTGCCGGTTATCGTCACACCCGGGCCATCAATCAGCGAGGACAGGGACACGGTCCCGCCCAGGCCATTGCCGCCAACAGGGCTGGCGCTGGCTGCACCGGCGCCATTGGCGATGAGCGTGGCATTGCCGCCAATCTGAAGCGATGATCCGTTGGACAGGCCGCCAACGAAGACCTGCACCGTTCCCCCGATGCCATCGCCAACAGGATTGCTGTCACCTGTGCCAAGCAGCGTTGCGGCATTGCCGCTGGCGCTGGCGCTGGCGTCCCCGGTAATCGTCAGCGTACCGAAATTCTGCGCGTCAATATAAGCCAAGCCGCCGCTGCCGCCGCCGCCGGAATTGAAGTTGCCGGGCCGCTGTGGTCCCAGGGCATTGGCATCAAGGAAGACCGAACCGTTGATCTGCACGTCGGCACTGTCGGAGTATAGCTCGGCCGATCCCGCCACGGCATCGCCAAATATCAGGGCGGCGCTGTCGTCACCCGGCGTTGCGTTGGCGCTGATGAAGACATCGCCGGTGATCGTAAGCGACCCGGCCGAATCCGCTCCCACAAGCGCCACTCCGCCATTGGCATTGAGCAGCAGGGGATCGGACACGGACGGAATCGAATTGCCGATCGTGCTGGCAGAAACGGTCACATCGCCAGTTATGTTGAAGACAGAATCGGCGCCGGAGACCACTTCGGCGTCATTGCGGGCATAGACGAACACATTGCCGGTGATGGTGGACAAGCCACCGCCTGCGGCAATCACCGCATAGTCTGAACTGTGGACCGAGATATCGCTGGTAATGGTGGCATTCTGGACAAAGATATCGCTCTGCTGATCGCTCTTGGTGGATGCGGTCGTCAGATCGTTCAGCACCTGCGTGCCGGAAACCTCATAGTTCGCGCTGAGGATGATTTCCCCGTTCTGGATCGATGCGCTGGCTGCAGGCAGGAAGCCCAGATTGCCCAGGAACAACATGTTGATCGGGTTCTGCTGGGCCTGGGCCACAGCATAGATCACATGGTTGTCGCCAGGTCCCAGACTGGAAGGTCCGGTGGTGGTTCCGTCATGGTAGATGGCATTGGCAACATTGGTGCCGGTGGGAATGACGATGTCGAACAGGCCGTTGGAGACGCCGAGGGTGACATCCTGTGCGGCGACATAGGCGACCGAGCCATTGATATCCGCCGTGCCGCTCATCACGATCTGCGGTGCCACGACTGCAAATACGCTGCCTTCTGCCGTGCCCGTGATCGTGGCGCCCGGGTCGATCTGGACGAGCGAGCTATCATTGCTCACACCATTCAGGTTCATCGAACCCGTGCCGGTCACGAACTGCTGGAAGGCAAGCGAGTCCGGCTGGATGGACGTGAGCAGCAGGCCGCCCACATCGAAAGTGGCATTGCTGCCAATGAGCAGGCCGGTGGAGGAATAGAAGGCCACAAAACCACCCGGTGAGGTGGCCAGCGAGATGTCCTGCAATTGCGAGATGACCGCGCCGTCAATCACCGTGATATTGGCATTGGGAGCCGGGAGAATGCGGTTGATAACGCCGAAATTGGTGGCGCCGGGAACCCCCTGGAAAATCGCCGTATTGCCGTTGGGCAGGAAGGTCAGCGCATTGCCCTGGCCATCGGTGAAGGGGACCCAGGTGATGACCGCATCCAGATCATCGACGGTGATCGTATCCACCCCCGGAACGTTGCGATCGAACGTCACATTGCCGTTGACTGAATCCGGGATGGCCTGGAACGCCTGGGCTGCCGCAGCGCGCGGATCAACGGTCAGCGCCAGTGCCAGCGCGGCGCCTGCACAGCTGCGCAGCAGCAGCGATTTTCTGTTGGTCATCTTCGTCATCCTAGAACCTCCAGGGCAGCAGGCGCCCGGTAATCGAGAAGAGCACGCGCACATCGCCGCGACTGGTCTGTGCATCGGTCTTCCGCAGCGGCACCGCTATTGAAAAATCACCCTGTACGCCGCGCCCCTGAGTGAAACGCAGGCCCGCGCCGATCGAGGACAGCCTGTCCGGATTGAGTGCCCTGATGCTGGGATCGCGATCCCACACGGTCACGGTATCGGTGAAGACATAGGGTTGCAGGGCAAAGCTGTTGAGACTGGCGGGTATCAGCGATCCGTACCGCAATTCCAGCGATGTACCGAAGCCACTGTCACCATTGACGCTGCCCGGATCATACCCGCGTCCGATCGAATAATTGCCTCCCGACATTTCCTCGAATGCAGGCAGGGGATCGCGGCTGAACTGGCCTTCCACGTCGAGCGCGATCGTCACCAGCGGAGCCGGGCGATATTCCATCTGCACTTCGCCGCGCAGCAGCATTGGCGTGGGATCCTGTTCGATCCGGCTGGGGACCCGGCCCGACGCCACACAGGCCAGCGGCGTGGTGCGGCAATCGTCATTGGCCTTCAATATGCTCAGGCCCTGGCGCAATTCCACATTGGCAGACAGGCGGGTGCGCGGTTCAAAAGGCGTATAGCCACCGCGCCGGGCGATGGAATCGAGGTCGGTTTCCACATAACCGATGCGCGCAAAGGCCGTACGCACGCGGTCGCGCGAAAGGTTCAGCGTGTTGATTTCCACATCCTGGTTCACAACGTCCACGCCAACGCTGCCGTAAACGGATCGCTGCTGGGTACGCAGGAAGGGATAGCTGGCGTGCAGATTGCCAAAGACGGTTTCCGATTTGACATCGAAACCGGCAATGCCGAGCGTGGGATGGGTCCACCCCAGCGTCAGATTGCCGCCCAGCGACAGCCCATCCGATCCCACCATGAAATCATGGCCCATCTGGATGGTGCGCTGTTCGGAGAAGTCATGCGAGGAATAGACCGCCAGCGTGGTGCGATCGCCCAGGCCGGTGAGGTCATATATCTCCGCCCGCAACAGTCCGCCAAACCGCCCGAGCGCGCTGGAGCCATAATTCTGGATATTGAAATCGACAGATGCCTTGCGCCGAAGCACGGCCACCTCGCCGATCAGATCACCGGGCGCTCCATTTGCGGCGGGGCGCAGCGCAAGGCGCACATCCAGGCCGGGAATGTCATCGGCCAGCAGCAGCGATCGTTCGGCATCTCTGGTGTTGAAGACCGGTTGCCCGACCAGCGGCTGGAGGTAGCTTGCCAGCAAGCCTTCTGACGGCCCGCCGTCGCCGCGCACGCGCAGCGCGGTCAGGCGGCCCAGTACCACGCGAAATTCCGCCGCGCCGCCGGTAAGGCGCTGTTCGGGAATTTCCACCGCGGCCAGATAGCCGGCATCGGTCAGCATCGCCGTTGCCTGCGCGCGAATGTCGCACAGCACAGAAATCGGCAGCTCGCGGCCAAGATAGGCCTGATAGGATGGTGCCAGATCAACGTCTGTCGCCAGTTCGGCACCGGTGAAGCTGACCTGGCTCAGCGTGACGCGGATATCGCCCAGATCGGGGTTGTCGAGCGCGCAGGGCGTGCGGGTCATTTCCCCGTCGATTGTCAGCGTGGTGCTGCGCCGCTGTTCGGGCTGGGCCTGCGGCGGAACCAGCTCATCCCTGGAAGGCGGTGCTGCCGGGTTGGCCTGCGCCAGCGCCTGCGCCGGCGAAATGCTGACAATCCCGGCGGCAAAGGCAAGGCCTGCTCCGAAAGCAAGAATGCGGGAATGGGAGCTTTGCTGCCCAGGCGAATCGATCCGATCAGCTGCGACCGACTCCTGCTGCCAATTTTTCACGTGTATTTGCCCGTCCTTCCCCAATGCGGTCACCCCGGACATGGGCCTGCGCCATGCAAGGCGCGGCCCACGCAAGAGCTCTATCGTGCAATCTGAAATGCGAACCCGGCCCCTATTTCCGGTAACACCCGCATCTATCACGCACGATTTTCGTGCGACCCCTTGCGGTTGTTTATGACCCTATCGCGGCAGGTAAGCAACGTCGCATTGCTGCGAAATGCCGGGAATCAGCCATTTCATTGGACTTCATTGGGCATTCTGGAGGCCAAGCGTCTCGGCAGCCTCCCGCAGCTGCGCACTCGCTGCCGGATTGGCCTGCAGTGCACTGCGATATGCGGTGCGCGCGGCGTCCTGCCGGTCCAGCGTGATGTAACTGCGCATCAGCATGATCCATCCATCGACATTGGAGGGATCGTCTTCCAGCCTTGCAGCCAGCCGGGCCACCATGCTTTCGGCCATATCCTGTTGCTGGCTGGGGGGTATCGACGATGCGGCGGAGAGCTGTTCCTGCGTCGGCCCCGGAATGCCTCCCATGGCGGTGGCGGTCTGCGCAGAGGGCGGCAGCAGGTCGCGCGTTCTGGAAGCCTGGACGATGCGATCACCCACTTCGATATCGCGCAAGGTGCCGACCTGTTCGATCGTGCGGACAAGGTCGTTCTCCCACGGCGCGCCGGGCGGCGTATCGGCCAGCAGGGCCAGCCAGTTTCCGATTGCGCCCTGATGATCGCCTGCCAGATCCTTTTCCACAGCCATGAAATAGCGTGCCCGCGGATCGCCAGAATCGATTTCCAGTGCCCGGCGGAAGGCCTGCAACGCCTCCTCGGGCAGCGGATCACCGGTGCTGGCCATCACCCGTGCTTCGCCCAGCGATGACCACAGAACGCTGGTATCGGGCGCGATTTCCACCGCCTTTTCATAGGCTTCGACAGCTTCGGGAAACATGTTGGAGGTGAAATAGGCAAAGGCCAGACGCTGCCATGCCTGCGCATCGTCGGGCGCATTTTCAGCTGCGGCGCGCAATTCCTCCAGCGACACCGGAACGGACATGTCCCCGGCTGCGGGATCGTCGCCGGAAAGCGCATCGCATGCATTGGAATACATGCGCCAACCCACGGCGGCAGCCAGGATCAGCGCTGCAAGCAAGGCAATGAATACGGGCCTGCGCCAGACAGCTGTGCGACTTTTTTCCAAAATGTCCCCCTGAAGTGAGTTTACTACGGCCAATATTGCCCATGTCACAAAAGCATCGCTTCGGCCTGTTTTCAATGCATGCGCTTTAGGGCATAAGCCGTTTTGGGGGGACAGGAATGGCAATTAGTCCAGACCGGGTTCAAGTGGCGATTGTTGGTTCCGGGCCAGCGGGTCTTAGTGCCGCGGCTCATGCCGCGCATCTGGGCATGACGCATGTCCTGATCGAAAAGACAGATCACCTCTCGGACACGATATTCAAATATCAGAAGGGCAAGCATGTGATGGCCACGCCATCCAACCTTGTCCTGCGCGCTGACCTGGATTTCGATGCCGGGAGCAGGGAGACCATTCTCGACATCTGGGACCGCCAGATCGAGGAGAACAAGGTGTCCGTCCGCTACAATGCGGAGGTCGCGGCGATCACTGGTGAAAAGGGCAATTTCACCATAGAAATCAAGGGGTCGGAACCGATCCTGGCGGAAAATGTGGTGCTTGCCATCGGCACCCAGGGCAACCCCAACCTGTTGCGGATTCCGGGCGGTGACCTGCCGCATATCCAGTATCAGCTGGACGACCCGGGTGAATATTTTGACGAACATATCACCGTCATCGGATCGGGCGATGCGGGCATTGAAAACGCTCTTGGCCTGGCTGCCGATGCGGCCCAGCGCAACCGTGTAACCATCCTCAATCGCGGCGATTCCTTCGCCCGCGCAAAGGGTGCGAACGTCAAATTGCTGGAAGAGGCGGAGGCCGATGGCCGCATTTCGGTGCGCCGCGAAACCTCCCCGTCCGAAGTGCGCGTGGGTGAGCTGGTGCTCGATACGCGCGATGGTGAGGAAGTGATTCGTTGCGACCGGATCATCGCCCGGACCGGCTCCAAGCCGCCGCGCGCCTTCGTGGAAGCCATCGGGGTGGCCTTCAGCAGCGAGGAGCGCGATGCCTTCCCGTCGCTGACGCCCACGTTCGAAACCACCAAGGACGGCATTTTCGTGATCGGTGCATTGGCTGGCTATCCGCTGATCAAGCACTGCATGAACCAGGGCTATGACGTGGTCGAATTCCTCAACGGGAATGTCGATCTCAAGCCCGCTGACCAGCCGATCCTGGAAGAGAAATTCGCCGGCCTGCCGGGGCGTCGCTCGGTTGAGGACTGGCTTGAGGTGATCGGCAGCAATGTCTCCATCTTCAAGGAGCTGTCGCCGCTGCAATTGCGCGAACTGATGCTCGATTCGCGGGTCCATTCCTATGCGCCGGGTGAAGTCGTGTTCACCCGTAACGAGCCGGGATCATCGATGTTCGCCATCGCCCAGGGTTCTGTTGCGGTGGAGGTCAATCCGGCCGATCCATCGATCACCGTGCCGATCGAGGAAGGATCGATCTTCGGCGAAGTGGGCCTGATTTCGGGCCGTCGCCGCGGCGCCACCATCCGCGCGGCAGAGCCGCTGGTGGCGGTTGAGCTGTCGCGCACGGCAGCGCTGAAACTGATCGCCACCGTGCCCAGCGCGGGCCGGGTGGTGAACCAGATCAGCATTGAGCGGCAATTGCTGCAAATGTTCGGATCGGGCCTGACGCGCGAAGACGTGGCGCCGCTGGTCGAAGCGGCCGAAGTGGTGGACGTGCGCGCCGGGCAGAAGGTTGTCGAGGAAGGCGCGGACGACAAGGATATCTATGTCATCCGGCGCGGCTCCATGATCGTGGAGAAGGATATCGGCGGCAAGCCGATCTTCCTCTCCTACCTCCCTGCCGGGTCCTATTTCGGTGAAATGGCGGTGATCGACGGATCGAAGCGATCCGCCACGGTGAAGGCGGCGATCAAATCACAGGTCGTGCGCTTCCCGGGTGAGCTGTTCAACGCCCTGCTCGATGCCAGACCCAGGGTGCGGGAACGCGCGCTGGCGGACATGGCCGGACGGCGAGAGACCAATGCCTTTGTCGAAGCGCGCAAGGACAGCTTCGGCTCGGCTGCGGACATGTATTCCGAAACCGCGCAATTCCTGATCGACAACGGCCTGGGTGAAGCCACCGACGTGCTGCTGATTGACGAGACATTGTGCGTCGGCTGCGACAATTGCGAAAAGGCCTGCGCCGACAGTCACGAGGGGCTATCGCGGCTCGACCGTGAAGCGGGGCGGACCTATGCCCATCTGCACGTGCCGACATCGTGCCGTCACTGCGAACATCCGCATTGCATGGCCGATTGCCCGCCCAATGCCATCAAGCGCGGCCCCGATGGCGAGGTGTTCATCGACGATACCTGCATCGGCTGCGGCAATTGCCAGCGCAATTGCCCCTACGGCGTGATCCGCATGGATGCCAAGCCGCCCAAGAAGCCGGGCCTGCTCAGCTGGCTGCTGTTCGGGGCCGGGCCGGGACCGGGTGAGGCGAGCTATGACTGGCGCAAGAAACATGCGCCCGCAGGCCAGGCCAAGCTGGCGATCAAATGCGACATGTGTCTGGGAATTGATGGCGGCCCGGCCTGCGTGCGCGCCTGCCCCACCGGCGCCGCCATTCGCGTTGCGCCGGAAAAATTCCTCTCCGTCACCAAGGAAGGGGGGCTCGACTGATGGCCAGCATCGCCGAAGACGAAAACCCGCGCCGCGAACGGCAGAGCGATCACGAAAGCTTCCTGTCGCACAAGCGCATGCGCTGGATGAAGATTGCGACCTTCATCAGCCTGGTGGCGATTGTCGGCTATATTTTCGCCGATGTGGAGCCGCGCCCCAATGGCGGCACCTGGTATGGCTATACGCTGGGCACCATCGGCGCCTTGCTGATCCTGTGGCTCACCCTGCTGGGAGTGCGCAAGCGGCGGATGAGCCCGGGCAAGTGGTCGCTCAAGGCGTGGACCAGCGCGCATGTCTATCTTGGCTTGTCGCTGATCGTGATTGCCACGCTGCATACCGGTTTCCAGTTCGGCTGGAACGTCCATACGCTGGCCTATGCGCTGATGATGGTGGTCATTCTGTCGGGAATTTACGGGATTTCGGTCTATGCGACCTTGCCCGCCAGCCTTTCCAACAACCGCCGCGAGATGACGCAGGCGCAGATGCTGGAAGCGGTGGCGGCGATCGATCGCCAGCTTGAAGCTGCCGCGCAGCCATTGGGCCGCGAAGATGCCGATCTGGTGATTGCCGCGCTGGAGCAGGACCCGTTCGATTTCGGCCTGCGCGCCCGCCTGTCCGGCAATTATCGCAATTGCCGCACCGAAGGGGCGCTGGCGCAATTGCCTGAAAATGGCGTTGATCCGGCCGAGCAGAAGGTGCTGTCCCTGCTGCGCAAGCGCAAGGCCCAGCTGGACCAGATCCGCCGCCACATGCGGATCAAGGCTCTGCTTGAAATCTGGCTATACGTGCATGTGCCGGTCACCATCGCGCTGCTTGGCGCGCTGACCGCGCATATTGTCAGCGTATTCTATTACTGGTGAGACGAAGCATGGATTTCCGCATTCGCAGCATCGATTTCACCGCCGCCGGTCGCGAGATCGTGCGTGAGCGTGAAGAGAGCGCTGACCAGATCACCATTGGCCGCGATTCCGGCAACACCATCCACCTGCCCGATCTGGCGGTGGAGCAGGAACATGTCCGCATCACCCAGTCTCCCGGCGGCTCGTTCAAGCTGGAAGCGGTCGGGACGCTGGGCTTCGCGGTGGACGGGCGGCATGTGCAGTCCGCCACCGTCAATGCCGACAAGGGGGCAGAGCTCAGCCTGGGGTCCAGTCGCCTGCAATTCAGCATGGAGGATGGCAAGCTTACCATCACCGTGCGCCAGGCCGAAGATGACGACGGCGGCGCGAAGGATCGCCTGCGCGGCTTCTCGCTGGCGGGAACGCTGCCGGGCAAGCGCGTCATGGCGTGGAGCGCGCTGGCTGCCATACTCGTGGCCTTCCTGGCGATACCGATCTTCACCCATCTTACCCGCGCCGATGAACGGCCCGAACTGGAAGGGGAAGGCGCAGTGCTGATGGATGCAAGCTGGCGCACCGGCGCCTTGTCCTCTGTCCATCACGGGCTGGAGGATAGCTGCGAATCCTGCCACGTCGAACCGTTCCAGGCGGTGACCGACCAGACCTGCCTGTCATGCCACGAAGGCATTGCCGATCACGCGGTTGCCGATCGCATGTCCGTGGGCATGCACCAGCCGGAGGGCGGCGAAGCCTTGCTGTGGGATATTGCCGAGGCTTTCGGCAAGCCCGGTCCCGGCGCCTGCACCGATTGCCATACAGAGCATGAAGGCGCCGGCCGGATGGAGCCGACCTCGCAGCAATTCTGTTCCGATTGCCATGATACGCTGGACAGCCGGCTGACCGATACGGCGCTGGGCAACGCCCGCGATTTCGGCACGCTGCATCCGCAGTTCAAGGCGATGGTCCTGCCCAACCAGAATGCTGCCGAGGCGGTGCGAGTGTCGCTCGCTTCCAATCCGATGGACTGGAATGGCCTGCGCTTCCCGCACGACATGCATCTGGAGGATGATGGCGGCGTGGCGCAGATGGCGCGGCGCCTCAGCGCCTCGGCTGGCTATGGCAACGTGCTGGAATGTTCCGACTGCCACACCCCCACCGCCGATGGCACGCGCTTCCTGCCGGTGAACATGGAGGAGGATTGCGAGAGCTGCCACAGCCTCGTCTATGACCGGGTGGGCACCACCTTCCGCACGCTCAGCCATGGCGATATCGATCAGGTGGAGGCAGACCTTGCCGCTGCCGACCGCACCCCGCGCCGCCCTGTTTCCACGGGCCGCCGCCGTCCCGGCGATTTTGCCGAGAATGGCATTTACTACGGCAATTTCACCAGCGTTTCACCCGCCGTCCTGCGCTCCACCGCGATGGATGAGGATGGGCTGTGCGGCGAATGTCACCTGCCCGGCAATCCGGCGGAAGGTACGCTGGCGGTCGCCCCTGTGACGCAGCGCAATCGCTATTTCATCCACGGCTGGTTCGATCACGCCGCCCACGTGCAGGAAGATTGCGCCAGCTGCCATGCCGCCAGCGGATCGTCCACGGCCACCGATCTGCTGCTGCCGAAGATGGAAACCTGCCGCGATTGCCACGAAGGTGAGGATTCTCTGACCGCGGACGTTCCGTCCAGCTGTGCAATGTGCCATTCCTATCACCCAAGAGAAGGCGCGGCGGCCGCTCCGCCACGTATTGCCGGCATCCTTCGTTGACGGGTGAACACTACAAAAGAGGCCGCACAGCGGTCCGTAACGGGAGGGCGCATCTATGCTGATCGCGCAATTGACGGATATTCATATCGGCTTTGAGCCAGAGGCCCGGCCGGAGGAGTTGAACCGTCAGCGGTTTCGCGCCACGCTGGACCGGTTGCTGAGCCAGCCCAACAAGCCGGACATGCTTATCTGTTCGGGCGATATCACCGATCGCGGTGATGCTGAATCCTTCGACAAGACGGCTGCGCTGCTGGCCGAATGTCCGTTTCCCGTCCACATGATGGTGGGCAATCACGATACGCGCGAAGGCTTGCTGCACGCCTTTCCCGCCACTCCGGTGTACGATGGCTTCATCCAGTACGCCTTTGAGCAGGACGGCCTGCTGGTGGTGATGCTCGATACGCTGGAGATCGGCCGTCATGCCGGTGCTTTTTGTGAGCGGCGGCGGGACTGGCTGCGCGCCACCCTGGAAGCCAAACGCTCCACGCCCACGGTGATCTTCATGCACCATCCGCCGGTAGTGGCGGGGATCGGCTGGATGGACCCGAATGAGGACGATCCGTGGATCCTCAACCTGGCCGCCGCGCTGGAGGGGATGGATCAGGTTCTGGCGATCCATTGCGGCCATCTGCACCGCCCGATCGTCACCAGTTTTCGCGGCATTCCGCTGGCGGTCACGCCGTCTGTCGCGCCGCTGGTGGCCATGGACCTGCGGCCTATCTCATCCGAAAAGCCCGATGCCCGCGCGCTGATTACCACCGAACCGCCCAGCTATGCACTGCACCGCTGGGAAGACGGCACGCTCGTCTCGCATTACGAGAAAGTGTGCGATTGGGATGTGCTGGCCTATTACAACCCGCACCTGCAGCCAATGATCCGCGAGATGGAGAAGGAACGTCTGGGGGGTTAAGGTTTGCCGCGCAGTGGCTTGCTGCCCATGTCGGTATATGGGTGGGAGGCGGTCAATCGGTTTATCTGATTTTCGGCCCCGACCCGGTCCATTTCGCAACAATTTCCGCACTTGGTTTGTCACCGCTTCCTGCAGCGCACGGGTGATGATGTACGGCCAAGACGGTGCTGTAGTTCTCGGTAGCATCTCTGATTATCATGATGCGATCAGCGGGAGAGGGAAGCGCAAGGAACTCAAACTCGCCCCAGTCTTCTGAAAGGCTGTCTTTGCCTCGCACCATGATGACTTTTCCGCAGATCATCCACAAATCCTTCTACAAAGCCTGATGCATCATAGGCCACAAGGTTGCCGTGCCAAACCTACCATTCATTTGTGGGCCGTCAGATGCCGCTTGAAGTCCCAAAAGACTGAACATCCGCAGCTGGGTCGTCAGCAGACATTGCCCCCGCGCAGCACGTCGCCACCTATTCCCCGTTCGCCAACGGCCCTACACCCGGCACCCATGCCGCCATGTCCGGCTCATCGCTGACCATCCACGGAACACCTGCGCTGGTGAGGAACAGGTTTTCCATTTCCTCGCGGTTGAACGGGCGGGAGCCGAGGCGGCCGAACACGGCCATCTGTCCGCCCGTTTCATCCACCGCGCGGTCGCGGTCGAGGCCTTTGCTCATGGCGAGGGCAGGTGACGGCGTGCGTGCCCAGGCGATCAGTTCGGGCACCGGCGCAGGGCTGAAGCCATAGAAATTGCGCTGGCTGTCAGGACTGGTCAGCTGCAGCACTTTCATGCCGTTGCGGCCATCGGCCACGTAAGCGAACAGCGAGGCGTTGGTGGTGGCGACCACCACATCCTCCACATCGTTCATCAGCCCGCCAAATGTCTCCCGCAGATGCACGCGCGGGGCCAGCGGACGGGTAATGTCGACGATCACCAGCCCCTCATTCTTGGCCGCGACATAGGCGTAGGTCCGCGCCAGATAAAGGCGACGCGCATTGGCCATCGGCACTGTGCCTTCGGGCCGGGCTACGGGATTGCGCAGGCTGGTGATGTCGAACAGTTTCAGCCCGTCAGCATCGGTCACCCACAGATAGCGGAACTGCACCGCGGACCCGCGCGCATCGCGCATCTCGCGCACGGCGGAGAGCTGCGGATCGAGCGGGTTGGACAGGTCCACCACCACCAGGCCCACATCAGCTGTGATATAGGCCACTTCGCCCGCCAGCGTGATGTGGCGCGCACCGGCCAGTATGTTGTTCGGGTTCCACGCGTCACGGCCATTGGCCAGATCGGCGCGGTCCAGATTGTTGTTGCGCAGCTCGGCATCGGCCAGCGTGTCGACATTGACGAGGATCAGCCCCTCAACCGCATCGGTAACCACGGCGTAGGAGTAGATCGGCAGGAACGGCTGTTCCTGGTTCATCTCGCGCATCTGCTCGGTATTGCGGGTGGGCGCGATGGCCTGATTGGTCGGGATCGCCATGCAGGTGGCATTTGTGGTGTTCACATGCGTATCATTGCCCAGCGGGCTGAACGGGGCGGTGATGATCCGTTCCGAGAAGCCCTTGTTGGCGATGGAGGCGATGTCATAGACGCGGAAACCGCCGCGCCCTTCGGCCACGAAGATATATTCGCCGCGTGTCTGCAGGCAGCGCACCGCATCGGATGTGCCCTCAACCACATTGGCGAATTCTTCCAGCGGATGGGTTTCGCCTGAAAGGTCGCCGTCAAAAGCCTCGCCGCGGGTCCAGTTCTTCAGCTCGCGGTCATTGTCCTCCACATGCATGCGCCAGTAATCGGGGTAGGCGTAGCGTTGCAGGTAGGAGCCGATCACCGCCTGCGGTTCATCATATTCGGTAACGCGCACCGCCTCAAACCCGCCTTCAAGACCGGTCCAGGCGTTAAGGCCGACGAAGTTCACAAAATTTGTGCCCAGCAGCAGCAACTGCGCCATCACGGCATTGTTGTCTTCCGCTTCGGAGAGGTGGCAATCGCTGCAGGTCTTGGTCTCTGTCAGCCGCACCGTATGCGGGAAATGCGGGGCGAAGGCCTGGCTGGAGAAGCCGATGGAACTGATCGGCGGCTGCTGCACATAGATCCGCTCCCGGTTGATATTGGTGGAGCTGAGGACCAGCGCGCTGGTGGAGCGAACTGGCGCAACCTGGTTGCCCTTGGTCGACTGGTGGCGGCCCAGCTGGAACATCTCGTCACGCGCAACCTGCGGGTTGTAGGTGGCGAAGTTACGGGTCGTCTCACCCTCATAGCGGTGAACCTGGCTTTCCCAGTTCGCCTCAATCGGCAAATGGCAGCCGCCGCAGGATGTGGTCCATGACAGGTGGCAGGTGAAGCAGGCCATTTCCTCATCGCCATGCGCGCGGTTTTCAGGCGTGATGCCCAGGCCGAATTCGAAATTGCCCGTTTCCGCCCCGTCCACGCTCATCAGTTTTGCGCGCGCCGCCTTGGCGTTGAAATGCGGGTTTGCGGGATCGACGCTGTCGCGCACCAGGCTGATCTGCCATTCCAGATCGGGATCGACGATGGAGCGCTGGGTCAGCTGGCGCCGGCCCATGGAATCATAGGTCCATTCAAAGCGGCGCTGGCCATCGGGATTGCGGATCAGCGTCAGGTCATTGCCTTCTGGCGGTGCAGCCGGACCGGATGTGCGCAGGGTGGGATAGGCATCGGCGGTGCCGTGGCAATCCTTGCAGCCGATCTCGATCGCATTGGCCACTTCGCCATAGATCAGGCCGTTGCCGTGGCTATCCTGCGAGAAGTGGCAGTCTGCACATTGCAGGCCCTTTTCGGCATGAATATCCATCATGTGCACGGTCTTGCCGGGGTTGGTGCCCACTTCGGCAAACTGCTCTTCGCCTTCGCGGCGCCAGCGCTCGGGATCGTCGGGATCGACGATATTGCCCTCTGCATCGAGCAGATTGCCCTCGCGGTCACGCTTGAAGATGGCGCGGAAGTTCCAGCCGTGGCCGTGGTAATCGGCGAACTGCGTGTCGTTCAGTTCCGGGTTGAGGTCATAGACATTGCGCAGGAAATCCAGATCCGCCCAGTTGCCGCGCGGGCTGGCGCCTTCGGGATTGCGGTCCAGCACGGCGCGCACTTCCTCTGCCGTGGGATAGGCCTGCTGCTCGGGCCACATATGCGGCGCGTCGCTCTCATAATCCCACATCGTGTAACCGAGGTAGGAATTGAGGAAGATATTGGGCTGGTGCATGTGGCAGTTCATGCACTGCGCGGTGGGGATCGCGCGGGTGAACACGTGCTGCAGCGGATGGCCGCGCTCGCGATCGGGGCTGAGGCCGTCACTCTCATGGCCACCATCATGACCATCGTCATGATGGTCTGCGTCGCCGGGTTGCTTCAGCGCACCGTGGACGGGAGCGGCATGGGTATCGCCATGCTCATCACCATGCTCATCTCCATGCCCGTCACCATGTCCGGTAACGTCATCGTGCAGTTCCTGAATCTGGCTGGCGATGGTGGGGTCGACGGTGATCGACTGCCCGTCGCGGCCATATTGCGCATAGATCAGCGAATGGCGCGGCTCCCGGTCATTGGCATAGATCACGTGGCACGATGCGCAGCCGGAATGACGGAAATCGCCCGGCTGGTCATTGGTGCCCATGAACCATGTGAACGGATCGTTGAGGCGCGTCTTGTGGATGTTGAGCACCGGAATGGCGGCGCGCAGGCCGGTGCCGGGGCCGCGGTTGGACTGGCGCAGGTCGGGGCGGCCGGGTTCTTCCAGCCGCTGGATCAGGCCGGTCGGGTTGGGCAGGCCAATCTCGGGGAACTGGCTGGCGATATTGCGCCCGCCGCGTTCAAACACACGGAACACGTCGGCAGGGGGCACCACATGCCACGTCGGCAGCGGATAGAGCGTGCCCAGCGCGCCGCGCGCCTGCTGTTCGGCTGTCACCGTGCCGTGCGGCGCACCCGGAGACATGATCTGGGCCGCTTCGCCTTCGCGCGTATAGGCTTCACCCACGACGTAATTCTTGAACGGCAGAATGCCGTTATTATAGGACGCGCCGCCCCACAGCATGGCACCGGTGGCCATCAGCGAGCGCTCCGCCGCCTCGATCACCGGCATATGGCAGGCACCGCAGGCCTCACGCGCCACGCGGTAATCGCTGGGATTGTTGAAGCGCACGAATTCGGGCGATTCATTGTTGAGAAGAGAATAGCTGCGTTCCGGATTGGCGGAACTGGGGAAGTGCCATGTTTCGGGCAGGGTCGGCAAGACGTGAGCCGAATCGCGCGCGGCGACATAGTCCGGGTGGTCCTGCGCCAGCTCGCTATTGCCCATGATTGCCGGATTGCCGCCGTGGCAATCCACGCAGCCAAGCCGCACGGCCGGACTGAGATGCATGGTCGGCGCATCGGTCTGCACGTGGCAGGAATTGCAGCCTTCGGACTTGGCTATCATCTCGGCCACGCTCTGGTTCTGCGGAGCTGGAAGGGCGGTGACCAGGCTGTAATCGCGCTCAACCGGAGTTTCCCCGCCGCCTGCTGCGCGCAGGTCCGGCCCGGCCAGCATGGCACCGCCAGCGGCAATCAGGCTGAGAGCGAAGGCGACGTGGCGCCGGGGGAGTCTGAAGCTCAGCATCAGTAGCTCAAGGTCACATTTGCCAGCACGGAAATATACGTCCGATCATTGCCCAGATTGTCAAACAGGTCGCGAAATCCATCGCCCGAGACCAGTGCCGCGCCAGACAGGCGGGCTACGATATTCTGCGTCGCTTTCGGCCGCCAGATCGCCGATGCGGACAGGTCATAGCCGATATCGGCGGGGATTGACCCTTCGTTGCGCAAGGCCTCCAGCGTGGCCGTGTTCTCGAACCACAGGTGGTTGGCATTGGCGGTCAGGCGCAGTTCGGGAGAGATATCGAAATCCGCACCCAGGCCCACCAGGATCAGGCCGGGATTGTTGAAATTGGACTGGCCCTGCTCCTTGCTGGAGCGCAGCGAATTGAGGATGCCGTTGCGGCCATTCACGCTGACCGCGCGCCCGCCGCCGGCAAAGGGAATGGTCTGACGTATCCAGTATGACGTATCGGCGCCGGCAAAGACCGGATTTTCGAAAATCGCATCATAGCCGGTTTCGGTATTGTCATAGGGATCGCCGTCGCCGCTGGCCCATGCACCGGACAGGCGAAAGCGCATCCAGTCCTTGTCATAGCTGGCCTCTGCCGCGGCGAAGAAGCCGCGCACCTGCGCCGGGCGATCGGTGAAGAAGCTGTTCCGGTCCTCGCCCAGTGCGGCATAGGTGCTGGCGGTGATGTTGATGCGGCCAAGCCGGCCATCGGCGTTATAGCCAAGGTACACCACATCGTAATTGCGCCCGCGCAGCGAGCCCAGCAGCGCCGGGCGCACGGGGAAGCCATTGTCGTCGATCTGGATATCGCCCGCTTCGCGGTTGCGGTTGTAGACCACCGTCACCTGGCTGGTGAGCGCGGGGATCAGGAAATCCTGGCGATAGGCATTGGCCATGAACACCCAGTCATCGCGCGGGGTCTGCAGGATCGCGTTCAGCCCGCTGTTGGTGTCTTTCTCCAGCCGCCAGAAGGCCGCCAGATTGTACTGGAAGCGGTTGTTGTCGCGCGTGCCGAACAGGCGAAAGCCCAGCTGGTTGTCATTGAACAGGAAGCCGCGGAAATCCGCCTGCATCGGCTGGATACCGATGCGGAAGCTGTCAAAGTCATAACGCTTGGACGTGTTGCGGATGTGGTAATCGAAGAAGGCTTCCTGCACGCCCAGAAAATGGTCCGTGCGGTGCGTGGGCAAGGAAGGCTCCACGTGCAGCACGCGCCGTTCGGGCACATCTACATGGTTGACGTTGAGCGCCAGCGTCAGCCGGTATTCCACATCTGGCGGCTTGTAGGCGGTGGAGCCTTTCAGCAGCGCGAAGCCGGCGATGAAGGTCTGCGCGAAGACATAGGAGAAATCATTGCCGAACACGTCCAGCCGGTCCGGGTCCTGCGTGGTCTGCACGCCCACCGGAATGGGGAATGTGCGCGGCTCGAACACGGTATCGCTGATGGCGTTGACGACGAAGAACCACTTGTCCTCCTCCAGATCGAGGAAGCGCGGCGTGCGGCATACGGCGCTGCCATAGGGCGGCTCCACCCCGGCGGCGGCGGCTTCCTCACGCTGGCGGGCGCGGAACTCGCGTTCCTCATCGCTGTTCACGCAGATCGGGCGATCGCCCTTGTAGGTGTTCTGGTTATACGGGTCAGACCATTGTTCGGTCACCAGCCCCAGGTTCTGGATCAGCCGCCAGCGATCGGGGATGGGGATCTGGTCAGTGGGGAAGGCCTGTGGCGGCGGCGCACGCACGGCGCCGGGATTGTCCTGCGTAACCGGATCGGGCAGCTCACCCACATAGCCGGGACGCGTGCGCCCCTCCACAATGCCGGGGTCAACCGGCGGCGGTGCGGGCGGGTTGGGATTGACTGTCTGCTGTTCTGCCTGCTCTGCCGCCTCTGCTTCCGGTGCAGGATCAGCCTGCCCGGCCCGGGCCGCAGCCTCTGCCTGCATCAGCAGCGGCACAAGGAGCAGCGACACACTCACAGGCCAACGCACACATTCTGGTCTGGCGTGTCGAGGAAGGGCGCGAACGGGCAATTGACATAGCGCAGGCGCACGATGCGGCCCTGCACGTTCACTTCGATCCGGTCCGCGCGAATGGCAGGCGCGGCATTGCCCAGCGTGCCAAGGCGAACGCCGGCATTGTTGAGGCCAAGGAAGCTGACCATGTCATCCTGGTCGATACCGTCACCCGAAACGCCGATGCCGCCGATCAGTTGCCCGCCGCGATAGATCGGGACCGAACCGGGGAAAATCTGGATACCATTGGCGATCCGCCGCTGGCCGGGCGCTGCTTCGGGCACGCCGGTGCAGCCAACGCCAGTATCCGCCGTGGCCCCGCCATTGGCGACATAGGTCACGTGCTGGACGATATTTCCCGCCACCAGATCGGTCTGCAGACCCACGGCAAAGGGGCTGAACAGGCCGGATGAGGCGACCGAAAGCGGGCCGGGCATCTGCGCCACTTCGCCATCGGGGAAATAGGGGCGCGACAGATTGCCGCCCGACCTGTCGGCAAAGGCGTGGGTGCCGGTCAGCGCGCTGGGCGCTCCCAGGAAATCACGCACGCGCTGCACATAGGCGGGCACATTGGAAACACCGGGCAGCACCGGCACGGCGAGCAATTGCTGGCCAGCCAATGGATTGGAGAAGAAGGTCGCCGTGCGCGCCTTCTGCAGGCTCACATCGGTGCCGAACAGCGGGCCATCAGGCGAACGCACGATGCCCAGCACCGCGCCATGCGTATCGACCACGCTGATGGTGGCCTGCATGCGGCTGTCCAGCGGACGGCGGATCTGCGCGCGTGCGTGCGAGAGGACCTTGAACGCCTCCTCCATGATGGCGCGTACTTCGGCAGCGGTCAGCGGCTGTGCCACGCTGCCAAGATCTGTGCCGGCGCGAATGGGGAAGCGCGAGTTGCCGCTGCCATCTGTCAGCACAAAGGCATCGGGATTGGTGAATTCGCTGGCCTTGGCGGCACGTACGCCTGAAGCTTCCGTGCCATAGGTGGTGCCCGCCCGAAGCGAGCCATCGCTGTAACCGGTCACCGCCACCAGCGCCCCGGCAGAACCGTTGATGGCGGCGAAATTGCTGTGCAGCGGGGCCAGGTTGGCAGGCGTGGCATCGCTGAAACGCAGAGTGGTGCCATCGGCGCTGATCATCTCGGCACGGATGGCGGATGGCGGCATGAAGCCCTGTATGCCTGCCAGCGCGATCGCTTCCTCGGCATCGCTGTCAATGTCGAGCGTGTTGGCATCAAAGCCATAGTCGCCATCGCCCATCACGCCGATGCCGCCCACGACCACGCCATTCTTGTAAATCGGGAAGCCGCCGGGATCGGCAGACAGGCCCAGCGGCGAACGCTTGGGGCCGATCAGCGCACCGGGACCGCCAGCGGAATTGTAACGCTGGCTGAGGTCGGAGCATGGCAACTGGCTGAACTGCACGCCAAACAGCGGGCCGCTTTCCAGCCCCACCGTGCTGGGTGCGGGCGGGAAATGCTGCTGCACGATCTGGCTGGCCGTGCGGCTGGAAAAGGCATTGCCGCCACTGGAAAGATAGGCCCCGGTCACGGCCTTGGCGATGGCGCCGGTCACTGCGGGAACCGTCGCTCCTTGCAGGCCGATACCGCCGCCGACAGGGGCAATGCCGCCAATGCGCTTGCGGCTGACTTCCATCAGATCGGGCGCGCCGTTCATCTTGAACACGGCCAGCACATTGCCGACCCGGTCCGTTACCGCGATATAGGATGGCAGGCTGCGCGCCTGCGCCTCGCCCACCGCCTGCGCGATGATGGTCTGCACTTCAGCGACCGAAAGCGATTCCGCGGCGGGCGGGTTGAACACACCGCCAGCCGGTGGCGGAGCGGGCGAAGGCGTGGGCGTGGCCCCACCTGTGCCGCCGCCTGCGCCCGGAGTGCCGGTGCTGCTGCCGCCGCATCCCGAAAGGACCAGCGCGGCGCTTGCCAGCAGTGCTGTTGCCACCCGCACCCGCATTACTGCAGACGTCCGATCGCGCCCACCGCATTGCCAAGTGCAGAGCGGAATTCCGCCGGGCGATAACTCTCCGGAGTGCGCACCGCCTGGTAGGCGCGGTTGATGTCGGTGCGGATGCTGGCGGCTGCACCAATGGTGATGCGGCCCTGCGTGACCAGCGCGTTGAGCAGCGTATCCACCGCCATCACCGCCTGGGCGGAACCGGCATAGTCGGTGAAGCGGGTGCTGGTGGCGCGATCTCCAATGGTGGCGATCACCTGGAAGGCATCGTTTCCGCCATAGGACCGCGATGCCAGCGCATCGGAAAGCCGTGCGGCCTCCGTGCGCAGCGCCATGGCGGCGGCCTGCGCCTGCGGGCGGCCCTCGTTCATGGCATCGTGGAAGTTGCGGCTGGCACTGCGGAAGCTGTCTGCCCGCGCCGGGGCCAGCGCCTGCGCCACTGCATCCAGCATGATGATGTTCTCGTCATTGAAAGGCGGCTGACCAAAGGGAATGGGCCGCTGCGGATTGGTCTCGAACGTCAGGCGGCGCTGCGCCCCGTCGGTGATCTGGCGGTGGCAGCTGTGGCAATCATAGAAGGTGAATTGCGGGAACACGCCCTGCGTTGCCAGTTCGGGCCGGGCGAACAGATCCGTCGCGCGGGCCACGGCCTCTGCCTGTCCCACGGCCCACAACTGCACATTGTCCGGCGCACGCTTGCGCATCAGGTAATCGGCATCGACATCGTGATGCTGCTGGAAGGCGCTGAACAGGTCCAGCTCGAAGGAAATGCGCGGATGGCCCGCTGCCATCATCGCATGGGTCACGAACTGGCCCTGATCGGCGCTGCCATAATGGCAATCCAGGCACACGCGGGCGCGGGCCTGCGGCTGGTCCAGCGCGGTCAGTCCGTTGGCGATATTGGCGGTGTGGGTGCCGCCCACCTTGTAATGGCTGGCGATCCAGCCCGCTGCCGGTCCGTGGCAGCTTTCGCAGCCGACCCCGTCAGTGGTTTGAAAGCGCGGACCGCGATCGGATGCGGGCACGAAGGTGGAATGGCAGCCCAGGCATTCAGAGCGCGAGGTGGCGTTGTCCCAGCCCAGCGACTGGGCAATCTGCCGGCCGCGCGGGGAGCCAAGAACGGCATAAGCCCGGCTGTGTGCGCCGCTGACGGCGGAGGATTCCTGCCATGTGGCGATTTCATCCTGCCGCACCACTTCGCCATTGCCTTCGCTGCGGCCGTGGCAGGTCGATCCTGCGCAGGTGGCAACGCCGGTATAGGAATAGGCGCTGCCAGTATCGGATTGGGCGTTGGCGCTTTGGGCTTGCGGCAGTCCGGTAAACAGCGCGGCCAGTGCCAGAGTGGCGACGGCGATGCCGGGAGCAAGATTGCGCAGGCGGCGCAAGGGTGCCGCAAATCCGGACCGCTCCGCGCGCTTGCTCATTATAGTCCCCCCAAACTTGCACTATATGCCGGACAATCCCCTACCGTCCGCCATCTCCGCCCCGCCCGGACCCCCCGGCCAGGACAGAACCTGTATGGTAACCTATTCGCCCATCATCGCTGAGGACATCTGGTTCAGCTGTTCCATGCAGCCGTTTGCAATCAATGTCGCCGCCAGTTCCTCGGCAGCAGAAGGCGCGGAATCGAGGAAGACGAATTTCACCTCCACCGCATTGCTGCCCGATCCGTGGCCGATCTGGTAAGTGGTGCCTTCGCTGGGCGGATTGCTCGCATCCCAGCTTGCCAGCATCTCGCCCGCCGGGAAGGTAATGCGCGATGTCATGTTCCCGGTTCCGACGGAATAGGTGCTTTCGGCCTGCGTATCGGCGCGCCACAGGCGCACGCCCTGATCGGCCGGCAGGCAGATCGTACCCGCCTTGCTGACATCGACATACCACAGGCTGGGATTGCTGACTTCGCCCACATTCGCGCTGCGCACCGCCCCGGTGCGGGCCCTGGTGGCCGACCTTTGCGTGGTGAGCGAGGCAAAGGCGCGGTTCTGGCTTGCGCCGCTCTGGCTGGCGAGCGTGAAACTTCCCGATCCGCGCAGCACGCGCGTTCCGCCATTGTCCAGCACGGTCACGCTGTCCCCGTCGCGCAGGGTAATGCGCTCATTACCGCCGATCTGGCGACCGACCGGGAACTGTCCGGCAGACGGTCCGCTGGATGACACGACCACGCCTGCCTCGGCGCTTTGCGGAGTGACGGCGAGGCCGGTCGCAATCAATGCGACAGCGGCGAGTGTTCCCCTGGTCAAGGACATAGTCTCTTTCCTCGTTCAAATTCTTGGCTGTGCTGTAGCAAATTCTGCAGAGCTTTGTCAGCCGGATTGATTGGATTGTTTTCAGGCTTAGGCCGCCCGATGTGAATTGCGTGTGACTTGGATGAGTGTTTCCGCATGCCGTGGTGACTATTTCCCGGCAAGGACATGCGCCCCCGCTTCGTTCAGATTGTGACTGCGTTCTATCAAGGCGCGCAGGCCCTCGTCATCGGGATGGCGGGCGCTGATCTCCTCCAGCATGGCAAGGCCGGCGGCCTTGCTGTCTGGCATGACGACCATTTCCAGCGCCTCGGCCAGCGCTTCCCGGTCTTCCCTGGGGAAATCGGGGGCCGGTTCAAACAGGGCCACGGGGCTGGAGCGGCCTGACAGGACCACGCTGCCCATCGGTCGCCACCAGTCGAGCGAGGTGCGGCTGGCGATTTCCTGGCTGGCCATGACCGATGTCTTGAGTGCCTTGTTGGCCGATTCGAGCCGCGCGGCGGTGTTCATGGAATCACCCAGTGCGGTATATTGAATGCGGTTCTCGCCGCCGAAATTGCCGACCACCGCTTCGCCGAAATGCATGCCCACGCGGGTCTTGCCGATCTTGGGCAGGTCCGGGTCCATCGCCGCCACTTCCTGGCGGAAAGTCTCGCCAGCCTGCCACATCGCATAGCCGGCCTGTGCGGCGCGGTCCGCATCGTCCGGGCGGGCGATCGGCGCACCCCAGAACGCCACCACCGCATCACCCACGAACTTGTCCAGTATCCCGCCATGATCGAGCACCACGGCGCTGAGCATCTCGAGATAGCGGTTGAGCAGCTTGGCGACCATTTCCGGCTCTATCGCATGGCTCATCTTGGTGAAGCCTTCGAGGTCGGAGAAGATCACATAGATCTCCCGCTTGGCGCCGCCCAGAGCCAGCAGTTCGGGCTTTTCGATGATCTCCTCGGCAATGCTCTGCGGCAGATATTTGCCCAGCGCGCCTTGTGCGAACTTGCGCTGTACCGCGCCCGCAGCCCGGGCGGCTGATACCACGGCGGAGAACGCCAGCACCCAGCCCAGCGCCGGGCCGATGCTGGGGAACAGATAGGTGTCCACCCCGCGCGCGTGCAGGAAGAAGGGCAGGCCGATGAACAGCGCCAGCTGCGCCACCAGCAGGGGTATGAACTTCCAGCTCTTCACTTCCAGCAGCGCGGTCAGTCCGGCTGCCAGCACCACCACCCCGGCGAAGAACCACAGGAACAGCGGCGAGGGATGCGGCAGGCGCGCGCCATCCAGCATCTGGGCAATGGTGTGGGCGTGGATTTCAATTCCGGGAGGGCGCACATCGCGCGCACCGCCCGCCACCGCATCATCGTCGAAGCCGGAAAGCGGCGTCAGCGCACGGTCGTAATCGATGATGTCCCCGCCCAGCAGCACATAGGCGCCATTTACCTGCTCCTCCAGCGGAGCGCGCACTTCGGGTATGGCCAGCAGCTCATCATTGGCGAACAGGTCGATCTGCAGCGTGGTGAACACCGGCCGGTCTACCAGCGCCGGCTTGCGATAGCGGATGGCCCCTTCATAACCGGGCATCGCCAGATGCGCGTCATCGGCGTTGCTTTCCACCATCGAGCGGCCAAGCAGCGGGGGCAGGCCTTCCTCTATGGTTGGCCACACGCGGGTGACGCCCGAAGATTCGGCCAGTCGCACGCTGGCGGGGTAGGCATTGCTGCCTTCCAGCTGGGCCATGAATTCATCGAGAAACTGCTGCTGCTGATATTGGATATCGAGCGAATTCGTCGCCGTTTCGGCATAGGCGATGGACACCGGGGTGTTCATCGATCGCAGCGCGTCGATCAGTTCGCCGTCTTCATCCTGCGGCTGGTCGAACAGGATATCGATGCCGATGGCCTTGGCGCCCATGCCATCGATATTGCGCAAGGCCCGGGCCAGCAGGCCGCGATCGAGCGGGGAGCGCTTGCGCAGGTTGATCAGCGTCTGATCGTCATAAACGATCATCAGCACGCGGTCGTCCTGCTCCACCTGCTCGGCCAGGATATAGCTGCGATAGTCATACAGCGCGCGTTCGGCATTGTCGGTGAACGGCAGGTTCCAGCTGAAGCGCGCCAGTATCAGCGCGGCGATCAGCAGGAAAACCGTTATCGCCAAGCGCTGCGACCCCGCTTCGCGCACAGAGCGCCAGCCGGCAGAAAACAGATTTTTGGTAGCCTGTCTGGGCATCGCTTAGCCGCAATACCCCCGAAGCCGATCCTGGCTTGTCATTCCACCCCCTCCTGGAACGTTGCTTTGCCCTGAAAGGACGTTGGGGCATCGTCCGCTCCAAGGCAAGTGATAAGGGGATTGCACCAGCAGCCTTTATTTCACTCCCCCGAAGTGGTCTGATTGCGGCGAGTACATGTCGGCGAGTCGCATCAGGAACTGGAAAGTCCAGTTCCTGCCATTCGCCGTTACTATTGGGGGGATATACTCATGGCAGTTTCCGATCACGTTGACTTCGATACCTTTATGGCGGGGGTAAAGAAGCGCAATCCGGGGCAGACCGAATTTGTTCAGGCAGTCCACGAAGTGGCAATGGACATCTTTGATTTCATTGAAGACAAGGAACAATACCATGCCGCGCAGATCCTGCGCCGCATGGCCGAGCCGGACAGGGTGATTTCCTTCCGCGTGTGCTGGGAAGATGACAATCACAACATCCGCGTGCAGCGCGGCTGGCGGGTGCAGAACAACAACGCCATCGGCCCGTACAAGGGCGGCATTCGCTTCCACCCCAGCGTGACCGAAAGCGTGCTGAAGTTCCTGGCGTTCGAACAGACCTTCAAGAACTCGCTGACCGGCCTGCCGATGGGCGGCGGCAAGGGCGGTTCCAACTTCAACCCCAAGGGCAAGAGCGATGCCGAAGTCATGCGCTTCTGCCAGAGCTTCATGACCGAACTGTACCGTCACATCGGCCCTGAGACCGACGTGCCTGCGGGCGACATCGGCGTGGGCGGGCGTGAAATCGGCTACATGTTCGGCCAGTACAAGCGCATCACCAATCGCTGGGAAGGCGTGCTGACGGGCAAGGGCATCGAATATGGCGGCTCGCGGATGCGGCCGGAGGCGACCGGCTATGGCGCGGTCTATTTCATGCAGAACATGCTCAAGCATCAGGGCCAGGACATCGAAGGCAAGACCGCCGTCATCTCCGGTTCGGGCAATGTGGCCACGCACGCTGCGGAAAAGATCGTCCAGCTGGGCGGCAAGGTGCTGACCCTGTCCGATTCAGGCGGCTTCATCCATGATCCCGACGGCTTCACCCAGGAGAAGATCGACTGGGTCAAGCATCACAAGACGCACACACGTGGCCGGATCAGCGAATATGCCGATCACTACACCAGCGCGACTTTCCATGGTGATGGCGCCCGTCCGTGGGACGTTCCGGCCGATCTGGCGCTGCCTTGCGCAACCCAGAACGAGCTGGACGAGGACAATGCCAGGTCACTGGTCGCAAACGGCGTTATCGCTGTGTCCGAAGGCGCCAACATGCCGACCACGCTGGACGGGGTGAAGGTCTTCCACGATGCCAGGATCATGTATGGTCCGGGCAAGGCGGCCAATGCCGGCGGCGTGGCGGTTTCGGGTCTGGAGATGAGCCAGAATTCCGAACGCATCAGCTGGAACCATGAACGCCTGGGCGAAATGCTGACCGATCTGATGGAAGGCATCCACGGCAAGTGCGTCGAATATGGCGACCAGGGCGGCTATGTCGACTATGTGAAGGGCGCGAATATCGCGGGCTTCAAGAAAGTCGCCGATGCCATGCTGGCTTTCGGGGTCGTCTGATTATAAACGGTCTGCATGGCCGAATATGAAAACCTGATAGTGGAACAGCGTGGCGGGGTTACCCTCGTCACGCTGAACCGCCCGCAAGCCCTCAATGCCCTCAACTCCGCCGTGCTGGAGGAGCTGATTACTGCCTTCGCCGCTTTCGAGGCCGATGACACGCAAGGTTGCGCGGTCATAACCGGCTCTGGCGAAAAGGCCTTTGCCGCCGGGGCGGACATCAAGGAAATGGCCGACAAGCCGCTTTCCGAATTCTATTCCCAAGACATGTTCAGCCGCTGGCAGAGCCACCTGGTCTGTGCCACGCGCAAGCCGTGGATCGCCGCCGTGAACGGCTTTGCGCTGGGCGGCGGGTGCGAACTGGCGATGATGGCGGACTTCATCATCGCATCGGACAAGGCGAAGTTTGGCCAGCCCGAGATTACGCTGGGCGTCATCCCCGGCATGGGCGGATCGCAGCGCCTGACCCGCGCTGTGGGCAAGGCCAAGGCGATGGACATGGTGCTGACCGGCCGCATGATGGACGCCGCAGAGGCAGAAAGCAGCGGACTGGTGGCGCGTGTGGTCCCTGCGGATGACTTGCTGGCAGAGGCGATGAAGACCGCCGCCAAAATCGCCGCAATGCCTCCTCTGGCGGCAAAAGCAGCCAAGGAAGTGGTTAATGCTGCTTTCGAGAACACGCTGGAATCCGGCATCAGGCATGAGCGGCGGATGTTCCACATGCTGGCGGGAACGGCTGACAAGGCAGAAGGCATGGCCGCTTTCGTCGCCAAGCGGGAACCGCGCTTTTCCGGGCGATGATTCAACGCTAGAGCATTGTACTTATGGTAAAGTTTAGCCCACGTTAACCATACATCTAGAGCTTGCCTTATCTCTGATCCGGCTAACTGGGCTCATGTCCACAATCCGTTTCCTCCGACTCGGTTACAAGCGCCTCCTCCGCGATGTTTCGGGTGGCGTCACGACTATCGCGACACTGGCGCTGCCGGTCGTTATCGGAGCGGCCGGGCTCGCATTCGATCTCAACCGCGGATATCAGACGCGGGAGATCAACCAGCGTGCCGCCGATATGGCCGCCCTGGCTGCGGCCATGGCTTATTCTACCGCCGGAAACGAAGCGGTCCTCACGCCCACGGCGCGCGACATCGCGCTTGCCAATGGAGTCAGCGCGGCATCCGTAAGTGCCCAGCTGGTATCGGATTTCCCCAATGCCGGGGACCAGTCCGTGCGGGTGACGATTACCCGCGCCCTGCCATTTTCTCTTGCTTCCGTGCTCGGTTTTTCCGGGACCTTCGATGTGTCCGCCGGCTCGCTCGCCAGCCTCAGCTCCAGCGTCAATTATGCTGCGCCCTGTTACCTGGCGCTGGATGGCGGCAATGCCGCGATATCGGTGACCGGCGGCGCCTCGATCGATGCGCCCACCTGCTCGATCGCGGCCATTGGCACGGTGGAGAACAAGGGCCAGCTGATCCGCGGCGCCGATATCATATCGGGCGGCGGGGACATTACGGTGAATTACGGCACGCTGGATGCCAATACGCTGCGCTTCGCGGGTGTCTTTTCCAAGCCGGCATGGAACAATAATGTGCCGCCGGTTGAGGATCGCATCAATGAAGCCACACCGCTGGCCGATCCGTGGGCGAATGATCCCGCATTGATCAGCGCATATGGCCTGCTGGGCAATTACAGCGCGCCCGCGACCATTCCCATGCCCACCATCAGCGGTGGCAGCGATTTCAAGATCAAGCAGAACGGCGCCAGCAACAACGTCAAACCCTATCAGCAGTCCAACAGCAGCGTCTATGTCTTCCCGGCGGGCACATATAACATTGCCGAGCTGAACATTGCCGGCGGCATGAACGTCAGCTTCGCCAACGGATCAAGGATCAACGTTTCGGGCAATGTCGTGATTGGCGGCGGATCAACCGTCAATTTCGGCAACAGCGATGTTGTGGTGAAAGGCAATTTCGGCAGCGGATCGACCGGCGTCACCATTGGCGCTGGCACCTTGTGGATTGGCGGCAGCGCAAAGTTCGAAGGCACCAACACCAAGGGCAACGGCGATGTGTTCATTGTCGGCGATGTGAATTTCTGGGGCGGATCGCGCATGACCATGGGCGCGGGCCAGCATCTGTTTGGCGGTAATGTGGATGTTGGCGGCGGCGCGGATGTGCTGCTGGGCGCGGGTAATTTTCAGGCGACAAACGGCCTGAACATGAGCGGCGACAGTGAACTGGCACTGGGCGCGGGCAACGTGGTGATCGGCCCGGGCAATGGCGGCAATGCCATCAAGATGATGGGCTCTGCCCGTTTCTTCATGGGCAATGGTGCGTTTTCCGCCAATGGCGATATCGATACCGCTGGCGGCACCAGGCTGGTGTTCGGCGTTACCGGCAATCATTACATCAACGGCGATCTCAATCCCAAGGGGTCGGTGCTGTTCGGTCGCGGGCGCTATACCGTGAACGGCGATTTCGAAAATGGCACGGGCGGCACGACCTGGCCCTATTATTCCGACCTCACCGGCCAGACCTATGGCAATGTGGTTGAAGGGCAGAGCGGCAGCGGATTCGACATGGTCGGGATTGAAGTGACCTTCATCCTGAATGGCGTGATCAAGCTTGCGGGCGGTGCCAAGACCAAACTCGAAGCGCCGTTCTATAATGTCACGGGTGCACAGATTTCCGAACTGCTGGTTTCCAGCGAAAGCGCCAATGACGCAAACTGGACTGGCGGATCGGTCAATGCCTTTGCCGGCACCATCCATTTCCCCAATGCACAGGTGAAGATGGCCGGCGGCAACAGCACCGCAGGCAATGGCAAGTGCATGACGCTGATTGCAGACACCATCCGCGTGAATGGCGGTGCTGCAACGGGAACGGCCTGCAACCGGATGGACCCCAACGCCGGTGGCGGTGGCAGCGCCAGCATCAGGCTGGTCGGGTGACCGGTATGCTCAGGATTATTCGTCGACTGTCTGGCCTGAAGGCGGACAACAAGGGCGTGGCCGCGGTTGAATTCGCGCTGTGGACCACCGCATTCTTCTTTTCGGTGATGGTGGCGATCGATTTCGGCACGTTCTTCCTCGAACGCGGCAAGCTGAATGGCGCAGTGGGCGCCGCTGCCGTGTCCGGCTTCAACACCGCTGACAACGTCAATTTCGGCAGCATGCCAGGCTATGTCCGCAGCCTTACCGGTGAACCGGCAACCGCTGTCACCATATCCTGCAATGGCACCGCCAACAGCTGCACCAACCTCAATCGCACCTGCGCCTGTCTGAAATCCAACGGCACCTATGTTTCCGCGAGTTGCGGCAATACATGCACGGGCACCGGTGTGACGGCCGGGTCCACGGCGGGTTATTACATGACCATCAATGCCACCAATCCCTTCACTCCGATGATCCTGCCCAACAGCGCTCTGGCTGACACGGTCTTGTCCCAGCAGGCCACGGTGCGCCTGCAGTGAACCCTTTCAAACGCCTGAAACGCCTGCAACGCACGGGCGGCCTTATGCGCTGCGAACTGGGCGCGACGATTGTCGAATTCGCGCTGGTGGCGCCGGTGTTCTTCATATTCCTGTTCGGCACGATCGAAACCAGCCGGCTGGTGTGGATGCAGCAGACGCTGGATGAAGTGGCCTATTCCACGGCGCGCTGCATCTCTGTCAGTTCATCCTGCGATACCGCAACCGAGCAGCGCGACTATGCTGTCAGCCGGGCATCGGGATATGGCATTGGCGTGGCCAACGGCAATGTGGCGCCGCAGGTCGATGTGACCTGCCGCGGATTTCCCGGCTCCAGCAGGGTCAAGATCACCCATGCATTCGATTCGGTAATGGGCGGACTGGTGCCGGTATTCCCGTCACAGATCGTGGTTGAGGGCTGTTACCCCACGCTTTCTTGAGGTTGGGGCCCTGAAACTTGGGGGCCTGAAGCTGCGATCATAAACGGCCGGACTGGCTGGTTCAGGCCAGCGCCCGGGCAATCAGGCAATCCCCATCACGGGCCAGATGCACGTCCGCAAGCGAGGGCGCGAAGGCACATTGGCCGGGGCTGATTGCCTGTCCATCCACCGCAATATCCCCCACGCGCGGTATGGCCAGCAGCGGGCCGTCATAGCGCGCCAGCAGTTCAGGCGAAGCCAGACCATCGACCCTGTCCAGAGTGAAGAAGGGGCCGTCCACCAGCGGCACGCTGCCCGATGGCGGCAGGTGGCGACGAAGCTGCGCATCATGCGGCGTGCCGCTGGCCACCTCTATCGCCTGATCCAGATGCAGCTCACGCGGGCGCCCGTAATCATACAGGCGATAGGTCAGGTCTGAATTCTGCTGAATCTCGATAATGGCCACGCCCGGCCCGATGGCATGCACCGTATTGGCGGGGATGTAGAAGAAATCGCCCGGCTTCACCGCATGCCACACCAGCATGTCTTCGATCGATCCGTCCAGCGCGGCGGCGCGCATGGCCGCCTGATCCAGATCGCCTGCAAAACCCACGCCCAGCACCGCGCCGGGCTGTGCATCGATCACCAGCCAGCATTCCTCCTTGCCCTGCCGGCCAAGTCCGGCGGCCTGCGTCTGCTCATCCGAAGGGTGCACCTGGACAGACAGTTTCTCGCTGGTGAAGATATATTTCACCAGCAGATCGGGCAGCTGGGCGGGCGGTTCAAACCAGATCTCGCCAATCCGCTGTCCGGCAGGCACGGTGAACGGCGCAGGCAGGCTGTCACGGCCCCAGGGCTTTTCAACACTGCGTGTGGGAAGCAACATCGGCGCTCAACTCTCGCGGCAGGACAGATCGGTGCAATACAGCACAATCATCTGCGAATTATGAAACGGGCGGCGGTTATGCGCCATGCGCTTCCTCGACAATCGACAGGTCCCATTCCAGCTGGCCCAGATCGTCGCGCCGGAAGGTGCGGATGGCATCGTAATCGCGGGCCTGCACCTTGTTGACGAAATCGGGATCGCCGATCAGCGCGCGGCCTACCGCCACCATGTCAAATTCACCCGCGCTCATGCGCCGGGCCAGCTCGTCTATTGCCACTTCCACGCGCGGCCCGGGGTCCAGCCCTTCCATGAACACCGTCATCACATCGATATCCAGCCCGACAGAGCCGACGGTGATGACCGGCAATCCGCCGCCTGCCCTGGTCCATCCGGCCAGGTTCCGGCCATCGCCTGCCCATTCGGCATCCCAGAAGCGGCGGGTGGAGGCATGCAGGACATCGACGCCAGCCTTACGAAAGATGGTGGCCATCTGCGCCAGATCTTCAGGAGAAGGGGCGACCCTGGCCTCAAAATCCACTTCCTTCCATTGCGAGAAGCGCAGCGAGATGAGGAAATCCGGTCCGCATTCCGCGCGGATGGCGCTGACGATCTCCGCCGGAAAGCGCGCGCGGTGGGCGATCAGCGGGCCGCCATAGCCATCATCGCGAATGTTGGAGCCGTGCCACAGGAACTGATCGAGGAAATAGCCGTGGGCGGCATGCACCTCCACCCCGCAGGCGCCAATGTCCTGCGCAATCCGGGCCGAACGCACGAAACCATCGCGGATCTGTGCCAGCTCATCCACAGTGGCGGCGCGCCCGCTTTCCTTGCCGGGATGGGCCAGGCCACTGGCGCTGAGGGCGTGGCCATCCGTGCGCATCGCCCCTTCGTGCCACAATTGCAGCATCATCTGCCCGCCGCCCTGGCGCACCTCGTCCACGCAATGCGCCCAGGCATCGCGCGTGGCCGGGTTGATATGCGCCGATGTCGGCTGGACGGTGGCGGAAGGGTGATCGATCGCCGCGCTTTCCCCCACGATCAGCGCCGTGCCGCCTTCCGCGCGGCGGCGGTAATAGGCGGCCAGCTCCGCGCTGGGCGCGCCGTTGCTGCACATGCCGCGCTGCATGGCGGGCATAACCCAGCGATTGTGGAAGGTCACCGTGTTCAAGGTGATCGGGCTGAACAGGATATCGTGATCGCTCATCGGGCGGGCATAACACTTTTTCCGTAGCAGTTACTGGTTCCGTAGCGGTTACTGGTTCCGTGGCAGTTACTGGCCAGGCGGCAGATACTGGCAATCAGCACGCCGCGCGCAGCCTATCACCCGGCATTGGATGATTCCACGTCATTCCCGAACAATACGATCATCGCGCCCAGTGCCACCAGCAGGCAGAATCCCAGCTTCCTGTGCCATGGCGTGCCGGGGATGATGAAGGCGCGCCTTGCGGCGATGGCGGATTGCAGCGTGTAATACAGGGCAAAGGCGCGGCTGGCATAGGCGATGATCTGGAAGACATCGGCCTCCCACGTCATCACGATCCCGATGAAGACCAGCAACACATAGCCATAGCGGGCAGTCATGCGGCCGCGGGTCAGCTCCTCCACCAGCCCGCCGGAGCCGCTGGTATCGGCAATGGCCGCGCTGAACTGTGCCGCCAGCGCCGCCAGCACCAGCATCACCGTCAGCAGCGGCGTGATCAGTGCCATCAGGTCGATGATCGCGGTCTCGCTGAGCTGGAACTCGCTGCGGTCAAAGGCATAGGCGAACAGGCCGATATAGATCATGTAGATCGCCGTGCAGACCAGCTGCGCAAGGCGCATGGAGCTGATCCGGGTCTGCGGATCATATTCCTGGCCAAGATAGCGCGAAGTCTCGAAGCCCTGCACGGTGATGACCAGACCAAAGGCGAGCGTGACGGCGGGCCAGCCGGACAGCTGTGCCTCATGGAAGAACAGCTCCCCCGCGCTGGCGCGCTGATAGAAATACCACGTCAGCCCGATCAGCAGCCCGGCAATCACCGCCAGCTTGATCGTCACTGCGGCATATTCCATCCGCTCCAGCGCCTTGAAACCGTGGAACCAGCCGACCGCCAGAATCAGGATGTACACCGCCGATGTCAGCAGCCTGGCATTGACCGGATTGTCATAAGGGGTCTGGCTGATGGCGAAGGCGCCGAACAGGTTGAGGTAATATCCGACCGAAATCATGAAGGCGAAAACCAGCGCCCATGAAGCGCCCAGTTCCAGCCGTTCGACCGCCATATCCTCCACCGGTCGGGGCACGTTGCGGGCAAAGATGTTGAAGCGGATCGCCTCGCCGAACAGATAGGCGCCAATGCACAGCCCAGCCATCACCAGCGGCGCGCTTCGTCCGTATGCTGACACCAGAATGGGCGCGAGCACCAGGAATCCGCTGCCGATGATCGATGCAAGCGGCGTCACCGTTGCCCGCCAGACCGTGGACTTGGCAAAGCGCGGAGAGAGCAGCAGCAAGCCTGCCATGACAACGGACAACAGGATCGCGATATTGAGTGCCAAGGCGTTGTCCGATCAAGCGGCTGCGGGCGAGGGAGGCGCTATAGCTGGCGCGCCGCACAATGTTGCAGGCAAAATGCGCGCGCGATCCGGTTTCTCACCCCGCCAGCGCCGCTTCTCCCCTCCACAATACGTCCGAGGTGACGATGGGCGTGCCATAGAGCAGGCGGCGTTCGTCCGGGTCGAAGCTTTCGCGGCGGTGGGCGCAGGCGCGGTTGTCCCAGATGAGGATATCGCCCGCGCGCCATTGGTGCAGATAGTTGAACGCCGGCAGCGCGACATGATCGTAGATCGCGTCCAGCAAGGCGGCGCTGCCATCCTTGTCCAGCCCGGTGATGCGCGGCGCGGTATCGATGTAGGAGAGGATGCGCCGTGCCCCCAGGAACAGGAATTTTGCCCCGGTCACCGCATGGCGCTGCACCAGCGGAACCTTGCGGAACAGCGCCGGGTCTTCGATATCGGCATCGTCCAGCTCGCCTTCGAAATCATTGACCTTGAGCGGGAAATGGATCGATCGCCCCTCGATCCGCGCCAGCAGGTCTGCGGGCAGGGCGTCATAGGCGGCGACGAGGCTGGCGATCCCGGTGCGCCCGCCTGACTTGGTCACCTCCACCCCGTGCAGGGCGGTGGCGGGCGGCGGGACGGCATCGGTCCAGCGGTCCTGATGCCAGCCCATCTCGTCATTGCCGAACTGGCCGACATTCCTGCCGCCGCTCTCGATATTGGAGACCAGCCGCAGGCCCTTGAAACCGTCAATATCGATCGGTTCGTGATAGCGCGAAGTGTCGGAGGCATCGGGCTGCCCGAACTTGCGGATCAGATCGACATACTGGCGCGGCGTCAGCACCGTGCCGCGGATCACCAGCGCCAGATGCTGGTGGAACAGATCGACCAGAGCGTCTCGTGTGCCCTCATCCAGCGGGGCGGTGGTATCCAGTCCCACCACCTCAATCCCCAGCGCATCGGCCAGCCTGCGTGTCTGCATCCTTGTTCTCCCGCACCGGAGAATGCCGCAAGCCGGGGGCTTTGCCTAGGCCTCGTCGCGCAGGAAGATTTCCTCGATCGGCAGTTCGAAAACATCGGCAATGCGGAAGGCCAGCGGTAGCGAGGGATCGTATTTGCCAGTCTCGATGGCGTTCACGCTCTGGCGCGAAACACCCAGCTGTTCAGCCAGGTCCTGCTGGCTCCAGTCGCGCTCTGCCCGCATAACCTTGAGACGGTTTTTCATTATTCGCCGCCCGCCGTGCCCATGGTGAACTTGTTGTAGATCCCGCCAATCGCGGTGGCGAAGCACCAGATCGTGGGCCACCAATAGGCGGTGACATGGCCGACCAGCATATATTGTTCCAGAAATCCCCACACGGCTGCCGCAGTCAGGGCAATACCTGTGGCGACCATGATCTGGCGGACAAGCAGCAGGCGCAGGAACTCATCGGTCTGCTCGGTCACCAGCCGCACCAGAATCCAGAATATCGATGCCAGGCACAGGCCCGGAATGGCGGCGAGCAGATAGGCGAGCGGTCCAGCAACCTGTTGCTGTTCGATCAGCCAGTCGGCGCTGAACAGCGATACCAGATAGATCGCCATCGAAATGCCCATGCGCACATAATAGCGGCGCATCTCCGGCGTCTTGGTCAATGACGTGGTCATTCTTCCTCTCCCTTGGCGCGCTGGAAGCACATGCCGATCCCCAGCCCGATGGCCCACACGGGGAAAACCCACCAGCTCCAGATATGGCCGACCAGCCCGTACATCTCCAGAAAGCCCCAGATCGTCCCCAGCACCAGAATCAGCGCGAGGCCGAACAGCGCGCCGGTAGTGGCCCGGTGGCGCAGATATTCGTCATCCTCTTCCTGAAGGTAGCGATACATGGTCCAGATCATGCCCATCAGCGGCACCAGCGGGGCGATGGCCAGCGCCCACATGGCGGGCGAACCATCGGCCACCAGATGAGACAGGTTCCCGCCGCCGATCATCGCCACCATGTAGATCACCATCACGAACAGCACGCGCCGGTTATAGACGCGCAGGGCCGGGCTCATCGCGCCCTTCAGTTCCTGCCTTGCCTTGGCCGCGCGCGTCATCGGCACCAGCAGCCCCATGTTCAGCGCGATCAGGATGATCGGCACCGGCTGTTCGATCACATCGAAAATATGGGCAGCTGCGATCAGCGCCATATTGATGATGAACAGCGCCGACCACAGCAACGGGCGCGGCATCGCCTGCTGCGCGGTCATGCGTCATGGGCCTTGCTGATGCAGCGATTACCGCCGTTCCGGCCCAGTGAGAGGACCCACATCACCGGCAGCACGATCAGCAGCGTGCTGCTCATGTCCGGCGTAATCATCTGCTGTGCACCCAGCCAGGCGGCCAGCAACATGGCAGCGGCAAAGGCGAGGGCCGTGTAAATCTTCTTCATATCAAGCTCCCTTGAATTTATGTAAAGGAAGCTAGACATGGAGCCTCTTTATGTCAAGCACCATTGACATGATGATTGGGAGGCTTGACTCACGAGACCGCAAGTGCCGGAAATTAAGGAAGAAAGGCCCGGCTGTCGCCATGCACGCAGCCGGGCCTTTCATGGTCCTGGCGCTAAAGGAGGGTCGCACCAGGTCCCGCAAGATTGATGTGAGGCTTCAGAACCTCTTGGTTACGCCGACTCGCAATTGCCGGGGTTCGACGATGCGGCTGTTGCGCCCCTCGATGCCTTCTGCCGGCTCACCGGGCAGGCGCACGGCGTAGAAATAGTCGATATCGTCATCCTTGGAATCGAGCAGGTTGAGCACCTCGCCATAGAATTCGAAGCCGCTGAAATCGTCAGGGGTCCAGGCCAGCCGGGCGTTGACCAGCACGGTGGAGGCGCCGCGCTGCGAATTGTCCTCGATCAGCGGATGCGGCCCCAGATAGCGCGCGCGAATGGCGGCATTCCACTGGCGGAAGGCGGCCGAAACCCCCAGCTCGCCGGAACTTTCGAGTGCACCCGGAACGAAATTCTCGCCTTCGGGCAGGCCCGTGAAGCGGCTGTGCGATCCGGTCCACACCGCGTCCACGGCCAGCCAGTTGTTGGGCTTCCAGAAGGCGGTGAGTTCGTAACCGTGGCGCTTGCTGGGATCGCTCGGTTCCACCGCGCCGCTATCGCCGACATAGATAAGCTCGCTGTCGATGCTGCTCCACCAGTATACGCTGCTGAAGATCAGTCCGCCGCGCTCCACGCGGAAGCCGACCTCTTCGAATTCGCCCTTGACCAGGCCGGGTGCGGGATTGGTGGGATTGGTCACGCCGCGGGCATCGTTGGAATGGAAGCCCTCGCCATAATTGGCATAGAGGGCGATACCGTCGGCCACTTCGTAATTCACGCCGATCTTGGGCGCGAAGGTGTCGTCATTGGCCTTGCCGGACCACACGTCCACGCCGTCCAGCGCTTGCGTCCTGAAGCCATACCAGTCCCCGCGCATGCCCGCAGTCACGAACAGGCGGTCGAGCGGCTCCCACGTTGCCTCGGCATACAGGCCAATGGATTTTTCGTTGATGTCGAAGCTGTTGTAATTGAACTCCAGCGCGCCATCGATCGTCTCATCCAGGCCGATCGGGCCGATCTGGTCGAAGCGCGTTTCCGCCCCGGCGCGCAGGGTCAGGCGATCCGTCGGGCGCAGCGTGCGCTCCACCCGCCCGCCAAAGGTCCAGCGTTCCTCGAACTGGCGCAGCTGGTCGCCATTGACCGGGTCTTCCAGGAAATAGGTGAAATTGGACAGCAGGCTCCAGTCGTAGTGCTGGGTATAGGCTGTCAGCCGCCAGTCATCGCTTTCATAATTGGCGGTCAGCACCTGCCGCTTGGTATATCCGCGCAAGGTCGGGTCCAGCGTGCCGAAATGGTCCTCCACCAGCGTGCCGATGGCGCGTTCGGGCAATTGTTCGGTGGGTGCCCAGCTGGCATCATAGACATGCAGGGCAATCTGGAAATCGCCATCGCCAACGGGGGCGGAATATTTGACCAGCCCGGAATAGCCCTCAAAATCCTCGGGCAGCTCCCACGGTCCGTCATTCAGCTTCACCTGTCCCACGACCAGCAGGTCGCCATTGCCCAGCGGCACGGAGCCGCCTGCCACGAAGCGGCGATAGCCATAAGATCCCACCTCCGCCGTGGCGAAGGGTTGCAGCTGGTCATGGGTGGTGATGAAACTGGCGCCAACGAAGCTGAAATCGCCGGTGTCGGCACGGTAAGGACCCTTGCGGTAGTCCACCCGGCCCACCGTCTCCGGGATCAGCCCGTTCACATCCAGATAGCCCTGTCCGTGACCGTGGGTGCGAAAGTTGACCGGCATGTCATCGATATACAGCGCGTAATCGGTGCCGTGATCGAGGTTGAACCCGCGCAGGAAGAACTGGTTGGCCTTACCGCCACCCGAATGCTGGGTGGCGATAAGGCCGGGGGTGGCTTCAAGAATTTCACCGGGACGCAGCAGCGGACGGATCTCCAGATCGGCGCCGGCCACGCCGCCCTCGCTGGCGGCAATGGCTTCGCCAATGCGCTTCTCGCCGCGGCCATAGACATAGATCACATTGCCGCTGTCTTCATCGATCACCACGCCGATGTTCTCACGCTCGCTCTGCACCTGTTGTGCCGCGTTCTGGGTTGTCTGGGGTTCGACCTCAGCTGCGGCCTCCTCCTGCGCCCAGACAGGAACAGCCACGCAACCAAGCATGGCAATGGCGGTGGATAAGAGCAGGCGGGCAGCAGGATTATCGGGCTTTGGCAATGTGTAACCTTTGTCTTGTGAAGTGCTGCGACCTCTTCTGACCAAGCGGCTCTGGGCAAACCACGTAAATTACGGTAATCGGCCTGTTACATGGACGTTACAGCCGCCCGGCGCGGTATTTGAGGGGCAGGATTGGACAGCGCACGCACCAGTAACGCAGCCGGCGATGCCTATGCGGCAGAGGTTGAGCGGCTGCGCGCGGCGGGGCTTGTCGGGGCTTCGGGCCGCCTGCGCGAACTGTTCGACTTTCTCGCCGATCGCGGCGCCGAAGCGCAAAGCGCCACGCAGGCGGAGATCGCCGAGGCGGTGTTCGGCCAGAGCGAAACCGATGGCGATGATGCCACCGTGCGCGTCTATGTCCACCGCCTGCGCAAGAAGCTGGACGATCACTATCTCGCCAATCCGCCCGCACCGGGGCAGGCGGTGCTGGAGATTCCGGCGGGCGTCTATGCGTTGCAGATGGCAGAGCAACTGCCTGCGCCCTCCGCCTCAGTACCAGCACTGACCGTGCCGCCTCGCGGCCAGATGATGCGGTACTGGCCCGCGCTGGGCGTGCTGGCGCTGCTCGCCGCATTCCTGGCCGGAATGGTGCTCAACCGCGGATTTACGCCCGCCACCAATGCCATCTGGCAGCCGTTGAACACATCGCAGCGCCCGGTGCTGGTGGTGCTGGGTGACTATTACCTGTTTGGCGAAATTGATCCGGTGAACCCCGAGGACGGGCGGCTGATCCGCGATTTCCGCGTCAATTCCGCCGAAGACCTGCTGCGCATGCAGGAGGCGGAGCCGGACCGGTTTGGTTTTGCCGAGGATGTCGGGCTTAACTACCTGCCGTTCCAGACCGGCTATGCGTTGCAGGCGCTGGCGCCGCTGCTCGCTTCTGCGGACAAGCCGCTGGACGTGATCGCCGCATCGCAGCTGACCTCCGACATGCTCAACACCAATGACGTGGTCTATATCGGCCTGCTTTCGGGCATGGGCCTGCTGGAGGAAATCACCTTTGCGCAAAGCAGCCTGCGGGTGGGTGACAGCTATGACGAGATCATCGACCGGGAGACCGGCCAGCGCTGGATGAGCGATGAGGCGCGCCGCCTTGCCTCGCCCGCATTTTACCGCGACTTTGCCTATATCACCCGTTACCGCGCGCCCGGCGGGGCACTGGTGACCGTGATCGCCAGCGAGAGAGTGACCGGCTTGCGCGGGATCGGTGCGATTGTGGCCAGCGGCGATCTGCCCGATGAATTGAGCGATGCGGCGGCGCATGATGGATTTGAGGCGCTGTTCCAGATCACCGGCCAGCAGGGCGCCGATCTGTCCGACAGGCTGATCCTGGCAAGGGAGCGCGAATAGCGCCGTTCAAACCGCCCGATCGCCGCCCGAAAATACCCGCCCGCCATTAGCTTGCCATTCACCCGCGCGATCCTACATTGGCAGTGTTGAAAGGACTTATTGCGCATGAGCGAAAATCGCGAACCGGAAAACAATCCCAACCCGTGGATGAAGAGCATGGTGGTTTGGGGCGGGATTTTTCTCGCCCTGCTGCTGACTGTCTCCATGTTTGGCGGGCCGAGTGAACCTGCGGGCACGCAGATCAGCTATTCCGATTTCCGCAACAAGATTGCCGAGGGCAGTGTTGAAAGCGTGACGATCAGTCCTGATCGCATTGTCGGCACATTGAAGAACGATGGCGCCTTCACCACCACTCCGGTGACGAGCGACCCTGGCCTCACGCAATTGCTGGAAGACAATGGCGTCGAGTTTTCCGGCGCGCAGCCTGAACAGATGAGCGTCCTGTGGGTGGTGCTGATCCAGGCGCTGCCGTTCATCCTGATCCTGGGCATTGCTTTCTTTGCGCTGCGCCAGGTGCAGAAGGGCGGCGGATCGGGCGCGATGGGCTTTGGCAAATCCAAGGCCAAGCTGCTGACCGAAAAGCAGGGTCGCGTCACTTTCCAGGATGTCGCCGGCATTGATGAAGCGCGCGAAGAGCTTGAGGAAATCGTCGAATTCCTGCGTGATCCGCAGCGCTTTTCCAAGCTGGGTGGCCAGATTCCCAAGGGTGCTTTGCTGGTCGGCTCGCCCGGTACCGGCAAGACGCTGCTCGCCCGCGCCATCGCCGGCGAGGCGCGCGTGCCCTTCTTCACCATTTCAGGCTCCGACTTTGTCGAAATGTTCGTGGGTGTGGGCGCCAGCCGCGTGCGCGACATGTTCGAACAGGCCAAGAAGAACGCACCGTGCATCGTGTTTATCGACGAGATTGACGCCGTGGGCCGCCACCGTGGCAATGGCATCGGCAATTCCAATGATGAGCGCGAGCAGACGCTGAACCAGCTGCTGGTGGAGATGGATGGTTTTGAGGCCAATGAAGGCATCATCATCATCGCCGCCACCAACCGCCCCGACGTGCTCGACCCCGCGCTCCTGCGTCCGGGCCGGTTTGACCGCCAGGTGGTGGTGCCGATCCCCGATATCGACGGGCGCGAGAAGATTCTGGCCGTGCACATGAAGAAGGTGCCGCTGGCTCCCGATGTGAACCCGCGCACCATTGCGCGCGGCACGCCGGGCTTTTCCGGCGCGGATCTTGCCAACCTCGTCAACGAAGCTGCCCTGCTGGCCGCGCGTCGCAACAAGCGCCTGGTCGCCATGCAGGAATTCGAGGACGCCAAGGACAAGGTGATGATGGGGACTGAGCGCCGGTCCATGGTGATGACCGAGGATGAGAAGAAGATGACCGCCTATCATGAGGCCGGCCATGCGATCGTCTCTGTCCATGAAGAGGCATCGGACCCGATCCACAAGGCCACCATCATCCCGCGTGGCCGTGCGCTGGGCATGGTGATGCGCCTGCCGGAACGGGACAATTACTCCTATCACCGGGACAAGATGCACGCCAATCTGGCGGTTTCCATGGGTGGCCGCGTGGCGGAAGAAATCATCTTCGGCCATGACAAGGTCAGCTCTGGCGCCAGCTCCGATATCCAGTACGCCACCGATCTGGCGCGCAACATGGTCACCCGCTGGGGCATGAGCGACAAGCTCGGCCCGCTGCAATATGAGGCAAGTCAGGAAGGCTATCTGGGCATGGGCACGACCCAGCGCACAATGGCATCTGATGAGACCAACAAGCTGATCGACGCCGAAATCAAGCATCTGGTGGAAGGGGCGCACAAGCGCGCGACTGACCTGCTCAAGACGCATGAGGACCAGCTGCACCTGCTGGCACAGGCGATGCTGGAATATGAAACGCTGACCGGTGACGAGATCACCGAACTGCTCGATACCGGCAAGATCGATCGTCCCGAAGCGCCCAGCGGCCCGGCGGCGGTGGTGCCGGTCCACGGCTCCGCCATTCCCAAGGCAGGCAAGCGCTTTGGCGGAGACGGCGCACCGCAGGGCGCGTAACTCCCGCACGAATGACATGACTGAACAACAACAGGGCGGTGCAGCGATGCGCCGCCCTTTTCCTTGTCAGAAGGCGCCGAGCAGCAGCAGTGCCTGCAGGAACAGCAGCACGATCAGGAAGATCAGCAACAGCAGCGCCACCAGCCGCCAGATGGCCGAGAAGCGCGACAGGCCGTAGGCTCCGCGCAATTGCTTGTAGATGTGCAGGGGTGCCAGCGTGGCAAAGGCGGTGAACAGCCATCCGCCGCCGACGCCCAGCCACCCCAGCACCGACAGCACGACGAAGAACAGCGTCATGAAGCTGAGCGAATAGGTCACGAAAATGGCGTGATCATACCCCTTGAACCGGCGTTTCCACGCGAACAGCAGCCATACGAAGGGGATGGAGATCGGAATTAGCAGCCAGGAGAACTTGTAGCTGTTCGCCTGCAATTTGTAGAGCATCAGGCTGGGGTTCTCTCGCCACTTCTTGCCGATACCATCGTCAATGAAGGCAACACCTGTCGGCTTGATCGACATGTTGGCGCCCAGATTCTCACTGATGGTGTAACTTCTCACCAGCCGCATGGCGGCAAGCGCTTCGCTGGCTTCACTCAGCCGCGTCTCCGCAGCGGCGCGGCCGGGGTCAGTGGCGGAAAGGCGGTCAAGCTCTGTCTGCGCGGCATTCTGCGCCGCCTCAGCCTCCACCATCCCCGTCTCAATCCCGCGCTGGACGGGGTTATTGGTCTGCAGATCGGTAGGAGCGGTAATGCCCAGCATCTGGAACACGGCGAACATCAGGAAAACGGAAAACAGGAACAGCGCCATGGGTGAGACAAAGCGCGCCCGGGCCCCTTCGATATAGCGCCGCGTCAGCCTGCCCGGACGCAGCACCAGCAAGGGCAATGTGCGCCACATCTTGCCATCCAGATGCAGCGCGCCATGCATCAGATCATGCCAGAAAGCGCCGATCGTGCGGTGTACATGGCCGTGCTGGCCGCAGGCGTGGCAATAGGCACCAATCAGCGGCGTGTCGCAATTGAGGCAATTGTCCGGCTGGTGCGGGTGCTTGCCCTGCGCGCCCGAATGCGGCTCCAGCGCACGGGCGAACAGGCCGCCTTCCGCAGCCGTGCCGATACCATCGAGAATGTCGCTCATGCCCCCACCATGCGGACATTGTATCCACCAGTCCCGCGCAGGTCGAGGCCGCTCGCGCATATCTGCTGGCGCTCTGGGTCTCTGTAAAACTATTTGGACAATTGCTGTAAAAACACTTTGACAATCCTCTCGTGATTGTCCAAATGTTTTTACAGCAAGATGGAGACGCAACATGGAAATAAGCAAACATCGCAAGAAGGTTCTGGGGGCAGGGGCGCTGGCCTTTGTCGCGGCGATTGCCGCAGGGATCGCGGGCGGACAGATCCTGCGGCTGGGCGGCGGAAACCTGCCCTTTGCCGTCACCTTTGCCCTGCTGACGTTCGTCCTGATCGCGGCGCTGCTGGCCACACGCCCGTGGTGGAACAGGCTGGATGATGTGGAGCGCGATGCGCATACCAACAGCTTTTACTGGGGCGGTACCTTTGGTGCCGGAACGGCAATGCTGGGTCTGGTTGCGTGGGCCGGCACGCAAAGCGATCTGGCGCGCGGCAGCCTGATCACCTTTGCCGCGATGACAGCAGGTTACGGCGTGTTCTGGCTGGTCTGGTGGCTGCGCCGCCGGGGTGAGGCCTGATGCGCAACTGCCTGCGCCAGCTGCGGACACAAAAAGGCCTCAACCAGGGCGAGCTGGCCGACCTGATCGAAGTCTCCCGCCAGACAATCAACGCGGTGGAGGCAGACAAATATGATCCGTCGCTGCCGATGGCCTACCGGCTGGCGGCCTTCTTCAACGTTCCGGTGGAGGAGCTGTTCTTCAACCCCTTCCGCGAGTCTTAACCGGCCGCGTTTCGGGCTGCTTATCGGGGCGCAGGGCGTGCACCACCGCCGCCAATGGCTGGCCAAATTCCTTTCGATGATCTATCTTTCCCGCGCTGGGGGCAACTATGTGGGAAAAGATTCGTACAGAACTGGAGAAAACCGGAACGACATTTTCCGACGGAATGTCTTCGGTAGTTGCAAAGGCGTCCAATAATTCGATAACTATATGGCGTCTGCTGGCATGTGTGCTTGGCGCGGCCCTGTTCTTCTACTGGCCCAGTTATTTCAGTCTAATTTTCCTCACAATCGTCTTTTGTATTACCTTGTGGCTTTTCCTCAAGGACAGTTCGCACGACAGCCGACACAGCATGGAAGGGTTGGCGGCCTTCCTATCGTGTCTGGCGCTGCTGCTGGCCGGATACTGGTACTTCGTTGACCGGCGGGGAATTCCCAAACTCAACGCCGTGCCGATTGTTCAGGTTTGGCCTGTGGGGGATCACAAGGCGTTCGTCAGGGTAGAACTGCTGCTCGAAAACGTCGGCAATACCGATATCGATATCGCCCCTGATGACGATAAGTTCTTCCTGGAGATCGGCCAGGTCCTGCCCGTTACCGGATCAGATATCGAAACGTTGACCCAGGACTACCACCCGCTGGAAAAAGGCGGCGAACCGTTGATGATCATCCGGACAGACCGTTATCCATCCCGGGCACTGATTGTTGGCGGAATGGACCTGAAGATCGAATCCGGGGAGACTGAGAGGCGCTATTTCAAGGCCCTCATTCCATGTGTGGACGGGCTGGTTGCATCGGCCCGGGTGGAAGTGCCCAAACGGCTGGACCGGTTGCAGAGATTTTTCGAGGACGATCAGCGCCAGCATGTGTGGCGCGGTCAGTCTGTTTCCAAAATTATAGAAAGCTGTTCAATCGAAGGAGAGTAGGGTGAAGAAATATCTCAAGGTCTTCAACGCTGTGGTTCTGGGCGCTTCGGTGGTTGCACTGGCGGCGTGTTCGCAAGAAACGGCTGATTCAAGCGCAGAAGAAGCCATGGCCGATGTAGAGGCCAATGCTGACGCGATGCTTGCAGACGAAGGCGCGGGTCTGGACTCTGCAGACGCCATGGACGGCGCGATGGACGAAGCAGCCGAAGCCATGGAGGATATGGGCGAAAGCAGCGGGATTGGTGAAGGTCCCGGTACTGTGGAATAGCTGCGCGCTTCTGGATCACCCCTTCTGCGTCAGCTTGCGTTCTATCGCGGTCCATAGCTGGCCAAAGCTGCGGGCGGCGGGGCTGGTGGGGGCGAAGTCTCCAACTGGGCGCTGCAATACCGCGCATTGCTCCACCGCGCTGGCTTGCGGGATGGCGGGCCAGGTCCTGTTCTCCTCACGCGCCTGACGGTGCAGGTTGCGCCGCATGTCGAGCATGGAGAGGACGGGCAGGATCGGCGGATGGCTCTTGGTCTGGTCGCGGATCTCGCGCGTCACCATCTCGAACGCGCGCGCCGATAAGGGCGAGGGCGGCAGTGGCACGATCACGCAGGTCGCTGCTCGCACAACCTGCGCGCTGATTTCATTGAGCACGGGCGGGCAGTCCAGGATGATCCGCTCATACCGCCCCGCCAGCGTTTCGGTCAGCTTTGCGAGCCGCTTCTTCTTGCCGATCCGCGCGAGGATGGAATCGAGATCGCGCAGGCTTTCATCGGCGGGCAGAATGTCGAGCCGGTCAAAAGCGGTCTTGCGGATCAGATCGGCAGGGTCGGCCTCTCGGTCAAAGATCGATCCCGCCTGCGCCTTCTTGCGCGGTTCCACGCCGTACAGGAATCCCGCACCGCCGGCGGCATCCAGATCCCACAGCAGGGTCTTGCGGCATGAAATGCTGGCGGAAAACCACGCCAGGTTTGCCGCAATCGTGGTTTTGCCCACGCCGCCTTTTACGCTGTAAACCGCGATGACCGCCATTGTGTGGTGTCTTGCCCCCTCTTGCTGCGCAGATGCCAGAACATGGTGGCGGGGATCACCCGTCGTCGCAAGATGTCATGCAAAGGACATATCTTGCCAATCATCCCTGGAACGACCTCGGCGCTGCAAACAAAAAGGGCCGCGCCTTGTGAGCGCGGCCCTGTTGAAATTCACTCTGGCTGACAATCAGCCGTCGTAATCGGCACCGATCGAGGTCGAACGGGCCGGAGCCGACGCGGACAGGCGCATGGCCTCCGCCGACTGGCTCAGCGAGCCGATTTCATCGGCTTCGTCTTCTTCATCGGGCAGGAAGTTCTGCATCGACTGGACGAGCGATTCGGCCAGCTGCTTGGGCTTCACCGTCTGCTCGGCAATTTCACGCAGGGCGACAACGGGGTTCTTGTCCCGGTCACGGTCAATGGTCAGCTCCGCACCGCCGGAAATCTCACGCGCACGCTGGGCTGCCAGCAGGACGAGATCAAAACGGTTGGGGACCTTGTCGACACAATCTTCGACGGTTACGCGCGCCATGTGGCACTCCAATTCTGCAAGCTACTTGTTCGGAAAGGAGGCCAGATAGGTCAGACAGGCAAATTCGTCAAGGTTTTCCGGCGACAGAAGCCTGCTATCAGGGGCAATGCCAGAGTGCGAAAAGGCCAGTACTGACGTGCCCGAATACCGTGACCCGATTCCCTTCCATGTCGAGGCACAGGGCCTGACGCTTGGCTTCTATCCCGCCGGACCGGACCGGCTGGAGCGCCTGCTGCGGCTGATCGGCGAAGCGCAGCACACGCTGGATATCGCCTTTTACATCTTCGCGCGCGACGCCAGCGGCATCGCCGTGCGCGATGCGCTGGTCGCTGCGGCCGGTCGCGGCGTGGCGGTGACGATCATCCTGGATGGCTTTGGCGCGGTGGCCGATGCGCAGTTCTTTGCCCCGCTGGTGGCGGCGGGCGGCACCTATCATTCCTTCCTGGCCAAACCCACGCGCCGCTATCTGATCCGCAACCACCAGAAGATCGTGATTGCCGACAAGGCCAAGGCCATGCTGGGCGGCTTCAATATTGAAGACAGCTATTTCGATCCGCCCGAGAAGAATGGCTGGAATGACCTGGCCTTCACCGTGACGGGCGAAGTCGTCGAACAGCTGGCACAGTGGTTTGCGCAGATGACGATTCTGGCGGCGACCGAAAAGGGCCAGTTCGGGGCCATCCGCAAGGCCGTGCGTGAATGGCGTGGCGGCAAGGGCGCGGTGCAATTGCTGATTGGCGGGCCGATGACGGGGCTTTCCAGCTGGGCGCGCTGTGTCAGTCACGATCTGCAGGAAGGGGAGCGGCTGGACATGATGATGGCCTATTTCTCCCCGCCCCACCGCCTGCGCAAGCTGATCGAACAGATCGCCCGCAAGGGCCACACGCGGCTGGTGATGGCCGGCAAGTCCGACAATGGCGCCACCATCGGGGCCAGCCGGGCGCTGTACCGGGAATTGCTGGAAGCGGGCGCGAACATCTGGGAATTTCAGCCGTGCAAACTGCACACCAAGCTGATCGTGCTCGACGATGCGGTCTATCTGGGCAGCGCCAATTTCGACATGCGCAGCCTCTATCTCAACATGGAGATCATGCTGCGCATTGAAGACGCCCATCTGGCCGATGTGATGCGGCAGTTCATCGTGCGGCATCTGGATGCATCGCAGGAAATCACGCCGCAGCTTCACCGGCGCAATTCCACGCTGTTCAACCGCATTCGCTGGACGCTCAGCTGGTTCCTGGTGTCGGTGGTGGACTACACCGTCAGCCGCAAGCTCAACCTTGGCCTGTCTGGCGAGAGTCCCTGAAGCAGGCTCGGCAGCGGGCGATCAGTCGTAATCGCGGCCGGGATAATCGCCTTCTTCCAGATCGGTGAACTTGGTGATCTTGGCTTCGAACTTCAGCCGCACCTTGCCGGTGGAGCCGTGGCGCTGCTTGGCCACGATCAGTTCCGCCAGCCCGTGTACGCCCTCCATCTCCGCCACCCAGGCGTTATGCGCATCGTGGATCTTGGGATCGTCGGAGGCATTGGGCACCTTTGGCTCGCGCGAGAGGACGTAATAATCCTCGCGGAAGATGAACCACACCATGTCGGCATCCTGCTCGATCGATCCCGATTCGCGCAGGTCGGACAGCATCGGGCGCTTGTCCTCGCGCTGTTCCACCGCACGGCTGAGCTGGGACAGCGCGATCACCGGGACCTGCAATTCCTTGGCCAGCGTTTTCAGCCCGCGCGAAATCTCCGAAATCTCGTTCACGCGGTTGTCCTGCCCGCGGCCTGATCCTTGCAGCAATTGCAGGTAATCGACCACGATCAGGCCGATATCGTGCCGCCGCTTCAACCGCCGCGCGCGGGTGCGCAGGGCGGAGATCGAGAGCGCGGGCGTATCGTCGATATACAGCGGCAGATCGGCCAGTCGCTGGCTGGCGCGGGACAGGTGCTGGAAATCCTCGCGGCTGATCTTGCCCATGCGCAGCGCTTCGGAAGGAATGCCCGACTGCTCGGCCAGGATACGCGTGGCGAGCTGGTCCTTGCTCATTTCCAGGCTGAATACGGCCACGCCTGCACCCACGGACTTTGCAATCTCGTCCTTCATGTCGCGCTTCAGACGCGCGGCGCAATTATAGGCGATGTTCATCGCCAGCGCAGATTTGCCCATGCCGGGGCGGCCAGCCAGGATAATCAGATCCGAATCATGCAGGCCGCCACATTTGGAATTGATCGATTCGAAGCCGGTGGTCTTGCCCGCGACATGGCCGCCGGAATTGAGCGCGGTCTCGATCAGGGTCAGCGCCTGCTTGCTGGCACTGCCGAAGCTTTCCGCCTCATTGCTGCCCGATGCGCCTTCGGCCACGCGGTAGAGCGCGGCTTCGGCCTCTTCGATCTGGCGCATCGGCTCGACCTCTTCGGAGGTGTCGAGCGCGCTTTCCACCAGCTCGCGGCCAACGCTCACCAGTTCGCGCAGCAGCGCCAGGTCATAAATCTGCTGGGCCAGTTCGCGCGGGGCCAGCAGGCCCTGCCCGTCCGCCGTCAGCTGCGCCAGATAGGCGGTGCCGCCCAGCTCCTTGAGCGCCTCGTCATCCTGGAAATAGGGTTTGAGCGTGACCGGAGTGACCACCATCTGGCGGTCTGTCAGCACCATGATCCGTTCAAACACGCGGGCATGCAGCGGTACGAAGAAATGATCCGGGTGCAGCGGAACGGTCAGTTCCTCCAGCACGCGGTTATCGATCAGCACCGCGCCAAGGAAGGCCGCCTCCGCCTCCAGATTGGCGGGCAGGGCGCGGCCGACCACAGCAGTGTCGGGCTTGGTATCGGATCGGATCAGGAGGTCTTCATCGGACATGGCAGCCTGATGGGCCAGCGCGCCTGCTCCTGCAAGATGGCTGCGGTGAATGGGGCCTGTGGATAGCGGGGATGACGTGGCCGAGCGCCCGCATCCGGCCAGGACTTCGCCCGTAAGCTGTCATTCTACTTCGCAATTGCACAATGAGCGTGGACCTGCGAAAATATGTCCATCATGCTTACAACCGCGCCCCAAGACCGTATCACCTCCATCGTGCTCGACGAAGCCACGATCATCGCCCGCAATGCCGATGTGGAGAATGAGCGCGAGGTGGCCCTGCGCGATCTGGTGGAGGACAATGAGTTCCGCCCGCTGCGCGCCGTGAGCAAGGGCCACAAGGGGCCGTGGCAGCTGCACCTGTCCGTAATCGACGGCAAGCTGGCGATCCTGGTGTATGATAACAACGGCGCCGATGCCGGCACGATTGGGCTGGGAATGGCGCGTCTGCGGCGGGTGATCCGCGAATATTTCGCCATCTGCGATTCCTATTACAAGGCGCTGCGCAAGGCGACATCGGCGGAAATCGAGACGCTGGACATGACCCGCCGCGCCATCCATGATCGCGGCACGCGCCACCTGCTGGGCATATTGGAAGGCAAGATCGTTACCGATTTTGCCACCGCAAGGCGGCTGTTCACATTGATCTGCGTGCTGCATATCAAAGCCTGAGAAAGGGTGGGGTCGCAGGCAAATCATGGGCAGGAAACGGGCATTCCCCTGGCGCTGGCGCATCGCCGCCTTTGTGGCCCTGCTGCTGGCGGTGGCCGGTATTTACGGCTGGTGGCAGGCGCAGCACTGGACTCCGTCGCGCGAGGATTATCCCACCCAAGGCGTGCTGGTGAGTGCGCAGGACGGGCAGGTGGACTTTGCCGGTCTGGCCGCGATTGGCGCGGATTTCGTCTATCTGGAAGCCAGCGAAGGGGCTGACGGGCGCGATCCCATGCTGAGTGACAATCTGCGCGCGCTGGAAGGCGGCGTGCTGCCCTATGGCGCGGTCCACGCCTATGACCCATGCGTTCCGGCGGAGCGTCAGGCGGCCAATTTCGTCACCATCGTCCCGCGCGATGCGGCCATGCTGCCGCCGGTGATCGCGCTGGACAAGCTGGCCACCGACTGCTCCGACCCGATTACCGAAGCGGCGGTGGAGAGCGAGCTGACCACCTTCCTCAACCAGGTGGAGGGCCATGCCGGCCAGTCCGCCATATTGAAGGTCTCGCCTGCGTTTGAGGAGCATTACGCCATCGCCAGCCGGATCGAGCGGAACCTGTGGCTGGAAAGCTCCTTCCTCGAACCCGACTATGGCGGGCGGCCGTTTACGCTATGGACAGCCAATCCGCGGCTGTGGACGGCGGTGACGCAAGAACCGGTACATTGGGTGGTGGTGCAGGAATGAGCATTAACAGCGTAGAGCTTCTGGACGCCGCGCGCGCTGCCGCCGATCTGGCCCACGCGCCCTATTCCAACTTTCGCGTGGGCGCGGCGCTGCTGTTCGACGACGGGCAGGTGGTGACCGGCGCCAATGTCGAAAACGCCAGCTATGGCCTCTCGCTGTGCGGGGAGACGGTGGCGGTGGCCAGGGCGATGAGCGAAGGGCGCCGCGGCGGTCTGGTGGCGGTGGCCATCAGCGGCCCCGATGCGGACGAGATCAGCCCGTGCGGTCGCTGCCGTCAGGTGCTGACCGAACTGGCCGGGCTGGATGGCAGCGATCCGCTGGTGCTGGGTGAGGGGCGCAGCGGCGTGCGCGAATGGCGCCTGTCACACTTGCTGCCCGACAGTTTTGGCCCTGCCGCCCTGTCGTAATTCGTTTGCCCGCCAGCCAATGTTGGGCTTACCATCCGCTCCAGGGACTAACAGGGAGAGGATCATAACATGAAAAGCCTTCGACTTGCCGCCATGGCAATTGCCGCATCGCTTGCCGCCACGTTCACCGGCGTTCCGGCAATGGCACAGGATTCCAGCGCACTTGGCACATGGGATACGGCCATTGACGTGCAGGGAACCAAGATTGAATCGACGCTGATCCTGACGCAGGCCGATGACGGCTACGGCGTGGAAATCGTCGACGGCCCGATGCCGGGTGCCCCCGCCGATGCGCCGCCGATGGCAAGCGTGATCAGCGATGTGGCCGTGGACGGCGCCACCTTCACCTTCAAGCGCGCGCTCACCACGCCGCAGGGGCCGATGAACCTGACCTATTCGGGCACTGCCGATGGCGACACGCTGACCGGGCAGATCCTGTCCGACTTCGGGCCGATCCCGCTCACCGGCACGCGCGCCGAAGCTGCCGAGTAAATTGTCTGGAGGGCTGGCGCGCGCCGCGTCAGCCCTCCAGCCACTCCAGCAGCGCGCCCATGCAATCGCGCGCCAGCAGTTTGCAGCGCTCCGGGCTCCACCCCTGCTCGGCATCGGGCATCGGGTCATGGTCCTTGAACGGCATTTCCAGCGTCATCGCGCAGGCGCCAAAGCGCTCCGCCACCTGATTGGTGCTCATCGACAGATTGGCATTGCCCGGCCGGGCGGGCGGATAGCCCAGCCTGATCTGGAAATCGGGAGTGCGCCGCTGCAGGATCGAGCGGTAGCGATCATAAGACGCGCCCAGCTCATCGGTCCATGACGGGATACCTTCGAAACCGGCGAGGAAATTGGCCGCAATCGCCTCATCCCCGTGCACATCCATCGCAAAATCCACGCCGCTGGCGTCCATCGCATTGCGGATGGCGAGCACTTCGGGTGAGCGGTCAGCTGTTGGCGTATGCCATTCGCGGTTGAGGTTCACGCCTGCGGCATTGGTGCGCAGATGGCCGCGAAAGCTGCCATCGGGATTGCAGTTCGGCACGATGTGAAAGCGGCACAGCTGGCGCAGCCTGCGGGCGATGGGATCAGAATCATCGCACAGCATGTCCAGCGCGCCTTCGGCCCACCACTGCGCCATGCTTTCCCCCGGATGCTGGCGGGCATAGAGCCACACCTGCTTATCGCCCTCACCCAGCTCAAGGCAATCGATGCTGCGCCCGTCGAGCGAGTGGCCCAGGGTGCGGTGGCGCACGCCTTCGAAAAGGGCGGCTTCGGCCACCAGGTCATCGTGGCGTTCCATCGAATAAGGCGCAAAATATGCAAACCAGGCCAGATCGGCGGAGGGGGCAAAATGGATGGTCAGCGTGCCGCCGTCCTCACCCTTGTCATAGCTGCTATGCGCCCGGCCCCAATATTGGCGGTCTTCCGAAACGCAAGCCTGATATCCCGGCCAGCCTTGCGGATAGGCGGTGGCTTCCATGCCGGTGATCTTCAGTTCGATCTGCCGCCCGGCGCAATTGCTCACGCGGAAATGGAACCACTGGGCGAATTCGCTGTCCCTGTCCTTGCGGATCGCCAGCCTGGCGTTGGTGCCGTCTGTGGACAGGACTTCAATATTGCCGCTGTCGAAGGCGGCGTTGATGTGGATGTCGGTCATTGGTCCTCTGGGGTAATCTCTATGGTCTCGCCCGATTGTCCGGGAAAATCGGTGAACAGCGCGGCGATGGCTCGGTCTGCTGCCAGTGCCGGGTCCACATAGTCGCTATTGTCAGTGGCTGTGAACCGGGCGCGGCCTTCCCACAGGTTGGCTCCGCCCGTGGCGCGGCGGATGGAGACCGCCACCTGCGTATCGATGCGGTCCGGCGGCGAACCTGACAGGTCTATGCCCACGCCCAGTCCCACGCCCGAGCCATAGGAGCCAACGCCCGCGCCGCCGCCCACGCTGACCGGGCTGCGCCGCTCTCCCTCGGCCACAGTGCGGGCGATATCGAGCATGGCGACCTGGCTGCCCCTGCTGGCGACCACGTGGTAGCCAATCACGCTCAGCTCGCGTTCCAGCTGGTCACGGAACACGGTGAATTCGATCGATGCGCTGTCCCGCCCCGGCGCGGCCTCCACGCTGATGGTGCCCTGTCCCAGCTGGGCAGGCGCCGCGCCGGTAAAGCGCGTGACCTCCACTGGTGAGACATAGGCCGGCGTGGTGCAGGCAGACAGTGCGGCGGAGCAGGCTGCCAGGGCGAAAATGGTCTTGATGGCGTGTTTCATATTGTCCCAACGCATGAAGGGGACCACAGGTGCCAGGCTTAACGCTTGATTTGCCATATGTTGCTAGGCGGCCCTTCATGAGCACACCTCTCCCTGTTCCCGTACTTGTCACCGGCGGTGCCGGATATATTGGCAGCCACGCCGTGCTTGCGTTGCGCGATCGTGGCTGGCCGGTCACCGTGATAGACAACCTGTCCACCGGCTTTCGCTTTGCCATACCCGATGGTGTTACCTTCTACCAAGGGGACATTGCCGATGGCGATCTGCTGGCGCGCATTTTTGCCGAGCAGAAAATCGGCGCGGTGATGCATTTTGCCGGCTCCATCATCGTCCCCGAATCGGTGGACAATCCGCTCAAATATTATCGCAACAACACCGCCAACAGCCGCACCCTGCTGGAAGCGGTGGTGACTGCGGGCGTGCCGCATTTCATCTTCTCCAGCACGGCGGCGACTTATGGCGTGCCCGAAACCTCGCCCGTCAGCGAGGATCTGCCCAAGGCGCCGATCAACCCCTATGGCTGGTCCAAGCTGATGACCGAGCAGATGCTGGCCGACACCGCCGCTGCGCATGACTTCAACTATTGCGCCCTGCGCTATTTCAACGTGGCCGGGGCCGATCCGCAGGGGCGCAGCGGGCAATCGACTGCGGGCGCGACCCATCTGATCAAGGTTGCGGTGGAAGCCGCGCTGGGCAAGCGCGCCAATGTCTCCGTATTCGGCACCGATTACGATACGCCCGATGGCACTGGCGTGCGCGACTATATCCATGTCAGCGATCTGGCGGCGGCGCATGTGCTGGCGCTGGATGCGCTGATCGGCGCGCCCGCAACCTCGATGACGATGAATTGCGGCTATGGCCGGGGGTTCTCCGTGCTCGAAGTGCTGGATGCGGTGGACCGGGTGACGAACATGAAGATCGAGCGGGTGATGGGACCGCGCAGGGCCGGTGATCCCGATTCGCTGATTTCGGACCCCGCGCGCATCAAATCCACCCTGCCGTGGGTGCCGCAGCATGCCGATCTGGACGAAATCGTCCGCCATGCGCTCAATTGGGAGCGGAAACTGGCCGATATGCGCGCCGAGCCTTGACTTGGGGCGGCTTGGACCATAGTTGCGCCTCACGAAATTCCGGCACTGTGGGTTGAAGATCGCCTTTGGGGGGTCAGCTCCGGTGCCGATTATTTTTCAGGAAAAGATGTCATGAAGATCCGCAACAGCCTCAAGTCGCTGAAGAACCGCCACCGCGATTGCCGCGTTATTCGCCGTCGTGGGCGCACTTATGTGATCAACAAGACCAACCGCCGTTTCAAGGCCCGCCAGGGCTGATGATGTCGGCCGCACCGCGAAATCATCGCGGTTCGGGTCTCTTGCAAAGCCCCCGCGCAATCGGGGGCTTTTTGCATGTCTGATGCACCTTCCGCCGTGGTGTTCGATATCGGGCGCGTGCTGATCCAGTGGGATCTGCGCCACCTGTTCGAAAAGCTGATTGCCGATCCGCAGGAGCTCGACTGGTTCCTGGAAAATGTGGTGTCCGAAGCGTGGCACCACCAGCAGGACGATGGCCGCCCGCTGGCTGAAATGGTGCCTGAACGCAAAGCCCAGTTTCCCCGCTATGCGCATCTGATCGATGCCTATGCGCAGCGCTTTGATGAAACGATTCCCGGACCGATTGCGGGCACGCACGCGCTGGTGGATGCGCTGCATGCGCGCGGCGTACCGATCTTCGGCCTGTCAAACTTCGGCGCTGATTTCTGGGGTCCGTTCCGCGATGCCTGGCCGGTGTTCGACGTATTCCGCGACATTGTCGTTTCCGGCCATGAAAAATGCACCAAGCCCGACCCGGCGATCTACCAGATTGCCGAGGCGCGCTTTGGCCTGCCGCCGCAGCAATTGTTCTTCATCGATGACAAGGCCGAGAACATCGCCGCCGCCACCGCGCGCGGCTGGCATGGCCATGTCTTCACCCATGCCGATGCGCTGGAGGCCGACATGATCGCCAAGGGCCTGCTGGCGCCATAGGCCCTGCCAAAATCCGGGACCTGCAAAAATCCAGCTTTGGCCAAAAAACAGGCCCCCACGCAGACCTTGGGGGGTGCGCAGGGGCCAGTCTCGTCCCGGGATGGAGATTGATGGAGGGACGCAATAGAGTTTCTAATAACAACCTATACCAATGTCAGCAAGGGCGAATCCACGGGGAATTGGGTTTGTCCGCGCGATAGGCTAGAAGATGTCCGATGAATGACTTGCGCGAACCTCTGAAACAGCTGGCCACATGCGGATTGCCCCAGGCGCTGGAGGTGATGGGAGAGCGCTGGTCTTTCATGATCCTGCGCGCCGCCTTCAACGGGCTGGTGCATTTCGAGGAGTTTTCGGCGGAGCTGGGCATTGCCCGCAACATCCTTTCTGGCCGCCTTGGCAGGCTGGTGGAAAACGGCGTGATGGCCCGCATCCGATCGCAGGAGGATCGCCGCAAGGTGGAATACCGCCTCACCGAAAAGGGGCTGGACCTGCTGCCCGCCATGCTCGCCCTGCGCCAGTGGGGGGAGCGTTACGGCACCGGCATTGCCACCAATCCGGTGCTGGTGGATGCAAGGGACGGCCTGCCGATCGCCCGCATCACCATCCGCGCCGCCGATGGCCGCGAACTGACCTGGCAGGACCTCGCCTGGCAAGACAGCGCAAGGCTGGGCCAGAGCGTCAAGAAGGGCTGAGCGGCCAAAGCTGACCCCGCGCCTTACAGCAGGCGGTACATCACCAGCGCATCGACCAGGCCTTCGCCCGGATGGCGGAACGCCCCGGTCAACCGCCCGACTTCCTCCATACCCACAGAGCGCCACAGCTTGAGCGCGGCAGTATTGGTGGCGATCACCAGATTGAACTGCATGGCGTGGAAGCCCGCAGCCCTGGCCCTTGTGAAGGAATCCAGCGCCATCGCCCGCGCCACTCCGCGCCCACGCGCATCAGGGTGGACCATGTACCCCGCATTGGCGACATGCGCCGCAGGGCCGGTGGAATTGGGCTTGAGGTAATAGCTGCCGACGACCTCGCCGCCCAGTTCGGCCACGAACACCTGTTTGTCCGGTGCAAACCAATAGGCGAAGGCGTCTTCCCGGCTGGCCGCAGGATCGACAGGGTAGGTGGTGCCTTCGCGAATCACGGGCTCGAGAATGGACCACAGCGCGTCCTCGTCACCGGGCTGAAAGGCACGAATCTCAATATCCGGCCCCATGCTCACGCCCTCGGCGCCTGCCGACGGTAGCTGAGCGCTTCGGCCACATGGATGCGGGTCACGCCTTTGCTGCCCGCCAGATCCGCAATCGTGCGGGCCACGCGCAATATGCGGGTGTAGCTGCGGGCGGACAGGCGCATGGCATCAGCCGCCTGCATCAGCAGCTTTCGGCCAGCCTCGTCGGGCGTGGCGTATTGCTCCAGCTTGTCCCCGTCCAGCTCGGCATTGGAGCGGATGCCGCGTGCGGTCTGATGGGTGCGGGCCTGTGCCACGCGGGCGGCAACCTGCGCGCTGCCTTCGGCGGCAGGCGGAAGCGAAAGATCGGCGGCGCTCACCGCATTGACCTCCACATGCAGATCTATCCGGTCGAGCATCGGGCCGGAAACCTTGGACTGGTAATCGGCGGCGCAGCGCGGCGCGCGTGAGCAGGCGAGTGCGGCATCGCCCAGGTGGCCGCAGCGGCACGGGTTCATCGCCGCCACCAGTTGCACCCGAGCGGGGAAGGAAACATGCGCGTTGGCGCGAGCCACATCGACCTTGCCCGTCTCCAGCGGCTGGCGCAGCGAATCGAGCACGGTGCGCTGGAATTCGGGCAGTTCATCCAGGAACAGCACCCCCAGATGGGCGAGCGAGACCTCACCCGGCTTAACCTTCAGGCCGCCGCCCACCAGCGCCGCCATGCTGGCCGAATGATGCGGCGCGCGGAAGGGACGGTTGCGGCTGATGCGCCCGCCTTCCAGCGTGCCGGCGACGCTGGCGACCATGCTGGTCTCCAGCGCCTCCGCCGATGTCAGCTGCGGCAATATGCCCGGCAGGCAGGATGCGAGCAGGCTCTTGCCCGCCCCGGGCGGCCCGATCATCAAAAGGTTGTGACCACCTGCCGCTGCAATCTCCAGCGCGCGCTTGGCGGTTTCCTGTCCTTTGACGCTTTTGAGGTCCGGGCCATGATCGGGCTCGGCCACTTCTCCCGGCTCGGGATCGGGCAGGCGGCTGGTGCCTTTGAGGTGGTTGAGCAGGCTGACCAGATCGGGCGCGGCGCACAAGGGCACATCGCTGGCCCAGCGTGCCTCGGTGCCCTGCGCGGCGGGGCAGATCAGGCCCATCTCCTCCTCACTGGCGTGGATCGCGGCCAGCAGCACGCCGGGAGATGCGACGATCCGGCCATCCAGCGCCAGCTCCCCCACGGCGATGAAATCGGCCAGCTGCTCGGCATCGGTCACGCCCATGGCCGCCAGCAGCGCCAGCGCGATGGGCAGATCGTAATGGCTGCCTTCCTTGGGCAGGTCTGCGGGGGAAAGGTTGATGGTGATGCGCTTTGGCGGCAGCGCCAGACCCATGGCGGCCAGCGCGCTTTGCACCCGCTCCCGGCTTTCACCCACCGCCTTGTCCGGCAGGCCGACAATCGCGAAGCGCGGCATGCCCGGCGCAACCTGGCACTGCACCTCCACACTGCGCGCTTCCAGCCCGAGATAGGCGACCGTCGATACCAAGGCTACCAAGTGCAACTCTCCCTTTGAATTGAAAGTGATAGCGGGCCGTGTGCCGGTGTCGAGATGCACATGGTAAATTGATCGGAAACCGAACTTCTTCAGCATTGGGTAGGGCGCACGGGGCACTGATGATGCCATGCGCATTCTCGTTACCATTCTTGTCTCGCTGTCAGCCCTGCTTGCGCTGCCTGCGGCGGCGCAGACCTACGTCTATGAAGAGGTGGTGGAGCAGTGGGTGGAGACCGGCGCATCGCGCTTTGTCTCCCCGCAGCTGGCCCATGCTGAACAAAATGCAATCGCCGCCTATGGCCCGTTCCGCGTGCTGGACAATGGCCGCGCGGCGCTGGTGGGGGTGACCGATTCCTACTCTCCGGCGGAATTTGACCGCATGCTGGCCGATTACCCCGGGATCGACACGCTGGAATTCATCGAGTGCCCCGGCACGCATGATGACCGGGCAAATTTGAGGTTGGGCCGGATGATTCGCGCCCGCGGCATCGCTGCGGTGGCACCTGAAGGTGGCTCGGTCCGTTCCGGCGCGGTGGAACTGTTCCTGGCAGGCTCCACCCGCCGGATCGCCGATGGCGCGGAATTTGCCGTCCATGCGTGGCTGGATGAATATGGGCAGGGCGCGTGGGATTATGCCCCCGGCTCACCCGAGCACCTCAAGTATCTTTCCTATTATCGCGAAATGGGCATGGACGCCCAAGAGGCGGCGCGCTTCTATGCCATGACCAATTCGGTGCCTTTCGAATCGGCCATGTGGATGAGCGGCGCGGAGATGCGCGGCTGGATCGAAACAGACCGCACCACAGACCGCGTGTCAGGCCGCGTTGAAGAGCGCAGGGCAGATAGCGCAGCCGAACTTCCGCGACTGGCATATCTTGACTTGGCCGGCGCACTCAACTAACTGCGCGCCCATATGAAGGCCGCCCTTGCGGGTGGCCGTTTCTTTTTGATATTCGAGGACGTCACCCATGAAGCGCACTTTTCAGCCGAGCAATCTCGTGCGTGCTCGCCGCCACGGTTTCTTCGCCCGCAAGGCAACTGTGGGTGGCCGCAAGGTAATCCGCGCCCGCCGCGCCCGCGGCCGCAAGAAGCTGAGCGCCTGATTACTTGAGCCTCAGACGCCGGCGGGGCCATCCGGCCCCTTAGGCTTTCCTCGCGCCTTCGGCGCTGCGGGCGGCCAGTCGGCCTTTGGCTGCCGCGACCAGGAACCGGGCTCTACATTCATGGCTAGGTGACGGTCGGCGACCAGCCGACCGCAAGGGCAAATGCCCGCCCGCAGGTGCCCCGCACCCCGGACTTGATCCGGGGGGAGGGATCAGCACCGAGGACGCGCGCGCGGATGCGCGTGCGAAAGACAAACGATCCCGCCGGCGCTTGAGGCTAAAACAAGCAGGCGCGCGCAAAACAAAAGATTCGGCACTGCCCGAATCAGTTCCTATCTTGCACCAGTGACAATATCCGTTCTCACCAAGCGCGCCGATTTTCTGGCGGCGAACCGGGGCCTGCGTGTGGCGCGGCCCGGTTTTGTGCTGCTCACCCGGCCCAATCAGGGGCGGGGCAAACGGTTTGGCATCACGGTGACCAAGAAGGTTGGCAATGCCGTGGTCCGCAACCGCATCAAGCGCCGTTTTCGGGAGCTTTTGCGCGATGCCTTGCCGCAGCAGGGCCTGCCCGATCACGATCATGTGCTGATTGGCCGGGCAGGCGGGATCGAGCGGGATTTCCACCTGATGCGCGATGAGCTGACGCAGGCTCTGGAACGCGCCGCCGCGGGCAAGGGTGATCGCCCGCGCAGCCCGCGCGCAAGGTCTGGCAAAGCGCAGCGATGAAGCGCGCGCTGATCCTGGTTGCGCGGTTCTGGCAGATCGGCCCGTCGCGCATTCTGCCGCCGACTTGCCGGTACCAGCCCAGCTGCAGCGAATATGCTATTAATGCGCTGGACAAGCATGGTGCAATCAAGGGTGGATGGCTGGCCCTCAAGCGGCTATTGCGCTGCCACCCTTGGGGGGGACACGGATACGACCCGGTGCCTTGACGGGCATCGCATGGAATAGAACCGCGGGAAAAAATCTTGGACAATCAGCGTAATCTCATCCTCGCCGTCGTGCTGAGCGCAGCCCTGCTTTTCGGCTGGGACTTCGTCATGACGCGGTTCTTCCCGCAGCCGGTGGTGGCCGAACAGTCGCAAACCGCCAGTTCCGGGGCAAGTTCCGGGGTGGATACCGGCATCGATGCCAGCGGTGCGCCCGTTGCGCAGGCCGCAGGGCCGGGTGTGGAAGCCGTGCTGGCCCGCGATCTTGATGCAGAGCTGGCCGCACCGGGCCGCCTGCCGATCAACGCACCCGAAATCGTCGGCTCGATCAATCCGGTCGGCGCGCGGATCGATGACATCGAACTCAAGACCCACCGCCAGACGGTGGACAAGGACAGCGGGCCGATCCGCTGGTTCGCCCCTGCCGGCACCGATGTGCAGCAATTCGCGCAATTCGGCTGGGTGGGTGATGGCATTGCCCTGCCCGATGCCCGTACGCAGTGGAGCGGCACCGGCGAGCTGACGCAGGAAACGCCGCTGACGCTGAGCTGGGATAATGGCCAGGGCCAGACCTTCATCCTGACCTTCTCCATCGATGAGCATTACATGCTGACCGTGGAGCAGAGTGTGCGCAATGACAGCGATGGCTCGATTGCGCTGCGTCCCTATGCCTTCGTCAACCGCACCAGCCTGACCGCCAGCCACAGCACGTGGAATGTTCATTCTGGCCCAATCGCGGCGATTGACAACGAAGTCGATTTTGACTGGAATTATGACGAGGTGGCCGAGGAAGGCCCCGTCAACATGCCCGGCCGCACAGAGTGGGTCGGCTTTACCGATATCTACTGGATGTCCGCGCTGATTGCGGATGACGATTTTGCCGCCACCAGCGCGTTTCGATCCACCGGCAATGATACCTATCGTGCCGACCTGCTGTATGAGACCGTCTCCGTGCCTGCTGGCGCAACGATGACGCGCAGCACGCGGCTGTTCGCGGGCGCCAAGGAAAGCGCTGTGCTGGACGCCTATGAGGATCAGGGCGTGGAGAAGTTCGGCCTCGCCATCGACTGGGGCTGGTTCCGCTTCATCGCCTGGCCGATGTGGCAGGTGCTGATCTTCCTGTTCGGCCTGGTGGGCAATTTTGGCGTGGCGATCATCTGCCTGACCATCATCATTCGCGGCCTGATGTTCCCCATCGCGCAAAAGCAGTTTGCCTCCATGGCGCAGATGCGCGCGGTGCAGCCCAAGATGAAGGCGCTGCAGGAACGCTACAAGGATGACAAGCCGCAGCTGCAGCAGGAAATGGCCAAGCTGTACAAGGAAGAAAAGGTCAATCCGCTGGCCGGCTGCCTGCCGATCTTCATCCAGATCCCGATCTTCTTCGCGCTGTACAAGTCGCTGTTGCTGGCCATCGAGATGCGCCATGAGCCGTTCGTGCTGTGGATCAAGGATCTGTCCGCACCCGATCCGGCAACCATCCTCAACCTGTTCGGCCTGCTCGATTTCACCCCGCCCGGCTTCCTGTCGATTGGCGTGCTGGCGGTGCTGCTGGGCCTGACCATGTGGCTGCAGTTCAAGCTGAACCCGGCGGCGATGGACCCGATGCAGCAGCAGATCTTCATGATCATGCCGTGGGTGCTGATGTTCGTCATGGCGCCGTTTGCCGCAGGCCTGCTGCTGTACTGGATCACCTCCAACCTGCTCACGCTGGGGCAGCAGAAATATCTCTATTCGCGCCACCCGCAATTGCGCGCGCAGGCAGAGAAGGACGCCGCCGAAAAGGCGCGCAACGCAGAGCGCAAGGGGTGACGGACGACGAACAGGATCTGGCGGAAGAGGCGCGCAAGCTGTTTTCAGGCCGCGTCGAATTCCTGCTGTCGGCACCGCAGCTGAAGTTCATCCCGGGGGCGGATTTCCCCGAGGTGGCCTTTTGCGGGCGCAGTAATGTGGGCAAGAGCTCGCTGCTCAATGCGCTGACCGGGCGCAAGGCGATTGCCCGCACATCGGTTACGCCGGGCCGCACGCAGGAGCTCAACTTCTTCGAAGTGGGGGAGCCCACGCAGTTCCGGCTGGTGGACATGCCCGGCTATGGCTTTGCCAAGGCACCGGTGAAAGTGGTCGAGAAATGGCGCAGCCTGGTGCGCACCTTCCTGCGCGGGCGGGTGGTGCTCAAACGCACGCTGGTGCTGATCGATGCGCGCCATGGCATCAAGCCGGTCGACGAAGAGATGATGAAGATGCTCGACGAGGCAGCGGTCGGCTATCGGCTGGTGCTGACCAAGGCGGACAAGATCAAGGCATCGGAGCTGGAGGCAACGGCGGACAAGGTCCGGGCCGAAGCGCGCAAGCACCCCGCGGCCCATCCGCACCTGCACATCACCAGTTCCGAAAAAGGAATGGGCATCGCCGAATTGCGCGCTGCCGTTCTCGCCGACCTGAGGACCTGACGCCTGAGGACCTGACGCCTGAGGACCTGACGCCTGAGCGCCGCACCTGTCGGTCGCCCAGCTTGCCAGTATTCCAGCGATCCACTCAGTGACGAGATGACCTCGGGAAGAGGCATGATTCCCTAGGGAAGCTGGCGTCCGCGAAACGCGTAATCGGCTGCGGACAGCAGACGAAAAAAAGGGCACCCGAAAGCACCCTTTTCTATCTGAATTTTTTGAGGATTAGCCCCGGCGACCGCCGAAAAGCCAATCATAAATGCTGCCACCCATGGTTAGTCTCCTTGCTTGGACACCTTCCATATGGGTTAACCATTTATATTTGTAAAGTTTAAACCATTTTTCTTAATTCTTCTGGAATACTAAACCTCTGAAATTTAAGGATTTCATCGAATGAAATGGGTCTCGAAATTGCGAAACCCTGAGCCACAAGACACCCCGAATCGCGCAATAAGGTTAACGTTGATCCGTCTTCCACCCCTTCCGCTACCACTATGATTCGCAATTCTTTTCCGAGTCGCAGCACGTGGCGAACGATGCCCGCGGCCTTGGCATCGGTATTCATGGCCGACGTGAACATGCGGTCGATCTTCAGTTCGGAAAATGGCAGGCGCTGCAGCGCTTCAAGGCTGGCCGCACCGACGCCGAAATCATCCATCGATATCTTCGGACCAAGCGCTGCCAGCTCGCTCAGCACATCGTGTGCCGCTTCGAAATTGGATATGCGATAGGTCTCGGTAATCTCCAGCGTCAGGCGAAGCGGATCGAAGCCGGTCTCATCCAGCACTTCGCGCACCATCCGCACAATATCGCGTTCATGGACCAGCGTGGCCGAGATGTTGACAGCGATCGGCAGCTTGAGGCCGCGGTCCTCGAATGCATTGCCGGCCAGGCAGGCCTCTTCCAGCACGTGGCGGGTGAGGTGGGTCATGCGGCCGGCATTCTCGCACTGGCGGATGAAGTGATCGGGCGGGATCAGGCCCTTCACCGGATCGCGCCAGCGCACCAGAGCCTCCACGCCCACCAGTTCCCCTGACTGGACGAGGATCTTGGGCTGATAGATCAGATATATCTCGCCGTTGGAAAGCGCGGAATCGATGCGGGCCTGCAGGGAAATGTTCCAGATCAGGTCTTCATCGCTGGCCAGTTCGGCGATCTCTATCGGTTCATATGTCTCTGTCGTGCGCTCTGCGGCGGAAACGGCGGCAGCCACGCGGCGCGTGACATTGGGGCTGGGGGTGATGTCCACGCCAAAGGTGATGCCAACGTCCACCTGGTTTTCGCCCACCAGCAATGGAGACGAGAACAGGGCTCTGAGGCCCTCGAGGTGTTCACGAATAAGTGCCGGTTCCTTCTCGGGGAAGGTCCATGCGATCAGGTGACCCTGCCCGAGATAGATGGTGGCTTCTTTCTTTGCCGCCTTCAGCCGTCCGACTATACGCAGCAGATATTCCGCATGCAGGTCTGCCGGCAGCGTCTTGCGCACTTCCTCGAACCGGTGGATCTTCGCAACGATGATGGTCGGAACCGTCTCTGCCGTTGCCTTGTCCGCTTCCAGCGCGGCAAAGGTGGGCAGGTTGGTGTCAGGATCGACCATGCGGAAGCTGCTCTTCCACTTGGTGCGGGCGCGGAACAGTCCGAAGATCAGCAATTGGGCGATGGCCGCTGCAATGCTGATTTTCGCGCCCATCTGCGCCGCAACGAAGGCGCTGGCCAGCAGGCCAATGAACATGGCCGCATAATAGGAATGGCGCAGGCGCGAATTTTGCGTCTGGCTGAGAATACACAGCACCAGAAAGGCAAACAGCAGTACAAGATAACCGCTAATTACCTTGGTAAGGCCAGCCATCAGCGTTTCGGCCGCATAGATGCTGACCAGTGAGTTGGGCACGCCCATGTGACCGGGAATATTGGCGCTGTTGGTCTGGCTCCGGTTCGATACACCCAGCACCACCAGCTTGCCTGCTACGTCCGCGGCAATGCCATCGCGCTGGCCCAGAGGAGCCTTTTCAAGCTGCAGATCCTGGTATCGGTATGACGGGATGGAGGCCAGATCGAAGCTGTAGTTGATCGGGAACTGTTCGTGGCTGTTGCTGGTCAGTCCGGCCAGCGATGCCGGCAGGCTGGTGAACTGTTCATCCCTGTGGGTGACAATGAACGGCATCTGCCAGGTAAAGCCGAGGTAGTTTTCCCACCGGTTGGTGGCAACCTGGGCAACATTGCGGGATACGCTGCTGGCCGATCGTTCCAGCCTGTCTTCACCGTTGAGGCCGGTGGCATAATTCTGCACCAGTACGATATTTTCGCCACCTGCACGCATCGCAGCATTCAGCACTTCATCGGCCTTGACCGTGGACGGGCGATTGAAAACCATGTCGATGTAGACGCGGCTGACGCCTTCTTCCCGCAGCCGGTCGAGCGTTTCTGCCAGTTCAACGCGGCGCTGGGGGTAGCCGGGATCGGTCAGGTCCTCATCCGTGCCGACATAGACGATGTCGCCCGACGCCTCGAACGTGGCGAGGCGCGACTGGGCAACCCAGGTTAGCTGGTCGAAGACGTCGAAGACGGTAAGGAACGACAGGACGAGCGCAATGAGGCCGGCCCAGAAGGCGTGCCGCATGCGTTCACTCGCACTGTTTCGTTCCTTGCTTGTCGGCATATGCACGACCCTCGTTCACCATTTTTCCGGCGCATTCGCCGCTGTGGATGGGTTTCCTTAGCAACACGATGGTAAACAAACCCCTGACAACGGCGAGATGAGTGAGCATGCTGAATCAAGGTGCCTAACACCGGCTTCACATCTGTTCAGGCTCGACAGGCTTTGTCTGAATCCCTAGGGCTGCGCCAAGGCAGACAGGGACCCCACATGAAGCTGATCATCGGTAACAAGAATTACTCCAGCTGGTCCTTGCGCGGATGGCTGGCTGCCAAGCAATCGGGCATCTCCTTCGAGGAACTGACGGTTCATATCGATGGCGATGACTGGCAGGCGATGAAGCGCCAGCAGGATGAATTCCAGCCTTCGGCGGGCAAGGTGCCGGTGCTGTGGGATGGCGACGTGGTGGTGTGGGATTCCATGGCGATCATGGAATATCTGGCAGACAAGGTCGGCCGCGACCGCTTCTGGCCCAAGGATGACGCAGCGCGCGGCATGGCCCGTGCCATGGTGGCCGAAATGCACTCCTCCTACTTGCCGCTGCGGCGTCTGTGTCCGATGAATATCCGCCGCTCGATACCCATTGAGCTGACCGATGACGCCAAGGCGGACATCATTCGCATTCTGGGCCTGTGGGCAGAGGCGCGCGCGCGTTTTGGCAAGGGTGGCCCGTTCCTGTTCGGCACATTTGGCGCAGCGGACATCTTCTACGCCCCTATCGTCAGCCGCTTCATCACCTATGGCATTGGCGTGCCCGGCTTTGCCCAGGCCTATATGCAGGCGATCTGGGAGCATGAATGGATGCAGGCGTGGATTGCCGCCGCCGAAGCGGAAGAATGGACGATCTCCGCCTTCGAAGTGCCAGTGGACGCCTGATTTTCTGACGCCTGATCTCAGTGCGACCGTCCGGGCGGATCAACAGGGCGTGCCGTCTGTGGGCGGGACCGCTTCAAGATCAGGCTTGGGCATTTCTTCCTCCCTGTCTGGAAAGCTGCGCGGCTCTGGTATAGCGCATGCGCCATGATCAACTCCAGCAATCCGGCACAGATCGCGCACGCGCTGATCGCCTGTGACAGTGTGACCCCCGCCACCGGCGCGGTGTTTGACCTCATGCAGCAGATGCTGGAGCCGCTCGGCTTCGAAGTCGTCCGCTTCCTGGCAGGCGAGGGACCGGAAGGCAGTGACGAGGCGCCGGTGGAGAACCTGTTCGCCATCCGCCGCGGGCCCACCGGATCGCGCCACTTCGCCTTTGCCGGCCATGTCGATGTGGTGCCGCCCGGCGCGGGCTGGGCCTCCGATGCCTTTGCTCCTGAAATTCGCGGCGGCCTGCTGTACGGGCGCGGCGCGGTGGACATGAAGGGGTCGATCGCCTGCATGCTGGCGGCGCTGGTCGATATTCCCGCAGATGCCGGCACCATCAGCCTGATCATCACCGGGGACGAGGAAGGCCCGGCGCTCAACGGCACGCGCGCGCTGATCGATCTGATGCGTGAGCGCGGAGATATTCCGGACCTGTGCCTGGTGGGCGAACCCACCAGCGTCAACCGGCTGGGCGATACGATGAAGATCGGCCGGCGCGGATCGGTCAACATCCTGCTGGAAGTGGAAGGCGTGCAGGGCCACGTCGCCTATCCGCACCTGGCCCGCAACCCGCTGCCGCCGATGATCGCCATGCTGGCCGAACTGGATGCGCTGGTGCTGGATGAGGGGACCGACTGGTTCCAGCCGAGCAATCTGGAAATAACCGAGATCGATGCCACCAACCGCGCACACAATGTCATTCCGGCGATGGCCAAGGCACGGATTTCCATTCGTTTCAACGATTTGCATACAGGCGCGGAACTGTCCGAGCGTGTGTGCACCATTGCCGGAAAACATGGCGGACGGGCGTTGCCAATCGTTTCAGGAGAGGCTTTCCTGACCCCGCCGGGTGAATTCTCGCAGCTTATCGCCAAGGCGGTAGAGGCCGAGATCGGCATCGTCCCCGAAGCATCCACCAGTGGCGGCACCTCCGATGCGCGCTTCCTGAAGGACCTGTGCCCGGTGATCGAATTTGGCCTTGTCAACGCAACCATGCATAAGACCGATGAAGCAGTGGCGCTGGATGATCTGGACGCGCTGGTGAGGATCTATCGGCGCGTCGTCACAGATGCGCTGAAGGGGGGATAGCGATGACAGCCGAAGCCGAAGATATCGCCCGCGAAGCTGCGCCCATCGGGCATGGCAAACTGCAATTGCGCATCTTGATCGGCTTCATCGCCGGCCTCACAGCGGGCCTGCTGACCTATACATTCGCGCCCGGCGCAGACTGGGTGAACACCGTGGTGACATATGTCACCGGCCCCATCGGACAGGTTTTCCTGCGGCTGCTGTTCATGCTGGTGATCCCGCTGCTGTTCAGCGCTCTGGTGGTGGGCATTGCCGAAATGGGCGAGATTCGCGCGCTCAAGCAGATCGGCATTCGCACGCTGGTCTATACCATCATCGTCTCCAGCATCGCGGTGGCGATCTCCATCGCGCTGGTGAACCTGATCCGTCCGGGAGACGGCGTGGACCCCGCAGCCGCGGCAGACCTGCTGGCACAGGGTGCGGGCGGCGCTGCCAGCATTGTCGAGGCATCGGCCAACAGCGATGCGGGTGTGAACCAGCTGATCAATATCGTGCCCAGCAACATCATCTCGGCCATGTCGAGCAACGATATTCTGGCGGTTATGTTCTTCGCGCTGTTCTTCGGCATCGGCATGCTGCTGGTGCAGACCACGCGCACAGAAGTGCTGAAGGACGCGATAGAGGGTATTTTCGAAGTGGCGATGAAGCTGATCGGCATCGTCATCCAGCTGGCGCCGATTGCCATCTTCTGCTTCATGTTCAACCTGTCCGCGCAGTTCGGCTGGGACCTGCTGTTCAAGCTGGCGGCTTTCGTGGCGGTGGTGCTGCTGGCGCTGGGCCTGCAGATGTTCGGCGTGTTCCCGCTGCTGCTGAAATTCGTGGCCAGGAAAAGCCCCGTCGCCTTCTTCAAGGAAACGCGTGAGGCGAGCCTGATGGCTTTCTCCACCGCCAGTTCCAACGCCACTCTGCCCACCGCGCTGCGGGTGGCCGATACCGAGCTGAAACTGCCGCGCCGGATCGCCCGCTTCGTGCTCACCATCGGCGCCACCGCCAACCAGAACGGCACCGCCATGTTCGAAGGCGTGACGGTGCTGTTCCTGGCGCAGTTCTTCGGCGTGGAGCTGGGGCTGAGCGATCAGATCTTCGTGATGGTGGTGTGCATTCTGGCGGGCATCGGTACGGCGGGCGTGCCCGGCGGATCGCTGCCGGTGATCGCGCTCATATTGGCCGGCGTTGGCGTGCCGCCCGAAGGTATCGGCCTGATCCTGGGCGTGGACCGCTTCCTCGACATGTGCCGCACCACGCTCAACGTGGTGGGTGATCTCGTCGCGGCGCAGGTAATCGCCGCGACGAGTTCGGAAACCGTGGGGACCTAGTTGCCCGCTGCCAGCTCGACCGGCAGGAATGTACCCAGCCCGCAGGTGGTTACGCGCGCACCATCGGGATTGATCACGTCGATCGTATCCTGGCTGCACAGGCGGCCGGTGGTGGCGGTGTAGGCAATGCGCTTTTCGATGCCCAGCGTATGGCACCGCGCGGGCAGCGTGTTGCGATAGCGGGTGTTGTCCAGCATCACGAAATCGATCGTGTAATCGTCATGCACGACGGTGCGATCGATCTGGCTCAGCGTGACGCAGCTTACAGCTTCGCCAACGGCTGTGGCCTGCGGAGCGCGGACTTGCTGTTCGCGGTCCATCTGGGCGGAGCAGGCGGCCAGCGGCAGCAGCACACCAAGCGCCAGGGCAGGTCGGAGGGGGTTTTTGAGCATTATTGTTCTCCCGGTCACTCATTGAATGAAGCGGATCACTTGCGCGGCTGTTCCAGTACCTTGTTCCTGAAACTGCACAGGTCCGCCACATTGCAGCGCCAGCACTCCGGCGTCCGCGCCTTGCATATATACCTTCCGTGCAGAATCAGCCAGTGGTGCGCGTGCAGGCGAAACGGTTGGGGCACGCGTTTTTCCAGCTTGGCTTCCACCGCTTCGGGAGTCTTGCCCTTGGCCAGGCCCGTGCGGTTGCCCACGCGGAAGATATGGGTGTCGACCGCAAAGGTTTCCTGCCCAAACCAGCAATTGAGGACGACGTTGGCGGTCTTGCGGCCCACACCGGGCAGGCGGACAAGGTCTTCAAGCGTGCCGGGCACTTCGCCGCCATATTCGTCCACCAGCAACCGCGACATGGCGATCACGTTCTTCGCCTTGGAATTGAACAGGCCGATGGTCTTGATGTGCTCCTTCAGCCCCTCCTCCCCCAGGTCGAGCATCTGCTGCGGAGTCTTCACCCTGGCAAACAGCTCCCGCGTGGCCTTGTTGACGCCAACATCGGTGGATTGTGCGCTCAGCGCCACGGCCACCACCAGCTGAAAGGCATTGCCATATTCCAGCTCGGTCTCGGGCGCGGGATTTTCCTCGGCCAGACGGCGGAAGAATTCGAAGATCTGGTCCCTGGTCATCTGCTGAGGGTCAAATGCCGAGCACGTCCTGCATGGTATAGCGGCCCGCATCCCTGCCGATCAGCCAGTCGGCACCCCTGATGGCGCCATTGGCGAAGATGGCGCGGTTTTCGGCGCTGTGGGACAGGGTGATGCGCTCCTGATCGCCTGCCAGGATCACCGAATGCTCGCCCGCCACCGTGCCGCCGCGAAGGGCCGCAAAGCCGATTGCGCCGGGCTTGCGCGCGCCGGTGTGGCCGTCCCGCCCGCTTTCTGTGTGGCTGGCGAGGTCTATCCCGCGCGCTGCCGCTGCGGCTTCGCCCAGCAGGATGGCGGTGCCCGATGGCGCATCCACCTTGTTGCGGTGATGCATCTCGACAATTTCGATATCCCAGTCCGTGCCCAGCCGCGCCGCCGCCTCTGCCACCAGATGCGACAGCAGCGTCACGCCCAGCGAGGTATTGCCGGTTTGCAGCACGGCAATCGCGCGCGCGGCATTGTCTATCGCCAGATGATGTTCGCCAGATATGCCGGTGGTGCCGATCAATATCGGAATGCCCGCACCAATCGCCGCGTGGAGGTTGTCCTTCAGCGCGCCGGGCACGGAGAAATCCACCAGCACATCGCTGGCATCGGCCAGGTTGGCCACATCGTCGCCCCTGTCCACGCCGCCGGCACATTCATGTCCGGCCGCCGCAATGGCTTCCAACAGCACATGGCCCATGCGCCCCTCGCTGCCGATGATTCCAATTCTGGCCACGTCTTTCCCCATTTCGTCATGCTGAACTTGTTTCAGCATCCATTCGACCGCACACTCCATAGTGCATGGGACGAAATGGACCCTGAAACAAGTTCAGGGTGACAGCAGGTGAGGGCAATGAACGAAATCGGCAACATCGTGATCCTGACCGGCGCGGGGATCAGCGCCGAATCCGGCCTGCGCACCTTTCGCGCGGAGGATGGATTGTGGGAGGATCATCCGGTGGAGCAGGTGGCCACGCCGCAAGGCTTCGCCCATGATCCCGGCCTTGTGCAGCGCTTTTACGATGAGCGGCGGGCGAATGTGCGCGGGGCCAGTCCCAACGCCGCGCATCTGGCGCTGGGACGGCTCGATGCGCAATGGAAGGGCGAGTTGCTGATCGTCACCCAGAACATCGATGATCTGCATGAGCGCGGCGGTGCGGCCCGTGTGCTGCACATGCATGGCGAGGCGCTGAGCGTGTGGTGTGTTGCCTGCGATGCGCGCCACCACTGGACAGGCACGCTCAGCGATGGTCCGCCATGCCCGGCCTGCGGGCAGGTGGCGATGCGGCCCGATATCGTGTGGTTTGGTGAAATGCCCTATCGCATGGAGGAGATTTTCGCCGCCATCGCGCGCGCGGACCTGTTCGTTTCCATCGGCACATCGGGCGCGGTCTATCCGGCGGCGGGGTTTGTGCAGCAGGCCAGCGCCAGCGGCGCGCGAACGCTGGAGCTGAACCTGGAAGAAAGTCTGGGCAGCCGCCTGTTCGATGAAACGCGGCTGGGTATGGCGAGCGAACTGGTGCCCGCATGGGTCGATCAGCTGCTGGGCGCGCCCTTGCCGTAATAGGCATCGCTGAAGGGCGTGAGGAACTGCGCATAGGGCTGCGCTGAGCCGATGGCGCTGCGACTGATCGGCTGGCGCACCTGCATCACGCTGCTGGTGGCGACCACGTGGCGGTTTTCATGCGGAGCGAAGGCCTGGCTTTCCGGCGCCAGATCGCAATGCGCCAGCAGGCGCGCGATGGCGGTGGCAGGCTCACTCACCAGCGTTTCGTAATCCATCACCAGCAGCCGGTCGCCCAGCAGGTCCTGCCACTGGCGCAACAAGGCGTCCTCCAGCGCGAAATGATGGGCGATGTCCTCCAGGTCATGGCTCCACGGATAGGACCCGTTGAAGCGCGTGCGGAAGCACGACCATGCGCAGTCCAGCGGGTCACGCCGCAGCCAGACCAGCGGTGCCTGCGGCAACAGCGATGCAGCAATGCCCAGCAGGCGGCTGGTGCCGATGGTCTTGTCGACGATGCGGCCTTGCGCCCCGAACCGCTCTGCCAGCCAGTGGTCCCACAGCCGGGCGAGGGCGGGCGCGCCTTCCCGTGCCACATGGCGCTCCAGCGCTTCGAATGAATTGCCGCCCATGTCGCTTGCCAGCAGGCCCAGCCGGTTGATCTCCCCGCCGTCTGCAACCTCGCTGTGGGCGGTGAGGATCTGTTCCACCAGCGTGGTGCCCGATCGCGGCAGGCCGGTGACGAAGATCGTGCGCCCGGTCGGCTCGCCCTGCTGCGCGGCGATCTGCGCCATGCGCCGGGGGTCATATCCGTCGATGGCATCGCGGGCGATCCGGCTGTCGCGATCCGGGTCATAGCCGCCCGCCGGACGGGTCAGCCGTGCCCCGCGCGAAAATGCCGCGAAGGCGCGTTCATGCTCGCCGCGGTCGGCGTGCATCTTGCCCAGCGCATAGAGGTAAATCCCGAAGTCGGTCTGCGAGGCGAAGGCCATCTGCCGCTCCGCCGCCAGCAGCCGGTCCGCCTCCTGCGGCTCCTGTACATAGTCGATCATGGTCGACAGCGAATGCCAGGTGGGGCCGGAAGCGGGGCGCAGTCGGGTCGCTTCCTCCAACATGCGGCGGGCCTCTGCCGTGTCACCCACGGCCAGCGCGGCGGTGCCGCTGCTGTGCGCCAGCGCCGCCGGTTCGGGCTGACCAGCGGGCAGGGCGCTCAGGATCGCGCGCGCATCGTTCCACAGGCCCAGCTGCGCCAGCACGGCGGCCTGCTGGTACAGCGCCATGGCGCTGCGCCCGGAAAAATCGACGAACAGCTCCAGCGCCGCGCGCGCGCTGGTGATCTCCCCGCGGTCGCCCGCCAGCTTCGCCAGCGCCAGCCACTGCTCACCCATCGGTGCGCGCAGAGCCAGCAATTTTGCGATGATGCCGACCACTTCCGCGCGGTCATGGCGTTCGATTGCCGGACGCAGGCCGTCAACCAGTCCAAGGACCGCAGCCTGTTCGCTATCCGATTTGCGGTGAATATCCATTGGGGGTTGTTGCGAATACTTCTCACTGGGATCCAATGGCGCGTCTGTGCCTGCTGTGTGAGGGCGGCAACGTCATAAATGTCGCAAATTGTCTCAAAACGTCGCAGAATCGTCTTGCGCCCTCTGGAGCCGGGGTCCATGTTCGAAATTGAGGATGGGTCGCGTGCCATGCCGAAATAACGGCAGGCCGCAAACTGGGGGGTGCCGGGGCTATCGCCAATCGGGTCGACAGGGACGATACGCGCATTGCGCGGATTCAGATCAGGTCACAGGCATTGCGGGAAACGCAATTGCTGGCGCGTTTGGGCGATACGCCAGGCTTCGAGCTTATGCCGAACAAAGACAAACAACCCGAAGTGGGGTGCGCGCAAGGCCAAGGTGTGTTCACGCAAGTGGATGTGCAGCGTGCCATTTCAGCCGCGCGCGATGCCGGGCTGAGGGATTACCGGGTGGAAATTGCACCTGATGGCACCATCGCCATCGTGGTCGGTGCCGCAGCAAGGGCCGCCGATGGAACCACCGTTTTTGACAGTTCCGCCGACTAGCTGATCCGCCTGGCCGATCTGCCCTGGCCGGTCGCGCCGTTGCGCTGCTCACTCCTTTTCGCCGCTCACTCCTTTTCGCTGCTCACTGGCCTTCCAGCACAAAGTCCAGCGTCAGCACCTTGAATGGTCGGTCCACCGCCTCTCCATTGGGGGCGGTGCCAGCGGGATGATCCACCAGATCGACGACCAGTTCAGGCCGTGTGCCGAACACCACATCGCTCTCGATCTTCGGTGAGGTGCTGTCGAACACGTGGGTGGTCAGCGGCTTGCAGCCATCGGCGCGGACGATGAAATGGATATGCGCGGGGCGAAATTCGCTGATCGTGGTCCGGGCGATCAGATCGCCCACCGGGCCGTCCACCGGGATCGCATAATCCACCGGCGCAACCGTGCGGAACAGATATGATCCGTCTGCCCGCGTGGCCACCAGCCCGCGGTGGCGCGCATCGCTGCCGATCAGCTGCGCCTCGTAAATGCCTTCCTGATCGTTCTGCCACACATCCAGCACCGCGCCCGCCAGCGGGCGGCCGTCCTGATCGCTCACTCGCCCCTGCACGAACAGCGGCGCGCCATCTTCGTCGGCGATGCCGGGAAGCCGTTCGCCAAAGGGGATCTCGGGCGAGTCCGGAATATAGAACGGGCCGAGCAAGGTCGGCTTGGTGGCGGCATCGCCCACCTGGTTGTTCATCAGCGTGACCAGCATGGACAGGCCCAGCGTATCCGACAGCAGGATGAATTCCTTGCGCTTGTCATTGGACATCTGCCCCACGCGGCTGAGGAATTCGGTCGCCTCGAACCATTCGCCCTCGGTCAGCTCATTCTCGCGCGCGAAAGCGTGCAGGTGGCGGATCAGCGATGCCATCAGCTGGCCCAGCCGCGGGTCCCTGGCGCCCTTCTCCCACCGCTCGGCAGCGATATCGGTAATGGTATCAACGGTTGCAAATGGCATGTGCTGGTTCGCCCTCTTCCCGGTTGCGGCTTTGGCGTGAGTGTCAGCGTGCTTTTTGCCAGAGTCAATCCGCGGCGCATTCACAGCGGCGGCAGGGTGGCGGCAGGGTGGTGGCAGGGCCGTTGTGCATTGGGCGGCGGATGGGCAAAGAGGGAAAGACGCATGGAGATTTGCAGATGAACGGTCCGCGATTGAGAGAAACCAGATGAGCGTGGCCTTTCGCCGGGAAGGCGATGAGGAACATCTTGAACCCAAGTTCGAGATTCCCATCCCCACCGGTCCCAATCTGGTGACTGCGCGCGGGCTGGCGCTGATTGCGCAGCGGGTGGCCGATCTGGAAGCGCAGCTGGTGCCGGGCGGCGATGAGACGACGGTAAAGGCGCTCAAGCGAGACCTGCGGTACTGGCAGACGCGGCAGATCACCGCCGAAGTGGTCCCTGCTGCCAGCGGCGAGACGGTGGAATTCGGCACCACGGTGACGTTCAGGCTCAACGGCAAGGAAAACACCCTGCAACTGGTGGGCGATGACGAGGCCGATCCGGCGCAGGGCCTGATATCCTTTTCCGCCCCGCTGGCGCGCGCGCTGATCGGTGCCGAGGCCGGGGAGTTCCTGCCATTCGGCGGCAGGGAAGATGCTATTGAAGTGGTTTCGGTAAAGGTGTCGCCAACAGAGTAGCGCGCGTCACTCGGGCGCAGCACGCTCCAGCAATTCCATCAGGTTGCGGGCGCTGTTGCGGTCTTCCTCATTATCGAACGCCACGTCCAGATCGGGCGCGGCGCCGAACATGTGCAGCATCGCCCACAGCGCAAAACGCCGCTCACCATCCTGTGCCAGACCGAAATCGACGCGCATGTGCTCGATCCCGGACGCAAGCACATCGGGGGTGACGCTCATCAGGTCATCGGTGGCGAAATAGCGCCGCAGCTGGTCGTCAAAATCCATCGCAAGTTCCTTCGTAAACCAGCCTTGCGGTTTTGCCCGCACGGCCCATCAGCCAGCGCCGCTCCCGCAGGCCTTGCAGCCGGGGTCCTTGGCGATTCTCATCGTGCGCATTTCGGGTTTCAGCCCGTCCATCAGGTGAAGCTTGCCCCACCCTGGCTCGCCCATGCCGCCGGTGCCGGCGATGAGGATGCGGATGGCCTGCATGGCGGCGAAGCTGGCGGTCCAGCCAGCCATCGCGCCCAGCATGCCGTCTTCGGCGCAGGTGTCGCAATCCTCGGCATCGAAGGCATCGCCGACATAGCAGCGATAGCACGGGCTGGAGACCATGTGCCCGGCAAAGGCGCCAACCTGTCCCTGAAACCGTCCCACGGCGGCGGACAGCAGCGGCACGCGCTCGGCCACGCAGGCATCGGACACGGCGAGGCGGGTGGCGAAATTGTCGGTCCCGTCCAGCACCAGGTCCACGCCTTCGAGCAGGTCCGGCGCGGTTTGCGGCGTTACGCGGCGGTCGGAAATGGTGACCGCCAGCTTCTCATCGAAATTGCTCACCCAGCGGCGCGCGGCCACTGCCTTGCCGTGGCCAATGTCGCGCGTGGTGTAGATGGTCTGGCGTTGCAGGTTGCTGATATCGACCACGTCGTCATCCACCAGCGTCAGCGTGCCGATCCCGGCGGCGGCCAGATATTGCAGCGCTGGCGCGCCGATGCCGCCAAGGCCCAGCAGCAGCACATGACTTGCCGCCAGCGCGGCCTGTCCTGAGCCGCCCACTTCGGGCAGCACGATATGGCGCGCGAAGCGGGAAAGCCGTTCGGGAGACATGTGGACAGGCGGTTGATCCATCGCAGCATCCCTAGCCGCAAAAGCCGCGCGGTAAAGCTGTTCACGCCTTTCCTACAGATTGTGGACCGTGCAAGCAGGGCGCCAGCTCTTTGAAACAGGTGGAACTTGCCTATGCGTGCGGCAGATTTTGTGCGCGGTCCCGGCCAGGTGTCACCTTGTTTGATTTCAAATAAGATATTGGAAATACAACGATTAACTTCGCACCATCAAGGTGACAGCGTGTCACCTTTGTCACCTTCGGGGCTTATGCGCGCTTGTGCACATGACTGTGGGCAGAGCTGTGGACAGGCTGCGCACAAGCCTGTGCACCGCGCCGGGACAAGTCCCGGGCGGTGCACATGTTGGCAGGTTTGTGGAAATTCTGTGAACACAGACGGGACCGCGAGGTCCCGCAAGGCCGACCGGCCGCCGCGCCTTATGGCGCGTAAGCCAAAGCCGCGGATGCGGCTGCCGGCGCCTGAGGCTCAAAAAAAATCAGCTTTCCAACTGGCGCANCACGTCACCGTCCATATCGGCATCGCGGGTGCGCAGGTCCTCGATCAGGCGCACGGCGTGAATCACCGTGGAATGATCGCGGCCACCGAACTTGCGGCCGATTTCCGGATAGGAGCGCGGCGTCAGCACCTTGGCCAGATACATCGCCACCTGGCGCGGACGCACCACCGCGCGGGCGCGGCGCTTGGATGACATCTCGCTGCGATCGATGCGGTAGAACTGGCAAACCGTGCGCTGGATCTCGTCAATCGTGATCCGGCGGCGGTTGGCCGAGAGGATATCGGTCAGCTGTTCCTCGGCCAGCTGCAAGGTCACTTCCTGACCGGTCAGCTGGGCATAGGCGATCAGCTTGTTCAGGCCGCCCACCAGTTCGCGCACATTGCGGTTGATCGTGCGGGCGAGGAAATCGATCACGTCGCCGGGCACGTCCAGCGGGGCAAAGCGGGTCAGCTTGCTCTCCAGGATCAGGCGGCGCAGTTCGATGTCGGCGGACTGGATGTCAGCCACCAGCCCCATCGACAGGCGGCTGAGCAGGCGCGGTTCAACGCCGTCCAGTGCCTGCGGCGCGCGGTCGGCGGCAAACACCAGACGCTTGCCCTCGGCCAGCAGCGCGTCGATCGTGTAGAGAAGCTCCTCCTGCGCGGAAGCCTTGCCGATGATGAACTGTATATCGTCCACCAGCAGCAGGTCGAAACCGCGCAGCCGGGCCTTGAACTCGATCATCTCGTTCGACTTCAGCGCCTGCACGAATTCGACCATGAAGCGCTCTGCGCTGCAATAGAAGATCCGCGCCCGCGGGTGCGCCTGCATATAGGAATGGCCGATGGCGTGCATCAGGTGCGTCTTGCCCTGGCCGGTGGCGGCCTTGAGGTAGAGCGGGCTGAACTGCGGCTTCTCGGTCTTGGCCATGCGCTCCGCCGCATTCTTGGCGAGCACGTTGGTGGAACCGGTGACGAAGGCGGCAAAGGTCAGCGACGGATCGAGGCCGACGCTGGAGGTGAAGCCATCATCGCCGATCGATTCCATCGCCAGCGTGGCATCATTGGCAGCACGGTGGCCAAAGCCATCATCGCCGCGCAGGTCCAGATCAGCCAGCTTGCGGCGACCGGGATGGACCTTGATGGCAACGTGGCGCACTTCGCTGCGGGCAATCTTCCACGCCAGCGAAAGCCGGTCATGGAATCGGTCCAGCACCCAGTTTGCGGAAAAATCGGTGGGCAGGAACAGTTCCAGCGTGCCGGTTTCCTTGTTGAAACTGCCAAGCTGGATCGGACGAATCCACTGCGTGAAAAGCTGGTTGCCCAGGTCCTTGCGCAGACCCTGGCTGATGTCAGCCCAGTCCGCGGCGAGATCCAGTGCTTCGCGCTCTTCCATCTTGTCCTCAACTTCATCGCGCTTGCCCGGAACATCACGTCCGGCATGCGGTCCAACTCGAATCATTATCCGCTCTTCCCTATCCGAAGGCCTGCCCAGCTGCTTCCCCCACGAACCAGGATCGGAGACACAACTTCCCCGGTCCGGGAATCCGCATAAACGGACCACCGGAGCTCCAATGCTGGCTCGGCTATAAAAAATCGGGACGCATCGGTCCCAACCGGATTTCAGTTATGAAGACTGCTGCGCGATGGGCAAGAGGCGCACTGTCAAAAAAATTTAATTTATGCGGTTGACTCGGCTCTGACCCGCAGAGAACCATTCAACGCATTGTTTTCGCACGATAGATTTGTGACAGTCTCGCGAATCGCGGGTTTCCCTGCACTTGTTGCGTTGCAAAGGTCGCGCATGCTGCAGATGCGAAAAGGGCCGGTGGAAAAACCACCAGCCCCGTTCCAATTTCGTTCCTGCAATTCGCCGTCAGGCGAAGCGAATCAGATCGCTGCGACTCGCTTGGTCAGGCGACTCAGCTTGCGCGATGCGGTGTTCTTGTGGAGCACGCCGCGAGCAACACCGCGCGCCAGTTCAGGCTGGGCATGCTTGAGAGCGATTTCGGCAGCCTGCTTGTCGCCTTCGGTGCAGGCGGTTTCCACCTTCTTCACGAAGGAGCGGATGCGGCTCATGCGGGCACCGTTGATTTCGGCGCGCTTGTCATTGCGACGGATGCGCTTCTTGGCTTGCAGCGTATTGGCCATGTTCGTCCTTGTCTCGGGCCGCAGCAGCGACCGGATTATTCTTAAATGTTAAAACTGCTGGAACGGCGGAAAGCCGCCGGAAAGCGCGCGCATTAGCCGCGCCCCTGCGAATCGTCAAGTAATCGCTTACGACTGGCATTCCGGGCAGAACCAGGTGCTGCGCCCTCCTTGCACGATCCGGCGGATGATTCCACCCTCGCAGCGCATGCAGGACTGATTCTCCCGCCCATAGACGCTGAAGCGCGTGGCGAAGTAGCCCAGCTGCCCGTCGGGCCGGGCATAATCGCGCAAGGTGGAGCCGCCATCGGCAATCGAGCGGGTCAGCACATCGCGAATGGCGACCACCAGCCGCTCCAGCGCGGGAAGGTAGATTCGCCCGCCTGCCTTGCGCGGATCGATCCCGGCCATGAACAGCGCCTCGCACACATATATATTGCCAAGGCCCGCCACCACTTTCTGATCGAGCAGCAGCAGCTTGATCGCCTGCTTGCGGCCCTTGATGGCGGATCGCAGGTGCTGCGCCGTCAGGTCGGCGCCCAGTGGCTCGGGCCCCATGGAGGCAAAGGCCGGCCACCTGTCCAGCTGCGGCGTCTGCACCAGATCGACAAATCCGAACCGGCGCGGATCGCACAGGGCAAAGCTGTGGCCTGCGGTCTCGATCACCATATGGTCATGCTTGTCGGGGGTTTCAGGATCGATCCGCCAGCGCCCGCTCATGCCCAGGTGGAAGATCAGCGTGCTGTCACGGTCCGTATGGATCAGCCCGTATTTGGCGCGCCGACCCAGCGAAGAGACGCGCGCCCCGGTCAGCGATTGCACCAGACCTTGCGGAAAGGGGAAGCGCATGTCCGGACGGTTCAGGGCCACGCGCGTGATCCGTTCCCCATCAAGGAAGCGCGCCAGCCCGCGCACGGTTGTTTCGACTTCAGGCAGTTCTGGCATGGCCCCAGCCTTTATCACCCTTTGATTGCGCGGCAATTCCCCTTAAGGCGCCACACGCAATGAAAGAGTTTGGTGCCCATGAGTGAAGAAGTCTCCTTCGGCTATGAGAATGTCGATCCGGTAGAGAAGACCCGGCGCGTGGGCGCGGTGTTTTCCAATGTCGCGGCCAAATATGACATCATGAACGATGCCATGTCCGGCGGCATGCACCGTTTGTGGAAGGACCGCTTCGTCAGCCGCGTCAAGCCGCAGCCGGGCGAGGCGATTCTGGATATGGCCGGCGGCACTGGCGACATCGCCTTTCGCATGGCTGACCGGGGCGCCGAAGTGGTGGTGGCCGATATCAATCAGGACATGCTGGATGTGGGCGTGGAACGCGCCATGCAGCGCGGGATCGATGGCCTCGTCTGGTCATGCCAGAACGCCGAGCAGCTGACCTATATCGACAAGCAGTTCGATGCCTACACAATCGCCTTCGGTATTCGCAACGTGACCCATATCGACCGCGCGCTGGCCGAAGCATATCGCGTGCTGAAATATGGCGGGCGCTTCTACTGCCTGGAATTCTCCACCATGACCTGGCCAGGCATGAAAGAGGCGTATGATTTCTATTCGCACAGACTGGTGCCGCAGATCGGCAAGATCGTGGCGGGTGACGAGGAAAGCTATCGCTATCTGATCGAATCGATCCGCCGCTTCCCGCCAATGCCCGAGTTCGAACGGATGATCCGCGATGCAGGCTTCGTGAGAACCAGAGTGGAGCCGATCATGGGCGGGCTGGTGGCGATCCATTCGGGGTGGAAAGCGTAAGCCGCGTGACCAGACCTTCAACGCATATCTGGCGGCTGCTGAAATGGGGCCGCACACTGGCAAGGCATGGCGCGCTGCGCGGGATCGAGGCTGATCCCAACACGCCGCCGCAGGTCCGCCGACTGGTGCGCATTGCCCGCTTCGGCACGCGCCAGCCGCGGGTTCCCGATTATGCCGCGGCCTTCCAGGCCATCGGTCCCGCCGCGATCAAGCTGGGCCAGACGCTGGCCACCCGGCCCGATCTGGTTGGTGAGGATGCCGCGCGCAATCTGCTCAGCCTTCAGGATTCACTCCCTCCCGTTCCCTATGCCGCCATCGAAAAGCAGATTGAATCGAGCTTCGAAGCGCCGGTGTCCTCGCTGTTCTCCTCCATTGATCCAGATCCGGTGGGCGCGGCCTCGATCGCGCAGGTGCACAAGGCGGTGACGAAAGAAGGCCGCACCGTGGCCATCAAGGTGCTGCGCCCCGGCATTCGCGAGCGTTTTGAGCGCGATATCGCCACCTATGAATGGGCTGCTGCCCATCTGGAGGCGCTGGGCGGAGAGGCCACGCGCCTGCGTCCGCGGCTGACCATTGCCAACTTCAAGCGTTGGACCAATCGCGAGCTGGACCTGCGGCGCGAGGCCGCATCGGCATCCGAGCTGGACGATGCCATGCGCGGTATCCCCGATTATCGCACTCCCGCTATCGACTGGGACCGTACCAATGGCCGCGTGCTGACGATCGAATGGATCGACGGGGTCAAGATCAGCAATGTCGATGAATTGCGCGCTGCCGGTCATGACCTGCCCGATATCGCGCGGCGGCTGGTGCTGGCCTTCCTGACGCAGGCGATCAGCGCCGGATTCTTCCACGCAGACATGCACCAGGGCAATCTGTTCGTGCGCGCGGACGGGGCCATCGTGGCCATCGATTTTGGGATCATGGGCCGGATCGACCGGCGCGCCCGGCAATGGCTGGCGGAGATTCTGTACGGCCTGACCACCGGCAATTACAAACGCGTGGCAGAGATCCATTTCGAGGCGCAATATGTGCCCAGCTATCACTCTGTCGATGAGTTCGCGACCGCCCTGCGCGCCGTGGGCGAACCGATGCGCGGCAAGCCGGTGAGCGAGCTTTCCGTGGGCCAGATGCTGGACGGCTTGTTCGCCATCACCCGCGATTTCGACATGCAGACCCAGCCGCACCTGCTGCTGCTGCAAAAGACCATGGTGATGGTGGAGGGGATCGCCACCCAGCTCGATCCGCAGATCAACATGTGGGACGTTTCCGGCCCGTTCGTGAAGAACTGGATCCGCGATGAGCTGGGGCCGGAGGCCGCGCTGGCAGACCGGATCAGGCAGGACGGCGAAACCCTGCTGCGCATCCCCGCGCTGATACGGCGGCTGGAGGAGCAATATCCGCCCAAGGGCGGCGCACCCGAACCGCCGCCTCTGCCCGATATCGAACTGGTGTGGGAACGCCGGGCCAGCGCCAGCCGCGTCTGGCCGGGTTACCTGCTGGCCGCTGCCGTGGGCGGCGCGCTGGTCTGGGCGGGGAGCATGGCAGGATGGCTGGGCTAGGCAGGCAGCGTGGCAGGAGAGTGGGGCTAGGCGGAAGGGCGCTGGCCTGGGACCGCTTTGCCCATTGGGCGCCGGGCGCGGCCATGCTGGTGCTGATCGGTTTTGCCCTGCTGCTGGTTGTGGCGGCACTGACCGACAGGTCTGATGCGGGCAGCGAGACAGCGCCTGTATCATCTGCCCCGGTCTCAACGTCACAGACCGTTTCGACCGCGCCAGCCGCCTCCACCACGCAGGGCGACAACGATCTGCAACTCTATCACCGGATTGCCGAGCGCGTTGCCGCGGGTGAGAATTACTACCAGGTGGCGGTTGAGGAACAGCGCGCGCGCGATTTTCCCGTGCGGCCCGGCTTTACCGTGCGCCTGCCCACGCTGGCCTTCATCACCGCTTTGGTCGGCACCGGTGGGCTGATCGTGCTGGCGGTGCTGCTGGGCATTCTGACGCTGGTGGTCTGGTGGCGGCGGCTGGGCGATGAACCGGGCGGAGAGGAGCATCGCACGATATCGCTGCTGCTGCTGGTGATCGGCACAGGTGTCGGCTTCAAGGCGCAATATCTGGTGCTGCACGAGGTGTGGGCGGGCGTTCTGCTGGCGCTGTCCTTTGGCCTTTACCGGCGCAGGCACTGGCACTGGGCATGGCTTGCCGCTGCCCTGGCGCTGGCGATCCGCGAACATGCGCTGCCTTTCGTACTGCTTATGGGCGCGCTGGCCGGCTGGCGGCGTGACTGGCGGGAGGCCGCCGCATGGGGCGGACTGGTGCTTCTGTTCCTGATCGGCCATGGCGTGCATCTGGCGCAGGTGAACCCGCTGATTTCCGATTCCGATCCTGCATCTCCTGCATGGCTGGTGTTTCGCGGGCTGGGTGGCTGGACGTCCAGCATCATCCTGTCGAGCCCGCTCTACCTGCTGCCCGGTGTGATTGCCGCGCCGCTGGCGCTTCTGCCGCTGCTGGGCTGGGCCGGGTGGAAAAGCGACATGGGGCTGTTCGGCCTGCTGCTGTTTACCGGCTATGGCCTGCTGTTCATGATCGCTGGGCGTGACAACAACTTCTACTGGGCGCTGATGGTCACCCCGGCGTGGTTTGTTGGCCTTTCCTTCCTGCCGCGCAGCGTCACATCGCTGTGGAATTCGGCGCGGGGCAATTGAGCCGCAGCGCGGGGTGGGGCACACGATGATGATGACGACGATCTGGCGCGATCCTGTTGGCTGGTGGTGTTCGCTGGGGCGGCCGCTGCAACATCTATCCCCCAGAGCTGCAATGGGCGTGTTGCTGGCGCTGGTGCTGGCGCTGGGCTGGGCAAGCTGGGCAACGGGCGATCTGGGACGCGCCGATGATGCCCGCATTGCCGCCAAGACCGGTGAGCGCATTGGCGATCTGGAGCTCTATGCGCGCATTCATGAGCGGTTTCATGATGGTGAGAACTACTATGCCGCCGCGATGGCGGAACAGCGCGAGCACAATTATCCCACCAGGCCGTTCGTCACCGTGCGCCTGCCCACGCTGGCGTGGATCGATGGCCAGCTGAATGCCAAGAGCTGGCGGGTGATCGCCACCGTCCTGCTGATAGGCATGGTGCTGATCTGGCTGTCCGCATTCACCCCGCTTGCAACCATGGCGGAACGGGCGGGCGCGGTGGTGGTGCTGTTCCTCAGCGGAGCAGGGGCCTATGACGCGCGCGCCATGGTGTTCCACGAACTTGTGGCCGGGCTGCTGCTGACGCTGTCACTGGGGCTGTACCGCCCGCAGCGCTGGTGGCCCAGCCTGATCCTGGCGGCGTTGGCGCTGGCCGTGCGCGAACTGGCGTTGCCGTTCGTCATGCTGTGGGGCGCATTCACGCTGTGGCAAAGGAAGTGGGCGGAGGCGCTGGCCATTGCCGGTGTGATCCTCGCCTTTGTCATCGCCCTGTTTTTCCACGCGCAGGGCGTTGCCGCCCACGCCATGCCCGGCGATCTGGCGTCGCCCGGCTGGGCTGCGTTCAATGGGCCGCAAATGGGCCTGCTGGCCATGGCCAAGCTCACGCCCTTGCTGTTCCTGCCGGTTCCGCTGGCGGCGCCGATCGCGCTGATTGCGCTGCTGGGCTGGATAGCGCTGGGCGGCAGGCTGGGGCTGTTTGCCTCGCTGTGGTTCATCGGTTTTGGCATTGCCCTGTCACTGTTCGCGCGGACCAACAATTTCTACTGGGTGCTGCTGCTGCTGCCCGCCTATGCGGCGGGGCTGGCATTCGTGCCGCGCGCATTGGTGGAGCTGGTGCAGCGTGCAACAGGCGCGCGTGCAACAGGGAAGCAAACAAGCTAATCTTAACCATCGTGCGGCAAAGCTGGTCTTGGCAGGATACCAAAGCTAGGCTTGCTGCCGAAACAGAACCACCGGGAGGACCGGGAAGAATTCATGGCTAACCCACGGGTGCTCTTGGTCGTGGGCGGAGGAATTGCCGCCTACAAATCGTGCGAACTGGTGCGTCTCATCCGCAAGGGTGGGGCCGATGTCACCTGCGTGCTGACCAATGGCGGCTCGCAATTCGTCACGCCGATGAGCCTCGCCGCCCTGTCCGGCAACCAGGTCCACACCTCGCTGTGGGACCTGAAGAATGAGGCTGAGATCGGCCATATCCAGCTCAGCCGGGAGGCCGACCTGGTGGTGGTGTGCCCGGCCACGGCGGACCTGATGGCCAAGATGGCGGCGGGCATTGCCGATGATCTGGGCACCACGCTGATCCTTGCGACAGACAAGCCCGTGCTGGCTGTTCCGGCCATGAACGTGCGCATGTGGGAACATGAAGCGACGCAGCGCAACATCGCCTGGCTGATCGATGCCGGTGTGCGGGTGATGCAGCCTGACGAGGGCGAAATGGCCTGCGGCGAATTTGGCCCCGGCCGCCTCCCCGACCCGGAAATGGTGTGGCTGGAAATCGCCGACATGCTGGGGCTGGACCCCGGCGATGCGGGCCATGAACAGATCGCCGATTACCTGCGCAAGATGGCCGAGGCCGAGGTCGAGGACGAGGATGACGAGGAGGACAATCTCGGCTATGCTCCTACTCCCGCCAAGACCGGCGGTCTGGGCGGATTGATCGGATCGCTCATCCAGCGCTCCACCCCGCGCCGGATCGAGGATGACGAAACCACTTACGAGGATATGGCGGACCTGCCCGAAGCGGCCGAGCTGGACGATGGCGAGCCTTATATCGGCCCCGACCTGCCCGAGCCTGACCTGAGCGCGGGCGGCCCGGTGCTGGCCAGAAAGGGCGCCGCCGCCGCCGCTCCGCCGACAGACCGCGAAGCCATCAATCACGAGGTCAACGCCCGCCAGGCCGCGCCGCAGCCTTTCGATGGGGAAGACGCTGCTGCCCCGGTCGGCGCGCTGGCCAAAAGCATGGCAGACCCGCTTGATGGCCAGCCTGCGTTCGACGAAGATCCGGCCCACCGCCCGCTCTATGGCAAGCATGTGCTGATTACCGCCGGCCCGACGCATGAGCCGATCGATCCGGTGCGCTATCTCGCCAATCGCTCTTCAGGACGGCAGGGCTTCGCTATTGCCGAAGCGGCTGCGGCTGCCGGTGCGCGCGTCACGCTGGTGGCAGGCCCGGTCCATCTCGACACCCCGCCCGGCGTCGACCGCATCGATGTGGAAAGCGCCGAAGACATGGCTGCGGCGGTCAAGAAGGCGCTGCCCGCCGACTGCGCGATCATGGTCGCTGCCGTGGCGGACTGGCGGACCAGGGATTATCAGGGTGAGAAGATCAAGAAGCGTGGATCGGCTCCGCCTTCGCTGATGCTCACCGAAAACCCCGATATTCTGGCGATGGTTTCCGCCAGTTCCAAGCGGCCCGACCTGCTGATCGGCTTTGCCGCCGAGACGGAGAACGTGGTCGAGAATGCGCGCAAGAAGCGCAAGAGCAAGGGCGTGGACTGGATTGTTGCCAACGATGTGTCTGGCGATGTGATGGGCGGGACCGAAAACAAGGTCCACATTATCCGTGAACGCAAGGTCGAGGATTGGGATCAGATGAGCAAGATGGATGTGGCATGGAAACTGGTCGAGAGAATCGCCGACCACCTGAACGCCCATGACTGAGCGCGTCCCCGTGCGCATCAAGCGCCTGCCGCACAGCCACGGGCTGGATATGCCGGCCTACGCCACGCAAGGCGCGGCGGGCATGGATGTGCTGGCCGCAGAGGGCGTGATCCTGCGCCCCGGCACGCGCCACGCCGTCGCCACCGGTTTCGCCGTCGCCATTCCATCGGGTTACGAGATTCAGGTGCGCCCAAGATCGGGCCTTGCGCTAAAGCATGGCATTACCGTCCCCAATACGCCGGGCACGGTGGACTCCGATTATCGCGGTGAAGTGAAGGTGATCCTGATCAACCATTCGGATGACAATTTCACCATCCAGCGCGGTGACCGCATCGCCCAGCTGGTCGTTTCCCCCGTCACGCTGGCGCGCTGGGAGGAAGTTGACGAACTGGACGATACCGCACGCGGCGCCGGTGGCTTTGGGTCCACCGGCGGCCACGCGTCGCTTTAGGCAAGGCTCAGGAAAGCCCCCGCATCCACGCCAGGAACGGGCCGGAAAGGCTCTCGTCAACCGAACCGATGCTTGCGCCTTCGGTCATGTGGTTGTGGTCCTTCAGCATCAGCACCATCGGGCAATTGGTGTCGCTGTCCACCGCGCACAGCCGCTGCTGCGCGGCTTCAGCGAATGTGTGGAACATGTCCGGGTCATATTCGGCATAGCCCAGCATCAGCGGAATGGTGCTGGCACCCAGTCGATCGATCACCGGCCCCATCGTCTGCAATGATGCATCGGTGCCATAATAGGCATGCGGTTCTGCGGCCATTTCCGCCGCATAGGCGGGAGACAGCAGCAGCGCTCCCTTGACGGATGCAGCCTCCGCGCCCTGTAAATCCGTATGCTGGACATAGTCGGCCACATGGTCGGCCCCTGCCGAATGGCCCCACAGCACGATATTGTCCGGATCGCCGCCATATTGGGCGATATTGTCGCGCACCCACTGAATCGCGGCGGCCAGATCATTGCGCGCGGCGGGGAAGGCGGCGGCGGGGGCGAGGCGATAATCGATGTTCACGCCCACCATGCCATTGCGCGCGGCCCATGCGGTGGCGCTTTGCGGGTAGTAAGCACCCACCTTGCTGCCGCCGACAAAGCCGCCGCCGTGGACATACAGCAGCACGGGACGCCGCTCACCCTCTGCCGCAGCGTTGAGCGTATAGACGTCGAGGATCTGCGCGGGATCGCTGCCATAGGCGACATTCTCGGCAATCGAGACATCGTCATAAGGCGGTGCGGGCACCAGCGGGGCAAAGATATCGAAGCTGGCCGGATCGATCACCTGGCCTGCCGCGCGAATTTGCGCAGCCTGTTCCTCGGGCACGCCGGGATAGCTGACCTGCTCATCGGCTGCGGGCTGCTCTGCCGCCTCCCCGCAGGACATCAGTGCCATTGCCGCTGCAGCGACCAGAATCATACGCATCGCATTCTCTCCCCATTTCCCATTGGCGCGCAGATTGACGCAAATGGCCCGGAAAGAAAAGGCGGCCACAAAAAAGGCGGGCCTGCCGCCCCGAAAAGGAGAGGAAGGCCCGCCCGACGTCCCCGGAGCCATGCTCCGAAGTCTGGTGTCTGGTTTGTCTAGTCGCGGCTGTCGCGGCGCACCGGCTGGTCTTCCGGCGCGATGGAGATGCGCACCGTCTCACCCGAATTGCCGGGGAAATCGGTAAACATCGCCTCGATCAGATTGGGCACCAGATATTGCAGCCGGTCGGTGGTCGAAACCGCCTCTGCACTGCCTTCGAACAGGCGTTCACCCGTCTGGCCATCGTCGATCTTCAGCTCAATGCCGCTGGTGAAGATGGTGTAGCTTTCCACGTCGGAGCGACCGAATAGATCGTCCTGAAAGCCGTAACCCCAGTGGCGATTGGGCACATAGGCCACGCGCGCCTGACCGGTCCGGTCACGGTAGATGATCGGTGAATAGCTGTACCACGGGCTGTAGAAGGGATCGCGATAGCGCAGGCCTGACGAGCGAACGCGCTCGCGCCCGTTATCCACCCCGTAATCGAAACGCACCAGCAGCGTGGCCTGTTCGGGAGATGCGGCCTGGGTGTATCCCAGCGCGGCCATCTGGGCCTCGACCTGATCGGCATAGAGTGCGAACTCCAGCCCGCCGGCCAGCGCCGGATCATCCGCCACAACCGCGAAGGTCTGGCCCTGCGGGGCGGGAAGTTGTGATTGAAAGCGCGATACGTCGGCGCGGAAAGGGGTGGCGCATGCGGCCAGCGCACCCAGCATCAGCGGCACCGCTGCCAGCTTCAAACCGCGCGTAAGCTTGCTGAATATGGACATGGTATTTCTCTCTGTAGATCCGGGCTGCACACCCGGATGCGACCTTGTTCTGAAGACGTGAGTCTTCATCATGGGACGCGCAATAGCAAGCGCGGCCTGAACCGCGATTGAATGGGTTTTCAATGAAAACCTAGCAATAACAGCGCCTTCAGCGCTCCGGCGAGCTACCCGCGGATCAGGCCCAGCGCATCATAGGCGGCCTTGAGCGTGGGAGAGGCAATCTCACGCGCCTGTGCAGCGCCTCTGGCCAGAATCGCATCGAGCGATTCCCGGTCCGATTTCAGCTCCACAAAGCGGCTGCGGATCGGGCCCAGCGTGGACACCATCAGCTCCGCCAGCGCAGGCTTGAACGCGCCGAAGCCCTGCCCGCCATATTGCGCCAGCACCTGCTCCGCCTCGATATCCGCCAGAGCGGCAAAGATGGTGACGAGGTTGAGCGCCTCGGGCCGATCGGCGAGGCCCGCCAGTTCGCCGGGCAGGGGCTCGGGATCGGTCTTGGCCTTTTTCACCTTCTTCGCCATCAGATCCTCATCATCGGTCAGATTGATGCGGCTCATGTCGGAAGGATCGGACTTGCTCATCTTGGCGCTGCCATCGCGCAGCGACATGATGCGCGCGGCAGAGGGCGGAATATAGGGATCGGGCAGGGTGAAAACGCCCGCCACGTCCTGGTTCTGATCGGCATAGCCGGGCACGAAATCGACGTTGAACTTCTGCGCGATGTCGCGCGCCAGTTCCAGATGCTGCTTCTGGTCTTCGCCCACGGGAACATGGGTGGCCTGATACAGCAGCACGTCCGCTGCCTGCAGCACGGGATAGGTGAACAGCGCCACGCTGGCGCCTTCGCGGTTCTTGCCCGATTTGTCCTTGAACTGCGTCATCCGGCTCAACCAGCCCATCCGCGCAGTTCCCGTCAGCAGCCATTGTAGCTCCGCATGGGCAGGCACCTGCGCCTGGTTGAACAGGATCGAGCGCTGCGGATCGACGCCGCAGGCCACCAGCGCCGCAGTCATTTCCAGCGTGGCCGACTTCAGCTCCGCCGGGTCATGCGGCATGGATATGGCGTGCAGATCCGCCAGGAAGAACAGGCACTGGCCATTGCCAGACGCGGTGATTTCTTCCTGCATGCGCACCCAGTTACGGATCGCGCCCAGGTAATTTCCCAGATGAAGCGAACCAGTGGGCTGAATGCCGGATACAACGCGCATGATATGTCCTGAATTATTCCTGTGGCTTGGGATCGGCGGCGGCTGCCGCCTTGGGCTTGCGCCGTAGCTGAGCGATCAGGTCCTTGTCGAGCGCGCCGAGCAGATAGGCGAAGACGAAGAAGGTGATCGCGCCCGATGTAACCAGCCCGCCCAGCGCCAGCACACGGGCCACCACGCTGCCTGACCAGTAGGGTTGCAGCAGAGGCACTAGAAACCACAGCAGCGCCGCCATTACCGCGCAGGCCAGAGCCTGCCGCATGATCCGCCCGAGCAATTTCCTGCTGACATCGAACCAGCCGCGGATGTGCAGGATGGTCATCAGGGTCGCCACGTTGAGCGAGGAGGTGATGGCGGTGGCTGCCGCCAGCCCGACAATGCCGAACCGCGGCACGACATAGAAGTTGAGCGCAATGTTGAATGTCAGCGCTCCGGCGGCGACGAACACCGGCGTGCGCGTATCCTCGCGGCTGAAGAAGGCGGGCTGGAACACCTTGACCAGCACATAGGCAGGCAGGCCCGCCACCAGCGCCATGACGATATTGCCCATGATCGCGGTATCGGCTGCGGTCATCTTGCCGCCCTGGAAAATGCCGGTGGTGAAGGCCGGGGCGCAGATCGCCAGCGCAACGGCGGACGGCAGGCACAGCAGCATGGCGATCTCCACCGCATTGCTTTGCAGGCGCTGCGCTTCGGACTTGTTGTCCGCCTGGATATGGCGCGCCAGCATCGGCAGGATTGCCGTGCCCAGCGCAATGCCGAAAATGCCCAGCGGCATCTGGTTGAGCCGGTCTGCCAGCTTGAGCAGGGTGAGCGAGCCCTGCGGCAGGCTGGTGGCAAAGAAGGTGTCGACCAGCTGGCTGATCTGGTAAATCCCCGCGCCAAAGGTGGCGGGCAGGATCAGCATGCCCATGCGTTTCACATCGGGCGTGATCTTCGGCAGATGCACCTTGAAACGTACGCCTGCCTTGCGTGTGGCCCAGAACATGTAGAGCAGCTGCACCACACCGGCCAGCGCCAGCGCGATTGCCTGCGCATAGGCCACCGCCACATCGCCGCCGCCGATATTCTCCCGCCAGTACCAGCCGGCCAGAATGCCGGTGATCAGCGTGATGTTGAGCAGCACGGGAACAATGGCGCCGGGCGCGAACTTTGACCGCGCATTGAGCACGCCCGACAGCATCGCCACAAGGCTCACCAGCCCCAGATATGGGAAGGTGATGGTCGAAAGGTTGGTCGCCAGTTCAAACTTGCCGGGCACGTTCTGATATTCGCGGGCCAGCGCCCACACGATGCCGGGCATGACGATCATGCAGATCGCGGAAAAGCCCAGCAGCACCCAGACGAAGATCGCCAGCACGTCACTGGCGAATTTCTGCGCCGCCGCGCCATCGTCGTCCTCGCCCAGTCGGCGGGTGTACATCGGCACGAAGGCGACCGAGAAGGCGCCTTCTGCAAACAGGCGGCGGAAGGTGTTGGGCAGGGTGAAGGCCAGCTGCCAGGCATCGGCCGCCATCCCTGCGCCAAGCACGCGCGCCACCAGCATGTCTCGGGCAAAGCCGAACACGCGGCTGACTGCTGTCAGTCCGCCGATCGTGCCGACATTCCTGACCAGGCTCATTGCAGCTGGCCCGCCATCAGGTCCGGATCAGTTCTCGTCGCCGGTGGGGGCAGCAGCCTCGCCGCCAGCCTGCGCAGCATCCTGCGCCTGCTTGTTGCGCAGCTGGTTGATGTACAGGCCGTTGAAATCGATCGGATCGAGCAGCAGCGGCGCAAAACCGGCATCGCGCACCGCATCGGCAATCACCCGGCGGGCGAAGGGGAACAGGATGCGCGGCGCTTCGGCATAGGTGAAGGCGTGCATCTGGTCTTCAGGCATGTTGCGCATGCCCACCAGCCCGCAGAAGGCCAGTTCCACGATATAGGCAATGCCCTCGGCAGTCTTGGCGGTGGCGGAAATCTTCAGTTCCACCTCGGACACTTCCTCGTTCACCTTGCGCGCGGCAATGTTGAACTGCACGTCCATTTCCGGCTGGCTGTTCCACTGGAAGCTTTCGGGAGCCTTGGGATTCTCTACCGAAAGGTCCTTCACATATTGCGAGATAACGCCGGCCACAGGCTGGGTATCCGCGCCATTGGCAGCAGGATTGGTGTTGAGATTGGTGAGAACGTCGCCTTCTTCGGCCATGATTATCGTCTTTCGTAACGCTTGTGCCGCGCGTGGTGGCGGCGCTGGATGAATGGTTATCGCACTGGCTGGCGCGCCTAGCACCCGCGCGCCGCGCCCGCAATGTCGGGAGTTGGGTCGGGAGTTGGGTCAGGAGTTGGGCTATTCAGCCTGTATTATGCCCGATTGTTGCAGCTTTGATCCGCCTCGCGGTTTTGTTACCGGATTGGTCGTTGTCCATTTGTAATTGAACCCTATCTGGGTCACAATTGCATTGTTTGCGGCAGATAGCAGAAAATCGCCGCTCGCGAATCGGGAAATGCCTGTGATTGTTGAAATTGTCATCCTCGCCATGATCGCTGCCTTTTTGGGCATGCGACTCTATTCCGTGCTTGGCCGCCGTGCAGAGCATGAGGAAGAAATCGTGCCCAAGGGATATGAGCTGGGAGAGGAGCGCCAACCGCAAAGCGCGCCCGCGCCAGTGGCAGAGCTGGTGCGCAATGAACGCCAGATCGCCGGTTTCCCGCCCGCCATCGAACAGGGCCTGCGCGAAATTTCCGCCGTGGATCGCCGGTTCGACCTGCTGACCTTCCTCGAAGGTGCCAAGGGCGCCTATGGCATGGTGCTGGAAGCTTTCTGGCGCGGTGACAAGGAAGAGCTGAAACAGCTGTGCGACGATGATGTCTATGCCAGCTTCGTGGCCGCCATCGATGCCCGCGAAAAAGCCGGTGAAACGCTGGAGAACCGGCTGGTGCGGATTGAGGATACTACGGTCCATTCAGCCGTGCTGGAAGGCCGGATGGCGCGTATCGCCGTTCGCTTCGTAGCCGATATTGCCGCCCTCACCCGCGACAAGGATGGCAATATGATCGGCGGATCGCTGGATGATGCCGTGGAGAGCCGCGATATCTGGACCTTCAGCCGCGACGTTCGCAGTGCTGATCCCGATTGGCTGCTCGACGAAACCGACGCCGCTTGAGACGAGGAGCGCGGGTGATGCCACACGCGCGCCTTTCCCTGCCAAAGAAGTCCCTTGCCACGGCAATGTCGCTGGCCCTGCTGGCCGCTTGCGCCAGCCTGGTGCCCGGCGGCAGGCCCGCTACCGGTCCCGCTGCTCCTGCTGGCGCATCGGCTGCGCTGCTGGGTGTTGCGCGCGGTCCGGCGATTGTCAGCTTTGGCCTGCTGCCGCGTGACAGTGCCGATGCGCTGGATGCCTTCACCCAAAGCTGCGGCGTCGTCACCAGCCGCCAGGATGCCTCTGGCCTCACCCGCCCCACCGATTGGCAGCCTTCCTGTCGCAGCGCCGCCGCATGGCCGCGCACGGAGGCTGCGCGCTTCTTCGAAACCTATTTTGAGGCTGCGCGCGTGGGCGATGGCGCGGCCTTTGCCACCGGTTATTTTGAGCCCGAGATCAGCGGTTCGCGCACGCGCCGTGTGGGATTTGACGTGCCTGTCTACCGCGTCCCCGATGATCTGGTCCGTGCATGGCCGGACGGCGTGCCGGAAGGTGAGCGGACAGGGCGTGCGCCTCTGGGCCGCTACGATGCCAGCGGCAATTTCGTGGAATATTACACCCGCGCCCAGATCGAGGATGGCGCATTGGCCGGGCGCGGGCTGGAAATCGCCTGGGCGGCAGACCCGGTGGAATTCTTCTTCCTGCAGGTGCAGGGGTCCGGCCGCCTGATCACGCCGGAAGGCGACGTGATCCGCATCGGCTATGCCGGGCAGAACGGCCACGGCTACACCGGCATTGGCGGGGTGATGCGCGAACGCGGGCTGCTGGGCGAAGGCCCCGGCAAATATGCCGGATCGATGCAGGGCATCATGCAATATATCCGCGAAAACCCCGAAGATGGCGCCGCGCTGATGCGCCTCAATGAAAGCTGGGTGTTCTTTACCGAACTGACCGGCGATGGTCCGCTGGGCTCCATCGGCGTGCCCGTGCGCGGGGAAAGCTCGGTCGCGGTGGACCCGAAATTCGTGCCCTATGGTGCGCCCGTGTTCCTGTCCACTGACCGCGTGGAAGCGCGCGGATTATGGGTGGCGCAGGATACCGGCGGAGCCATTCGCGGTGCCAACAGGTTTGACACATTCTGGGGTGCAGGCGATCAGGCGCGAGAGATTGCCGGCGGCATGAGCGCGCGTGGTGAAGCCACTATCTTCCTGCCGCGCGGGACGCTGGACCGACTGGGCGTACGATGAAATCACCCCGCGGACTGAGCGCGGAAGAGGCTGCGCTATGGGCCAGGCTGGCGCAAAGTGTGACCCCGCTGGAAAAGCGCGCCACGCCAAAGCCCGTGCCGCTGGTCCATCCGCCAGCCGCCACGCCCATGCCCCATCCACGGTCATCCCCGCCGCGCAAGGTGAAGGGCCGCGTCCCCCCGCCGCTGGTGAAGGCCGCGCCCGCATCGGTTCCGGCACCGGTGCATGCGCCGGGTACGGGGCTTGATTCGCACTGGGAGCGGCGCCTGGCGCGCACGTCGACAGAGCCGGAATTCACCCTCGACCTGCATGGCCACACGCTCGATCAGGCGCACAGGCGGCTGGATCAGGGACTGATGCAGGCCAAGGCGATGGGGGCGCGGCTGGTGCTGGTCATTACCGGCAAGTCCCGCCCGGTCGATGCCGCGGACCGGGGAGATCGGCGCGGCGCGATCCGCGCCAAGATCCTCGACTGGCTGGCCGCCGGACCGCATGGCAGTGACATCGCCGCCATCCGCAAAGCGCACCGCCGCCACGGGGGCGAGGGCGCGCTCTATCTGGTGCTGCGGCGGCGGGGGTAATTCAAGGACGGTCTACATGCCGGCCGATTGCGTTGCTTCACTGGTTCGGCAGCTTTGCGCCCTCTTCCAAGATATGAAAGGAAGTCTGTCCGCTACCTTGAAGTGGACATTCGTTTATCTGCGGGCCCGATGTCCGCTAACGATTCAAAGGGAACACATTGCGGGTGTTCTCGCTGTGCGAACGTAACTTGGCGTGGTGTCCCTAAATCTTCGCTAACCACCCGGCGAACTCGGTCCGGTCTGCCAGCCAACCAGAAGTCCCTCCGGATCCAGCATCACTGTCATCACTCGTGTTCCATTGGCGAAGGCAACTTCGAAGGCGTCTCCGGTCGGCAAGCCCGGTCCGATGAAGCTGACTGACCTGATCTCGCCCAAGGGGCGAAGCTGGGCCTGCAGCGCTGGCAGTTGAGGGCGCAACATATCGGCCTGCCGGGGGTTCATTGCGGTCAAGTCTGGTGGCTCATTCGTGACGCCTGCCACTATAGAGCGCAGCGCCGCTTCAGAGCCGGGAAGGGGAGCGGTGCGCGGCGTGAATACGTTTCGCTGCGAGGCCGCGGCGATATCGGACACGGCATCCTGGCCAAGCATTTGCAGCACGACTCCAAGTGCGTCGGCAGCGGGCGCCGCCACGTTGGGCTCGACACCGTGACCTTCCCAGTTGCCCTTTGTGAACGCGTTCTCCGCTCGCGCCAGCGGGATCATCGCGATCAAATCATTACCGAGCGGCGCTGGCCCTGTCAGATTGCCACCACCGGCCGTAAGTTCACCTACGAGCACGCCGAGGCCGAGTGATTTGACGTCGTAGGCGAACTCCTCGCCTCCCGAGAAGGTTTGGCTGCTGGTCAGTACGTAGACGGGGCGATCGGCGAAGCTCACCGGTGTTGGCTGACTCGTAAAGGATTCGCGGTCGAAGTCGTTGGTCCCCGCGATGCGAGTGATGACGTCGTTGATGTGCACTGTCTCGTCCCCCGGCAGCAGGAAGCTGACCAGATATGCGACCCCCTCGGGCAAACCGCCGATGTTACGACGCAGGTCGATGATCAGAGCGCTGCAATCTGCAAGGCTCGACATGGCCCTGTCGATCGGCGGCTTGAAACCTGCTCGTCGCGGAAATGCGACCACCTCTAGGTAGCCGATACCCCCAGCAAGCATGTCGGCCCGCACGATACCGCTTTCCGAGCGCGGCAATGCCGTCCCGGCTGACGCAGGCGCGGATGGAAGGGCGCTCATCGAACTGATCACGAGGTGTTTGTCGTGCGCAATGGCTCTCACGTCGGAGCTCAGCCGCGCTGCGAACGCCGCGGGATCGCCTAAGCTGTCGTATTCGCCGGCCGCGAGCGCGGCGTCGATCTGTTCGGCAGCCTGCTCGCCGACGTCAGGGAATACATAGCGGTCGCGCAACGCCATTGCGAGTTGCGTCACCACTGCCTGCCGCGCTGCCCCGTCGAGCAAGTCGGAAAAGGGCGCAGTCGCAGAGGCAAGGTCCGGCGCGTCGGCAATTCGGGTGCCGACGACTTCGCTACCATTATACACGCTCCTGATCCGGGTGGTGTTGGGGCCTTCGTCTTCGAAGAAAACACGCACTCCTGCCGCGTCATTCGCGAACTCGCTCGCACTTACCGTCCGCATCGGCGGTCCGGCGGGCTGGCCAGCCAGTTGGATGTTCATCCGACCGTCTTCGGTCACCGTTACCGTTACGATCGTGTCGTTGAGCTGGTAGCGGCCGGCGTAGCGTTCGAGCACCTCTCTCGCCACCGACACAGTGGGATCGGCCGGGGCTGCTGTCGATTGGGCAACGGCCGGCAGCGTGTTCAAAGGCTCCGTGACTATCATGGTCACGATCGCGAAAGACATTCGTTTGAGCATGCCAAACCCTCCTCATTGCAGTGTCGGTCAAAAGTCGATGAGCGGCTCGCTCAAGCAGCGCTCGATCGCGGCTGCCAGAGCGCGTATTTCCCGGCGATCGCCTTGTCGCGACAAGGTGGAATACCGCCGGGTGTAGAAATTCAGTTTGTCGGCCATCAGCTTTTCGGCGTCATCAGGCGTCAGTTCGAGCCACTCCTCAGCCTGAAATACCGACTGTCTTGCCGCTTGGACCCCTCGGGAGACTCGCAGCGGATCGAATTCTCTTTCGAGCTCTCCGAGGCTCTGCAAAGCGCCAACTCTTCCAAAGCAGTCTGCCGAGTGCTCCAGACCGCGCTCGAAACCGCGCTGGAAATACCAGGTACTCCACAGCGCGGCTGGCACGGCAAGCGCGCAGGCGACGATGAACAGCAGCGGTTCGCCGCGCAGGAGCTTGTCCCGGAACGTCGGCTCGGCAGTTCCAAACCCCGGCCGGGCAACAAAAAAGTACTGGAGGAACTTGAGCACCAGGTAGGTGCAGAGCGACCATAGCAAGGCCTTGGCCATCGATAACTCCTCCTCCCCCGATGCGACCCGGCAATCGGCCCTCATCAAACATGTGAGAGTTATAGCAACATATGTAGAGTTAAGAGTCAAGCATGACGGGTGCGGCCGTTACGGTCCTCTGCCTGTCAGGGTGATGCTGAAGAGATTACCGCGCGGGAATTTCCGCGTCCGCATTCGGAAATATCCGCGCATGCTGCCGTGCGACGACGATGAGAACCGAAAGTTCAATCGCCAGCGCCGCCGCCTGCAGGATCACGAAGGTTTCGTCGAGAAACAGTGCTCCCGTGATAATGAATAAGGCTACAAGGGTCGCGCCGACGAAGGCGCTGACCTTGACCACGCGTGCCCAGTTGCGCTCGACGAGCGCCCACGCAAGGTGCAAGTGACCGGTGCCGAGCATGAGCCAAAGAGCCAGCAGGCACGGTGCAGCTTTGATCTGGGACGAGGCAAGCAGGGGGTGGTGCGTGGCACCGGCCAGGAGGACGCTGCTGAATGCTTCCCCTCCGAAGAATACCGATGAAGAACCGAACGCCAGCGCGAACTGGAGAACCGCCATGGGAATTAGCAAGCCCAGCGCGACCGCGTAGTTCGTCAGGACAAGGCGCCCTTCCCCATGGTTCGGCATCTCGCTCCACGCTGCGACCAGGCAACCGGCCGCGAATGCGAAAGGCCGCCCCTCCAGTACCGCCACGTGAAACTCGGCCCTCATGGCGAGTGCCCACTCACGGCGACACTCGCCGAGACAGCAGCTGGCGAGCCAAACCACGGCCCGTGAAACAGGCGCCGTCATGCGAGGGCGCTCTTGGCAGGAATGTCGGCGCCGGAGCATTCGACCGTCTGCGCGAGGGCGATCCCTGCAGGGGTCAACCGGTAAGCGTGGCGCGCAGGCCGACCAGGCCGTTCCGGATCACGCCATTCGGCTTCGACAAGTCCCTTGTCGGCCATGCGCATCAGCAGAGGGTAGAGAGTACCTGACGAAAGGCCGGTTTCCTTCATCAGGTCATAGCCATGACGCCATTGCTGTGTCCTTTTGGAGAACGCGTCCAACAGGATGAACATCTGCTTGGAAGGCGGTCTGTTGCGAGACATGAAAGCATATCAACTTATGTAGAGTTCGAAGTCAAGGAGCTTGGCCACAGGCCTGCAACAAGCTGTCATCCTATCAAAAACTGGATGGTGCGCGAAAGGGCGCCTCGTTTTACTATCACGGCAACTTGCCTGTAAGCCGACTGCCCGCTCCCGGTCCCAACCCCGTGGCCTCGGTGACCGCCTGCAATGTCCGCTTTCCTCCCAAATCCAGACGCCCACGAAAAAGCCCCCGACATCGCTGCCGGGGGCTTTTGCTGATTGGTGCGGGACTTACTTCAGATCGAAGCGGTCGGCGTTCATCACCTTGGTCCAGGCCTTGATGAAGTCGGTCACGAACTTCTCGCGGCTGGTGTCTTCGGCATAGACTTCGGCCTGGGCGCGAAGCTGCGAATTTGCCCCGAAGACGAGGTCGGCGCGCGTGGCACGCCACTTTTCCGCACCGGTCTTGCGATCAGTGCCGACGAACTCCTCGTCACCGCTGTTGTCGACAACCTTCCACACCGTGCCCATGTCGAGCAGGTTGACGAAGAAGTCATTGGTCAGCTGGCCCGGACGATCGGTGAGGACGCCGATCCGCGAACCGTGATCGGCATGATCGCTGACCGCGCCAAGCGCGCGCATGCCGCCGACCAGCACGGTCATCTCGGGAATCGAGAGGCCGAGCAGCTGGGCGCGATCGACCAGCATGTCCTCCGTCTTCACGCTTGCCTTGGTCTTCAGATAGTTGCGGAAGCCATCGGCAAAGGGCTCGAGAGGCTCGAAGCTTTCAGCATCGGTCTGCTCCTGGCTGGCATCGCCGCGACCGCCCGTAAACGGAACGCTGACATCAAAGCCCGCATCCTTGGCGGCCTTTTCAACCGCCGCACTGCCGGCTGCCACGATCGCGTCTGCCATCGACAGATTGCCGCGCAGCTCGTCGATCCTGGCCAGAACCTTCGCCAGTTCCTGCGGATCGTTGACCTTCCAGTCCTTCTGCGGAGCAAGCCGCACGCGGGCACCATTGGCGCCGCCACGATTGTCCGAATTGCGGAAGCTGGATGCCGAAGCCCATGCTGCCTTGACCAGCTCTCTGACGGAAAGACCGCTAGCCAGAATGGCTGACTGGAAGGCAGATACATCTGCATCCGAAGGCATGGTACCGGCGGGAACGGGGTCCTGCCAGATCAGGTCTTCAGCCGGAACTTCCGGGCCGAGGTAACGCACCTTTGGCCCCATGTCGCGGTGGCACAGCTTGAACCATGCACGGGCGAAAGCATCGTCCAGCGCAGCCTGATCGTCGCGGAAGCGTTCGGAAATCTTGCGATAATCCGGGTCCATCTTCAGCGCCATGTCGGCTGTGGTCATCATGGTCGGAACCTTCTTGGACGGATCGCGCGCATCGGGCGCCATGTCCTCTTCCGACTGATTTATCGGCTGCCACTGCTGGGCACCTGCCGGACTTCTCACCAGCTCATAGTCATATTTGAACAGCAGGCGGAAATAGTCGCCGCCCCACTGGGTGGGATGGTTCGACCATGCGCCTTCAATGCCCGAAGTGGTGATGTGACCCTTGGCGATCTGATCGGGATCGGTTGCCCAGCCAAAGCCCTGCATTTCCAGCGCGCCGCTTTCCGGGCTGCCGCTCAGCTGGTCTGGCGGGACCATTCCGTGCGCCTTGCCGAATGCGTGGCCACCGGCGGTAAGCGCCACCGTCTCCTCGTCATTCATGGCCATGCGGGCGAAGGTTTCCTTCATATCGCGCGCTGACAGCAGCGGATCGGGATTGCCGCCCGGACCTTCCGGATTGACGTAGATCAGGCCCATCTGGATCGCCGCGAGCGGGTTATCCAGCGCCTTGCCTTCATCGGGGATGATGCGCGTTTCGGCGCCCTGATCGACCCACAGTTCTTCCGTGCCCCAATAGACGGTCTCAGGCTCAAACACGTCCTTGCGACCGCCGCCGAAGCCGAAGGTGGGACCGCCCATGCTCTCAATGGCGACATTGCCGGTGAGGATAAACAGGTCGGCCCAGCTGATGTGTTTGCCGTACTTCTGCTTGATCGGCCACAGCAGGCGGCGTGCCTTGTCCAGGTTGCCGTTGTCCGGCCAGGAATTGAGCGGAGCAAAGCGCTGCTGCCCGCTGCCTGCACCGCCGCGCCCGTCACCGGTGCGATAGGTGCCGGCGGCGTGCCAGGCCATGCGGATGAAGAACGGGCCATAATGGCCATAGTCAGCCGGCCACCAATCCTGGCTGTCGGTCATCAGCGCGGTCAGGTCGGCCTTGAGCGCATTATAGTCGAGCGCGTTGAAGGCTTCGGCATAATCGAAATCTTCGCCCATCGGATCGGTCGATCCGCCGTTCGGGTGGAGAATTTCCAGCTGCAGGGCATCGGGCCACCAATCACGATTGGTGCGGCCCAGAAGCGACCGTACGCCGCCACTGCCGCCAAACGGGCACCCGCTCATTTCACCTGTCTTTGCATCCATTTCCATCTCTCCTCACACAGGGACTCGTGTCCCAATCAATCCTACCTGTGCAAGATGACCCTTCCGCGATGATGCGTCCAATCGATTAGTTGGCATTCATTGATCGATTTTGCCATTTTGCGGCAAAACGAATTTTGGCTGCGACCAGACGCAAAAATCCCGCCCTCGCTGCATGGGCGAGGGCGGGATGATGTATTGCCTTGAAGGGTGTGGGGTCAGACCGCTTCGGCCAGATCCTCGACCTTTTCGTTGCGGATCAGATAGTCGAAGGCGGACAGGGCAGCCTTCGATCCATCGCCCATGGCGATGATGATCTGCTTGTAGGGAACGGTGGTGCAATCGCCTGCGGCAAACACGCCATTCAGATTGGTGGCGGCATGATTGTCCACCTCGATCTCGCCATGTTTGCTCAGCGCGATACCGCTGTCCTTGAGCCATTCGGTGTTGGGCACCAGGCCGATCTGGACGAACACACCTTCCAGGTCGACGCGCTTTTCGGCGCCGGTGTCGCGGTCCTTGTAGAGCAGGCCGTCCACCTTGGTGCCATCGCCGCTGATCTGCGTGGTCTGCGCCGATACGATGATGTCGACATTGGCCATCGATCGCAGCTTGCGTTGCAGCACTTCGTCCGCGCGCAATTTGCTGTCGAATTCCACCAGCGTGACATGGCCGACGATCCCGGCAAGATCGATTGCAGCCTCGACGCCGCTGTTGCCGCCGCCGATCACCGCTACGCGCTTGCCCTTGTACAAGGGGCCGTCGCAATGCGGGCAATAGGCCACGCCCTTGTTGCGATATTCCTGCTCGCCCGGAACGCCCAGGTTGCGCCAGCGCGCGCCGGTGGAAAGGATCACCGTGCGCGCCTTCAGCGATGCGCCATTGTCCATCACCACTTCGTGATAGCCGCCCTTTTGGGCAGCGGGGATCAGCCTGGTGGCGGTCTGCAAGTTCATCACGTCGATATCATATTCGCCGACATGCGCTTCCAACTGGGCGGCCAGCTTGGGGCCTTCGGTATAGGGGACGGAGATGAAGTTCTCGATGCCCATGGTGTCCAGCACCTGTCCGCCGAACCGCTCTGCCGCGATGCCGGTGCTGAAGCCCTTGCGCGCGGTATAGACGCTGGCAGCGGCGCCAGCGGGACCGCCGCCGACAATGAGCACTTCAAACGGCTTCTTTTCGGCGATCCTGGCTGCGGCGCGGGCGGAGGCATTGCCGTCCAGCTTGGCCAGAAGCTCCTCCACGCTCATCTTGCCGCTGGCGAACATCTCACCGTTCAGGAAGGTTGCGGGCACGGCCATCACGCCGCGTTCCTCCACCTCGTCCTGAAAGGTTCCGCCTTCGATCAGCGTGGCGGTGATGCGCGGGTTGAACAGTGCCAGCAGCGTCAGCGCCTGCACCACGTCCGGGCAATTGTGGCAGGACAGGGAGAAGAACATCTCGAAGGCATAATCGCCTTCCAGCGCGGCAATCTGCTCCAGAATTTCAGGTTCGACCTTGGGCGGATGACCGCCGGCCCACAGCAGGGCCAGCACCAGCGAGGTGAATTCGTGCCCCATCGGCAGGCCGCCGAAGCGAACCCATTTGCTGGCATCGGATGCGCGGCGGATGATGAAGCTGGGCTTGCGCTCATGGTCGCCGTCGAAAGAGGCGGTGACCTTGTCAGAAAGCGCGGAAATCTGTTCCAGCAGCGCGCGCGTATCGGCCGACTTGGGATCATTGCCAAGGCTGGCGACAAGCTCGATCGGCTCGCGCAGGTTGCCGAGATATTGCTGCAGCTGCTGGGTCAGGTTTGCATCAAGCATATCGGTTTCCTCTGCCGGGGTTGGTCAGTGCAAAAAAACGGTCCGGGGCTTCCGGGAGGGGGGGGAGGGGAATACCCCGGACCGTTCATGCGACCCGTCGGGGGGCGACGGGCGGTTCAAGTCAGCGAGATCAGATCTTGCCGACAAGGTCGAGCGAGGGAGCAAGCGTATCGGCGCCTTCTTCCCACGCAGCCGGGCAAACCTGGCCCGGGTTGTTACGGACGTACTGCGCCGCCTTGATCTTGCGGGTCAGTTCGTTGGCGTTGCGGCCAACGCCTTCGCAGGTGATTTCCATGATCTGGATCACGCCATCGGGATCGATCACGAAGGTCGCGCGGTCGGCCAGGCCCATTTCTTCGCGCAGAACGCCGAAGTTGTTGGACAGCGTGTGCAGCTGGTCACCCAGGAAGGCATAGTTGATCTTGCCGATCTTCTCGGACGTGTCGTGCCAAGCCTTGTGGCTGAAATGCGTGTCGGTCGACACGGCGAACACTTCCACGCCCATGCTCTGCAGCATGTCGTACTTCTCGTTCAGGTCTTCCAGCTCGGTCGGGCACACGAAGGTGAAATCGGCCGGGTAGAAGAAGAAGATCGCCCACTTGCCGGAGATGTCGGCTTCGGTGACGTCGAAAAAGTCCTTGCCGGCCTGGAAGGCGGTGGCCTTGAACGGCTTTATGGTGCTGCCGATGATACCCATGTGAAAACTCCTGTCGCGGGTTTGAAACTCGCGGCCCAGATAGGAGGCAGGACTGATCTGAAAAGGGCTTTGTTACGATTGGATAGATCGACGCAATCGATCATATCCGTAAGCGTTCAGTTTATTGCAACACCTGTTGCGATAATTGCAACGACAGCGTTGTTTACGCCTTGGCCACCGGGCTCAACCACACACCTCAACCACACACCTCAGCCACATTGCGCACGGTGGAGCATTTTGTGGTCCGCCAGCACCAGCGCCATCATCGCTTCGACCACGGGTGTGCCCCTGATTCCCACGCAAGGGTCATGGCGGCCCTTGGTGCGCACGGTCGTCTCTTCGCCAGCTGAATTGATCGACGCGCGCGGGATCAGGATGGAACTGGTCGGCTTGAACGCCACCCGGCACACCACCGGCTGACCGGTGGAAATGCCGCCCGCAATGCCGCCGGCATGATTGGCGAGGAATTCCGGACCTTCGCCTGCTGCGCCCGGACGCATCTCGTCGGCATTGTCCTCACCGCGCAGGCGGGCGGCGTTGAAACCTTCGCCGATCTCGACCGCCTTCACCGCATTGATGCCCATCATGGCAGCGGCAAGGTCTGCATCCAGCTTGGCATAGACCGGTGCGCCCCAGCCCGCGGGAACGCCCGTGGCCACGCATTCGACAACCGCGCCCAAAGACGATCCGTCCTTGCGGCAATCATCCACCAGCTTTTCCCAGCGCTTCACCGCTTCCACGTCGGGACAGAAGAACGGGTTCTGGCCGATCTGGCCGGCATCGAAATTGCCCATGTCGATCGCATCGCCGCCAATTTCGGAGACATAGGTGGTGATGGTCACTTCGGGCACCACCAGCCGCGCCACGGCACCTGCGGCCACCCGCGCCGCCGTTTCGCGCGCGGAAGACCTGCCGCCGCCGCGATAATCGCGAATGCCGTATTTGGCATCATAGGCATAATCGGCATGGCCGGGGCGGTATGCATGGGCGATCTCCGAATAATCCTTTGATCGCTGATCGGTATTCTCGATCATCAGGCTGATCGGCGTGCCGGTGGTGCGCTGCGTTCCGTCAGGGCCTGCAAACACGCCTGAAAGAATGCGGACCTGGTCCGCCTCCTGCCGCTGCGTGGTGTATTTGCTGGTGCCCGGACGGCGCGCGTCGAGGAAGGGCTGGATCGCCGCTTCGTCCAGCGCCAATCCCGGCGGACACCCGTCCACAACCGCGCCCAGCGCCGGCCCGTGGCTCTCGCCCCAGGTGGTAAACCGCAAAACCCTGCCAAATGTGTTTACGCTCATGGCGATGCTGTTGGCGCAAGACTTCGCCGGTGTCCACAATCAGATGTCCATATTCTCTGGACCCCGCACCGCCTGTGAGGCAAGAACATAACATGATCGCAAAGCTCAAAGGCCTGCTCGATGAAACCGGTGAAGACTGGGCGGTGATCGATGTGCAGGGCGTGGGCTATCTGGTCCATTGCTCCAACCGCACGCTCAGCGCACTGGGAGAGCGGGGGCAGGCCTGCGTGGTCTACACCGATCTGCAGGTGAGCGAGAACGACATGCGCCTGCTCGGCTTTGCCGACGCGGGAGAGCGCGACTGGTTCCGTCTGCTCAATTCGGTGCAGGGCGTGGGCAGCAAGGTCGGCCTCGCCATCCTTTCGGCCCTCTCCACCGCCGAACTGCGCGATGCCTGCGCCGCGCAGGATGCCGCCACCGTGGCCCGCGCGCAGGGCGTGGGGCCGAAACTGGCAGGGCGGATCGTCAATGAACTGAAGGACAAGGCTGGCGCGCTTCCAGGTGGCGGGGCTGTCGGCGGAGGCTTTGTTGCGCCTGCTGGCGGAGTAAGCGCCGATGCCGTGTCAGCCTTGCAGAGTTTGGGTTTCAAGCCGGCCGTGGCGGCGAGTGCCGTGGCTGGAGCGCAGAGCGATCTGGGCGAAGGCGCGGATTTGAACGCACTGATCAAGGCGGCGCTGAAGAGGGCGGCGGGGTGATGGAATCCGATCCTTCCCGTCATCCTGAACTCGTTTCAGGATCCATCTCCCGGCGCGCGCTGCTCAAGCGGATCAAAGCCCAAGCCAACGGCCAAGTCTTCCCAATGCGGATTGCCAGTTTCGATCAAATTGATCTTCCACTGCCGGTGCCAGTTCTTGAGCTGCTTCTCGCGCGCGATGGCAGCCTCCATGGTGTCGAACATGTCGAAATGGACGAGGCGGTGGATTTTATAGCGCCCGGTGAAGCCGCCTGTGGTTCCGCTCCGGTGCTGGTGCAGCCGTCCCATCAGGTCCGACGTGACGCCAATGTAGAGCGTTCCGTAATGCCCGCTGGCGAGGATATAGGCGCACGGGTTGCGTTCGAATTGCATGCACGGGATTGTGCCGCTGGATGGATGCTGAAACAAGTTCACCATGACGATTGGTTTATCGAAACCCCACTGAAGGAGGCAAACCGACCATGCGTATAATCAGGAATGTCGCACTTGGCCTTGCTGGCTTGGCTTTCGCCACAGGCGCTTATGCGCAGCAGCCGGCGGGCTTCACGATGGGGCCGGTATTCACCGAATATGGCCGGGTCGCCGATGTCGATTACGACATGGAGTTGCCACAGGACTTGGCGCTGCGGGTGGCTTTCGATGTGGCGGATCAGGCGGATGTGGGCGCGCTCAATCGCTCGCTCGACAGTGCGGCGCGCTTCATCAACATGCATGTGCGAAATGGCGTGCCGGAGGAGCGCGTGCAGGTAGCGATCGTGGTGCATGGGCGCGCGGGCAATGACCTGCTGAATGCGCAGGCTTATGCGGCGCGCTTCGATGGGGCGGAAAACATCAACCTCCCGCTGATCGCGGCGCTGACGCAGCACGGCGTGCAGATCTATCTGTGCGGCCAGAGCGCGGCGGGGATGGGCATCGCCAAGTCCGAAATCGCACCCGGTGTGCAGCTGGCGCTGTCGGCCATGACTGCGCATGCCCTGCTCCAGCAACGCGGCTATACGCTCAACCCGTCCTGATGAGCGCCAACCCCGATCTTGCCCCCGATCGCCAGCCGGAAGACCCGGATGCGGCCCTGCGTCCCAAGACCCTGCGCGAATTCGTGGGGCAGGAGGCGGCGCGCGAAAACCTGCGCGTGTTTATCGAGGCGGCCAGGTCCCGCGCAGAGGCGATGGACCATGTGCTGTTCTTCGGCCCGCCCGGCCTTGGCAAGACCACGCTGGCGCAGATCGTGGCCAAGGAGCTGGGCGTGGGCTTTCGCGCCACCAGCGGGCCGGTGATCGCCAAGGCGGGCGACCTTGCCGCCCTGCTGACCAATCTTGAACCGCATGACGTGCTGTTCATTGACGAGATTCACCGCCTCAACCCGGTGGTCGAGGAAATCCTCTATCCGGCGATGGAGGACCGCGCGCTCGATATCATCATCGGCGAGGGGCCATCGGCACGCAGTGTGCGGATCGATCTGCCGCCGTTCACGCTGGTGGGGGCGACCACGCGGCAAGGCCTGCTGACCACGCCCCTGCGCGACCGGTTCGGCATTCCCGTGCGGCTTAATTTCTACACCGTGGACGAGCTGGAGCTGGTGGTGAGGCGCGGTGCCGGCCTGCTCGGGCTGGACATGGACCCCGCGGGCGCGCGCGAGATTGCCCGCCGCAGCCGCGGCACACCGCGCGTGGCCGGGCGGCTGATGCGCCGCGTGCGCGATTTTGCCCATGTCGATGGGGACGGGCTGGTTACCGCTCCGGTCGCCGATGCGGCGCTGACGAAGCTGGAGATTGACGGGCTGGGCCTTGATGCGATGGACCGGCGCTATCTCACCATGATCGCCGATATCTACAAGGGTGGTCCGGTGGGGGTGGAGACGCTGGCAGCGGGGCTTTCCGAACCGCGCGACACGGTGGAAGAAGTGATCGAGCCGTACCTGATCCAGCTGGGCCTGGTGGCCCGCACCGCGCGCGGGCGCTGCCTCAACGATGCCGGCTGGACGCACCTTGGTATCGCTCCGCCTGCCGATTCGCCGAACGGGGCGCAGGGCGGGCTGTTCGACCCCTCAAAATGAGCGCCGGGCGTTAACCACTGTTGGGGAATGGCGCCTATTCGGTTCCATTGTGGGACAAAGCCGCGCAATTGCCCGAATTCAGCCAAAAAATTCGTCTTCGAGCGCCAAAATCAAGGTTAAAATGATTGCCGTGACAGGCGCCATACGTCTCTGGTGAAGCTGCAAAAGTATCTGAATGGCGATTTAGCCAGACCGGTGCTTGGGGAAAAGCTGAAGAGAGACAGTCCATGTCGGTAAGAATGGCCTTGGCGAAATTGTCAGCCGCTGCTGCGGGAAGCGCATTGCTTGCGGGCGGTGCGGTACATGTCGCCGAACCGCAGACCGCGCAGGTTGGCTACAAGTCAGACAAGCACGAGGCTGCGCCTGAACTGACCTATGTGAAGGACCGGCCCGCCCGCCGTGAGATCCCGCCGCGGGTGACGCGCCGGGTGCACACGGTGGTAGAGGCAGAGCCTCTGCCCCTGCCGCTTCCTCCGCTTCCCCTGCCTGAACTGCCGCGCGCATCGCGCGTTGTTGCAGGCGGCGGCGGTCAGCCGATCATCATCGGCGGCAGTGGCGGCTTTGGCGGTGGTTTTGGCGGCGGCTTCTTCGGCGGCTTCTTTGGCGGCAGCGGTGGCGGCTCAGCCAATATCGATATGTCGACCACCACCACGACATCGGGTTCCAGTTCGACTTCTGGTTCCAGCTCCGGCTCCGGCACATCATCGGGCGATATCATCATCGATATCGATATCGACAATTCCAGCACCGGTTCGTCCACCTCCACGTCATCGGGCGCGACGTCCACTTCGACGTCCACCGGCGGCTCCTCCACGTCGACCTCGTCAACGACTGGCGGCGTGAGCACCAGCACCGGCAGCGTTTCGACTTCGACCGGAAGCGTCAGCACCAGCACGGGCAGCGTGTCGACCTCGACCGGCAGCGTTTCGACCTCCACCGGCAGTGTCTCCACTTCAACCGGCGCTGTGTCGACGTCCAGCTCTACGTCGAGCTCGACCAGCTCTTCGACATCCACGTCCAGTTCAACCTCGACTTCGACCAGTTCGAGCACATCGACGTCCACTTCGTCGAGCGGCGGATGCAACAAGTGCGGCAATCACGGCTCCAGCAGTCATGGCTCCAGCAGCCACGGCTCGTCATCGGGCACGCAGGTGCCGGAACCCGGCATGCTGCTGCTGTTCGGTGCCGGCGCGGGCGCAGTGTTCATGCGTCGTCGCCGCAAGAAGACCGGCGATCAGGACCGCGCCCAGGCCGCCTGATCCAGCCAACCATCTCCAAGCAGGGGGGAGGGCGGTTTGTCCTTGGGGGCAAATCGTCCTTTCATGCGCCCGCAATTACAGGCTCGCCAGATCACAAGGCGCGCGAGCCAACTGACCCGCCAACACAGTCGCCGAAACAAAAAGGCCCCGCACGATGGCGGGGCCTTTGTTGTTTGGATGAGAGCTGGATTCAGGCAGCCAGCTTCCTGAGCACGTACTGCAGGATGCCGCCGTTGCGGTAATATTCCATTTCGTTCGCGGTATCGATGCGCGATGCGGCGGTGAAGCTGAAGGTGCTGCCATCCGCGCGGGTGACTTCAACTTCCACGTCCTGCTGCGGAACCATGTTCGCCAGGCCCTTGATGGTGAAGCTGTCATCGCCCGTCAGGCCCAGCGTCTCACGCGTGTCGCCGCCCTTGAACTGCAGGGGCAGCACGCCCATGCCGATCAGGTTGGAGCGGTGGATGCGCTCGAAGCTCTCCACGATCACGGCGCGCACGCCCAGCAGGATGGTGCCCTTGGCTGCCCAGTCGCGGCTGGAGCCGGTGCCATATTCCTTGCCGCCCACAACCACCAGCGGCGTGCCGTCGGCCTTGTGCTTCATGGCGGCATCGTAAATCGCCATCTGCTCACCGTTGTAAGTGGTGTAGCCACCCTCGACTCCGGGGACCATTTCGTTCTTGATGCGGATGTTGGCGAAAGTGCCGCGCATCATCACTTCATGGTTGCCGCGGCGGCTGCCGTAGGAATTGAAGTCTGCCTTGGCCACCTGGTTTTCCAGCAGGTAGCGGCCGCCGGGGCTGTCTTCCTTGATGGAGCCGGCGGGACTGATGTGATCGGTGGTGACGCTGTCACCCAGGATCGCCAGCGGCTTTGCCTCGACAATGTCGTTCACCACATCGGGCGTCATGCCCATGCCATCGAAATAGGGCGGGTTGGCGATATAGGTGCTGCCCGGCTTCCACGCATAGGTGTCAGACGCTTCGACCGTAATCGCCTGCCAGTGCTCATCGCCCTTGTAGACATCGGCATAGCGCGCTTCGAACATGGTGCGATCGATGCTGGAGGCGCGCAGTTCGGCGATTTCCAGATTGCTGGGCCAGATATCGGCCAGCATCACGTCCTTGCCGTCCTGATCCTGACCGATCGGCGTGGTGGTGATATCCTGCGTGACGGTGCCCTTCAGCGCATAGGCCACCACCAGCGGCGGCGATGCGAGGAAATTGGCGCGCACATCGGGAGACACGCGGCCCTCGAAGTTGCGGTTGCCCGACAGGACAGAAGCGGCGACCAGATCATTGTTGTTGATCGCAGCGCTGATGGGCGGGGCCAGCGGGCCGGAATTGCCGATGCAGGTGGTGCAGCCATAGCCGACCAGATCGAAGCCGATGGCGTCCAGATCGTCCTGCAATCCGGCCTTCACCAGATAGTCTGTGACCACCTGCGATCCGGGGGCGAGGCTGGTCTTGACCCACGGCTTGGGCGTCAGGCCCCGCGCGCGCGCCTTGCGGGCAACCAGGCCGGCGGCGATCAGCACATCGGGATTGGAGGTGTTGGTGCAGCTGGTGATGGCCGCGATCACAACGTCGCCATCGCCAACGTCATGGTCCTTGCCCTCAACCGCCACGCGGGCGGGGGCGGACTTGCCGTAAACGGTCTTGAGATCGGAATTGAACAGCTCGTCCACTTCGGGCAGCGCCACCTTGTCCTGCGGGCGCTTGGGACCTGCCAGCGAAGGCACGACCGATGCCATGTCCAGACCCAGCGTGCTGGTGAAGATCGGCTCATTCTCCGGCGTGAACCACATACCCTGCTTCCTAGCATAGGCTTCGACCAGCGCGATGTCTGCTTCGGCGCGGCCCGTCAGGCGCAGATATTCCAGCGTCTTGTCGTCAATGCCGAAGAAGCCGCAGGTGGCGCCATATTCAGGGGCCATGTTGGCGATGGTAGCACGGTCCGCCAGGCTGAGGTTGGACACGCCGGGGCCGTAGAACTCCACGAAGCGGCCCACCACGCCGTGCGCGCGCAGCATCTGCACGCAGGTCAGCACCAGATCGGTGGCGGTCACGCCTTCGGCCATCGCGCCGGTCAGCTTGAAGCCGACGACTTCGGGCACCAGCATGGAAATCGGCTGGCCAAGCATGGCTGCCTCCGCCTCGATCCCGCCGACGCCCCAGCCCAGTACGCCCAGGCCGTTGATCATGGTGGTGTGGCTGTCCGTACCCACGCAGGTATCGGGATAGGCCACCAGCTCACCGTTCTGATCGACAGAGGACCACACGCCCTTGGCGATGTTTTCCAGGTTCACCTGATGGCAGATGCCGGTGCCGGGGGGCACGGCGTAGAAATTCTCAAGGCTCTTCGCTCCCCATTTCAGGAAGTCATAGCGCTCCGCATTGCGCTGATATTCCAGCTCCATATTGTGCTGGAAGGCCTTGGGATGGCCGAATTCGTCGACCATCACCGAGTGATCGATGACGAGGTTGACCGGAACCTGCGGATTGATCTTGGCGGTATCGCCGCCCAGCCTGGCAATCGCATCGCGCATGGCGGCCAGATCGACAACGCACGGAACGCCGGTGAAGTCCTGCAGCAGCACGCGCGCGGGACGGTATTGAATCTCGTTACCGGTGGCGGGGTTCTTCTGCCAGTCGGCCAGGCCCTGAATATCGGCCTTGCTGACGGTGAATCCCTGATCCTCGAAACGCAGCAGGTTTTCCAGCAGCACCTTCATGCTGAAAGGCAGGCGGCTGACATCGCCAATCGTCTCTGCCGCCTTTGCCAATGAGTAATAAGCGTAGGACTTGCCGCCTACTTCCATCGTGCTGCGGGTGGCGAGCGAGTTGGAGCCGACCTGGGTCATAGATGCCTTGTCCTTTGCCGTTATGGGCTGATGCCAGTTGCTGTTTTGGCCTGTGCCGTGGAGAGGAAGGCCGGTTGGGCGCGAGTTGCGCGTTTGCGCGCGATTGGTCAAGGGTGCAGGGCCTTTAGGCGTATCAAGGGGAGGTTTTGAGCATGATTCTGGGGGTTCCTGGCAGGCCAAGGGAGAAACTGGGGGTGATTCCCATGGCCGTGGCGCTTGTGCTGGCCGCCTTTCTTGGCGCGGCGCTGGGCCTGATCTGGCAGGGATCGAGCTTCCTGCTGGGCGGTGAAGAGGAACAGCTGACCACGCAGGGCGTGGAAGATGAGGGCAGCGACGATGAGGACGCGGCGTCCAGTGATGCGACCAGCGATACGACCAGCGATACCGGCACGTCGGCCAAAATTCCTGTCAGCGGATAAAACGCCAATCAGGACACTCAGTGCAATCAGGCCTGGGGCTGGCCCGCGCCCGTCACCGCCTGTTCGGTGTGTTTTCTGGGGGCGGCGATCCAGCAGCCCAGGATGATCAGCGCCGCGCCGGCCAGCGTGGCGGGCTTCACATCTTCGGCAAAGAACAGCCAGCCAAACAGCGCGGCCCAGGCAAAGCCGGTATATTCCACCGGAACCAGCACCTGCGCTTCTGCCCGCGCATAGGCCCAGGACAGCGCCAGCGATCCGCACACGCCCAGCAGCGCGGCAACCGCGATGTCCAGCCACGCCGCGCCGTGGGGCATGGAAAAGAAGAACGGCGCACCCAGCAGCAGGGTCAGGCCCACAATCGCTCCGCCAAAGGCGGTGATCTCTATCGGCTTGGCCACCAGCGCCTGCTGGCGTTGCAGGATCAGGTTCCACGCATAGAGCACCGCCGATATCAGCACCAGGGCGATGCCCAGCGCGGCATCGTCGCTCAGGCTCTCGCGCCCGATGCGACCGCCCACGATGATGCCCACGCCGGCAATGCCCATGATCGCGGCAATGATGGCCTTTTTCTCGATCGTTTCCTTCAGGATCAGCGCGGCCAGCGCCAGCGCGATCAGCGGACTGATGAAGCTGAGCGCAATCGCCTCTGCCAGCGGCAGCAGCACGATGGCGGAAAAGAACGTCAGCGCCATGAAGGTGGCCACCAGCGAGCGGGTGATGTGGATCTTGAGCACGTGGGGCGCAGGCCATTTGCCGCCGGTTGCCAGCCACACCGGCGTGACCAGCGAAACCTGCATGACCGATCGCACCATCAGCGCGCTATAAGCCCCCACCGCGATGGCCGCGCCCTTCATGAACACGTCCATCAGGCACAGCACGGCAATGGCCAGCAGGGTCACCAGAAAGGGATACAGGTTGGTGCTCTTGTCCATCACCGGCTCTTAGGCAGCAGCCGGTGCTGCGTCACGCGCCATATGATGCCGGTTCCCTGATGAAGCTGGTTCCTTGCCAGAATCGACCGGCAGCGCCACAATCATCGTCATGCTCAATGCCTCCCTTGTCCGGACCGCCCTGATGTCTGTGGTTGCACTATGCGCCAGCAGTGCGGCGGCGCAGCGCATCGAAACGGCCAATGTGCTGGATGACGATGCGGTGCAGGTGATGGCGGCGCAGTGGACACAGGGCAGCGCGCGGCGCACCATCCCCCCGCGCATGGCGGAGGAATTCCGCTGGCCGGTGGCGCGCGCACTGGCGCTGCTGGGGGTGGTGGAATCGATTGACGCAGAGGGCCTCGATCCGGCGGATTACCATCCGCAGGACCTGCGCGAGGCGATGGCGGGCGGACCCGGCGTGCGGCTGGACAATGTTGCCGGTGCCATCTTCACCTGGCTGGCGCAGGACCTGCGCGACGGGCGCACGCCAGACGATGCGCGGCGCAGCTACCTGATGGATGATCCCGATGCCGAGCGGCTGCCCATCGGCCCGCTGATGGAACGCGCGCTGGTAACGGGGGACATGGCCGGAGTACTCGCCTCGCTCAATCCGGTGCTGCCCGATTATGCGGCCTTGCGTGATGCGCTGGCGGCCACTCCTGCGGATGACACGGAGCGGCGCGATGCGATCCGCGCCAACATGGATCGCTGGCGCTGGCTGCCGCGCGATCTGGGCGGCATTCACCTGATGGTCAATGTGCCGGAATACCGCCTGCGGCTGACGGTAAACGGGCAGGTGCTGCGCAATTACCGCACCATCGTGGGCCAGCCCGGGCGCAATGCCACCCCGCAATTGTCCGAAATGGTCGAAGGGGTGATCTTCAATCCGACATGGACCGTGCCGCAAAGCATTGTGGTGGGCGAAGGGCTGGGCCGCCGGGTGCTCAACAATCCCAACTGGGCGCGGGCGCGCGGGTATGTCGCCACGCGCGGGGCCAATGGCCGTGTCAACGTGGTGCAGTCACCTGGGCCGGGCAATGCGCTTGGCGCGATGAAGCTGGACATGCCCAATCCGCACGCGATCTTCCTGCATGACACGCCGTCCAAGCAGCTGTTCGACAATGATATGCGCGCGCTCAGCCACGGCTGCATCAGGGTGCAGGATGCGATGGAGCTGGCGGTGGTGCTCAACCTGCTGGGTCAGGGCGTTTCGGCAGAGGAGGCGCTGAGCATTTCGGCAAGCGGACAATATACGCGGGTGCCGCTCAGCATGCCGGTGCCGGTCTATATCGCCTATTTCACCATGGGACTGGATGAGAATGGCAGCCTGGTGGAATTCGACGATATCTATGACCGCGATGCGCCGGTGGTGGCGAGCCTTGGCAGACCGAGCCAGCGCCAGTTGCTGCTGGCCTCTCGCTGACAGAAGACTGTCGGCAGGCGATCACGCCTCACCGCAAGTCCGGGTCTGCCTCAATCGGCTCGGCGCTCAATTCGCCCTCCGCTTCCAGCTCCGCCCCCGCCTCCGCCGCTTCGGCCTGCCGCTGGGCAATGGCGGCATCGAAATCGACCGGTTGCTGCTGCGGGGCGATCACCTGTTCGCCATTTTCGCCTATGCCCAGCGCGTCTGCAAACAGCAGCCGCCCGCCGGCCAGCATGTATAATGCGCGCGAAAACTCGTCCGGCCCGATGGCGAAGCACCCGTTGGATCGGCCCACCTTGCCCCAGCGATGGACGTGGGCCGGGGTGGCATAGCTGGCGGCATGCATCACGATGGCGCGGTTGAACGCCTCGGAATTGCTGTCATCCAGACCCTCCAGCCGCATCGAAGTGCCATATCGCCCTTCATACCATTCCCAGCTGACATAGGCCCCGCGGCTGGTGGCCCAGCTGTCATGGAGATTGGAAAAGGCGTTCAGCCAGCCATCATGCTCGGGATCGGAGCCGCTGCCGTGGCTGACCAGCAGGCTGGTGACGGTGCCGCTTTCCAGATTGGCGAGGTGAAAGCGCGGCACGGCGGAGTGCACGCCAAAATCGACGATCGCGGCCAGATCGCGGCGCCACAGAACGCTGCCCGCACGCTCCACCTCGCGCCGGGCGACGGAGAGGATGGCACGGGTCCTGGGATCAGGAGCGGCCTGCGCGGCCAGCCGCAGGGGCATGGCGCAGGCGGCGGCGCCCAAAGTGCTGGCAGCGATGAACTGGCGGCGGTCCATACTCCTATTGTGCGCCGTTGAGCGCCTTTGTGTCCATGCTCTATCGCCTGTCGATGGCCGCAATCGCGGCACGGCTCGCCGCCAGATAGGCACCATTTTCGTGTCGCTGCGCGCCGGTAAAATGGACGAAGCAACAATCCTGCGGCCACGGCGTGCCGGTATAATTGATATAGCGCGGCCACGGCAGGCACGCTGGCGCGCCCTCATTGGCGATGATGAAGCTGGAGGCGATATGCTGCATGGTCCAGTGCGCGGCATCATCTTCGCCGATCAGCGCCTGCATCTGGCCAAGAAAGGCGGTGGCCAGGTCCCGCCCGGCATTGCCCGCGGCAAATCCGGCAAAACCCGCGTTGCCGCGCAGGTATTTCCAGCCCTTGTCCGGTGCCAGCCCGGCCATGCGGCGCTCGATACCAGTCCGGTCATCATCGTGCGCGGTGCCGGTGGCAGACTGACGAGCATATGCGCCCAGTTCCATCGGGTGATCGGCGGCATCGGCGCTGTCCATCAGGGTAAAACTGCGATTGCTGGACATGGCGGCTTCCACTTCAGGAAGCGCGCCCAGCGTCACGGTGTCGCTGTCCAGCTGCAGCCAGTATTCGCCCGCACGGTGATCGAGAATGGTCAGCAGCCGCGCCCAGCCGCCGCCGCCGGGGAAGGGTCCGCGCACAACATCGCCCTGCCGCATGATCTGCGGATCGCCGCAATGCTGCGCCAGTATGGTGCGGTCCTGCGCGGTCAGCGTGCCATCGTCCAATATCGCCACGCGGCCGCGCTGCAAATGCGACCACAACGATTTGACCGCCACCAGAAACGGCAGCACCTGCGTGCTGCCGATCATCGAAAACAGCACCAGCCCATCGGCCTTTGGGCTGATCGGCGCGGTCATCAGCACATCGATAATCGCGGCATTGTGGCGCCCAGCCTCGCGCTTCAGTCGCCAGCGACCGGGCAGCAGGCTGGCCATGTTCATGGGGCCATCATCGCCGACGGCAGGTCAATTGCCCAGCACCATACGGTCGCCCGATATCTCCACCGAACGCACCGTGCTGAGGAATGACTGGCCCAGAAGCGAGGTGCTCGCCCCTTCGGGAATGATGATGGCGCGCACGCCGGTTGCCTCATGCCCGCCCAGGCTCATGCGATCGATGATGACGTTGACGCCTTCGATCGGGCCGCTGGCCCCTTGCGCTACCGGGGCCACATCGTCTTCATACCACTGCAGGCCCATGTCTGCCGCATCGGTCCCGGTCAGGGCCACCACGGTGGCGCCAGTATCCACCAGCATGCGGTAGGACCGGTCATCGACGCGCACATCGGCATAGAAATGGCCGTCGGCCTGCCTTTCGAGCACGGTATTTTCTGCCCAGCCGGTGGCGGTCTGCTGCGCCATGCCGAGCTGGGGTTCAGGCGTGAATTCGCCGCCGGTAACGAGATTTGCCAGATCCTTGCCGGCCTCCTGCGGATTGCCGTTCGATATCAGCGGCATCGCCAGACCCAGCACACCGCCGGCCATCAGCATGGCTGCAAGAGGAAGCTTGATATCCATTGTGGGCGCGATCTTACGCCCGGTTGGGTTACTGGCGAGTAAAGCCTTCCAGCCAGGCGAAGATCTCATCCTCGCTGCGGCTGGAAGCATTGCGCCAGCTGCGCGCATCGTCGGGCGTGTTGAGCAATTTGCCATCGCTGCCGAGCACCAGGACTGTGGGCGTGCCGGTAACATCGGCCACGCCATATTCGGCGGCCAGTTCCAGATTGCGGCCTTCTCCCGTCTGCGGAACACCGGCATCGATATAGACCACGCGGTAGCTGCCGTTGATCAGCGACTGGAAACGCTCTGTTTGCAGCCAGCCCGCAAGCGCGCGGCTGTCATGGCACCAGTTTGCTCCGAAAATGGCCAGGACGCGCGTTTCCGGCCTGCCCATCGCATCGTCCACCACGGCATCCGCCGCAGCCAGAGCCAGCGCAGTATCCAGCGCCAGCGCAGCATCGGCGCTGGCGTCATACAGGGCAGCTTCGGGATAATCGCCCGCGTGGGCATGGCGGTGGCTGCCGCCGACTGTGGTGCAGGCGGCGAGTGCAGGCAGGCAAAGCGCCAGAACGGCTGTGAAAAGCCAGCGCATGTTATTCCGCCTCTTCCGAGCCTATTGTGGCAGCGTCTATTTCGAGCGAACCGACCCGCAGGCGATCAATACGCGCCTCACGCAGATGCAATTTGCCGATTGAAAGTCGTCCGATGGCCATCGCACCGATTGCAACCGCACCCATCGCGATAGCGCCAAGGGCAAAGGCACCCAGGGCCAGTGCCCCGCCAGAGACAGCACCTACTCTTGCGCCGCGAATAGTGACCAGCTGGCGATTTGCCGCAACCGGCTCCGGCATTGCCGCTTCATCCGTCCTTGGGGAGATGGATTTGCGGCTCATGCCCTGCTCACTCCGCAGCCTGCGCTGCGGCGCCATCGGCATGGCCTGCATCGATCATCGAATCCTCGATCTCGGCGGCTTTCTTTTCCACCAGATTGACGATGTGATCGAGCATGTCGGCGCTTTCCACATGGTGGTCCGTCACGCCGGACAGATAGACCATGTGCTTGCCCGCGCCGCCGCCGGTGATGCCGATATCGGTCTCTCGCGCTTCGCCGGGGCCATTGACCACGCAGCCCAATACGGACAGCGAAAGCGGGGTCTTGATATGGCTGAGGCGTTCTTCCAGCGCGGTTACCGTGCGGATCACGTCAAACCCCTGCCGTGCACAGCTGGGGCAGGACACAACGCGCACGCCGCGGGTGCGCAGGCCCAGTGACTTGAGGATTTCGAATCCTACGCGCACTTCCTGTTCCGGCTCTGCCGAAAGCGATACCCGGATAGTGTCGCCAATGCCGTACCACAGCAGATTGCCCATCCCGATGGCGCTTTTTACCGTGCCGCCGATCAGGCCGCCCGCTTCGGTAATGCCAAGGTGGAGCGGGCAATCGACCGTTTCGGCCAGCTGCATGTAGGCGGCCACGGCAAGGAACACGTCCGATGCCTTCACCGCCACCTTGAATTCGTGGAAATCGTGGTCCTGCAACAGCTTGATATGATCGAGCGCGCTTTCCACCAGAGCTTCGGGGCAGGGCTCGCCGTATTTCTCCAGCAGGTCGCGTTCGAGCGATCCCGCGTTCACGCCGATGCGGATGGCGCAGCCGTTGGCCTTGGCCGCACGGACCACTTCTGCAACCCGCTCTGACGAGCCGATATTGCCGGGGTTGATGCGCAGGCAGGCCGCGCCCTTGTCGGCCGCTTCCAGCGCGCGTTTGTAATGGAAATGGATGTCCGCCACGATCGGGACATTGGCCCCGCGGGTGATCTGATCGAAATTGGCGGTCGATTCCTCTGTCGGGCAGGACACGCGGATGATGTCTGCGCCCGCATCCTCGCAGCGCCTGATCTGGTCCAGCGTCGCGCCCACATCTTCGGTGGGGGTATTGGTCATGGTCTGCACGGTAATCGGCGCATCGCCGCCGACAGGAACTTTCCCGACCATGATCTGGCGGCTCTTGCGGCGATCTATATCGCGCCAGGGGCGTATTGAAGACATGTCCTGCATATAGGCGCGCGCGCATGAAGGGGCAATGACATGCGTGGCGAGTTGCGGCATGATGCCGTTCATGGATCACATGAGCGAGCAGCAGACTGACGAAATCCGGCTGGATGGGCCGCTCCTGTTTGGCCGCGTGCTGGATGGCAAGGGCGGTGCCCGGCGGATCAACTGGGCAGAGGCGCAGGTGTGGCAACCGCAGGCTCCCGGTGAAGTCATGTGGTTGCACCTCAGCCGGAACGAGCCTGAGGTCGAAGTCTGGCTGGAGCATGGTCTGAAAGTGGCCGAACCCACGGTGGAACTGCTGGTCAGCGATTCCACCAGGCCGCGTGCCTTTCGCGAAGGGGATGCGCTGGTGGGGGTGATGCGCGGGATCAATTTCAATCCCGGGGCCAAACCGGCGGACATGATCGCCATGCAATTGTGGAGCGATGGCACGCGGCTGGTGACGCTGCGCCGCCATCGCATGCAAAGCCCGCGCGACGTGCTGGCGGCACTGGATGAAGGCCACGGCCCGCGCGATGCCGGGCGGGTGATCACCGAACTGGTGGAAGCGCTGATCGTGCGCATGAGCAGCTCCATCGTCGACATGAATGCCGAGATCGACCGGATGGAAGCCACCAGCGAAGATGCCGACGCGGAGGAAATGTTGGCGAGGATTTCCCAGATCCGTCGCAATTCGCTGGGCCTGCAACGCCACATGGCCCCGCAGCATGAGGCGCTGGAGATCATTTCCCGCGATGCGCCCGAATGGTTCGACGAGGGCGACCGGCGCGAGATTGCCGAGAGTATCGACCGGTTGCGGCGCTATCTCGACGATATCGATATTTCCAAGGAAAGCGCGCTGGTGCTGCAGGATGATATCCGCGCTCGTGCCGTGGCCCGGTCTGAACGCACCAACTACCTGCTCACCATCGTGGCCGCCATTTTCCTGCCGCTGGGCTTCATCACCGGCCTGCTGGGCATCAATGTGGGCGGTATGCCGGGAGTGGAATCGGGTATCGCCTTCTGGGTGGTGGTGGGCATGTGCGGTGCCATTTTCATCATGCAGCTGGTGCTGTTCTGGAAATGGAAATGGCTGTGATTGAAAGCGCGCGCTGATGGCGGAGCACGGCGCGGGCGCATTCCTGCATGACGGGGTGATCCTGCTGGGCTTTGCCCTGCTGTTCGTGCTGCTGTTCCGCCGCCTGGGGCTGGGTGCGACGCTCGGCTATCTTGTGGCCGGTGCGGTGGTCGGCCCGCAGGTGCTGGGGCTGGTCGGCGATGCGGAGAGCATGATCTCCATTGCCGAGCTGGGCATCGTGCTGCTGCTGTTCGTGGTCGGGCTGGAGCTGAACCCGGCGCGGCTGTGGCGCATGCGGCACGTGATCTTCGGCTTTGGCCTGGCGCAGGTGGTGGCCTGCGGGCTGGCGATATTCGCCACTATCCTTGCCATCACCGGCTATCCGCTGGCCGCCGCGCTGGCGATTGGCCTGCCGCTGGGCCTGTCCTCCACCGCGCAGGTGCTGCCCATGCTGCAATCGGCGGGGCGGCTGCGCACGCCCTTTGGTGAGCGCGCCTTTGGCATCCTGCTGTTCCAGGACCTGTCGATCATCCCGCTGATCACCATCGTGGCCGCGCTGGGTAGCCAGTCCGCGCCAGATGACGCCATGCCCGGCTGGCAGCTGGCGATTGTGACGATTGTGGTGGTGATCGGACTGGTGGCGGCGGGCCGCTTTGCGCTTCGTCCGCTGTTCCGCCTGATCGGCGGGCTGGGAGAGCGCGAGATGTTCGTGGTCGCCGGTCTGTTCACCGTGGCGGGATCGGCCTTGCTGATGGAACTGATCGGCCTGTCCACCGCTCTGGGTGCATTTATCGCCGGGGTGATGCTGGCCGACACGCCCTATCGGCACGAGCTGGAGGCCGATATCGAGCCGTTCCGCTCCATCCTGCTGGGCATGTTCTTCCTGGCCGTGGGGATGATGCTGGACCTGGGGGCGATTGCCGATCAGCCATTGTTCGTGATCGGCATGGCGCTGGTGCTGATATCGCTCAAGACCGCCATCATCGCTGCTCTTGGGATGCTGTTCAGGATGGACTGGCGCAACGCATTGGCGCTGGGCCTGCTGCTGAGCCAGGGCGGCGAGTTCGGCTTTGTGCTGTTCACCCAGGCGCGCGGCGCGGGCATCATCGATGCGGAAACCGCCAGCCTGTTCGGTGCGATCGTCACCCTGTCGATGGCCACCACGCCCTTCCTGATGATTATCGCCCGACGTTTCCGCAACAAGGGGGCCGCCACGTCAGAGGGCCGCGAAGGTCCGCTGGACCAGCATGCCCGCGCGCTGGTGGTTGGCTATGGCCGGTTTGGCCAGGGCGTGGCGCAGATGCTGATGGCGGGCGGGATATCGGTGACGCTGATCGACCGCGACGTGGACCGGATCGACATGTCGGGCGAATTTGGCTTCAAGGTCTATTACGGTGATGGCATGCGGCTGGACCTGCTGCGGCAGGCTGGTGGGGGCGAGGCGCAGCTGATCATGTTCTGCACGGACAAGGACCAGGTGGAGCCTGAATTCATGTCCGCCGTGCATGAGGCATTTCCGCAGGCGGCCATCTATGTGCGCGGCTTCGATCGTCGCAGCGTGATGAAGCTGGGGCGCGGCCCGCAGGAATTCGTCATGCGCGAGGTGTACGAATCCGCGATCCGCATGGCGCTGCTGGGGCTGGACCGGATGGGCCTTTCGGCAGAGCAGCTGGATCATGCGGAAACAGTCTACCGGGACATGGATCGCCGGCGGATGCGGATGCAGATCGATACCGGCGATATCCGCGCCGCCAGCGAAAGCATGGTGCGCAGCCCGGACCGCAATCCGCTGACCGATCAGGCGGGCTGATCAGGCCGGGTCAAACGGACGGCTCAGCCATTTGCCGTGCGCGGAACCAGGCCCATGACCGGCTGGTCATTCTTGCTGGGCGTGCCGCGCGTTTCTTCCGGCGAGAGATCGGGTTCGGCATCATCGTCCACCCGGCCAAGCAGGTGCTGCTGGGCAGCCACCACGGGCAGCGGGCGGGCATAGAAATAGCCCTGCCCATAATCCACGCCCAGCGCGGCCATCGCATCGCGTTCCTCGATGGTCTCGATCCCCTCGGCCACCAGCTTGCAGCCGATATCGCGGGACAGTTGCACCAGCGCGCCGGTCAGCGCGCGACGGGCCGGATCGCGGTGGATATCGCGGGTCAGCGCCATGTCCATTTTCAGGATGTCGGGTTGCAGGTCCACGATGTGGCGCAGGCCGGAATAGCCGGTGCCGACATCATCGATGGCGATGCGTACCTTGCCCTTCAGCCGGGCCAGTTTCTTGGACAGGGCGGCGAAATCGTCAACCTGCTGATGCTCTGTCACCTCGATCACCAGCTTGGCGCTATCGGCCCCTTCCAGCGCCTCTTCCAGCGCGCCTGAAAGGATGGTGGCGGGCGAGACATTGACCGCGGCATATTTGCCCGCCGGGATATGGGAGAGAGTTTCCAGCGCGCCGCGAACAGCCGCCATTTCCAGCTCCACGCCCAGGCCGACTTTCTCCGCATCCTCAAACCACGCTTCGGGTCCGCGCTTGTTGTTGTTGGGGAAGCGCGCCAGGCACTCCACCCCGATTGCCTCATTGGTGTCCAGCGCATGGATCGGCTGGTGGAAAATGGTGATGGCATGGCCATCCAGCATGTCCTCGATCCGATTTCTTGTCCGCGCCAGTTCCATATCCTGCTGCATGCTCGATTCGATGCGTTCGGCGGCGAGACCGGCGAAGGCGCGGATCACGCCCATGTCGCGCTGGCCCAGGCTGCGGTCAGGCTCCCGGCCCAGTGCGCAGAAACTGCCCCAAACGCTGCCATCGGTCAGGCGTAGCGGAACATTCAGATGGCAACCCACGGGCAGGAAATCGGTGATCGCCAGCGTCTTGGCAAAAGGATGGTCGTCCGCATCCTGAATCAGTTCGGGCAGGCGCCCTTCAAGGATGTGCCAGCAATAGCTGTTCTCCACCGGCTCCTGAAAGCCGGCGCCCATCGGCAGGTCGAGATCGGTGTGGACATGGGTCAGTTCGCGCAGGCCACCCTCGACATAACGGCTGACAAAGGCGATCTCCAGACCCAGGTGGCCGCGTACGGCCGCGAGAATCCGGTCAATTGCCCCATCATGCAGCAATTGATCGGCCAGCGGGCCGGTGGGAATTCCCGGTGCGGGCAACTGGATTTCTGCAACAGCCATACGGCAAGATCCTCTACCTGAGAGCAGGCAGGATGCCGAAAATTCCCTAAGGCCGCATTAAGCCTGCGCCTTCAACCTGAACATTCGGGCCGCGCTAAAGCCGCAATTCCAGGAGGAATTCCTCATCGCGCTGCTGCCCGACCCAGAAATCAATGTCGGCGATCTTGGTAAAGCCGTGCCGTGCATAGAAGCGCTGGGCGCCGAAATTCTCGCTCCACACGGAAAGCTGCACGGCATCGCACTGGCGGGCTTTTGCCTGTTCCAGAGCCCATTCCATCAGCGCCGCGCCAATGCCCTTACCGGTCACATCGGGATCGGTGTAAAGCTGCGCCAGCACGATGGGGTTCTGCGCATCGGAATGCCCTTCATAGCTGGCGGGATATTTCATCTTGCAAAAGCCGGTTAGCGCCCCGCCGGGTGCATCGGAGGTGAGGCAGTATAGTGTCGCGGGATCGGCAATCTGCGAAGCCACTTCCTCTACGGAATAGGCCTTTTCCAGAAAGGCCGAGAGGTCTTCCGGGCGATAGAGATGTTCAAACGCTGCGCAAAAGCTGTGGCGGCCCAGATGGGCCAGTGCTGCGGCATCTTGCGGTGTTGCGGGGCGAAGGATCATGACAAGCGCCCTGTAACCAATGCCGCCATGCCTGTGAAGACAGGTGAACGCCTGCCCGGCCATGTGCCAACCTGTGAAGGCTCAGGCTCCGGTGTGCTTGTCGGCCTTGCGCCTGCCCAGCCGCATGCCCCGTTCCAGATGGGCGCGCAGGGCGGCGTAGAATGCTTCCAGGAATTCGCGCTCGTCTCCCTGTCCCGGGGTCCAGCCGATCTTGCCGCAGATGGTGTCCATCACCTCGCGCATGGTTTCGGCATTGTCCTGCCGCAGCACGCCTTCGAGCACCTGCAATTCACGCTCGCCATAGATGGCCAGTTCCGCCTCGCCGAAGCGATAGTCCCTGCTGCGATCGGGGCTGACAGACATGGCTTCGGGCAATCTGGCCGTCTGCGCCTCCACCACCCATGTGCCCGCCACCAGGTCTCCGGCGCGCAGGGCATCCTTGTTGAAGAACGGAAACAGCACGAAGATCGCCAGCCACAGTGCCGCCGCACCGCCAGCCACGCCCATGCTGCTGGCCCCGCCAAGCAGCAGGAATGTGGGCAGGAACACTTCCACATCGCGGATCAGGTTGCGGGCAATCACCGCCTCCGCGCTCAGCCGCCCGCCATCGCGCGCGGCCACGCGAATGCCCAGCATGCGCTTGCCCGGAGTGGCCCCGCGCGGCCCCAGTTCAAACCACAGGAAATAGCCATAGCGGGCAAGGAACAGCAGCAGGATCAGCAGCACGCCGACAAATTCCATCGCCCCGCCGGCACTGGCATTGGCGTCAATCCCTGCCAGCTCGATACCGACGGCGCCAAGCACCACGATGAAGGCGATCAGGCTGAGAAAGATTATCCCCAGGTCGATCAGCAATGCGCCCGCGCGGGCACTGCGGCTGGCAATGGTCAGCGGCAGGGCCAGCCCTTCCGGCGTCACCAGCTGGCGCAGGCGGCGGTTTCCATCCCTGTTCAGGCCAAAGCGGGTGGCGACGGCGTTCATGGCTGCGCCTCATCGCTGTCGCCGCGATCCTGTGCATGATCACGCGGCCTTGGCATCAGGCAGAAATAGGCGATCCAAAAGGCCAGCATCACCGCGCCGATCGATGCGCGCCCGGTGGCGGTGGGCACCAGCTGGCGGGCATAGCCTTCCAGCAGCCCGGCGATCACCAGCATGATGGTGCAACCCGCCATCACCTGCGCCGCGCGCTTGCCGCTGGCGCTGGCGGCGGCAAGGATGGAGGCATCGCCGGGGAAGGCCATGGACCGGCCCACATGCAGGCCCGCCGCGCCCGAAAGCAGGATCGCGAACAATTCCGTGGTGCCGTGGACAGACAGCCAGGCGGCGAATTCCCATTCCAGCCCGGCCCCTGCAAACAGCCACATCATCGCGCCCAGCACCGCCATGTTGTGAACCAGCAGCAACAGCGTGGGGATGCCGAAGCAGAAGCCCAGCGCGAAGGCCATGATGCACACGCCGGTGTTGTTGGAGAACAGATAGGTGGCAAAGACCGTCAGCCCCTCCGCGCTCTGGGTCGGCTCGAGTGTCTCCATCAGCGCGGCGCGGTCCGCACCTGGCTGGCGTCCGCCGCCCATCTCGCCCGGCACCAGCGCATAATACCATTCACTGTCGCGCGCGACGAGCAGCCAGCCCACCAGCGTGCCCGCCACCATCACCGCCAGCGCGATGCAGATGTCGAGCCAGATATCGCGCACCGAGGCGCTCCAGCTGCCGCCCAGGAACCGCCTGAGCCAGCCGAGCATGCCCATGCGCGGGCCATAGACCTGGAACCATGCGCGGCGGACCAGCGATTCCAGATATGCCAGCGTGGCCGCATCCAGCGATGTCTCGCGCGCCACGGCGAGGCTGGAGGCGGCCTTGCGGTAAAGCACCGGCAGTTCCAGCAGGTCTTCGTCATTGATCCGGCGCGGGCGGTTCTTTTCCAGCAGCGAGACGATCCGCTCCAGCCGCTGCCAGTCCACCTCCCGCTCCAGCCGGAAGCGGTCCGAACGCAGGCTCGCCGCCTCGATATCGGCGGGCGGGGTGATCTCCGGGGTCTTGAACAGGGCCAGGGCCATCAGCCGATCGCCTCCGCGCGCTTGGTGCTCAGATACATGTCGATCAGCTGGTAGCCGATGGCATCGTGAGGCGCTTCTATCACGTTCACGCCAAGGCGGCGCAGGCGTTGCAGCACGATGGCGCGCTGGTGTGACAGATGATGGGCGGAAACGGCGGTGGCGATATCGCTCATCCTGTCAGGCGCAGCGCCCTCCAGGCTGGCCAGCTCCTCATCGCGCATGGTGACGAAGATCACCAGGTGATGGCGCACCAGCCGCTGCACGCTCTCCACCATCAGTTCGGCGGAAGTGGGATCGGTGAAATCGGAGAACAGCACGATCAGCGAGCGTCGCTGCAACCGCGCGGTCAGCGTGGCCAGCGCCAGGGTGAAGTTGGGTTCCTTCGCCACATAATCGATATCGGCCGCGGCGGTCTGCAGGCGGTTGAAGGCGCGCGTGCCGGTGACGAAAGGCGTCATCAAACCGGGCGTATCGGCAAAACCGAACAGCGCCACCCGGTCTCCGCCTTTCAGCGCCACATAGGCTGCTGTCAGCGCTGCTGAAACCGCGCGGTCGATGCGCGGCAGGCCGTCCACCGGCTCACACATGGACTGGCCGCAATCGAAGGCGAAGACGATCTGGTTGTCGCGCTCCGCCTCATTCTCACGCGCATAGAGCGTGGTGTGGCGGGCCGAGGCCTTCCAGTCGATCCGGCGGCGATCCATGCCAGCTTCATACTCGCTCAGCGCCTCGAACTGCGTGCCTTCACCGCGAATGCGGCGGGCGATCAGGCCGAACTGGGCATCGCGCAGAAACGCCTGCAATGTGGGGGACCGGACCGGGGCGAGATCGGGCCAGACGCGCACCGCGTGGTTCAGCGGACGGCGAATCTGGCGCACCGCCAGCCCCAGCGGGCCGCTCCAGCGCATCCACAATTCGTCCAGCGTGCCGGTGCCACGGCGCACGGGCACGATGGCGGCTGCTCCGGCAAACACGAAGGGCGCTCCGGCAGGCTGGAGGTTGAAATGGGCATGGCCATGTTCGCCAAGGCGCGGATCGAAGCCGATGGCGACTTCGGGCGGCGCAGCGGCGGAACTGCGCCGGATGTGCGCCGTCACGCGCACGGTGGTGGGCTGGCCCACTTCGGCATCGGGCGTAAAATGCAGCTCCAGATCGCTCATCGGTCCGGCCAGAAAGCCATCGACCAGCATCACCAGCAGCAGCGCAAGTGCCGCTGCGGGGGCGACGATCCACGCGGCAGGCGCGGTGGCGGCCACAACCACGGCAATGGGGGCCAGCGCCGCCAGCAGCGCCAGAACCCTTGCAGAGGGGACAATCGGGATGGCCGGTCTCACCAGTTTTCAGCCCTAGCGCGGGGCCTGCGTCTGTTCGATCAGCCCGGCGACCAGATCCTCGATCTGCTTGCCCTCTATCTCGGCTGCGGGCGACAGCAGCAGGCGGTGGCGCAGCGCCGATGTGGCGAGCGCCTTCACATCATCGGGGATCACGTAATCGCGGCCATGCAGCGCCGCCCGGGCACGCGCGCAATTGGCCAGCAGCACTGCGGCGCGCGGGCTGGCACCGCTGGCGATGTCGGCGCTTTCGCGTGTCGCGCGCACCAGATTGACGGTGTATTCCACCACGTCGCGGGCGATAGTGACGGTGCTGACCGCGGCCTGCGCGGCGGCGATGCTGGCCGCATTGGCAACCTGCACGATGGCAAAATCCTCCGCCCGGGGCGGGCCGCTGCGTTCGCCGAACCGCTCGACAATGCGCGCCTCCTCCTCGGCGCTGGGATAGGGCACCAGCAGCTTGAAGGCGAAGCGGTCCAGCTGCGCTTCGGGCAGCGGATAGACGCCCTGGTTCTCGATCGGGTTCTGCGTGGCGACGACCATGAAATTGTCGCTCAGCGCGTGGGTTTCCCCGTCCAGCGTCACCCGGCGTTCCTGCATTGCTTCCAGCAGGGCGGCCTGCGTCTTGGGCGGCGTGCGGTTGATCTCATCGGCCAGCAGCAGCTCGCGAAAGATCGGGCCGCGCGTCAGGGTGAACTGGCTGGTCTGGAAGTTGAACAGATTGGAGCCCAGAATGTCGCCCGGCAGCAGATCGGGAGTGAACTGGATACGGCCAAATTCCAGCCCCGATGCAGCGGCGAAGCATTGCGCCAGGAAGGTCTTGGCGGTTCCCGGCGGGCCTTCCAGCAGCACGTGGCCGCGCGCGATCAGCGCGATCAGCAGATGCTCGATCGTCTGTTCCTGCCCGACAATGGCCTTGCCCACCTCCGCGCGGATCGCAGCGGCAAGGCTGCGCGTGTCATCCAGTGTCATGCTCATCGGGCCAGTTTCCCTTTCATCGGATCATTCTGTTTTCGATTGCCGTGAGCGCGGCGGCGGCGCGCAGGATTTCTGCCTGCCCGTGGGCATTGCGCAAGGCTTCGGCGGTTTCGGAAAAGTGCGGTGCACCCTCGTCACGCGCTGCCAGCGCCCGGTCTATGGCGGCGGCGCGCAAGGCGGGGTCGCGCTCGCGAATCTGGAATGCGGCGGCGATGCGCGCGGCGATCATATCGGCATAGGGCGCGCCCAGCAGGTGCCAGCGGCGGGTCCGTTCGATCAGCGCGGCGCTGTTGCGCGCCAGCTGCCGTTTGCCGCGCGCAATGGCGGGTGCGGGCGCGTTGGGCGGTCCGAACCGGCGAAAACCGCGCCAGCCGATCACCAGCGCTGCCAGCAACAGGCACAAGGTGGCCGCCAGGAATGGCGGGCGGAAGGCCAGCGTGAGCAGGTTCATGCTGCTGCCAAGCCCGGGAATGGTCATGTCGAAAATGATCGGCAGATCGACACCGTCCATGCTCGCTTCCACCAGCAACACCGCCTGCTGCGCGCGGGCCATGTCGGCAAGGCCATAATTGTTGAGCAGGTCCGGTTCGATCACCACCACCAGCGGCCAGATGGCATCGTCCTGCTGCTTTTCATCCTCGCGAGAGAATTCCACCCCCGAATCAGCGGCCAGATCAGGGAAATAGCCGTTCTGGTTCCAGTATCCCGCCAGCAGATCGCCCTCAGCGTCCGTAACGATGGGGAACAGGATGGGGCTGGGCTGGCGGGTGATCGCCTGCACGTGATCACCCTCTGGCAATGCGCCTTCCAGCCCCAGGCCGGACCAGCCCTGCGTTGTGCCGATCTCCAGCTCCACCCCCTCAAACGCGGGCATCTGGGCCAGCCATTCGGGCGTCATGGCACCGCCCAGGATTACCCAGCCATCTTCGGCCTCGATCCCGGCATTGCCGGGCACCGGGAAGACGGACCACTTGGGCAGGATCAGCAGCGTCGGCCCCTGATCCTTGCGATCATTGATCAGGTCCTGCAATTGCCCGGCATCGGAATACATGCCGGGAGTGACCACCAGCAGCGCCCTTTCCTGCAGCCGTGAAGGCGTGCGCGACAGGCTGACATCGTGGCCGCGCCGCTCCAGCAGGTTCACCAGACCGGCATAGCCATTGAGCGAATTGGACGCGGCATGGGTACCGCCGTCGCGGTTCTCCTGTCCGGTCCAGCCCGCTCCCAGCGCATACAACAGCAGCAGGAAAGCCGCGCCGCCCAGCAACAACATGCCCGCCACCGTCGCCGGACGGAAAGGACCGCTGCGCGCGCTCATGACCCGGCTGCGCTTCCGGTCGCATTTTCAACGCTGCCATAGCCGAGCGCAAAATCGGCATAGGCAGTGCGCGCCACCTGCCAGTCTTCGGCGGAAAGGCTGCGCAGTGCGAACAGCGATCGCTCCACCCGCTCGGCAATGGTGGCAAATGCAGCGCGCGCTGCTTCGGGCAGGGCGGGCAGGGCGGCGATCTCCCGCGCGGTGCTGGATGGATCGACAAGGTCGGGCCTGACCTGCGCAATCTGGCCCACCGATCGCTGCAGCAGCAGGTGGGTGGCCTCATCAAACTGCCCGCTGGCGGCTAGTGCGTCGGCCTGTTCCAGCAGCGCCAGCGCCAGGTGCTGATCGGGTGCCCAGACGGTCTGTTCGTCCGCACTGCGGCTGCGCAGGCGAAGCCCTGCAGGATCGACAAGGCGATAGATGGCGAAGATCACCAGCGCGGCAATTGCGGCGATGATCACCCAGAACAGCACCGGCCAGGACCATGCCAGCACATTGGCAACGGGTGAAAACAGCCACGCCAGAAATTCAAACAGCGATGTCAGCCAGTCCGGCGGGGGCGCGGCTTCGGGCATATCCACCGGGGCGAACTGAATATCGCCATCGGCCCGCATCGCGCTCCAATCACGCGAAAAGTCGCTATCTCCCGCTGGTTTAGTCACGATTGCAGGGGTGGCATGGACTGGCGCCGGAAGCAACGCTTTGGCACTCGCCTTCACACGGCCATCCGCCACACAGACTTGCGACCAGATTGCGCCATCGTCCGCAAAGCGCCACAATATCGGCCATGACGCAATTTTCTCCCGATGAATATCTGCCACAGGACCCGGTCGCGCAGCGCGTGCGCAAGGTGCTGGTGGTGGGCGGTGGCTCGTCCGGCTGGATGGCCGCAACCATGCTGGCTACGGCCCTTTCCAAGGATATCGAGGTCGAGCTGGTCGAAAGCGATGCCATCGGCATTGTCGGCGTGGGTGAGGCGACGATCCCGCCGATGCAATTGTTCAACCGCTTCGTGAAGCTGGATGAACGCGCCTTCCTGTCCGAGACGCAAGGCACGTTCAAACTGGGGATCGAGTTTCACAACTGGGGGCGCAAGGGCGACCAGTATCTGCACCAGTTCGGCGCTGTCGGGCGGGAGATGGATGCGCTGGTCAAGCTGCATCACTGGTGGTTGCTGGGCCGCAGCGCCCAAAGCGTGCGGGACGGCACCAATTATCCCGAATGGCAGGACCTGTTCGTGGCGCGAGCGGCGGCCCGCGCGGATCGTTTTGCGCCTTCAAAACCGCAGAAGGACAAACTCGCCAATCGCTATTCGCATGCCTATCACTTCGATGCGCATCTTTATGCCCGGCACTTGCGCAAAGTGGCCGAAAGCCGCGGCGTGCACCGCGTGGAAGGACGAATCACCGGGGCGGAGCGCGACGGTGAGAGCGGCTTTGTCAGCGCGGTGGTGCTGGAAGATGGTCGCCGGCTGGAGGCCGATTTCTTCATCGACTGTTCGGGCTTTCGCTCGCTGTTGCTGGGCAGCGAACTGGAAGAGCCGTGGGACGACTGGAGCCGATATATCCCCAGCGACCGCGCGCTGGCCGTGCCTACACGGCGGGCCGAAGGCGGGCTGAAACCCTATACGCAGGGCATTGCCCACAATGTGGGCTGGCAGTGGCGAATCCCGTTGCAGCACCGCACCGGCAATGGTCACGTGTTCGCCAGCGCGTTTTCAAGTGAGAGCGAGGCGGAGGAGCGCCTGCTGGCCACGCTGGATGCGCAGGCGCTGGATACGCCGCGGCTGATCAGCTTCAGCACCGGGCGGCGCAAGCGGGCGTGGGTGAAGAATGTCGTCGGCCTGGGGCTGTCGGCAGGATTCCTCGAACCGCTCGAATCGACCAGCATCCACTTCGTGCAGAGCGCGCTGGAACGGCTGGTGGATTATTTTCCCACCCGCGCCATGGACCCGGCGTTGCAGGATGCCTTCAACAGAAGGACGGAAGGTGAATGGCTGGGCGTGCGCGATTTCATCATCGCCCATTATCACCTGAGCGAGCGCGAGGATTCCGAGTTCTGGCGCTACACCCGCAACATGGAGATTCCCGACAGCCTGAAGAACACGCTGGCGGTGTGGCGCGCGCGCGGGATTCTGGATGTCGATGGCGGTCACCTGTTCCAGCTGGGCAGCTGGAGCTCAATGCTGATCGGGCAGCGCTGCATGCCCGGCGGCGTGCATGCGCTGGCCGACCGGGCCGATCCCGAATTCGCGGCGGCAGAGATGCGCAAGATCGCCGCTGAATGCCGCGCGGCTGCATCGCTGCTGCCCACGCATGCCGATTTCATCGCCAATTACTGTCCGGCAAGCCCACCTGAAGTCGTCAGGGCCTGAAATGATCCGAACCTGATCAGAACCTGATCAGCCGCGCACGCGGGCCTGCCGGTAAGTGCCCAGCATGCGCAACTCCTTGGTGTGGAACGCCAGTTCCTCCAGCGCGCGATCGATCGCCGGATCACCCGGTGCGCCCACGATATCGGTGAAGAACATGGTGGCGGCAAAGCTGGCGCCGTTCTGGTAGCTTTCCAGCTTGGTCATGTTCACGCCATTGGTGGCGAAGCAGCCCAGCGCCTTGTACAGCGCCGCAGGCACGTTGTTCACCTCGAAGATGAAGGTGGTTATCGCCGGCTCGCCCGCCAGCGTGGCAGGGTCCAGCGGCTGTGATGCCAGCACCACAAAGCGCGTGGTGTTGTCCTCTGTGTCCTCAACCCGTTCATCGACGATATCCAGACCATATAGGTCTGCGGCGATGGCAGGGGCGATCGCAGCCATGCGCGGGTCGCCCAGTTCCTTCACATGGGCCGCCGCACCTGCCGTATCGATATAACTGAGCGGCACCATGCCCCGGTCCGCCAGATACTTGCGCGACTGGTTCAGGGCGTGGGGATGGCTGAAGGCGGCTTCGAACGGCCCCTTGCCCACCGCCATCAGCGCATGGTGGATGGGCATGAAATATTCGCCGACTATCGAAAGTCCGCTTTCCGGCAACAAGAAGTGAATATCGGCCACGCGGCCCGCTTGCGAATTTTCGATGGGAATCATCGCGCAGCCTGCGCGGCCTTCCTTCACCGCGTCCAGCGCATCGGCAAAGCTGAAACAGGGCAGCGGCAGGCAATCGGGCGCGTATTCCATTGCCGCACGGTGAGAATTTGCTCCCGGCGCGCCTTGGAAAGCGATTGCGCGCTGCGGATCAGCTGCCGCGGCAGCATGCATTTTTTCGACCAGGGCGAGGGCTGGGGCGGGGAAAGAGTCCATGGCGCAGAGCGGTTAAAGACACATATCGGGGCGAACAAGCCACTATCGACACTTGCGCCTGCGGCGCTGCACCACTAGAGCGCAGCCCAAATGAGCTAAACGTGGCAGATGAAACCCGATGACTGACCGTCTCAATACCATTTTCGGCTGGCTTCTCTTTGCTGGCGTCGTTGCCCTTATCCTTCGCTTCGTGACTGGCCTTGCCATGCCCGAGGAAGAACGGCCGGAGCAACTGGGCTATGTGATCGAAGGCGTGGAAGCCGCCGGCGGCGCCGATGCCGGTCCCTCGCTGGCGACTTTGCTGGCCAGTGCCGATGTTGCGGCGGGTGAAAGCACCTTTGCCAAATGCAGCGCCTGCCACACGATTGCGCAGGGCGGTGCCGATGGCATCGGCCCGAACCTGTGGGGCGTCCTGGGCAAGCCGGTCGGCCAGCATGCAGCCGGTTTCGATTATTCCAGCGCCCTGGCCGATCATGGCGGTGACTGGTCATACGAGAATATGGATCACTGGCTCGCCAGCCCGCGCGCCTTTGCCAATGGCACCAAGATGAGCTTTGCCGGACTTTCCAAGCCGGAAGAACGCGCCAATGTCATCGCATACCTGCTCGCCAATGGCGGCGGTCCGGCCCTGCCGGTGCCCGAAGTGGCCGAACCCGCAGCCGATGAAGCTGCGGTTGAAGGCGAAGCGGTAGATGGCGCGGCTGTTGAAGGTGAAGCTGCTGCCGGTGAAGAAGCTGCGGCAGCGGCAGACGCCGCAGCCTGATCGCTGACCGAATCGGAGGGGGTCGCTGATCAGCGCGCCCCCATTTCGGTCCGGCCTCTATTCAGTCCGGCTCCTGTCCGGCGCGACCCTTGAATCCCTGAGCGACCACATACCATTCGGATGAGCCCTTGCGGCTGGCAGGCGGCTTGGTGTGCTTGACCGTGCGGAAGTGCTTTTTCAGCAGGTCGAGCAGGTCCTTGTCGGTCCCGCCCGCCAGCACCTTGGCAACGAACGCGCCGTCCTTCTCCAGCGTTTCCGTGGCGAAATGGACAGCCGCCTCCACCAGACCCATCGTGCGCAAGTGGTCGGTCTGCTTGTGGCCAACCGTATTGGCGGCCATGTCTGACAGCACCAGATCGGGCGCACCGTCCAGCCCCGCTTCCAGCGCGGCAGGCGCCTTGTCGTCCATGAAATCCATTTGCAGGATGGTCACGCCTTCGATCTCGTCCGTTTCCAGCAGATCGATCCCGACAATGCTCGCCCCCGGCGCCTTGCGGCGCACGACCTGGGCCCAGCCGCCCGGGGCAATGCCCAGATCGACCACGCGCCTGACGCCTTTGAGCAGGTCGAATTTCTCATCCATGCCCAGCAGCTTGTAAGCCGCGCGGCTGCGATAGCCGTCGGCCTTGGCTTGCTTGACGTATGGATCGTTCAGCTGCCGCTCCAGCCAGCGCTGTGAGCTTGCGGTGCGTTTCTTGGCGGTCTTGAGCCGCCGGTCGCCATCTTTGCCGGACCGGGCCATTATTACATCCCTTCCTGCTTGATACGGCGCAGCGCAGCCTGAGCCTCGGCCCCTTCGGCATCGGCGGTCATCATCGAACGCAATATCCCTTCGCGAATGCCCCTGTCGGCCACGCCAAGGCGCGGCGCGGGCCAGATATCCAGTATTGCCTCCAGGATCGCGCAGCCTGCCACAACCAGATCGGCGCGTTCATTGCCGATGCAGTTGAGCTGGCGGCGATCATCGGGCGACATGGCTGACAGCTCGCTGGAGATGGAGCGCATGGCATTGGCGGGCACGATCAGCCCGTCCACCGCCTTGCGATCATATTGCGGCAGATCCAGATGCAGACTGGCCAGAGTGGTCACGGTGCCGCTGGTTCCCAGCAGCCGCAGATCAGGCGAACGATGGGCATCGATGCGCCGGGAAAACCGGGCAAAGCTCTCGCTCACCAGCCGCTTCATTTCCGCATAGCGGGCCAGGCGCGCTGCTTCGTCGCCCTCTTCCGGGCCGACGGTTTCGGACAGTGAGACCACGCCCCACGGCACGCTCTCCCAGTCGATGATATGCGGGATTGGCGCGCCCGATTCGATCAGCACCAGCTCGGTCGATCCGCCGCCGATATCGAAAATCACGGCCGGGCCGATGCCGTCTTCCAGCAGGATGTGGCAGCCCAGAACGGCCAGCCGCGCTTCTTCCTGCGCGCTGATGATATCGAGGTGAATGCCGGTCTCGCGGCGCACGCGTTCGATGAAATCCTCGCCATTCTCGGCCCGCCGACACGCTTCCGTGGCGACCGATCTGGCCAGATGGACATTGCGCTTCTTGAGCTTGTCCGAACAGATCTTGAGCGCGCCCACGGCCCGGTCCATCGCCTCTTGCGAAAGCAGGCCGGTCTGCGCCAATCCTTCACCCAGCCGCACCACGCGACTGAAGGCATCGATCACCACGAAGTTCTCATCTGAAGGCTTGGCAATCAGCAGGCGGCAATTGTTGGTGCCAAGATCAATTGCGGCATAGGCCTGGCGGTAATTGTGATGCGGCGGGCGGCGCCATGCGTTGCCATCGCGCGAAACGGTGGATTGCGTGTCACGGGCAATGGTCTGATCATTGGCGGGGCGAGCGGGCGCGGTGCGGCCTGTGTTGCCAGAGCTCTTATTGGCGCCATTTTTGGCCCCGTTGCTGCCATTACTCTTGCCGGTCTTCGAGCGCGCTTTCGCCGGTTTCACTTGGGAGCGATCAGATCGCCTGCCCCTTCGATCACCAGCCACCTTGTTGCGGCCGTCCGGCGGAGACATGTCCGCCATATTCGATAAACTCACTATTCAATCACCCGCCACATGAGCGGAACCTGAGGTGAAGTTAGCCTATGGGGGGCATGCGGGCAAGCTAAGGCGAGTTAGGGCGGTCTCAGCCTTCGCCGCGGTGGCCCGCAACACGCGCCGGGGCGAGCAGGGCGGGCAGCAGGTTCGTATCGCGATCGGCCAGCGGATCATCCACCCCGATCACGATATCGGCCTGCGCCACATCATCGCGAAACGTGCCGTGCAGATGGTCCCACACGGATATGCCGCTGCTCCAGTTGCTGTCCATTTCGGACAGGTCCTGGCTGTGATGAATGCCGTGCATGCGCGGCGTGGTGACGACGCGGGACAACGCCTTGTCCCAGCCTTTTGGCAGGCGAGTGTTCGAATGGTGGAACAACACCGAGAGCAGGAAGAAGCCCTGCCAGCGCTTCAGCTGCACGGGATCGACCCCGCTCACCCTCACCTGAACCAGCCGCCATGGCAGCGACACCAGCATGTCCGCGAAATGAAAGCGCACGGCGGTGGAGGCGTCCATGTCCGGATCGATGTGGTGCACGCGGTGAAAGCGCCACAGGAACGGTACTTTGTGCGTCGCCACGTGCCACAGGTAGAAGCCGTAATCCATGACCAGAAAGGCCGCTGCCTTGCCGATAAAACCGCCGCCCAGCGCGGCTTGCACACCGCGCCCGCGCTCTGCATTCCTGCGCGCGATGGCCTGCGTGGCCGGGGCCTCGCTCACCATGATCACCGCCTGGCAGGCTGCGCCCATGGCGATGTTGCGGGCAATGCGCGGCATTGCCTTGCGTGTCTGGCGGCGCAGCGGCCGGGCGCGCTCTGCCAGTGCGATCGTGCCCACCACCGCAACGGTGGCGGCCAGACCTGCAAGTTGGAGGAATCGCGATGACATGGTGCGTGCGATCATGGAGGTTCGCCAAAGCCGCGTCTACTCGCTAGGAGGCGCAGATGGCCGTGATGCAGCCCCCGACAATCGCGCTTTTCGCCAAATATCCCGCCGCCGGGGCCGCCAAGACGCGGCTGATCCCGGCGCTGGGCCCTGAAGGCGCGGCGCAGGTCCATCGCCTGCTGGTGGAGCGCACCATCGCCACCATCAGGCACAGCGGCCTGCCATTCGCCGTCTATTTCTCCGGTGCTCCCAGAGAGGACTTTGCCGCATGGCTGGGTGATGACGTGGCGCTGGTGGAACAGGGCGAGGGCGATCTGGGCGATCGGCTGACGCGCGTTGCGGCGCCCGCCATATTGCTGGGCGCCGATATTCCGGGCCTGACACCGCGCCATTTGCAGCAGGCGGCCAGCGCGCTCGATCGCAGCGATGCGGTTGTCGGTCCGGCGCAGGATGGCGGATATTACCTGCTCGGCTTTCGCCAGCGCCTGCCATTCCTGTTCACGGACATGGAGTGGGGGACAGCCAGCGTGCTCGACCACACGCTGGCGCGGCTCAAAGCGCAGAATATCGCCTTCACGCTGCTGGATATGCTGGCCGATTGCGATCGCCCGGCGGACCTTGCACATTATCCCAATCTGTTGCCGTGATGCGGACCAGCATAGTCATCCCCATGCTCAATGAGGAGAAGGCGCTTCCCCGGCTGGCGCAGGTGCTGGCCGCGCTCGACCCGGCGCCGCACGAGGTGCTGTGCGTCGATGGCGGCAGTGAGGACGCCAGCGTGCAACTGGTGCAGAGTTTCGGCTGGCGCGTGGTGCATTCACCGCGCGGACGTGGTGTGCAGATCAACAACGGGGTGGCGGCAGCAAGTGGTGAGGCGGTGGTGATCCTCCACGCCGATACCTGGCCGCCAACCGATGCCATCGCGGTAATCGCGCGCACGCTGGCCGATCCCAGGGTGGCGCTGGCCAGTTTCACCCCAATCATTCGCGGGCCGGACAAGACCCGCTGGGGCACCACCGCGCATAACTGGCTCAAGACCTGGTATGCGCCTCTGCTGTTTCGCCCGCGCCTGTTCCTGAAAGGCGCGCGGCTGTTGTTCGGCGATCACGCGATGTTTTTCCGCCGTGCCGATTTCCTCACCGTGGGCGGCTGCGATCCGGCGGCCAAGGTGATGGAGGAAGCCGATCTGTGCATCGCCATGACGCAGCTGGGCAAGGTCAGGCTGGTGCCGCGCGCCATCGAGACATCGGACCGGCGGATCGCCGAATGGGGCGCGCTGAAGGCCAACTGGATCTACCTCAAGATCGGCTTTCTGTGGGCTATCGGTGCGCGTGAGCGGCTGGAGCGGCACTATCCGGATGTGCGTTAGCCCGATGTGCGCTGGCCTGATTTATGCTGGCCACGACCGGGGGCGCTGACGGAAGATATCCCGCCGCAATCGCATGCTGGATCAGCCGGTCCATCCATGCGCGGTCGGTCGGCGCGCATGCCAGCCCGGTCAGTTCGCGGAACCTGCTGTCATCGAACACCGGGCCGCGCCGGAAATAGCTGCCGAAAGTCTCCAGCATCCGGCCCAGTACGCGCCGCTGCGCCGGGGGCAGGCGGGTGATATCGAAACTGGCCGGATCGACAATCTGCGGATCGGGGAAATGGGCGATCCGCGCCACGCCATGCGCCAGTTCGGCAGAGGGCGTTGGCCGGTCCCCCACCAGATGAAAAGTGCCACCGCGCGCCTGCTCCATCCGCTCTGCAATGCGCAATATACCCTCGGCCACATGGTCAATCGGCACCAGGTTGAGCGTGGATGAGGCGCTGGCGGGAAAGCTTGCGATCTTGCCGCGCGCCATCAGCCGGAAGACATTGCACAGCGATGGAAAGTCCCGGATCGCGCCGGATGCGCTGTCACCCAGCGTGATCGAGGGGCGGGCGATGGCGAAGGGCACGCCGCTATCGCGCACGACCTGTTCGCCGCGCGCCTTGCTGGCCTCATATCCATTGGCGAACGCTGTTCCCGGCGGCACCGGGCCTTCCTCTATAACCCCGTCGCGCAGGCCGCAGACATAGGCGGTGCTGACATGCAGCAGGGCCGCATCGCAGGCGTGCGCGAAGTCTGCCGCCTGGCGCGTGCCTTCCACGTTGGTGCGCTGCAATTCCTCCTCCGGCGCATCGAATTCCAGCGATGCGGCGCAGTGGATCACCAGATCGATGTCATGCCGCGCGGGATCGAGGCCCAGCATCGGCGCGGTGATATCGCCTGCCACGACGTGTACGCCCGGCACCAGTGCGCCGTCATTGCCGCGCACATGCCTGTTGCGGCGGACCAGCGCCGTCACCGCGTGGCCGCGCGTACGGGCCCGCGCGCAGACCTCTCCGCCGATCAGTCCGGCGGCCCCGGTGACGAGTATCTTCAGCAACAGGGGGCCGACTGGTTTTTCGGGTCGCTCTTCTGCGGATTGGCGTCACTCTGGCCAAATGGCACCGCCGTGCCGCAGCCGGGAAACACGCCGTAATGCGTGCTGAAATCGCCGATGAAGTCAAAATGCGGGGCGAAGCGCGTTTCCGCCAGCATCAGCCAGCTGTTGCCGCACACGGGAAAGACGCGCCCCTTCTCGATCGCGTGATGGGCATCGAGGTGGAACATCTTCTCCTGCCCCCGGACCGTACCCCTGTAGCGCACGGCCTGGCCGTAGTCCTCGCATTGCGGCTCCAGCCCGGCCAGCTTGAACAGGCGGTATGTGGCGGACACGAAGCTTATCCCTTCCAGCTTGGCGGAAACTTCCGCGTCATTGATGCCCAGCGGACGATCGGTGACGAGGCGCGGATCGGCAAAGCCGGCCTGCTTGGCCAGCATGTCGAAATCGCCCCAGTACAGCGCGCCAGACAGGCACTCGCCGTGCAGCACCGGATCATCCAGCAGGTGCGCGGGCACGCGCCTGTCAGCATAAACGTCTGAGAAGTACAGCTCCCCGCCGGGTTTCAGCAGGCGGTGCGCGGCGCGGAAAACCGCCAGCTTGTCCGCCACAAGGTTGATCACGCAATTGGAGACGATGACGTCGAAGCTGGCAGGCTCCAGCCCCAGTTCGTCCAGCTTTTCGATATCGCCTTCCACGAAGCGCACATTGTCAAAGCCGAACCGCTCAGCATGCCATGCGCGGTGCGCTTCGGCGACGTCGAGCTGTTCGCGCGTGGCGTCGACCCCGGTGACCGAGCCATTCGTGCCCACCATCTGTGCCAGCAGATAGGCGTCCTGCCCCGACCCCGATCCCAGATCGAGCACATGGGCACCCTCAATCGCTTGCGGCACCACCAGCCCGCAGCCATAATAGCGCGCCTTCACCTCCGGGTGGACATTGGCCAGCGCGGCCAGAATATCGGGGGCGGGCGCTTCCGCCGTGCAGCAGGCATCGGTGCGCAGATCGGCACTGCTTTCCAGCACCTTGCCATAATAGTCGCGTGAATTTTCCAGATTCATGAAACCTGATTTCCTTTTGCGGCGAATGTTCGGGCAATAGACAGAATTCCTATCGCTTGGCAGCCGTATTTGGTTACTCTGGCGGTTCGTCCGGGGATCATATGAAATATACGCATGATGCAATCGTTATCGGCGCAGGTGCCGCCGGCCTGACCGCTGCCGGGGGCTGCGCGCTGTTCGGCCTCAAGGTCGCACTGATCGAAAAAGGTGCGATGGGCGGCGAATGCCTGAACAATGGCTGCGTGCCGTCAAAGGCGATCATCGCCTCTGCCCGCCGAGCGGCCGAGGCGCGCGAGGAAAAGCGGCTGGGCGTGCAGCTGGCTGCGCCACAGGTGGAATGGGCGGGCGTCCACAAGCACATCCACGATGCCATCGCCACCATCGCCCCGCATGATTCGCAGGAACGTTTCGAGGAAATGGGCTGCGAGGTCATTCGCGCCCACGCAAAGGTGACGGGCGGACATTCGGTGGAAGTGGCAGGCCGCACGCTGACAGCACCGCGCATCGTCATCGCCACCGGCTCCCAGCCGTTCGTGCCGCCGATAGAGGGGATCGACAGCGTCCCCTTCCTCACCAATGAAAACCTGTTCGAACTGACGCAGCAGCCTGCCCATCTGGTGATCATGGGCGGCGGGGTGATCGGCATGGAAATGGGGCAGAGCTTCCGCCGCCTTGGCAGCGAAGTGACGATCATCAATCCGGGCCGGGTGATGGGCCGCGACGATGCCGACAGCGTGGCCGTGGTGGTGGACCGGATGACCCGCGAAGGCGTGCGCTTTGTCGATGGCAAGGCGGCCAGGGTCGCAGGCGAAGCGGGCGCGATCACCGTGCACACCGACAAGGGCGAAGCTGTTACGGGCAGCCATCTGCTGATTGCGGTGGGGCGCAAGGCGCGTGTTTCCGGCTTCGGGCTGGAGGATCTGGGCGTGGAACTGGGCCGCAACGGCATCAAGGTGGACGCCCGCCGCCGCACATCGGTGAAATCCATCTATGCCATTGGCGATTGCCGCGAAGGGCCGCGCCTGACGCATGTGTCCGGCTATGAAGGCTCCAACGTGGCGCTGGAAATCGCCTCCGGCCTGCCGACCAAGGTCGATTGGCGGGCGCTGCCATGGTGCACCTACACCGATCCCGAAGTGGCGCAGATCGGCATGACCGAGGAGCAGGCGCGCGAGCAGCACGGGGACGCCGTGAGCGTGGTGCGCGAGAACTTCGATCACAACGACCGCGCTGTTTCCGAAGGCGAGGTGGCGGGCCACCTGAAGCTGGTGCTCAAGGGCAAGAAAGTGCTCGGTGCCAGCATCGTGGGCCATAATGCGGGGGAATTGCTGCTGCCGCTGACGCAGGTGATTACCGGCAAGGCCAGCACGTTTGCGCTGGGCGGTGCGGTCATTTCCTATCCCACCCGCAGCGAGATCACCAAGGCCGCAGTGTTCAAGGCGTGGGAGCCGACCGTGTTCGGTGCATGGCCGAAGAAATATGCCCGCTTCGTGTCTGCATTGCGTAAAATGCGCTGATGGCGACACGGATCAAAAGCCGCAATGCGCCCGCCGGGCCGTCCCCCTTCGCTCTGGCGGAGAAGCGCCCGCTCGCGCCTGGAAAATTCACCGATCCGCTGGTCACCGCAGACGGCAGCGCGCGCGCGCATGTGGCGCTGGAAAAGCTCAATACGCTGTGGCTCAACACCGGGACCCTGTGCAATCTGGCCTGCGCCAGCTGCTATATCGAAAGCTCCCCCACCAATGATGCGCTGGTGTATCTGGGCGCGCAGGAGGCGGCGCGATTCTACGATGAGATTGCCGCCACCGGCCTGCCCACGCGCGAAATCGCCTTTACCGGCGGCGAGCCGTTCATGAACCCGCAGTTCCTGACGATGCTGGAGGACGCGCTGGAGCGCGGTTTCGAGGCGCTGGTGCTGACCAACGCGATGAAGCCGATGCAGCGCCACAAGGCGGCCCTGCTGGCGCTGCGGGAGCGGTTCGGCGGCGCGCTGACGCTGCGCGTGTCCATCGATCACCACAGCAAGGCCGTGCATGAGGGGGAGCGCGGTGCAGGCAGCTGGCAACCGATGATCGAAGGGCTGCAATGGCTTTCGGCCAACGGCTTTTCCATCGCCGCTGCCGGGCGCATGCTGGCTGGCGAAGGCATGGATGCGGCGCGCGCTGCCTATGCCGCCCTTTTCGCGCGGGAGGCCGTTGCCATCGATGCCGGCGATCCGGCGCGTCTGGTGATGTTCCCCGAAATGGACGCCGCTGCCGACGTGCCCGAAATTACCGAGGCGTGCTGGGGCATTCTGGGCAAGTCGCCATCGCAGATCATGTGTTCAAACAGCCGCATGGTCGTGCACCGCAAGGGGGAGGATCACGCCCGCGTGGTGGCCTGCACCCTGCTCCCCTATGATTCGCGCTTCGATCTGGGCGAGACACTGGCGCAGGCGGCGCGCGATGTGCCGCTCAACCATCCGCATTGCGCGCGTTTTTGCGTGCTGGGCGGGGCAAGCTGTTCGGCCTGATCTGGACCTGAAAGGCCATTTCGTGCGTTAAGTGCGTCATGAAACGCCAACTTGCCGTATTTTCCGCTCTTGCCCTGGCTGCCACTGCGCCGGGCGCTTCTGCCGTGACTTCGATCGACGGGACCTATCGCGATTCGGACGGGTTTGTGGAGATCACCGTTGCGCCCTGCGGCAATGCCCGCTGCGGCACGATCACGCGGATTATTCGCCGCAAGCCGGGTGAGCCGATGAATGACGCGCATAATGACAATCCCGCATTGCGCAGCCGCCCGATACTGGGCGTCACCTTGCTGCAGCGGCTGAGCTGGCGCGACGGTGCCTGGCGCGGGCAGGTTTACAACCCTGAGGATGGTGGCACCTACCGCGCCGTGGTCAGGCCGGCGGCGGGCGGAGCGCTGGAAGTGCAGGGCTGCCTTTCGATCATCTGCCGCACCCGCATCTGGCCCAAAGCCGCCTAAGAATTATTGAGGGCTTGATTCCCCGAAGCGCGCGGGATAGAGGCGCCCGCCTGTTGCCCTGTCGTCTAATGGTAAGACTACGGACTCTGACTCCGTCAATTGAGGTTCGAATCCTCACGGGGCATCCAGCTTTTCACCACCATCCTGCCCGCTCGCGAAATTATTCGCCGGGTTGGGCCGCGCCGGCCTGGATGCGGTGCGCCAGCATCACCAGCAGTTTGATCATTGGCGGCACGAAGATGATCGACAGCACCACCTTGGCGATCGACTGGCCCAGCATCAGCTCTGCAATCGGGCGCACGCCGTAGAAGGCCACGGTGATGAAGATCAGCGTATCCACGATCTGGCTGAGCATGGAGGCGACCGCGCCGCGCAGGGCGACGAACGGCCCTTCCTTGCTGCCCAGCTTCGAGAATATCCACACGTTGAGCGACATGGACACGCCGTAAGCCAGTATTCCGGCCACCATCAGGCGCCAGCTCTGCCCCAGGATGATCGGGAAGGCTTCCTTGGCCGGTTCGTACATGCCCGGATCGGTCGGCAGTTGCAGGACGATCCACGTCAGGATGATGGCGGTGACAAGCGGCAGAAAGCCGAACCGGACCAGCAGGTTGGCAGTGGCGCGGCCATAAAGCTGGGCCACCGTGCTGGACAGGGCGACCAGCAGCAGGAAGGGGAATATCCCCGCCTCCACCGCCAGCGGTCCGATCCCCACCTGCTTTGCCCCAAGCACGCCTGCAATACAGGTCATCCCGCCATACAGCAGCGCATAGAGGAACAGCGGGAGGGGGATCTGCACACTCGCAGGGGCGGATGGTGATGGCGGTGTCGTCATCGACCCACTCCTATTTCCAAGATCGGACAAAGGGAAGTGCCCGGGGGCAGGCGGTGTGGAAACTATTGACCGTGCCCGGTGCAGACGCGATGAACCGTGTTTCGGCTCGCCACATTGGAGCAATCTTGCCACCTCATCTGATCAGCATCGCTGGAATCGCGGTGATCCTCGCTGCCGCCGTACTTCTGTCGACCGCGCGCAGGCGGATACGGCTGCGTATCGTCCTGGCGGCGTTTGCCCTGCAGGCCGGTTTTGCGCTGCTGGTCCTGCGCACGGCATGGGGCCGGGCGGTGATCCAGTTCCTGGCTGACGGGGTGGGCGCGCTGCTGTCCTATGCCGACGAGGGGACGCAGTTCCTGCTGGGCGCATCGGCGGACAATCCGCTGTCGGATACATTCGCGCTGGGCGCGTTGCCGGTGATCATCTTCTTCGCCTCGCTGATATCGATCCTGTATTATCTGGGCATCATGCAGCGGATCGTGCGCTGGGTTGGCGGGGCGATTGGTTGGGTCACGGGGATCAGCCGGGTGGAATCGCTGGGTGCTGCGGCCAATATCTTCGTTGGCCAGTCCGAAAGCCCGCTGGTGGTGCGGCCCTATCTTGCGGCGCTGTCCCCTTCCGCGCTGTTCACGCTGATGAGCGTGGGCATGGCGGGCGTGGCCGGAACCATCCTTGCGGCCTATGCCGGGCTGCTGGGCAATGAATACCTGCCATCGCTGCTGGCTGCGGCCTTCATGTCTGCACCCGGCGGCATATTGATGGCCAAGATCATCATGCCCGATGACGATGACGGCTCTCCCGCTGTGCAGGGCAAGATCACCCTGCCGCATACGCGCATCAGTTCAGAAGGCCCCGCCGCCATTACGGAGGCGGGCAGCAAGCCGCATGAAGTGGAAGTGGCCGAAGGTTTCGACGATGAAAACAGCCCCGCCAATATCATCGAGGCTGCGGCACAGGGCGCGCAGACCGGCCTGAAGCTGGCGGTATCTGTGGGCGCGATGGTGCTGGCCTTTGTGGCGCTGGTGGCACTGGCCAATGGCGTGCTGGGCGGCCTTGGCGGGCTGATCGGCATGCCGGACCTGACCTTCCAGGGGCTGCTGGGTCACCTGCTGGCCCCGGTCATGCTGCTGCTGGGAATCCCTTGGGAAGAAGCGCAGATCGCCGGCGGACTGTTCGGCACCAAGATCGTGCTCAACGAATTCGTGGCCTTCATCGACCTGCAGGCTCTCGACCTTTCCGCGCTGAGCGAACGCAGCCGCGCGATCACCATTTTCAGCCTGTGCGGCTTTGCCAATCTCAGCTCCATCGCCATACAGATGGCGGTGACCGGCGGGCTGGCCCCCAACCAGCGCCCGGTAATCGCCCGGCTGGGCCTGCGCGCACTGGCGGCAGGCTCGCTCGCCAATCTGATGAGCGCGGCGCTTGCCGGCCTGTTCCTGCCCTATTGAGAGACATAAGATGACGGACATTGCCTCGGTATCGCTGGAAGAGCCACTGGCCGATCTGGCCCAGCGCCTTGGTGCATCTTTCGAGGAATTCGGCTTCGCCATCGTGCGCGATCACGGAATTTCCGACGATCATATCGCCCGCGCATGGGAAGTGACCCGCAAGTTCTTCGCCCTGCCAGAGGAAGTGAAGCGCGCCTATCACCTGCAGGGCAAGGCGGGTGCGCGCGGCTACACGCCGTTTGGCGTTGAACAGGCCAAGGATGCCCACGTTCGCGATCTCAAGGAATTCTGGCACGTCGGGCGCACGCTGGAGCCGGGCGATCCGCTGGAGGCTTTCATGCCGCCCAATGTGTGGCCCGATGAAGTGGCCGGCTTTCGGCAGGCTCTGGAAGTCCTCTATGCCGATTTTGAAGCCAGCGGCGCGCGCATATTGCAGGCCATTGCCGTGTATCTGGGCGAGGACAGGGATTTCTTCGCGCCCACCGTGGACAAGGGCAATTCGGTGATGCGCCTGCTGCATTACCCGCCCGTGCCTGCGGATGCGCAGGGCGCGATCCGGGCCGCCGCGCATGAGGATATCAACACCATCACCCTGCTGCTGGGGGCAGAGGAATCCGGGCTGGAGCTGAAGACCAGATCGGGTGAGTGGCTGGCAATCGCCCCGCCCGAAGGGGCGATGGTGGTCAACATCGGCGACATGTTGCAGCGGCTGACCAACGGACATCTGCGCTCCACCACCCACCGCGTGGTCAATCCGTCGGGCGGGGCAGGGCAGCGCCCGCGCTATTCCATGCCGTTCTTCCTGCATTTCCGACCCGATTACCTGATCGAGCCGATGGCGCAGTTCATCGATGACGCACACCCGAATCCGCCTGCGCCGATAACCGCCGAAGATTATCTGCAAGAGCGGTTGAGAGAGATTAAGCTGGCCTGACTTATCAACAGAAAGGCAAAAGTTGGGTCGTGTTGCATTGCGGCAACAGACTGTAGTCATTGAAAAGATTGCATATGTCGTTTCCATTGCAACTTTTCGTTCGCAATCGGACCGGGTCATGACATCGGTGTCATATCTGCGACTTGTAAGAGTCACGAGACCTGCTTAGCGGCGTGAACCGTCATTGGATTAAACCAATCAACGACGGAGCGCTTTCAAATGAAAATTAGGTATTATCTGGCCGCCAGCATGGCGAGCCTGGCCACATCCATGGTGATGGCCCCGCAGGTCGCTGCCCAGCAAATCACTTCGGGCATGGAAGGCGAAATTGAATCCGCCGACGGTTCACCCATCGCCGGTGCCACGGTCACCATCGTTGATGAACGTACCGGCCAGCAGCGCACCGTCACCACCGGCAACGCAGGACGCTTCTCCGTCGGCAGCCTGACTCCCGGCGGACCTTACACGATCACCGCAACGGCCAATGGCTTCGAAGGCCAGAGCCTGCAGAACCAGATGATCAACCTGCAGGGTTCGACGTCCTACACTTTCGCGCTGACGCCGGTATCTTCGGCAACTGACGTAATCGTCGTTGACGCGCAGCGTGTCCGCGTGACGCAGCTTGCTGTCGGGCCGAGCCTTTCGTTCGGATCTGACATCCTCGAAGGCTTTCCCTCGATCAGCCGCGATATCCGCGACATCATCCGCATCGATCCGCGCGTCAGCCTCGACCGCGAAAACGATGTCGAGCGCATTTCCTGCCTCGGCGGCAATGACCGCACCAACACCTTCACCGTGGACGGCGTTGTCCAGGCAGACAGCTTCGGCCTCAACGGCACGCCTTTCGCGGCGCGCAACGCTCTGCCGCTCCCCTATGACGTGATCCGTGAAACGTCGGTCGAATTCGCTCCGTTCGACGTGGAATATTCCGATTTCACCGGCTGTCTGATCAATGTGGTGACCAAGTCCGGCCAGAATGATTTCCACGGCAGCGCCTTCATCACCTATCGCGATTCCGGCATGCGCGGCAGCACGGTGGACGGCCAGTCCTTCGTTCCCGCCGAATTCCAGGAAAAGCGCTGGGGTGCCACGCTCTCCGGCCCGATTGTCCAGGATCGCCTGTTCTTCCTGTTCGGCTATGAAGAAACCGACCTGGGTGACAGCAACGACATCGGCCCCGCCGGTGGCGGTTTCCCCAATGATGCTGACTACGTCACCATCGATCAGTTCAACCGCTTCGCCCAGATCGCCAATGACGTTTATGGCCAGGATGTCGGCGGCTATCCGCGCTCTCTGCCTGAATCGTCTGTCCGCTATTTCGGCCGCCTCGATGCGATCATCAACGATGATCACCGTCTGGAGCTGACCTATCAGCGGCTGGAGGAAACCAATGTCGAAAGCGACACGGGCACCAACGAGCTGACCGGCCTCAACTCCTTCGAGGACGAAGGCACGATTTCCGACTATTACGCCGCCCGCCTGTTCTCCGACTGGAGCGACACGGTTTCCACCGAACTGCACATCTCGCGCTCTGAAGTGGGTGACGTACAGGGCCCTGTCGGCTTTGGTGAAGCCCAGTCGGACAATCCCACGGTTCGCCTGTCGGTTGGCGTGGTCGGTCCCGATGAAAACGGCATCCTGTCCACCGGCCCCGGCATCTTCCGTTCGGCCAACCAGCTGGATACCAAGGTCGATCAGGCCAAGTTTATCATCAACATCGATGACGGCGATCACCAGTTCAAGTTCGGCGCAGAGGTTTCCGATCTGGAAGTTTACAACCTGTTCGCCATCAATGCGACCGGCACGCTGTACTTCAGAAATCTCGATGATTTCGAACAGGGCCTGGTGGCCGCATCCACCGGCGGTTCCAACGTGTTCGGCGATGCTGATGACCTGGCCGACGGTTCCAATGGCGGCGGTACGATCGCGGCCACGGACAGCGGTGACATCAACGATGCCGCAGCCCGTTTCAGCCGCCAGATCTATGCCCTGTATGCGCAGGACCAGTGGCAGGCCACTGATCAGCTGAGCATCACCGGCGGTGTGCGTTTCCAGTGGTATGCGGGCGATGCACCGCGCGCCAACCCCACCTTCCAGAATCGCTACGGCTTCAGCAATTCGGTATCCTTCGGCGATATCAAGCCGATCATCATGCCGCGCCTGGCCGCGACATATGAATTCGACAATGACGGCTTCTTCTCGAACAGCTCGCTCAAGGCAGGCATCGGCGCCTATTCCGGCGGCGATCCGGTGGTGTACTTCTCCAACGCCTTTTCCAACAACGGCTTCTCCACCGGCACCGGCGATACATTCTCCAGCCAGTGCGCAGGCCTGCTGGATAGCAATGGCCAGTTCGACGTGGTTCAGAACGGCCAGTTCACCGGCTTCCCGCAGTGTGCTGTAACAGCAGCCTCGGCGCAGTCGGCAGCTGGCCTGGCGGACACGCAGTCCACCGATCCGAACTTCGATATTCCGGTGGTTTGGCGTGCCAACCTCGGCTTTTCGACCATGCTGGGTGAAGGCGTTGGCTTCTTCGACAACTGGAGCTTCAACGTCGATTACATCTACAGCCACTTCACCAATACGATCAACTTCGTCGACCTTTCGCAGACCATCGATATCCGCAAGGGCCTGAACGGTTACACCGTTGATGGCCGCCCGATCTATGCGGCTATCGACCCCACGGCGGCAGGCTGCGATGCCCTGTTGCAGGGTTCGGGCGGCACTCCGCCGGTATGGGCCAATGTCACCGCAGCGTGTTTCAATACCCGCCGCGATGACGAAATCCAGCTGACCAATGGCCGCAACTATGACAGCCACGTGGTTTCCGCAGTGCTGGCAAAGACCTTCGATGGCGGTGTGTTTACCGACGCCGGCAGCACGCAGGTCAGCTTCGGCTATGCCTTCACGGACTCGAACAACTTCCGCAACGCCAACAGCTCGACCGCCACATCGTCCTATGACGAATCGGCGGCCTTCGACCGGCAGAATCCGCGCAACGGCACCTCCAACTACGAAACGCGTCACCGCTTCACCGTGGCGATGAATTTCACCGAGGAGTTCTTCAGCGAATATGACACCCAGCTGGCGCTGTTCTTCAGTGCCCAGTCTGGCCGTCCGTACTCGCTCACCTTCGATGGTGGCGGCGTATTCGGAGACTCCTCTTCGGGTAATGACAACGCCCTGCTGTACATCCCCAGCGGGCTGAACGATGCCAATCTGTCGCCGTCTTCGGATCCGGCAGCTGTGCAGTCGCTGCTCGATTATGTTGCCGGCCTCAGCTGTGCCAGCGGCTTCTCGGGTGAAACGATCGTTCGCAACACCTGCACCGAGGATTGGGTGTATGATCTGGACATGCGCATCAGCCAGGAAATCCCGGGACCGGGCAGCCTGTTCGGAATGGAAGACCGCATCCAGATCTTCGCCGATTTCGACAATGTGCTGAACATGATCGACAGCAGCTGGAACACCCAGCGTGCACGCGGCATCTTCGGTGACGGCCAGCTGGTCGATATCGTCGATGGCGGTGTCGACAGCGCGGGCCGCTATATCATCTCGGGCTTCAACCCGGACGATACGCAGCAGATCAACGTGTCTGCTTCGGCCTGGCGTATCCAGATCGGCGCTCGCTACGAGTTCTGATCGGCGAACGGGCGATGAAATCGGGCGGCGGCGCTGTAACAGGCGCCGCCGCCTTTTTTCTGCCCTTGAGATTGTGGAGAAGACGCGAATGAATGTGCGGATCCTGGCAACCCTGCCGTTTTCACTCGCGCTGGCGGCCTGTGTCAGCGTGCCCGATGCCGCTGCCCCGCTGGCCGCGCCGCCTGTCGAGATCCAGATTCTGGCGCTCAATGATTTTCACGGATACCTGGAGGCGCCCGCCGGACCTACCTCATACCGCGACGGGGAAGAGACCCGGCGTGAGGAGCTGGGCGGGGCTGCCAACATGGGCGCGGCACTGGCGCGCCTGCGCAGCGGACAGGCGCATACCATCACCGTTGCGGCGGGGGACCTGATCGGCGCCAGCCCGTTCCTCTCCGCCAATTTCCTCGACGAACCTTCGATCATGGCGCTGAGCGCGATGGGGCTGGAACTGGCCTCTGTCGGCAACCATGAATTTGATCGCGGCGTGGAGGAACTGCGCCGCATGCAGGATGGCGGCTGCGCGCAATTCACCTCGCGCCAGCCTTGCGCGCTGGATGATTTTCCCGGAGCCGGTTTCACCTATCTGGCCGGCAATGCGGTGGACGGGCAGGACCGCGCGGTGTTTACCGGAACGGCCCTGCGCAGCTTCGGCCCGCTGGAACTGGGCTTTGTCGGCCTGACGCTGAAGGACACCGGATCGCTGGTCTCACCCGCTGCCACAGCGGGCTATCGTTTTCTGGACGAAGCACAGACCGCCAACGCTCTGGCACAAGATCTGATCGCGCAAGGCGCGGACAGCGTGGTGCTGCTGATCCATGAGGGCGGACGGACGGAGCCGTTCAACAATGTCAGCGGCTGCCCGGACCTTTCCGGCGCCATCGTGCCGATCATGGAGCAGCTCGATCCGGCGATTGCGCTGGTCGTCTCCGGCCACACGCATAATGCTTATGCCTGCGCGGTTTCGTCTGCTGATGGCGGAAGGCGCATGCTCACCAGTGCCGGTCGCTATGGCACGTTCGTGACCGATATCCGCCTCACCATCGATCCGGCTAGCGGCCATGTGGCGGGGCTCACGGCAGTCAATGTCCCGATCAGGCCGGAACCATCTGTTCAGGCCGACATAGACACCCTTGTGCAGCGTTATGCCGCTGCTGCGCGTCCGATAGCGGACCGGGTGGTGGGCGAGATTACTCTGCCTGACGAGACCGGAGACGCCTGCATCGAACAGCCCGCGCAGGCGCTGGTGGCAGATGCCCAGCTGGCCGCGGCACGGCGGCTGGTGGATGCAGATGTGGCTCTGGCCTTCATCAATTCGGGCGGCGTACGTTCCGATCTTGCCGCAGCCGCCGACGGGGTGATGACCTATGGTGAGATTTTCGCCATGCAGCCCTTCGGCAACAGGCTGGTGGTGCTGGAACTGACCGGCGCCCAGATCGGCGAGGTGCTGGAACAGCAATTATGCGGCGATGGCTATTGCTATTCCTACCTCATCCCCTCGGCCAATTTCACCTATGGCTTCGACCGCTCCCGTCCTGAAGGCGCGCGCATTGTCGGCATGATGCTGGACGGGGAGCCGATCGATCCGCAGGCGCATTATCTGGTCAGCGCCAATAATTTCATTGCCAGCGGCGGGGATGGCTTCACCGGCCTTGCCCAGGGCACAGTGGTTGGCGATGGCGGGCTGGATGTCGATGCGCTGGAAAATTATCTTGCCGGCGGCGTGCAGGTCCCGGCGTGCGGCCGGATCAGGCAGCTGGTCGCAAGCTGATCTGTTCAAGTTTCCTCCCGGCCCTTTGCATCGCCCGCGCCAAGGCCTTAGGGCGGCAGTCAAATTCGGGAGAACAGACTTGGACAAGAGCAAGGACAGCGCGGAAGATCCGCAGCATCTGGTAGGTCGCAAATTCTATCCTGCAGAGGTTGAGGCCAACTTTGCGGACAGTGATCCGACGGATACACCGCAGACCCGCCACCCGGCCTACCGGCTGGCTTTTCGCGATACCGATTTCCTGCTGCGCGAGGAACTGCGCCCGGTCCGGTTCCAGCTTGAATTGCTCAAGCCGGAAATGGTGCTGGAAGAAGCGCGGGTCGGTTCCACCCTGGTGATGTATGGCTCGGCCCGTATCCCTTCGCCAGAAGCGGCGGAGAAGATGCAGTCTGGCGTCGGCTATCTGTCCGACAACCAGCGCACGGTGACCGAAAACCTGATCGCCAAGGCCAAATATTACGACGAGGCTTACAAGCTGGCCAAGATGGTCAGTGAAAAGGCGATTGTGGAGGAGGGCCTGCGCCAGTTCGTGGTGTGTTCGGGTGGCGGGCCATCGATCATGGAAGCGGCCAACAAGGGCGCCAGCGATGCCGGGGCGGAAAGCATCGGCCTGAATATCGTGCTGCCGCATGAGCAGGCTCCCAATGCCTATGTCACGCCTTACCTATCGCTCAATTTCCATTATTTCGCGCTCAGGAAAATGCACTTCCTGATCCGTGCCCGCGCAGTGGCGGTGTTCCCCGGCGGGTTTGGCACATGCGATGAATTGTTCGAGCTTCTCACGCTGATCCAGACCGGCAAGATGAAGCCGATCCCGATCCTGCTGTTCGGTCGGAAATTCTGGAACCGCATTGTCGATTTCGAAGGACTGGCGGAAGAAGGCACGATCAGCAAATCGGACCTCGATCTGATCAGCTGGTGCGAAACGGCGGACGAAGCGTGGAAATCGATCTGCAACTTCTACAAGCTGAGCGATCCGATCAGCGGCTGCGATTAAGTGCGCGGCCTGCCCACGCCCTGATGTCCCATCGGGCCGTGGCCGGCGCCAAAGCCGGGCGCGGCCTCGATTGCCTGGCGAACATATTGCCGGGCCAGGCGCACGGCATGGTCCAGCCCTTGCCCGTGCCCGGCCAGCGTGGCGATGGCGCTGGACAATGTGCAGCCGGTGCCATGCGTGTGGCGGGTGTCGATCCGCGCATCTTCAAAGCTGACAAAGGAGCCATCGGGATGGATCAGCCGGTCAACGATCCGCTCTCCCGCGCCGTGGCCACCCTTGGCCAGGACAGAGCGGCCATGCCGCCTGACCAGTTCCTGCGCAGCTGCGGCGATGGCGTTCTCGCCTGACAGATCCATGCCGGTCAGGGCTGCCAGTTCGGGGATGTTGGGCGTGGTCAGCGTGGCCAGGTCCATCAGCCATTCGAACACGCCAATCGTCGCCTCATCCGCCAGCACTGATCCGCTGGTGGCGACCATCACCGGATCGAAGATGATGGGGACGGGCAGGTCCTCCAGTCGGTCTGCCACCACTTCGGCGATATCGGCGCTGCCCAGCATGCCGATCTTCACCGCATCCACGCCGATATCGCTCATGCAGGCATCCATCTGCGCGGCGACGAAATCGGGGCTGAGCACTTCTACCGCGGTCACGCCCTTGCTGTTCTGCGCGGTCACGGCGGTGATGGCGGTCATGGCATAGCCGCCCAGCATGGTGATGGTCTTGATATCGGCCTGAATCCCCGCCCCGCCGGAGCTGTCCGATCCGGCGATGACCAGAATGCGCGGCGGGGATGAGCTGGGGCGCTTGCTCAAGCAGCCTTCTCCACCGCGTCGCAGATGGCATCCACCACGCGTTCCACCTCGTCCGCATCGTCGCCTTCGGCCATGACGCGGATCAGCGGTTCGGTGCCCGACTTGCGAATGACGAGGCGGCCCGTTCCGGCCAGATGCGCCTCTGCCTCACGTATCACTGCCTGCACGTCTGGCGCTGCCAGCGGATCGCCGTTTTCATAGCGGACGTTCTTGAGCAGCTGCGGCACCGGATCGAACAGGTGCAGCAGTTCTGATGCCGGCTTGCCGCTGCGCACCAGCGCGGCCAGCACCTGCAGCGCGGCAATCGTGCCATCGCCGGTGGTGGCGTGGTCCAGCAGGATCATGTGCCCCGATTGCTCGCCGCCGACGTTATAGCCGCCGGCCTTCATTTTCTCGAGCACGTAGCGGTCGCCCACCTTGGCACGCACCAGATCGATCCCACGGGCTGCCAGAAAGCGCTCGAGGCCGAGGTTGGACATGACTGTGGCCACCACGCCGCAGCCCTTCAGCAGGCCCTGTTCTGCCATGGTGGAGCCGATCAGGGCCATGATCTGGTCCCCGTCCACTTCCTGACCCTTTTCGTCGATCACGATCAGCCGGTCGGCATCGCCATCCAGCGCAATGCCGATATTGGCTTTTTCGGAGACCACCCGCGCCTTTATCGCGCCAAGATCGGTGGAGCCGACGCCGTCATTGATGTTGAGGCCGTTGGGGTGGACGCCCATCGCCACCACATTCGCGCCCAGTTCCCAGATCGCGGTGGGGGTGACGTTGTAAGCCGCCCCATGCGCGCAATCGATCACGATCTTCAGCCCGTCCAGCCGCACATCCACCGGCAGCGATTGCTTGACCGCGTGGATATAGCGCCCGCGCGCATCATCGATCCGCCGGGCACGGCCGATCTTTTCTGCCTGCGCCAGTTCCTGCTCGCGGCCCATTTCGGCCTCGATCGCTTCTTCGTCCTCGTCCGACAGTTTGAACCCGTCGGGGCCGAACAGCTTGATGCCGTTATCGGCAAAGCGGTTGTGGCTGGCGGAAATCATCACCCCGATGTCCGCGCGCATTTCCCGCGTCAGCAGGGCCACGGCGGGGGTCGGCAGCGGCCCGGTCATGATCACATCCATGCCCACGCTGGTGAAACCGGCCACCAGCGCGGTTTCCATCATATAACCGGAAAGGCGGGTGTCCTTGCCGATCACCACGCGGTGTTTGTGATCGCCGCGCAGGAAGTGCTTGCCAGCCGCCTGGCCCACTTTCATTGCCGTGGCTGCCGTAAGCGTGCCGGCGTTGGCGCGGCCGCGAATACCGTCAGTACCAAAATAGGTGCGTGCCATTTATGTCCTCTGGGGCTTGCAACTCATATCTGTGCTTGCAATGGCGCGGCTGGCCGCCAATGTCACGCCCAAGGCTGGGCTTTGCCCCAAGCGTAACAGGCAGATCATTTGCAACCGATGCGCGTTTTGTGCGTTGGCCTATTGAACAGCAGACCGACAGGAAGGGATCCACATGGCTTTCGAACTTATTTCCTTGCCCTATGACAGCGAAGCGCTGGCTCCGGCAATCAGTGCAGAAACGCTCAGCTATCACCATGGCAAGCACCACAAGGCCTATATCGACAAGACCAACGCCGCCATCGAAGGCACCGATCTTGCAGGCAAGTCTCTGGAAGACGTGATCGCGGCGGCGCGCGGCTCCAACCAGGGCCTGTTCAACAATTCCGCGCAGAGCTGGAACCACGGTTTCTACTGGCACTCGCTCGCGTCCAGCAGCACCGGCCCTTCGGGCGATCTGGCTGCCAAGATTGACGAGGCTTTTGGCTCGCTTGACGATCTCAAGGCCAAGCTGAAGGATCGCGGCGCAGGCCATTTCGCCAGCGGCTGGGTGTGGCTGGCTGAAAAGGGCGGCAAGCTCTCGATCGAGGAAACGCATGACGGCGATACGCTGGTGGATCAGGGCTTCAACCCGCTGCTGACCATCGACGTGTGGGAACACGCCTATTACCTCGATCACCAGAATGCCCGCCCGTCTTACCTGAGCGCAGTGGTCGACGGCCACCTCAACTGGGATTTTGCGGCGGACAACCTGGCCCGTGGCAGCGCCTGGACCTATCCGGCCTGATCCACATTTGTTCGGACAATGAAAAGCCCGCCCCGTCGCATGGACGGGGCGGGCTTTTTCATGTCAGGGTTGCGGCTCAAGGCCGCAGCTCAGAGTTGCGGCGGCACAATGTCAGCCGAGCGGATTTTGATCCCCGCAGCTATCGTAAACCCGGCCAATCGCATCGCGCGCGCCGGCCACATCAAATTCGATCGATCGCCGCGCGCCGTCCACCGGATCAAGTCGCACTTCAATATGGCTGGCATCGGCCAGGCTTTCCAGGAACGGGATCAGCGCCCGGTCGCGCCGCGTGTTCACCGCCTCCACCGTATTTTGATAATAGCGCCATTTGGCATCGCGCGGCGTACTGCCGTCAAACAGCAGGGTCACATCCCTGATCGATGCCCGCGTGCTGGGCGCTCCCAGTGCCTCAGGCGTGTAGATCAGCGCGAATACGCTGCGATCGCCCGGCTCATTGCATTTCAGGATCAGCTGGTCGCCGCCGCTCGATTGCACGCCGGCCTGCATCACGCCGTTTTCGTCTTCGAAAAAGCCCCAGTCAGTGTCCTGAGCGTATGCAGCTGTTGCCAATAGGGTGGCGCTTGCCACTCCGGTAAGAAATAAACGCATGGTCTTCCCCTCCAAGCATCCTCTTCCCTGTCCGGAATTTCAACGCAGGAGGGCCACCATGATTATTGCATGTGCAGCGCCCGGCAAATATTCATCCATCCCGGCACACAGGGTTGCCCCCAGCCTATCGTTTTACTTGAGAAAGGCAAGGTCGGGCCAGGCTGGCCTTCAATCCTCGTCTGCCAGCTCCAGGATGTTGGTCGCAAACAGCGGTTCGCCAAACAGGAAACCGATCAGGTTGGGCTTGCCCAGATGATCGACCAGTGCGGTCAGCGTCAGCAGGATGGGAACGGACAGAAGCGCGCCCGTCACGCCCCAGATCCAGCTGAAATAGGACAGGGCGAGCAGGATCAGCACCGGGTTCATGGTGAAGCGGGCGCCCAGGACCGAAGGCGTGATGACATTGGCCTCCACCGTATGCAGCCCCAGATAGGCGGCGGCCGGAATCAGCCCGATCAACGGCACATCGGCGGTGCCCAGACCAAACAGGGTGAGCAGCGCGATCATGATCATCGGGCCGATGTAAGGCAGGAAATTGAGCAGCGCCGCCAGTCCGCCCCACATCACCGGCGCATCCATGCCCAGCGCCCAGGCGCCCAGCGCCACGATCACGCCAACGCCCAGATTGATCAGGCCAACGGTCAGGATATAGGCGGCCACCCGGTCCTGCACCTCGCGCATGACCCGCGCTGCCTTGAGGCTGGAATCGACCTGCTGGCGTTGCAGCAGCAGGCGGCGGCGCAGGCGCACGCGGGCTTCTATCATGAAGAACGCCAGCATGATGGTGAGCAGAATTTCCAGCACCACGGTGGGGGTGGCAAAGGCCAGCTGTTCCAGCATGGACGGTCCGGCCAGGACCACCTGCTGCCCACTCTCCGCGCCGACGATGCCGGCAACCTGTTCGTTCAGCCGCACGATCCACTGCATGGACCCTTTGAGGTGGCTGAAATGCTCGCCAATGCGGGCAATCATCGCGGGTACTTCGTCAAACAAGGTCACCGCCGGGCGCAGAACCACGGTCAGCGCCAGCGACACGATTGCCAGAAACAGCAGCAGCGCCATCAGCGATGCGATGAAGTTGGGCACGCCCCAGCTGGCCAGCCGGTCTGCCAGCGGGGACAGCAGGATGGTGAGAATAATCGCGGTGACCAGCGGCAGGAAGACGATGGCGCCGATCGAAAGAACGAACGGCAGGGCCAGAAACAGGCCAACTGCCAGCAACAGGACCAGCGCCGAGATCAGGCGCAGTTCCTGTGCCGCAAAAGTCATGGCCTGTTTGCGCACCGGCGATTGCGGCTTTTCCTGACCTTTGACTTGCGTTGGTGTCTTCATGACCGCGCCACTATTCCCCCCGAATCGAATTCATGCATGGCGCTGCCCGCACCGTCGATCAAGTGTGCGTCATCTGGTTGGTTCGGTTTCACCGCGCCCGGCGGCCACTTCATCCAGTTCTTCCAGAATGGCGCGGTGGGCAGACGGGTCGCCGATTGCCCGATCCGGGATGTCGCCATCCTCGATCATGCTGGTCAATGCCGCACGCGCGCGGCCCACGCGGCTCTTGATCGTGCCAACGGCGCAGCCGCAGATGCTGGCCGCCTCCTCATAGGAAAAGCCGCCTGCACCCACGAGCAGCAAGGCTTCGCGCCGTTCCGCCGGAAGGGTCAGCAGGGCGCGGTGCAGATCGGACAGGTGGATCGGTTCTTCCTGGCCGGCCGGCGCTGTCAGAATGCGCTCGGCCACGCCTTCATCATACTCCCCGCGAAAGCGGTTGCGGCGCATATCGGTGAGATAGGCGTTGCGCAGGATCACGAAGGTCCAGGCGCGCATGGAAGTGCCAGGTTCAAACCGCTCCTGCGCAGCCCACGCCTTGAGCAGGGCTTCCTGCACAAGGTCATCGGCCATATCGGGGCGTCCGCACAAGCCGCGGGCAAAGGCGCGCAGGTGCGGAACTACATCGGTCAGTGCCTTCTTGAAGTCACGCTTGTCCTCCGCACTTCGCTTTGGAAGCGGGCGTTTCTCATCGCCGCTCATTCGCTGGCGCCATCGTCTAGTTTCGAAAGCAGGGCTGCGAGATCGTCAGGCAGGGGTTCATCCACGACGGAATCATAGAATTGCTTCAGGCCATCGGCCCAATCAGGTTTGCTGACTGGCACTGCGCCGCCGGCTTTCATCTTTCCGGACTTGTCATGTCCATCTCCGCCATTCTTGCCACGATCACTCATTGTCTGTTTCAAACCCGTCCAGTCTGGCAGTCACAGCCACGCTGTGCACTGCAAAAGTGTTGCGCCAGTGCACCGCCATAATAATGCACTGGTCTGCTATTGCGTAAAATTGGAACGAAATGGGCGCGCTACGGTTCCCCGATGGACTGATCTAATCGCAACGGGGTGTTGATGGGACCTTTTCGGTGAACACGGTAAAGCAGAGACGCAGCAAAGTGCAGCGATGGCTCGTCCGCTTTCCGCGTGCATTGCCGGTCAGCATCTTCGTGCTGATTTCCGCGATCACGGTGCTGTCCATTTTCTCGATTGAGCGCAGCGAGGAGCGGCAGGCTTCCGCCGAACTGAGCAGCCGCACCATCGCCATCGCCTCGGCGCTGGAGCGGCGGGCCAATGCCAGCAGCGCCTATCTGCGGGCAGGAGCCGCCCTGCTGGCTTCGCTCGATTCTGTCCCGCCCGCCAGTTTCCGGCGCTTTGTCAGCGAACTCCGGCTCGATGCCGATTATCGCGGTGCGGAAGGCATTGGCTGGGCAATGGTGGTGCGTCCCGATGAAATCGACGCGTTCGAGGTGATTCTCCAGGCCGATTCGACTGTCGCGGCCCGGCTCTATCCGCGCCCGTCAGGTGATCAGCCCTTTTCTGTCCCGGTGACCTATTTGCAGCCCGATACGGAGCGCAATCGACGAGCGCTGGGCTTTGACATGTACTCAGATCCGGTGCGCCGCGCGGCCATGCAGGAGGCAGAGCGGACAGCGCGGCCCACGGCCAGTGGCAAGGTGGTGCTGCAACAGGAAGGCGATGGCGAGCAGCCCGGCTTCCTGATCTATATGCCGGTGTTTGAAGCAGCGCCCGGCGGGCGGCGCTTGCGCGGTTTCATTTACAGCCCCTTCAACGCGCAGGACTTCCTCTCCAGCGCGCTCGAACTGGAAGATGCCGGCAATTACGGCGTCAGCCTGTTCTATGGCTCGGCGACCGAGCAGAACCTGCTGGCCAGCACAATTATCTCCAGTGGCGAGGAGCGCGAGCAGCACCGCGAACTGGTGACCATCGCCAACGCGCCCTTCGTGCTGCAAGTCAGCCGCGCGGACAGTGGCTTTCTTTCCGGTCTTTCGATGGCGACCCTGATCTTCGGCATGCTGGTGGCCAGCCTGCTGATGCTCCTCGTGCGCATGCTGACGCAGCAGGCGGTGGAGGACGAAGCCTCGCTCATCTGGTTTGAGGAACAGGCATCGATCCGCAATTCGCTGACCCGCGAACTGAACCACCGGGTCAAGAATACGCTGGCCAATGTCCTGTCTATCATCGCCCTCACCCGCAGGCGGGCAGAGGATGTCAGCGAATTCGCCAACGGGCTGGACGGGCGCATTCGGGCGCTGTCCGCCACGCATGACCTGCTGACCAAGTCCGACTGGGGCACCACGCCGATCGGCGACGTGGTGCAGGCCGAACTGCGCCCTTATGCGCAGGACAAGGACCACGTGGTAGAGGCGACCGGGCCGGAAATCGAACTCGCCCCCAATGATGCATTGTCGCTGGGTCTGGCCATGCATGAGCTGGCCACCAATGCCGCCAAATATGGCGCGCTCAGCCGGGCCGGCGGCAAGGTCACCATCACGTGGGAAATGGCCGGAGAAGCGCTGGTCAGGGTGGAATGGGTGGAAAGCGGCGGACCGGCAGTGCCGCAGCAGCGTGGCCGCGGTTTCGGCACCGATCTGATCGAACGTATCGTGGCGCATGAATTGCGCAATCCGGTGGAGCTGATTTTCGATCCCGCCGGCGTGCGCTGCACGATGATGATCCCGGTCCGCCAGCCGACCGAATTCGCCATCCGGGCCAGCAAGCCGGAAACACGCCGGATGCGCCGCGCGATGAACGACCTCGCGCGATCCGATCACCAAGGCTGATCCGGCCCGGATTGCGCCTGCCCGGGCTGGACCCGCTATATTCCCTTGTATACAGCACCGCCGGTGACTTCCGCTTTGCGAATCCTCCTTGCCATCTGGCTGGCTCTGCCGCTGCTCGCGTCCTGTGCGCCGGCGCAGCAGCGCGGTCCGGTGGTGCTTGCCGCCGCCAGCCTGACAGATGCGATGGAGGAAGTTGCCGATAGCTGGGAAGCGCAGGGCCATGCCCGCCCGGTGCTGTCCTTTGCCGGAACATCCTCTCTGGCACGGCAGGTGGAGGCAGGCGCCCCTGCGGATATATTCGTTTCCGCCGACAGCGAATGGATGGACTGGCTGGAGGATCGCGATCTGGTCAGGGCCGGATCGCGCCATGATCTGCTGACCAATGATCTGGTGATCGTGGGCGATGAGAACCACACGCCTGAAGGCGAATACCGGGAATCGCCCGCCCTGCTGATCGGCAAGGCCCGCTTTGCGATGGGCGATGCGGACAGCGTGCCCGCAGGCCGCTATGCCAGGGCCGCGCTGGAGCGGATTGGCCAGTGGGAAGCTCTGCGCGATCAGGCCGTGCCGACTGACAGCGTGCGTGCCGCGGTGGCGCTGGTTGAGCGCGGGGAGGTTCCCTACGCCATCGTCTATGCGACCGATGCAAAGGCCATGACCAAGGGCGGGCTGGCGGGCCTGTTTCCTGCCGGCAGCCTTGATCCGATTGTCTATCCGGCGGCGCAGCTGGCCTCCAGCAGTCACGCCGATGCGGCGGAATTCCTGACCTTCCTGCGCTCGGATCAGGCAGGCGCAATATTTGCCGCCTATGGTTTTGGGCTGGCGCGATGAGCCTGGCCCTCTCGCCGATGGAATGGGCGGTGGTTGCCCTGTCGCTCAAGGTCAGCCTGGTGGCGGTGCTGGGGACGATGCCGGTCGCCTATGGCCTTGCCTGGCTGCTGGCGCGGCGGCGCTTTCCCGGCCGCATGCTGCTCGATGCGCTGGTGCATCTGCCGCTGGTGGTTCCGCCGGTGGTGACCGGCTGGCTGCTGCTGGTGCTGTTTGGCCGCAACGGCCCCATCGGTGCATGGCTGGAACAGGTGCTGGGCGTGACGCTGGTGTTTCGCTGGACCGGCGCGGCGCTGGCAGCAGCGGTCATGGCCCTGCCGCTGATGGTGCGCGCCATGCGCCTGTCGATCGAGGCGGTGGACCGGCGGCTGGTGGGCGCGGCACGCAGCCTGGGGGCGAGCAAATGGCGCGCCTTTGCCACCATCACCCTGCCGCTCAGCCTGCCGGGTATCCTTGCCGGTGCGGTGCTGGGCTTTGCCCGCTCGCTGGGGGAATTTGGTGCCACCATCACCTTTGCCTCCAATATCGCCGGTGAAACGCGCACGCTGCCGCTGGCGATTTACAGCGGCCTGCAAATGCCCGGTGGGGAGGATCAGGTGACCCGGCTGGCGATCATTTCCATCCTGCTCTCGCTTGGCGCCCTGCTGGTATCGGAGATGCTGGTGCGCAGGTCTGCCGGGAGCCGCGCCCATGTACTTTGAGATCAGCCTGCGCCACCGCATTGGTGAGCGCGATATCGTGCTCGACCTGCAAAGCAACGCCCCGCTCACCGCGCTGGTGGGCATATCGGGCGCGGGCAAGACCACCGTGCTCAACTGCATCGCCGGGCTGATGAGGCCAGACAGCGGGCGCATCGCCATCGCCGGTGAAGTGCTGCTGGATACCCGCAACGCCATCGACCTGCCGCCAGAACAGCGCCGCGCGGGATATGTGTTCCAGGATGCGCGGCTGTTCCCGCACATGAAAGTCGCCGCCAATCTTGCTTATGGCGAGAAGATGGCGCGCACCGAAGATCGCTGGATCACGCGTGACAAGGTGGTCGACCTGCTGGGAATTCCCCACCTGCTCCAACGCTGGCCCGCCACCCTCTCTGGCGGAGAAGTGCGGCGGGTGGCGATCGGGCGGGCGCTGCTGTCAGCGCCGCGCTTCCTGTTGCTGGACGAGCCTATGGCCTCGCTCGACGCGGCCCGGATCGACGATATCAGGCGCCTGATCGAGGACATCCGCGACGAATTGCAGGTTCCGACCCTGCTGGTCAGTCACGACAGGACGGAAGTGAAAAGGCTGGCGGGCCGGATATTCAGTCTGGACTGATCCGGCCCGCTGAAGAGGATTTACGCAAACAGGCTCGTATCGATCGGCAGGCTGCGCACGCGCTTGCCGGTCAGGGCGAACAGCGCGTTGGTCAGCGCCGGGATGACCGGCGGCAGGGCCGGTTCACCAAGGCCGGTCGGCGGATTGTCGGACAGCACGAATTCCACGTGAATCTGCGGCACCATCGGCATGCGCGGCAGCTGGTAGTTGTGGAAGTTGGACTGCTTGGTCGCGCCGCCCTCGATCTCCACAGCCAGTGACAGCGCCTGTCCCAGCCCGTCGATAATCGCGCCTTCGGCCTGGTTCATCGCGCCATAGGGGTTGATGATCTGGCTGCCGACATCGCCCGCGGTCCAGACATTGTGTACCTCAACCTGGTTGCGATCGGACAGGCTGACTTCCACCACTTCGGCGAAATAGCCCTGATGGCTGTAGTAATAGCCAAAGCCCAGCGCATGGCCATCTGCCACCGGCTGGCCCCATTTGGCCATTTCCAGGACCTTGTGCGTCACGGCGCGCAGACGGCCCGGGTCGAAGCCGACCTGCGGCCCGGCAAAACCCATGGTGGTGGGTTCGGCCTGCTCACCTTCGACGATCTGCAGCAGCAGCGTGGGCAGGTCCTTGCCCGCCGCATGCGCCACTTCGTCAAGGAAGCTCTGCATCACGAAAGCCATGGCGTTGGATGTCGGCGCGCGCAGCGCCCCCATCGGCACGGCGGTGCGCATCTTGGTTTGCGCATAACGCAGGTTGGACACGTATTTGGCCGGAAATTCTTCGGCAGACATCACCGCCGGGTTGAATGCCCCGCCGCCGATGTCGAAGGTGATGAAATGGTCATCCCAGCTGACCAGCTCGCCAGCTTCATCCAGGCCCGCACGCAGCTTGTGCCAGCCTGCCGGGCGATAGAAATCGGTGCGCACATCGTCTTCACGGCTCCAGATCAGCTGCACCGGCGTTCCGGGCACCTGCTTGGCGATAGCCGCCACCTGGACCATGTAATCATTGGTCAGCCGGCGACCGAACCCGCCACCCATACGGGTGATGTGGACGATGACCTTGTCAGGCGCCACGCCCAGATATCCGGCAACCGCCTGCAAACCGCCCTGCGGGGTCTGCGAAGGGGCCCACATTTCCATGATGCCGTCTTCACGCAGCAGCGCGGTGCAGTTCATCGGCTCCATCGGCACGTGGGCCAGGAAGGGATAATGATATTCGGCTTCCAGAACCTGCGCCGCAGATGCCAGCGCACCGTCGACATCGCCCTTGGTGGCGAAGACTTCCTGCGGTTCACCCGCTGCCATCAATTCGCGCGCAGTCTCGGCATATCTGGCGGTCGAATGGTCTGCCCATTCACCGTTGTCCCAGTTGATTTCCAGCTTCTCACGCGCCTTGTTGGCCAGCCACCAGTTGCTGGCCAGAATGGCCACGCCATCGACCAGTTCCTCGGCATTGCCATTGCCTTCGACCACGAAGGCATCGATCACGCCCGGTGCCGCCTTGGCTGCATCCAGATTTGCCGAGACCAGCTTTGCGCCGAACACGCGCGAACGCTCGTAAGCGGCATAGATCATGCCCGGAAGCTGCGTGTCGACACCGAAAATCGGCTCCCCGCGAACGATCTTGGGGCTGTCGATCCCGCCGATGGGGCGGCCGATGATGCGGAAGTCCGCCGCATCCTTCAGCGTCAGCGTTGCCGGATCGGGAACGGCCACGGTGGCCGCTTCGGATGCCAGCTCACCATACGTGGCGGAGCGGCCCGAAGCCGGGTCCACCACCAGGTTCGGCTCTGTCCGCAGCGATGCGGGATCAACGCCCCAGCGCAGGGCAGCAGCCTGGATCAGCATGGCGCGCGCGGCAGCGCCCGTCTGGCGCATCGGCATCCAGTTCATTGGCGTGGCGAAACTGCCGCCGGCCAGCTGCAGGCCGTATTTGGCCGCATCGGTATCACCCTGCAGGATCGAGATGGAATCCCAGTCCGCGTCCAGCTCCTCGGCAATCAGCATGGGCAGCATGGTCTTGATGCCCTGGCCGATCTCGGGGTTCTTGCCGATGATGGTGATGGTGTTGTCAGGATGGATGGTGATGAAGGCGTTGAGTTCAGCCGGACCGCCTTGCGCCATCGCGCGTGAGGCGATGGGAATGCTCATGGACAGTGCCAGACCGCCGCCGGCAACGGCAGAAGCCTTCAGGAAAGAGCGGCGGCCGAGCTGTGGTCCGCCTGCGAGGGTTTCAGAGTTACGCATTGGACGGGCCCTCCGCTGCAACCTTGGCAATCGCCGAATTGATCCGCTTGTAGCAGGCGCAGCGGCAGATATTGCCGCGCATCGAGTTCTCGATCTCTTCCTGGCTCGGATTGGGGTTGGACGTGAGCAGGGCGGTGGCATTCATCAGCTGCCCAGCCTGGCAATATCCGCATTGCATCACGTCTTCGTCCAGCCACACCTGCTGCAGGGCAGCGCCGACGGGGCTTTGCGAGAGATGTTCGATGGTGGAGATCTGCCGCTCGCCGATCGATCCCACAGGCAGCGCGCAGCTGCGCGTGGCCACACCGTCCACATGCACGGTGCAGGCACCGCACATGCCGATGCCGCAGCCGAATTTGGTGCCGGTCATGCCCAGTTCGTTACGCAGCACCCACAGGAGAGGCATGTCCTCCGGTGCATCGATATCCCGCGTTTCGCCGTTGATGGTGACCCGGTAGGCCATGAGCTTCTCCAAGATTTGAACTGGTACATCGCGCCAGACAGCATCGGGCGCAGAACTTATGCTTATTGATAAAGTCTAGCTGCTAGCGGCCCGCCTGCCAAGTGGCCCTAGGTCGGTGCTCTTGCATCAATTTGTCGCAAGCCGCGTGATGCGGCATAGGACCGGGCGATGAGCGCGCAAAAATGGCATTTCTGGATCGATCGTGGCGGCACTTTTACCGATGTCGTGGCGCGCCGCCCTGACGGACAGATCCACACTGCCAAGCTGCTGTCAGAAGACCCGGCGCACTATGACGATGCCGCCGTTGCCGCGATCCGCCAGCTGACCGGCATTGCCCAGGGACCGCTGCCCGCAGCCGATATCCGCATTGGCACCACCGTGGCCACCAACGCCCTGCTGGAGCGCAAGGGCGAGCCGCTGCTGCTGGCCATAACGCGCGGCTTTGGCGATGCTCTGGCCATCGGCACGCAGGAGCGGCCGGACATTTTTGCCCGCGCCATCGTCAAGCCGCAGCCCTTGCCTGCGCGCGTGCTGGAAATCGATGAGCGGGTCGGGGCGGATGGCACCAGTCACCGCGCACTGGATACCGAAGCTGCGCGCGCCGGGATGCAGGCGGCGTATGATGCGGGGCTGCGCGCAATCGCCATCGCCCTGATGCACGGCTGGCGCTTCACCGCGCATGAGCAGCAACTGGCGCAGATCGCTGCCGACGTGGGCTTTACCGAGATCGTCGTCAGCCACCGCGCCAGCCCGCTGGCAAGGCTGATCGGGCGGGCGGATACCACCTGCGTCGATGCCTATCTCTCCCCGGTTCTCGCCCGCTATGTGGCGGGTCTGACAGCGGCGCTGGGTGAGGGGCAGAAGCCGTTGTTCATGCAGAGCAATGGCGGGCTGGTGGCGGCAGAGTTCCTGCGCGGCAAGGATGCGATATTGTCTGGCCCGGCAGGCGGTATCGTGGGCATGGCGCAGACCAGCCTGCGCGCGGGATATGACCGCGCCATCGGCTTCGACATGGGCGGCACCTCCACCGATGTCTCGCTGTTCGCCGGGGAATATGAGCGCGATAGTGACAACCGCGTGGCGGGCGTGCGCGTTCGTTCCCCGATGATGCGGATTCATACGGTGGCGGCTGGCGGCGGGTCGATCTGCCGCTTCGATGGTGCACGTTTTCTGGTGGGTCCGCAGAGTGCGGGCGCGCAGCCGGGTCCGGCCTGTTACCGCGCAGGCGGACCGCTGACGGTGACCGATTGCAATCTCATTCTGGGCAAATTGCAGGCGGATCATTTCCCTCGCCTGTTTGGACCTGAGGGTGACCAGCCGATTGACCGCACAGCGTCACTGAAGCGCATGGAAGAGGTGTTGAGCCAGGTAGAGCAGGCCACAGGCAAGCGGATGAGCGCGCAGGCGGCGGCGGAAGGCTTCATCGCCATCGCGGTGGCCAATATGGCCAATGCCATCCGCGCCATTTCTGTCGCTAGGGGGCATGACATGGCGCGCTTCGCGCTCAACTGCTTTGGCGGCGCGGGTGGCCAGCATGCCTGCCTGGTGGCCGATGCGCTGGGGATAGAGACTGTGCTGCTGCACCCGCTTTCCGGCGTGCTGTCTGCCTATGGCATGGGGCTGGCGGACCGGCGCACCACGGTGGAGCAGAGCTGCGGTCTGCCACTGGATGCCGGCGCAGAACTTGCGCTGATATCCGGGCGGCTGGCGGATGAGGCGCGCGCGGCGATGGCGGCGCAGGCCATCGATCCTGCGGCGGTGGAAGTAAGCGCGCAGGCGCATATCCGCCACGCCAATGGCGACAGCACGATATCCGTGCCGCTGGCGGGCGAGCAGGCCATGCGCGAAGCCTTCGCCGCCGCCTTTCACACGCGCTTTGGCTATCACAGCGATGCTGCGCTGGTGGTGGAGAGTCTGCGCGTCGATGCCATCGCACCCACGCAGCATGGCGGCGCGCTGCAATTTGCCGCAGTCACCCGGCAGGCGAGCGGGGCAGGGCAGGCGCAATGCCATATGGCGGGGGCGGACTATCTGTGCCCGGTGCTGGCGCGCTCCGACCTCAAGACCGGCGAGGCGCTGCCCGGTCCGGCCATGATCGTCGACCCCGTGGCGACGATGATCGTCGAGCCGGGCTGGCAGGCCGAGGCGGGCGCAGAAGGCATGGTGGTGCTCACCCGCCATGCGCGGCAGGGCGAGGCGAGAATTACCACCGCTCTCGATCCTGTACGGCTGGAGATTTTCGGCGGGCTGTTCATGGCCATTGCCGAGGAGATGGGGGCTGCGCTCCAGCACTCGGCGCGCTCGGTCAATATCCGCGAGCGGCTCGATTTTTCCTGCGCCATCTTTGATGCCGACGGCAATCTGATCGCCAATGCACCGCATATGCCGGTGCATCTGGGCAGCATGGGTGACAGCGTGCGCGCGGTGATTGCCCGGCACGGCCATGCCATGCGCGAGGGGATGGGCTATGCGCTCAACGCCCCCTATCAGGGCGGTACGCATCTGCCCGATATCACCGTGATCCGGCCGGTGTTCACCGGCGGACAGGCCTCGCCGGCCTTCTATACCGCCGCGCGCGGGCACCATGCCGATATTGGCGGGATTGCCCCCGGCTCCATGCCGTCTGACAGCACGTCGATCGAGCAGGAGGGCGTGGTGCTGGATTGCGTGGAAATCCTGCGCGACGGGCATTTCCTGGCCGATGACCTGCGCAAGATCCTCTCATCCGGCCCCTATCCGGCACGCAATGTGGAACAGAACATCGCCGATCTCGCCGCCCAGCTCGCCGCCTGCCAGCGCGGCAGCACGCGGCTGCTGGAAATGGCGGAGAGTTACGGCGCGGACGTGGTGGCGGCCTATATGGGCCATCTGCTCGACTATGCCGAAGGCGCGGCGCGCGGGGTGCTGAAGCAGCTTGCCGATGGCGCGCACGAAGCGGTGTTCGATGATGGCGCGGTGATTGCGGTTCGCGTTAGCGTGGACCGCGAGACGGGGTCCGCCGAAATCGACTTTGCGGGCACATCGCCCCAGCAGCCGGGCAATTTCAACGCGCCTTCCAGCGTGGTGCGCGCCGCCTGCCTCTATGCCGTGCGCTGCCTCACCGATCTGCCGGTGCCGCTCAATGATGGGTTCCTGCGCCCGGTATCAATCCGCATTCCGGCGGGATCGATGCTCGCCCCGGAATATCCCGCCGCCGTGGTGGCAGGAAATGTCGAGACCAGCCAGATGGTGACCGACGCGCTGATGGCCGCAATGGGCGCGATGGCGGCCAGTCAGGGGACGATGAACAACTTCACTTTCGGCGACGAGGCGCACCAGTATTACGAGACCATCGCTGGCGGTGCGGGCGCCGGTCCCGGCTTTGACGGGGCCGATGCGGTGCAGACGCACATGACCAATTCACGCCTGACCGATCCCGAAATCCTTGAGCAGCGCTTCCCCGTGCTGGTGGAAGAATTTTCGGTGCGCAAGGGCTCTGGCGGGAACGGCAAATGGCATGGCGGCGATGGCACCGTGCGCCGCATCCGCTTCCTGCAAGCCATGCAGGCGAACATCCTTTCAGGACGGCGGCTGGTGGCCCCGTTCGGGCTGGCCGGCGGCCAAGACGCGGCGCCGGGCCGCAACCGCATCATCCGCGCCAGCGGGCAGATCGACAGCCTGCCCGCCACCGCCTCTGCCCCGCTCGGCGAAGGTGATATTTTCGAGATCGAGACCCCCGGCGGCGGCGGGTTCGGCAGCTGACCGTGTCAGATGTGAGCGAAAATATATACTATAAAACAACGCCATAGCGCAATTTATGACATTTTACGGTGGTTTACTTAGTTCTTGATTTTGATCAATGGGACACACCCCGCTGATCGTCAGAATGGCGATCAGTTGTTCAATCCGATGATAGAGATGAGGGTGTTTACGATGATAAGTGGATCAAGGAAATTGGCTCTGGCTACCGGTGTTTCGGTGCTCAGCATGTGCATTTCCAGCATCGTGGCGGCACAGGCTGGCAACGTCGTTCAAACAACCGTTCCGGGCGAAGATCTGGGACCGGATGTCACGTTCGAGGCGGGTGAAGTGCTGGAAACCGGCGTCACCACAACCGGCAGCCCGGTGGCCAATTCGCAGGTTGTCAGCGTTCCTACCGGCACCTTCGTCCAACGCCTGGCGGTGGGAGAGCCGGATGGCGGCAATGACACCATGAAGGCACCTGCCGACGTGGTCGATCCCATCACGCTCTATCTCGGCAATGAAGGATCGGTGACGATCCTGGCGAGTTCCACCGCGACACCCAACCCGTCCAACATGGCAACTGCAACCGCCCATGTTGAGGATGCCGTCAGCCAGATCCTGACCGCGCCCAACGCCGATCTGGCGATCACCATGTCCAATGTGGGTGACCTGACCATTGGCGCGCTTGCCGATGCCAGCGGCACTGCCGAAGAGGATGATGTCACCACCACGGCCGACGCCAGCGTGATCGGCGGATTGCACCAGGAAGCCACCGTTGAAGGCGGCGGCGGCGGGACGGCTGTGGTCACCGGCGTGAATGATGGCTTCTATCAGGCCTTCGCCAACGCCTCTGCCGTGTCCGACGGCCCGGCAACCGCCGATGCCACCTTGCAGGAAGCCTTGTTCATGCGGGCGCAGGGCAATGGCTCTGGCGATGCGAGCGTGCAGACGATCTATACCAACAACGGCTCGCTTGATTTCTCGACCAGCGCCATCGCCACGAGCAGCGGCGACACTATCGATTCCGATGCCACGGCGACCGCCTCCACCGGCGGCGGCGAACATGGCCTGATGCATATTCGCGGCGCGGTGAACGGGACGGGCGTGGATAGCGCTTCTGTCAGCATGATCAATGCGGCTGGCGGCGTGCTGGCGATTGACGCAACTTCTGTTGCCACGGCCTTCAACCAGGCAACTGCAAATGCGCTGATCGATGGTGCGATCGTGATGAAGGGCCAGGCCAGCGGTCAGGATGAAGGCACTATCGACCTGTCTATCCAGAATGACGGGCTGATCACCGTTTCGGCAAGTTCGACTGCCAATTCGGACGATGATGGCTATGCCAGCACCTCCATGAGCTCGGCATTGGTCCAGACCGCAGAAGCGGGCGGGCCGGAGAGCTTTGTCGGGCGCACGGGTACCGCGACGTTCATCAACACCGGTGACCTCGTGATCCACGGTAGCTCGCTTTCCAACGCCGTGAATTCCAGCGGTGCATTCACCTCCATGGAAGCCGCTATCCTGCAGGAATCGGAAATGACCGGCTATGCGGAAACGCAGTTCGTCAATTCGGGTTCGGTTGATATCAGCGGCAGCGCCACGGCCAGCGGCCAGTATGTCGAAGCAGCAGCCTTCGGTACCGGCGTCGAGCAGGAACTGTTCGGCCTGGGTGCAGGCGGCGGCGGTCTGGCCGGTTTCCACAATAGCGGCGATTTCTCGGTTGCGATGTCCGCCGATGCGACCGCCAGCGAAGGCAGTGCCTATTCGCAGGCCGGAGCAGCAGGCCTCAGGGTCTGGGGAGAGCCGGTCAATCTGGATGTCTCCAACTCGGGCAGCATGACCGTGTCGGCCGATTCGGTGTCTGATGGCGGCCCGGCCTATGCCGGTGCTGTGGGCATGGAATTCATGGCCACATGGGACCCCACGGTCGAGCTTCCTGAAGACGAGGAAGGCCACGGTCATGGCGGCGAGGAGGGCCACAGCGGCGAAAATGGCCAGAACGGCCACGGCGGCTCCGGCGAGGATGAAGGGCCTGTCGTCTGGGAAGAAGCGGCCACCAATGCGATCACCGGCAGTGTCGTCAATTCGGGCAATCTGACCGTGGCGGTCTCCGCCTCGGGTTCGCAGCCTCTGATGACTACCGATGCGCGTACCACGCAGGTGATTGCACTTGGCAGCCATGCCGAGGCAGCAGGCGTGCTGTTCGAGGCGGCAGTGGTCAATGCGACGCTGACCAACAGCGGCACCATCTCCGTATCGGCGGTGACCAATGACGGGTACTCGGAAGCCTATGGCGTGCATCTGGTCACGTTCGATGACTCGCCCGTTCTGCCGGGTGAGGACGATGTCTTCACCCTGCTGAACAATGGCGGTTCGATCATTGCGCGCGAAAGCGTGGATGGCGGCGCCACCTTCCAGCACGGCACCGCGATCAGCCTGTACGATGCGCCCAACCGGGCGGCGGTCAACTTCTCCGGCAACAGCTATGTCTATGGTGACATCGTGCTGAGCCAGGACGATGCGATCACCGTGGTCAGCGGCGTGACCACGCTCGACGGCACGGTGAACCCGGTCGCCGAGATGAACGGCATCGGCCTTCTGTCCACCGCGACGGCCAGCACTGACAGGCTGATTGCAGCAGCGGGTCCGGTGGGCCCGCTGGTGGGCAGCCTGACCGTTGCGAACGGGGGGACATTGTACCTGGTCAACGATCCGCTCAACAACCCGTCCTACAGCGGACCGGCTGCGGTGAATGTGGACAGCTTCACCCTCGCGAGCGGCGGCACGCTGGCGCTGCAACTGCCCAGTGCGACGCTGGCGGCTGATGCGCAGGTTGCCTATCCCTACGTCAACGCCAATGTCGCCACGATCACCGGCGCCAATCTGGTGACCGTCCTCAACACGCCCAACGGCCTGTATGATGATGTGTATTCCTTCAACGACATCATCGATGCCAATGTGCTGAACGGCACATTCGCCTCCGTCACCACCGATACCGGATCGATCTTCCTCGATCCGCTGGCAACCTATGACACATTGTCCAATGTCGACCTGACGATAAGCAGGGCACCATTTGGCGATGCGCGCTTTGGCCTCAATCCCAACCAGCAATCTGCTGCCGATGCGATTGAGGATGTCTATTCGCCCACGCTGACCGGACCTTTTGCCACCATACTGCAAGAGATGTTCCTGATGGACGATGGGTCGGACTATCGCTCCGCGCTCAGCAGCATGCACGGCGCGCAATATGCCACGCACCTGCAATCGCTGGGCTGGATGGGTTCGCGCTTCAACGGCCTGATCGGTGACATGGGCGAATGCGCCGCGTTGCAGCTGAACGATGGTTCGGTGTCCTGCCGCAGGGAAACTGCTGCCGGCATCTGGGCCACCTTCAACTATGGCGCGGAAGATATCGATACCGACAGCGCGCAGGATGCCTCCGGCCTCAGCGGCAAGCAGTGGATTGCTGCCATGGGCGCCGATGTCACGCTGGGCGATTACGGTGTGATCGGCATCGGCGGCGGGATCATCAACAATGATGCCAAGTTCGACCTGTGGAACGGCCGGATCGAATCCGAAGGCTATCAGGTCGGCCTGTATGCCGCTTACGATCCGGGCAGCTTCTACATCAAGGCGTCGGGCAGCTATTCCGATCTGAACAGCGATTCTGTGCGTTCGATCGCAATCGGTTCGATTGCCGGCGTGGCCAGTTCATCGCCCGATTCCAAGATCTGGAGTCTTGGCGGTGAAGTGGGTTACCGCCTGCCGCTGGGCGGGGCATCGCTGACGCCTTATGCGGGCATCGATTATGTCTCGGTCAAGATGGCTGGCTTTACGGAGACCGGGCTTCCCGGTGCCAACCTGGCGGTGTTCGATGCCAAGGATTCCTATGCCGCTTCCGAACTGGGCCTGAAACTGGCGGGTCACTTCGCCGGGATCACCCCTGAAGTGAAGGTCGGCTGGCGTCACCAGTTCGAGGATGCGCCAACCAGCTTCCTGGCATCCTATGCCGATCAGCCGGGTTCCACTTTCACCATCCTTGGGCCGCAGCGTGATGAGGATGCGATCGTGGCGGGGGCCAGTCTGGCTGCCAGCCTGGGCGCGAACACCTCGGTCAGGCTGGGGTATGAGGGCTGGATCGGGGATACCCATCAGGTCCACTCCGGCGGGCTGACGCTGCGTCATGCCTTCGGTGGTTCCGAGCCGGTGGCACCGCCGCCTCCGCCTCCTCCGCCGCCGCCGCCGCCGCCTCCTCCGCCCCCGCCGCCTCCGCCTCCGCCGCCTCCGCCGCC